>CABPYL010000021.1 GCA_902461565.1 uncultured Porphyromonadaceae bacterium
CATTACAAAGGTACGTTTTCTATCTTATCCTCGTTTGCCGCTGCAAATCTAAGGTTTACGTTGCGATAAAAATCCACTTCCGGGGAGACCTCCGGGCTCAGCGTTGACAGATCTAAACTTTTAGTAGCCGTTTCACGTGCGGATATGTCCGTAGTAATGACGACGAAGGCTGCGATTGTCATTACTAATTGAAAGAAATTCATATTACCGAAATTAATAAATGGGATGAAAATGATTGTTATTCTTATTTCGCCGATAAATTCTATCGGGTAATTAGTAAAAAGTCCGACTATAAAGTTACAAATTTTTTGTGGGATCTAAACATAAAACCTGGCAACTGTACGGATAGGACGATATATGCGTAACATTATACATTTATTTAAGCTATTGGATGTGATAAAACCCTGCGGCGGGATGGAAATGTCGGAAATTGTGCGTAATTTTGCGCTGATAAGCATAATTTTTTCCAACATGAACAAAATAGCAATGACAGCAGGTGCAATGCTTGTGGCTGCTACGGCGGCCGGCCAGGCAGCTGATTTCAAAAGCACCACAGGCATCTTCGACGCCGACGCGATGCAGGCCCTCGGCCGTGTGGCCGGGCCGGCAGTGTCGCCCGACGGAAAAACAGTACTCTTCGGTGTTTCCTACGAGAACCTTGCCGAGAACAATTCCAATAACGACCTATACACTCTCAGCCTTGCCACGGCAGGCGCGACTCCGGTACGCATAACCGAAACTCCCAAAAGCGAAAGCGGCGCCGTATGGATGGCCGACGGCCAGCATATAGCTTTTATGTATCCCGACAGCGACGGTAATATGCAGATATGGATGATGAACGCCGACGGAACCGACCGCCGTCAGGTGAGCGAACATCCCGGAGGTATATCCGGCTTTCTTTTCTCGCCCGACGAATCCAAGGTGGTGGTTATCGGCAATGTGAAATATGCCCGTTCTGCCGGCGATCTCTATCCCGACCTGCCCAAAGCCACCGGTCGCGTTATCGACGACCTTATGTACAAGCACTGGGACGAATGGGTTACCGAAATTCCTCATCCTTTCATCGGTGCTTTCGACGGCTCCAAGGTTACCGGGCTGAAGGATATCATGGCCGACGAGCCTTTCGAGGCACCCATGAAGCCGTTCGGCGGCGTGGAATCGTTCGCATGGCACCCGGACGGCAAGATGCTGGTTTATGTATCGCGCAAGAAAACAGGCATGGAGTATTCACTGTCTACAAACTCCGACCTGTACATCTATAATATCGAATCGGGCGAAACTCACAACCTTACCGAGGGCATGATGGGCTATGACACGATGCCCGCATTCTCTCCCGACGGCAAATATCTGGCATGGCTCTCGATGGAACACGACGGCTACGAGAGCGACCGCAACCGTCTTTTCATTATGGATTGCGCCACCGCCGAGAAGCATGATCTTACAGCCGACTGGGATTATACCATCGACGAATTCGCCTGGGCGCCCGACGGAAAGGACATATATTTTGTCGCTCCCCAGGACGGAGTGATTCCCGTTTTCAGCATCAACGTGAAATCAGCTGCCGTGAGCAAGCTCACCGACGAGTGTGCCGACTTTACAACGCTCTCGCCCGTTGGCAAAAACAGTGTGATTACGATGAAACACTCCATGCTGCGCCCCAACGAACTGTATTCAATCACTCTCAAAGGCAAGAAAACTCCCGAGGTTAAACAGCTTACAGATGTGAACGGGGCTGTATTCGCTCAGCTCGACATGCCCGTTGTGAAGAAGCGTATAGTACCCACCACCGACGGCAAGCAGATGGTTACCTGGGTGGTTTACCCGCCCAAGTTCGACGCCAACGCCAAATATCCAGCCATCCTTTATTGCCAGGGCGGACCGCAACAGGCCGTAAGCCAGTTCTGGAGCTACCGCTGGAACCTTGCGCTTATGGCATCGCACGGATATATCATGATTGCCCCCAACCGCCGCGGTCTTCCCGGCTTCGGCAGCGAATGGAACGCACAGATTTCCAAGGACTATCCCGGACAGAACATGCAGGACTACCTTGCTGCGGTAGACGACATGAAGAAAGAAAACTACATCGACGGCGCGCACATAGGCGCCACGGGCGCAAGCTACGGCGGATTCTCCGTATATTATCTCGCCGGCATCCATAACCACCGCTTCGCAGCTCTGCTGGCCCACGCCGGTATCTTCAATATGGAAGACCAGTACCTAAACACCGAAGAAATGTGGTTCGCCAACTGGGACATGGGCGGCGCATACTGGGAGAAAGACAACAAGGCCGCGCAACGCACTTTCGCAAACTCACCTCACCGCCTGGTAGACAAATGGGATACACCCATAATGGTGAGCCACGGCGAACTCGACTACCGCATTCTGGCATCACAGGGCATGGCCGCCTTCAACGCCGCCAAGCTGCGCGGAATTCCTGCCGAAATGGTTATCTACCCCGACGAGAACCACTGGATTCTGAAACCACAGAATGCCGCCCTATGGCAGCGTCTGTTCTTCCGCTGGTTCGACAAATGGCTGAAACCCACGGCTGAATAATGTCCAAGGCCAAGCTGCGCAAAGAACTCGAAACCTTCAGCGCCGAACAACTGAGGGATTTCGTGATGGCCGTATACGACTCGTCGAAAGAGGCCAAGGCGTTCATGGAGTTCTTTCTGAATCCGGACGCCGACGCCTTGCTCGAACAGAAAACAACCGCCATCGCCAAGGAAGCAAACCGCAGCAAATACGGCCGCGCAAAAGCACGCACATCGGTAATAAAACAGCACATTAAGAGTTTCGAAGCCTACGGTGTTGGCGACGAATATGTAACCAAGCTGATGTTCAACACACTATGCATGCTCATCGGACAGGAACAGTTCCTCCGCTACACATCATCGCATGAAAAGTGCGTTCAGACTATCCTCTGGCAATACCTCGGAAAATGTCATACCAACGGCACGCTTGAAGAAGCTCTGAAAAACATGGACCTTATTCTGAACATCCGCGGTTACGGTACACAATCGTTCCGAAACCGCGTTCGAAGCTGGATCGACGGCTTTCTGAGCGAAGCGCAGATTACAGATTTGGCACTTAATAAAAAGTGAACAAAGATTTTGCGCCGTCATGCACCGATTACAGAAAAATTTCGTAAATTTGCACCATAAAACACAAACCAAATAGCAAGCTATTAGAAAGACTATTATGAAAATTCAAAAAATCATCGGTCGTGAGGTTCTCGACTCCCGCGGCAACCCCACAGTAGAAGTAGACGTAATTCTCGAATCCGGCGCACGTGGCCGCGCATCTGTTCCCTCGGGAGCATCCACCGGCGTTAACGAAGCCCTCGAACTCCGCGACGGCGACAAGAGCCGTTACATGGGCAAAGGCGTCCTCAAAGCAGTGGCCAACGTAAACGGCCCCATCGCTGCAGCTCTCGTAGGCATGAACGCCCTCGACCAGATTGCAATTGACGAAACCATGCTTGCCCTCGACGGTACCGACACCAAGAGCAACCTCGGTGCTAACGCCATCCTCGGTGTTTCCCTCGCTGTTGCCAAAGCTGCTGCCGACTACCTCGACCTGCCCCTCTACAAATACATCGGCGGCTGCAACACCTATGTTCTCCCCGTTCCCATGATGAACATCATCAACGGCGGCGCTCACTCCGATGCTCCCATCTGCTTCCAGGAATTCATGATCCGTCCTATCGGTGCTACCTCCTTCCACGAAGGTATCCGCATGGGTACCGAAGTATTCCACAACCTCAAGAGCGTTCTCAAAGAACGTGGCCTCAGCACCGCAGTAGGCGACGAAGGCGGTTTCGCTCCCAAACTCAACGGCACTGAAGATGCCCTCAACTGCATCATCAAGGCTATCGAAAAAGCAGGCTATGTTCCCGGCAAAGACGTTACCATCGGTCTCGACTGCGCTTCCTCCGAATTCTACGAGGACGGCAAATATCACTACAGCCACCTGAACAACGGCGCTCCCAAGGAAGAAAACGGCAAAACCCTCACAAGCAAGGAACAGGCCGAATACCTCGAGAAGCTCATCAACGAATTCCCCATCGACTCTATCGAAGACGGTATGGCCGAAAACGACTGGGAAGGCTGGAAAGTCCTCACCGACCTTATCGGCGACCGCTGCCAGCTCGTTGGCGACGACCTCTTTGTAACCAACGTTAAGTACCTCGAAAAAGGTATCGAACTCGGCTGCGCCAACTCCATCCTTGTTAAGGTTAACCAGATCGGTTCTCTCACCGAGACTCTCCGTGCTGTCGAACTCGCTCAGCGTAACGGCTACACCGCAGTTATCTCCCACCGTTCCGGTGAAACAGAAGATGCCACTATCGCCGACATCGCTGTTGCCACCAACGCCGGCCAGATCAAAACCGGTTCTGCAAGCCGCTCCGACCGTATGGCCAAGTACAACCAGCTGCTCCGCATCGAGGAACAGCTCGGCGAAGCTGCTCGCTACGGCTACGGCAAAAAGACCCGTCGTACAGAATAATTCCTTCGCGGATTATAATAAAAAAGGCTGCTTCGGCAGCCTTTTTTATTTCCGTCATTTCATTATCTTCTTGCAGAACGGCAAGTTTTGCGTAACTTTGGACAAAAATAGCTATGGATTTAGAAGAAGCAATACATACCCGCCATTCCACAAGGAAATTTGTTTCCGAACCGGTTCCGGCTTCCGTTATGGAGAAACTTACGGAAATATGCGCCGTTCCTGACCCGATTGACGGCGAGCATGCCCGCATCAGCATTGTAAACAAGGCTATCGGAGGCAAGATAGACACATACGGCGTCATTTCCGGTGCCGGACACTTTCTTGTGCTCTGCTATACCGAAGGCGATACGCTGGCGCCCGTGAACGCCGGCATGAAAACGGAGCGAGTGGTGCTGTGGCTCACGGCACACGGCGTAGCCACCTGCTGGCTCGGCGGTACATTCTCTGCAGGAGACGCTGCAAAAGCAGCCTCTCCGACCAAAAGCGAGACTATTCCTGCGGTGGTGGCTTTCGGTATAGGCGCCCAAAACGACACTCTGTTTTCCCGCCTCACCAAATGGATGGCAAAAAGCAAGCAACGCAAGCCTTTCGACGAGCTGTTTGAAGCGAGCACAGGTTCTCCATTCCACGCTGCATTGGAAATGATGCGGCTTGCACCGTCGAGCCTCAACTCACAACCTTGGCGTGCCGTTGCGACGGACAAACGCGTAGATTTCTATACAACAAAAGCGACCGATGGCGCACGCATGGACCTCGGCATCGGTCTGTGCCACTTTGCACTCACGGCCCCCGCAGGCCAATGGACAAGCGCCGACGCTCCGGCCCGCGATGGCTGGCACTATGTTATATCATACGCTACAAACTGATATGGCATGAGGTTTACTGCCAAATTTTAACTACCTCATAGTACATAGAAATGAAAATATTCGAAAAAATATCATTTTTTCGAATATTTTCATCAAAAATGTTGTGTTTTTAATGAATACGATGTATATTTGTGATGATTTAGGTAGAAACTTCTTCACCAGACCATCTAAACCATAATGTCTATAAAATTAACGACCCGCAACATGTCTGTTTTCCAGTGTACGCATTGGGCATTCAACCGATGCGATTCCAGACACGTAATGCATACATCTGCAACCGGCAAAGGTGTTACGTCACTCTTGTCGGGATGCGTATAATCCTCACAATCAGCCAGCTAAAGTCATTGTTATAATCTCCAATTCTTTCCAAAGGGGCTGCTTGCAGCCTCTTTTTTAAGGGCCTTTTTAAACCTTAATTTTGTTACATTTTAATGGCATTAAAGCAACATTTACATAACATTCAAATGTATGTAACAATCTTGTAACAATGATATTTGATTTTAAGCTATTAATTTTCAAGAACTTAAAAAGGCCAAATCAAACAATTCAATTCGTTAACATTATTTTACATTAATATTCTTGATTTTGCTTAATCTGCCTCTAAATTTGCATCAGAATCAAAGAAAAAACAGAAACTAATTCTAAAAAATATTCATCATGGCATCGACTAATTTCATCGACAATCTCACCGCTCTTCAGGCAAATCTTCTGAACTTTGCCTACATGCTCACCAATAACCGCGACGACGCTTACGATCTTCTTCAGGACACAATGGTTAAAGCCCTCGACAACGAAGAAAAATATACTGCCGGAACAAACTTCAAAGGCTGGGTGTTCACAATCATGCGCAACAACTTTATCAACAGCTACCGCCGCAACGTGCGCACAGCCACAATCGTGGACACCACCGACAACCTCTACCTGCTGAACCTTGGCGAAAGCACGGTTGAATCGCCCGAAGAATCGTACGGCGCCACCGAAATCAGCAAAGCAATCAACGAATTCTCCGACGAATTCCGAATCCCTTTCTCCATGCACGTTGCAGGCTACAAATACAGCGAAATTGCCGAGAAAATGAATCTGCCCCTCGGCACCGTAAAAAGCCGTATCTTCTTTGCCCGCAAAAGACTGCAGGAACGTTTCAGCGATTATCGTTAAACAGCACTTCCTTCCTCCTATACAAGTCGAGAAAATACTCTCTCCGATATTGATGCTACGATACATACACAAATATCCTAAGCCATAAATATGATTCAAGTGTACAAGGGGGTGTCCTGCGGGACGCCCTCGATTTATTTTATATACGCCTATAGGCCGTTTTGGAAATTCTGCGTAAATTTGCAGGCAGCAAACAAGTGCAACCTTCCTATAACCGAAAAGTGAGCGATTTCCAAAATAAACTACGCCAGGAACAGCAGCAACGCCTGCAACAACGTCTGAACCCCCAGAACGTTGCCTTGGGGCGCATGCTGGAAATGAGCGTACCCGAACTGGAAGACGAGGTGCGACGCGAACTTGATGAAAATCCTGCACTCGAAGCCGTGAATAGCCCGGCCGAAACGGAACAATCCGAATTCACCGAGACATCCGACCAGCTGCAGCTCGCAGATTATGCCGACAGTGACGACGCACCGGCCTACCTACGCCATGCAGCCAACGGCGATGACAGCGCACATATAGAATCTTCGAGTTTTGCCGCTGACGAGGGTGAGTCGATGGGCGAAGTGCTTATGCGCCGTCTTGCAGGCGAAAGCGAGCTTTCCGAAGGACAGCTGCGCATTGCAGCACACATAATCGGCAATCTGGACGACAACGGTTATCTGAGGCGGAGCCTCAATGATATCGCCGATGACATTGCTATTATAGAAGGCGTATACGCCGACCCCGACGACATGGCATATGTTTTCGACCAGGTGCGTATGCTTGACCCCGCAGGAATATGCGCAACCGACCTGCGCGACTGCCTGCTGCTGCAACTTGACAGGCGGCAGAACAGCGTTACCCTGCGTATAGCCAAAGAGGTTGTGGGAAACTACTTCGATCTTTTTTCAAAAAAACATTTCGACCGCATCCAGAGCCAGCTCGGCATAAACCGGGAAGAAATGGAAAAAGCACTCGAACTTATCCGCAGCCTCAACCCCAAACCGGCATCGGCATTAGAGACAGGCCGTGGCGTCGGACGCGCCGCAGCTGTAACTCCCGATTTCTATCTGGACTATGACGCCACCGACGACACATTCAGCCTAAGCCTTCCAGGCAATATTCCTGAACTTGGCATAGAATCCACCTTTGCCGCCGATGACACCGCCGACAATACGACCGACCATACCGCCGCGGCCTTTATACGCCGCAAACGCAACGAAGCCACATCGTTCATCCGTCTGCTGGGCCAGCGCAACAGCACCCTCATGGCCATCGGGCAAGCAATTGTAAAGCTTCAGCGCGATTTCATGCTCAGCGGCGACAAGGCCGACATACGACCAATGATTCTTAAAGATGTGGCAGCGGTTACCGGTCTGGATTTATCCGTGATATCGCGTGCCACATCGGGAAAATATATTCTAACACCACACGGTCTCTACCCGCTGAAGCTATTTTTCAACGAACGGCCCGATGCGGAAACCGACGTTTCGACCCACGAGATTCTGGACACTCTGACAAAACTTATCAACAAGGAAGACAAGCGGCATCCGCTGTCCGACCAGGCATTGTGCGATGCCCTCGCCACCGCGGGCTACGACATCGCCCGCCGCACCGTCGCCAAGTACCGTGAGCGCCTCGGCATCCCGGTCGCCCGCCTCCGCCGTTCCTTCTGACACACAATTCACAATACACCGAAAAAGAGGCTGCGCCAATTTAGACGCAGCCTCTTTTCTATTATTACCCTGAAGGGTGAATTTGCGGAATTATAATCAGAGCACGGCAATCTTCTTTCTTACATTACCCGCTACAATTACATACATACCCTTCTCGACATTGACAGTGGTTGCCACTCCTGCTTTGCAGTTTCCGGAATAAACCTCTGCGCCGCTTATGTTGTAGAGTGCCACCGGAATATCGGTTGCGGATGTAATGACAAGTCCGTCTGCCACGACTTTCACTTCTACTGTTTTTTCTGCCTCAGCACTGTTGATGCCTGTCGGATCAGCGTAATCCTTCACTTCGATATTGTCAATATAGATCTGAGCGCCTGGATCGTTGACGGTGCCGGTGAAACATACGTAGATATGATGCTCGTCGATCCACGGCTGAAGAGAAATTGTTGATGTACACCACTGCTCGGTATCGGTAATGCTGCCCAGATTGACAGTCTTAACTGCGGTGGAATCCATACCATTGGCCTTTATTACATCGACTTTCAAATCGGCCGATACACCGGGGATTGCATAATAACTATACGAAAGCCGCGGGTCTACGGAGCCAGCTATCGAAATCATGCCGGTGCCGATACGTGCCCATGCACCTGTATTATAGCTTGTGAACATAATCGAGCCACCATCTTCATCGGCCGAACGGCCGGTATTGGTAAAGAATCCGGTATAAGGATCTCGGGCACAGACGCTGAGCGTCTGGTTATTCTGGAACTGTCCATTAGGAGCACTTTCAACAAACGGCAAAGTATTAGGCTCCCCATACTGTACACAGTTGCTCATCGTACGATCCGTTACAGCAAGACCATCAAGAGTGGCCATTACGCTTACATACATGAAATCCTGTTTCCAAGAATTTGCGGGTAATCCGGCAGTATAGGAGTTACCCTCAACATCCGAACCCAGAACATCGAGAATATAGTTGGTTGCAGATACTTTGTAGATATTGAACTTCAGTACCGAAGGGTCAACAAATCCACCATGAACACCGCGTTCAGGAATATTCCATGTTACTGTAAATGTACCGTCAAAATTATCTTTCAGAAGGACATTCTCCGGTGCCAGAGGCATATCATACCCGAACCATACCCTGATAGGTTCACAATCAAGGCCCTTGCCTCTATCGTTATAGGCTACTGCGGAATACGAATGGAATCCACCTTCGCCGACTTCATCTTCGACAGTGTATTGTTTACCGACTGCTACATCTTTCAAGGTTGCCAACAGAACGCTATTATCGCGATACACCTCTATATATGAAAGAGTATTGATAGCCTCGCCTGTCGAAGATACATCAGGAGAGTAGAAAGAGATTGTAGCACGATTTATGTTGGTACCATCGGGATTGACCGTCAGGTCTCTGACTGCACCAGGAGCACCGATAAGACCGAGCGACTTTACCTCGATGCTGTCAACAACAATGATACCGCCGGCACCTTCATTGATGGCGTGAAGTCCGAAATAATACTCTCCGGCCTTGTCGACACGTATATCCTTTGTGATAAACTGGTTAACTCTGGGAGTATTGAATTCAAAAGGTTCAACTAAAGTCTGATAGCCGCTGAGGTCATCGGCATCGGTACCATAAGCTGCCTCGATTTTGGAGGTGTAACGGGTCGTAGTGCCTATGGCCGCCGAGAAGCGGTAAAGGCTGTCCGGCGACAAGGTGATGGCAGGAGTGATCAGCCATTCATCCGATTTCCCTTGCGCGTTCGACGAATTGTATTCCCAGCGTGTCTCTGTGGCAACCGAGGTGGGAATGGTAATCCAGCTCTCTCCATCTGCGTTATTGTCGTGAACGGTATAAAGATATTGCGAGATTGTGCCGTCGATATCGTCAAAGTAAGGCGTATCAAACGGTTTTCCATAGATGCAACGCGATGATGTAGTGGCCTCGCTGTTAAAGCCGGTGCCGTTGGATGCGATAACAGTATAGTAGTACGACTGCATCTCATTGCCTTTCAAAAGCTTGTCTGTACAGGCGCTTTCAGCGATATTTTCAGCTACTACCACTTCATCGGGATAGCGTGTTACGGTATAGGTGATATTGTCGGTATCAACATATCCGTCGTTAACACCCTTCTGCGAGGAAACTTTAGCCCACGTGAGGTTTACGGTACCAGTGGTCTTGTCAAAGGTAAGAGCGATATCACTGACTGCCAGAGGATAATCACGACCAATCCACGCGCGTATACCGGCAACGTTGCTGCTGCCGGCATTGTTCGCTGCCGACACCTTGAAATATACAGAGCTGTCGTCGCTGATTGTAACGGGAGCTGCTACAGCACTTCCGCTCTGGGCCTTGACCGTGCTTATGGTATCACCGTTAGCCGTGATGTAGCATGTAAGCTCACCGGTCAGACTTTCGCCGTCATAAGTGGTAGAAGGCAGTGTGAAACAGATATTGCCCGTTTTGTTGCCCCCTGAAAAGTCGACACGCAGATTAGTTATGTCGTCAGGAGCGGCATCGGCCGGCTCCCAGGGAATATAGAGATTGGTCATCTCAATCAGGTTGGGCATTTCACTCAGCAGAGTTACCGAGCCATTCTCGGGATTGACCTCATAAAGATTGGCTTCACATGTCTGCCAGTCGGTACGGCGATATTCGGCCCAGTAAAGACGGTTGCTGCGTGTATCGTAAATCATGCTCTGCGGATAGGCATACCATTTCCACTGGTTTTCATAAAATTTCAGCGTTCCGAGACCAGTATCGCCGATTTTGTCGAAACTTTGGGCGGCAACGTTCACTTTATACAAGTATCCGTCATCATAACCGATGGCATATATCACCCCTTCCGGAGCTGCGGCAAGAACATAAGGCTGGGTAACAGCGAATTTGCTCTCGCCTCTTGTCATTGTCTTGTAGTCTATCGTACCAAACTCATAGGTAGTCTGCCATTCGTCGCCATAAAAAATACCGTAAACAGTGCCTGTCGAAGGGTCGGTGGTGGTGCCGAGGGCTATATGCAAAGCACTCGATATCAGCTCGTCGGTAATCAGATTGCCCTCATCAAGTCCAAAAGTCGAAAAATACGTTGTGGAGTAAGGGATTCCTGGCATTGGGTGCGTAACTATCGCATAATATACATTATCGGAGACAGTACCTCCTGAAAGACCGTTCATAAATGGATGTGTCGCTACCGGAGTGATCTCGGAAGCAGAAAGATTTGGTTTCAACGGTAGGTTGTAGATACCACGAGGAACCTCGGTATTGTCGAGGCCGCTCCACGCCAGATTGCTCACCATATTGCCCCGCAATATTGGATAAGCGCTCTTCCTGGCAACAGCATCCTGCGAAGACAAGAATGATGAAATGACAACACCGAGTGCAGTCATACAACAAGCAAATTTCTTATTCATACTTTAAACATAACTGGTTTTAAATACTATTTTATTGTAAACACACGTTCGACTTTTCGTTTTGCTCTTATTCCTCGCAAAAATAGTAAAAACATGTGCCGTGCGTGTTCTGTGGCTGCCATTTGTTGTACGTTTGCAGGAAAACGTACACGATTTTCCTGCTATAATCCCTTTTCAGGCCTTTTTTCCCCGCGATATATCAAGGTATTCCGACGGTGTCAGACCTGTGAAACGCTTGAAAAACGAAATGAACGACGACCGCGATTTGAATCCCACTCCGGTAGCTATGCCTTCCAAAGTCAAACATCCGTAGTGCTCTGTGTCGGCCATGCGTCGGCAAGCCTCTTTGATTCGGAACTCATTTATCAGGACATAGAAATTGGCACCGGTCATCTCGTTTATCACCTGCGACACATCCCGCTGTTTTATCCCCGTCAACTCCGACAGACGTCCTACCGAAAATTCCGACGAAAATATCTCATCACAATCAGTAAGCAAAAGACGTATGCGTCCCATTATTTTCTTCTTGTCTTCGTCACTCAGAGCGGAATTCTTATATTTCCGCACCTCTTCGGCGGCGGAATCGTTGCCGTCGTTGGCCGTTGATTGCAGTTCCCGTATGATTCCATACAGATGGGTCGTTTCCGTTATATAATCGTTCTGCTTGGTATACAAGATCCGGTTTTTCTCTTTCAGGCGCTTGTTGCGGTTGTAGAGAATGAAGAAAAATAGTGTTCCAATTCCAATCAACACAATCAGAAAGCCTATTATCATATCGCGACGCCGCGAGCGTTCATTCTCCCGGTCGATATGTTCCTGCGCTTCTTTCAGACGTCCTAAAAAATCCGATTCCTCGATGCTCATCAACCTCTGATAGCTTATAAGCGAATCACGAAGGCTCAAAAAACAATTGGAAAAACGCATCTGCCCGTAGCTGTCTCCGGTGTGTCCGCAGAAATCCGCCCTCAGACGGTATACATTCACAAGCACATCCTTCATCTCGAACCGCCGCGCGCACATTTCCATACTGTCGAGCATCCGGGCGGCATTTTCCATGTCGCCCAGCCTGAGATATGCTGTATAAAAATTCTCCAAAGTATTGACATTAGACCGACGGAACAGCACATTACCCTCGCTCACTTCAAGCTGTTTGCGAAAACAAGCGAGAGCATCGGCATAACGCCCCTCGCCAATAGCTTTCATCCCCGCCCACTGATTGAAGAAGAACTGGAAATCCACATCTCCTGTCGACAGTTCGGCATATTTCACCGCCTCATTCTCTATGCCCGGAAATTCAGAAATACCGTATGCAGAGAGGGCGAGATTGTCAAATGCTATATGCAATATCTCCTTATCGTCCGTTTTCGCAGCCGCCCAGAATGCTTTGCGGTAATTGTCGATTGCTCGCCTTATGACCACAGTATCACCATCCGAACCGGCTATTGCCGAATATATGTTGCCGTAGCATATATCAAGCGAGGGAATCTCAGCTCCGAGTTCGCGCCTGATAGCGTCGGCACGACACAGACATTCATAGGCGTTTCCGTAATCGAAATACACAGTATAATATATGGCGAACAGGCGCGTAAGAGCATCTATACACACATATTTGTCTTTCTCCGGCATGCCGTCGTGGTGCCTGCCCGCTATTGTGCTGAAACATAGAAAGGCACTGTCGGTCTGCTGGTTTGTGGCACCGTACCTCATTCCCATATCATACAGTTCCCGCACGCTGCACTGTCCAAGCTGTTCATAGGAACAACGGGCCTCTACCTGCAGCGAATGTGAAACGACTACAATCACCAGGCAGATATATGCAATCAGATTAGAGAATATCCGGTTAGACCTCATCTATTGTACCGATAGCGTGCAAACAACTTTAAGAACGTTAATGAATTCCACCAGCAAAATTACACATTACATTAATATATTCCAAATATCCCGTCCGGAACAAAGTGTATTTATACGCACGATTTACTAAACATAAATTTGCATTTTTACGCGGGATGGTGTACTTTTGCAACGTCTTTCCAGAAATTTCTGAAAACAGTACGGCAGAAGATATTTATGGCCCGTCTTCCGTCATACTTCACAAAAGGGGCTTTGTTTATTCCTATGAAAAAAATTTTTACTCTATTCCTCGGATTCGCTGTATGCTCATCGCTGAACGCGCAGACCATCAAAACTCTTTCGCTCGGTCTGGGAACTCCGGGGATTGACGAACCACAACTGATGGGTCTCAGCATCTCGCCGAACGGTAAATATGCCTGCGGCGCACTGGAGAGCGGTGCAGGCTATTTCGTTGCCGACCTCGAAAACGGCCTTGTAAAATTCGAAATCTCCACAGACGACGAAGGTGCCGAACTGCGCCACGTGGACAACAACGGCGTTGCCATCGGTTACAATGGTCCGGGTGTAACATATTCGATTGAGGGTGTTGAAACCGTCCTTGCACCCCCATCGGATGAATACAAATATATTCTCGGGGAGGCACTTTCGAACGACGGCAGTGTTCTCACGGGTTCTCTTGTGGCAAAAGGCTATCTCACACTCGCCGCATATTCCAAAAACGGCGGTGCATGGACTCTTCTGCCACAAGCCGACGAAGATGTGCTCGGCGACTATGCCGGCCAGGGTTCATCCGCAAAATATGTCAGCGGCGACGGCAAGGTGATCCTGGGATATGTCGGCAGCTTCGGACCGGCGACCCTGTGGATTGAAAACGAAAACGGCGAGTATGATATCGACCCGATTTTCAGCAAATATATTATTATGAACGACGAGGACCTGAGCAAAGGCGAAAAAGTACTCTACGACATGCAGCCTATGGGCATAAGCAACAATGGCAAATATGCTCTATGCCAGGGTGTGATACGTACCGAAGGGGGTGCTACGAGCGTGCCTGTTGTCTACAATGTGGAAACTCAGGAAATCGCCATTTACAGCGAACCCCAGAATATCGACCCCAACGGTTACGGACTGCTCCCTACCGCTATCGCCGATGACGGCACTTTTGTGGGAATCATCGGCACGCAGCCGCTGTATATGAGCGCCGGCAGTTTCATCTGGATGGCGGGCGATTCGCAGGCTTCTACTTTGGGACAGGAATATCCGGTATATGAAGAAACTTTCGGTTTTCCTGATTCCGTAGGCTACTGTCTGCCTACCGGTATATCGGCCGACGGGCGCTACATACTTGGCTATGGTTTCTACAGCCCGGATTTCGAGGATCCTGAAGCTCCGGCATATTTTACTACTTACGTTATCGATGCCAACGGTGCTCCGACTGCCGTTGAAACCGTTAAGCCGACTGAAAATCAGACAATCGACCAGATTTATTCCGTTGACGGCAAACGCATTGAAAGAATGTCAAATGGCATCAACATTGTCCGTATGTCTGACGGCTCGGTCCGCAAAATTCTTAAATAAAAGGCACAATTGATTTTACAGCACAACGGGTGCGACTCTATGGCAGAGCCGCACCCGTTTATATTATAACGCAGCAATCGTTATCTGATAAGTACTTTCACACTTTTGCCGCCCTGACAGCGGATATATGTTCCGGCCGACGGGTTCGCGATTTTATGACCGTCGAGGTTGTAATATATCACGTTGGCTGGAGCGTCGCCTACAACTGCACCGATAGCGGTTGTGCCCTCCTCTGTTATGTTTTGAAATTTCTTCCACTGCGAAGCGGCCATATATGCTTCAAGAGAGCCCTGAGGAACGGTGAGAATGGCGGTAGAATAAGTGTTTTCGCTGAACGAATTACGTGCCAGTTCGGGCGGATTGACTGCATGCGACCGCACTGTTCTGAAATCAATTTTCTGAAAGGCGTTCATGCCTATTGTAGCCACATTCTGGCCAATCGAGAGAGTGGCTGCGCCGGTACATCCCGAAAAAGCCTGGGTTCCAACCGCCGTAACACTTGCAGGAATCGTTATTGTTTCGGCGGCAGTATAATTCATAAAGGCATAATTGCTGACGGAAGTTACTCCGTAAGGAATATCGAGATCACTCACCTCGCGGCCGTCGTGCACAAGGAGCGCGCCCGAATAGAGAGGATTGGCTGTATAGTTCCCGAAAGTTATGCTTGCCCACCGGGCCAGCGAAGGGATATTGACATATCTGACAGGAGTGCCGGTAAATGCACCGATTCCGATTTCTTCCAAACTCTCCGGGAGTGATATAGTTTCCAGATCTTTCATATTCGCCAGGGAATAGTTACCTATACGCAGTGTAGCGTCGGGTATAACGCTACAGTCGACCTTAACACCATCGGTGTTTAAAAGTGTGGCACCGTAATTCAGCGGACTTGCCGACGCATCTTTGAAGTCGGTTGAAATCCACGCTTCAAGTCCGGGGGTATAGACTTGGGCAATCGAATTTGATTCGCTGAAACAGTTGGAACCGACCGACAGTGGAGCACCCGAAAAACGTACGATTTTCAGGGAACTACACTTGGAAAATGAGGAGTTCCCGATGGTTTCCACCGTTGCCGGAACAGTCACCTCGGTAAGCGACGCACATGTAACAAAAGCAAAGTTCGAGACGGATTTAAGGACATAGGAGTTCCCGTCTCCATCGGTAACCTCGGCAGGCAAACGCACTGCGCCGTTGATATCGGGGGGAGTCTGCCGGCCCACCTCGCAGGTAGAATCGCTTGTAGTGTTATAGATTATTCCCTGGAAGGTGAAGCTCTCGGCATGGACGGCAGAAGCGACGGACATCAGCGGCAGGAGCGACGCCAATAATTTTGATAGAGTTCTCATATAAAGCAAAAATTAAAATGTAGATGCAAAGTTATGCAATGGCTACAACAGAAGCGCTCCTGCAACATCTGTGTGGCTGCCAAGTTGTCAAAAAATCGTATGTCAAATAATCAATTGCCTTTTTCGTATTGCCTCTTGGCCCTGTAGAAAGTATTCATAGAGCCGAAACCGCTTATTCGAGCCACCTCTGTCAGCTTCACATTCGGATGCTCGGCGGCATAGCGCATGGCATATTCTATTCTGAGGAGGTTCAGATAGCTGTTGAGCGATCCGAAACGGCGTGTGAATACCTCGCTGAGGTATGAACGGTTTATTTCGAGACGTTCTTTAAGGGTATCGCGTTTCAAATCGGGATCGAGATATAGTTTTTCGGTTTCCACAATCTGCCGTATCTGGCGCTCGATACTTTCCAGTTGCGCGTCGGAAAGAATATTTTTCCTAACGTTTTTTTCGGACGATGAAAATTCGCGCACTCTCAAACGCCCGGGGAGGGTCTTTGCCTGAGGGTGCAGGATTGTTATCAGTGTTCCCATGCCTGCCAAGAGAGCCATCACAGCTATAGCTGCATACATCCGTGGCGTGTCGACGATGAAAACAGCCCATGCCATGCCGCTCCCTGCGAGGGTTATTCCGGAAATGGCCACACAGAAACGACGCGGGAATATATAGGAATCTTCGACGGAAGCCGTCTGAGCCATGCGGCAAAGTGCAACCAATACATAAACCATATAGGCTGACAGCAGGAGGGCGAGCACCGCCACAGCATAAATCAGCCACCGGCAAGCCCCAAAGGTGGAGCCGCCAAAACAAGCGAAGCTGAATAAAACTACCAAAACCGCAACCGGTATTCCACCTACCGCTGTAATACGCAGATACTTTTCCTTTGAATTGATATCTTTGAAAAAGAACTGTCTGAGAGCCAGGGAAGCGGCGGCAGGGACGTAAAGAATCCAGAAACATCTGACGAAAGTCCATGTATCAACAGTACCGAAAGGATAGGCAAGGCAAGGAAGGAGCATGGAAACACTGAAATAGGCTGCTGCCGCCTCGCGCTTAGCGGGATACACATGGGCCATTCTGGCTGCCGGGAATCCCCACAGATTGCAACACCGGAGGCATCCGCAGAACAAGAATACCAGCAGCAATAGGGCGTATGCGATTCTCACATATATATATTCGTCCATGAAATCGTCGGAATATCAACTCAGCTGCAAAGTTAAGCAATAAAGCCATAACTTCAAATTCCAATAAAAAATATAGCTGCATACCCGAAAATTTAGTTTTGGTTTTACAATAATTATTTCTAACTTTGCACATCGCGCGCTGAGCGCCCGGAAACGACAAACATATCACATTTTAATAACCAAACCTTCTAATACGTAATGGCAAAAGCAGAAAAAGCAACAGTAGCGGCTCCTGCCCAAAAGGGTAATGTGGTTGCTATCATTACCATGATTTTCCTTTTTGCGATGATTTCGTTTGTAACGAATCTCGCCGCACCCTTAGGAACCATCTGGAAAAACAGCTACGACTGGTCGGGCATGCTCGGCAACATGATGAACTTTCTGGCATACCTTTTCATGGGTATTCCCGCCGGTAACCTTCTGGTCCGCATAGGTTACAAAAAAACAGCCCTTGCAGCAATGCTTGTAGGCATCATCGGCCTCATATTCCAGTGGCTCTCGGGCTTCGTAGGCACCGAGACAGCAGTGTTCACTGTAGCCGAACAGGCCGTAACACTCAACTTTGTAATTTATCTTTTGGGCGCATTCATCTGCGGTTTCTGCGTTTGCATGCTCAATACCGTTGTAAATCCCATGCTTAACCTCCTTGGCGGCGGCGGCAACACCGGCAACCAGCTTGTTCAGGCAGGCGGTTCCTTCAACTCGCTCGCAGGCACACTCACCCCTCTGTTCGTGGGTATGCTTATCGGCCAGATCACACCCGAGACAAGTATCTCCAACGTCGCCCCTCTGCTGTACATCGCTATGGGTGTATTCGCATTCGCATTCCTGGTAATTTCCGCGGTAAAGATACCGGAACCCCATATGGGCAAAGGCGGCAAAAAGGTAAAATACTCGCACAGCCCCTGGAACTTCCGCCACACAGTGCTTGGTGTTATCGGCATTTTCCTCTATGTAGGTATCGAGGTAGGTATCCCCGGCGTGCTGCTGTTCTACCTTAGCGACAGTGCCGTATCCGGCATCACAGAGAATGCAGTGGCCGTTGCGGGCGGTATCGCCGCCATCTACTGGCTGCTTATGCTCGTGGGCCGTATGATTTCCACCGTTATCTCAGCAAAAGTATCGAGCCGCACGCAGCTTATCATAGCTTCTACCGTAGGTATCTGCCTTGTCATCGCCGCTATCGTATTCCCCGGCGACATCACAGTTTCGATGCCTTCGTACAGCGCAGCGGACGGCTTCACCACCGCTCAGGTTCCCGCCAAGGCTATGTTCCTTGTACTGTGCGGCCTGTGCACATCGGTTATGTGGGGCGGTATCTTCAACCTCGCGGTAGAGGGCCTTGGCAAATATACAGCACAGGCTTCCGGTATCTTCATGATGATGGTTGTAGGCGGCGGCGTAATGCCTCTTATCCAGAATGCCATCGCCAACAGCGCCGGCTACATGGCCTCCTACTGGCTGGTTGTTGCCATGCTGGGCTACCTGCTGTTCTATGCTCTGGTAGGCTGCAAGAACGTAAACAAAGACATTCCTGTTGACGACACGGTAGAGAACACACTCTAAATACATCAATTACAAAACAGCACAACGCCTCCGGCCGTTACGCCGGGGGCGTTTTTCGTGGGGGGAGCAGAAAAGGTTGAACTTAAATAAAGTATCAGATGTTTTTAATATCAGAAACATCCGTAAGGCATGCTTAAGAAATTAAGAAAAACAACATAACTAACCCCAAAAACAGATTTTATGAATACTGCTCCTCTTCAAGGTATCAAAGTAGTAGACTTTACCAATGTACAGTCCGGTCCTTCGTGTACCCAGCTTCTGGCATGGCTTGGCGCCGAAGTAATCAAAATCGAGCGTCCCGGCACAGGCGACGCAACCCGTAACGAAATACAGTTCGATCCCAAAGAACCCAGCTATTATTTCCTCCAGCTCAATTCGGACAAGAAATCCCTGACCCTTGACGCCGCCACCCCCGACGGTAAAGCCATTCTTACAAAACTTATCGAAGGCGCAGATGTTTTCATCGAAAACCTGCACCCGGGAGCAATGGACAAACTTGGTTTCAGCTGGGAAGTGGTTCACAAGATCAATCCCCGCTGCGTATACGCAACCATCAAGGGCTTCCCTGTAAGTTCAAAATACGCCAACCTCAAGGCCTACGAACCAGTGGCACAGGTAACTGCCGGTGCGGCTTCGACAACAGGCTGGTACGAAGGCGAATACGACATTCCCACCCAGAGCGGTGCCGCCCTCGGCGACTCCAACACCGGTATGCACTGCACAATAGGCATACTGGCCGCCCTTCTACAGCGTCAGCACACCGGGGAAGGGTCGTTCGTATACCAGAGCATGCACAACGCGTGCCTCAACCTTTGCCGTATCAAGACCCGCGACCAGCTCACACTTGAAAAACTTGGTTACCTCACCCAGTTCCCGCAGTACCCCAACGGCAAATTCGGCGATTTCGTACCCCGTTCCGGCAACCAGGAAGGTTCCGGCGTTCTGGGATGGACCTACAAGTGCAAAGGCTGGGAAACCGATCCGAACGCATACGTATATGTAATTCTCCAGCGTGGCGCCAAAGACTTTGAAAAGGCCTGCGCCGTACTCGGCTTCGAGGACTGGCTCACCAATCCCGATTTCAACACAGCCGATGCACGCGACCGCCACAAACAGGAAATATGGGCGCGCATCCAGCAGTTCTGCATCGACAAAACGAAATATGAGGTTACCGACATTCTGTCCAAAGGCGGCGTTCCCGTAGCTCCGGTTCTGAACACCAAGGAAATCATGGATGACGAGACCCTTTACGACGGCAACACGCTCGTACGCATCAATCAGGGTGGGGGCGTAGGCGAATTCGTAACCGTAGGTGTTCCTTTCACCCTCTCCAACTACCAGCCAACATACGGGCCGTGTCCTACCCTTGGCGGCAATACCGAAGAAGTACTTAAATCTGTTGGTTACACCGACGAACAGATTGCATCGTTCGCGGCAAACGGCACAACTGCACCTATGCCAAAAACAACGGCACCGAAAGCAGCCGGTAAGTAATATAGGATTCACGACCCGGACATAAAGTCCGGGTCTTTAATAACAACACGTAAACTCTCATATTATATTATGTCTACTACCGCTAATGCTACGCCCGCCGCTTCAGCACCCCGCTATCCCGAGCAGGTAACAGGCATGGATGTGCTTGTAAGAGCTCTGAAAATGGTGGGAATTGATACGATGTACGGTCTTGTCGGAATTCCTGTTACTGAACTGGCCTACATAGCCCAGGAACGGGGAATCCGTTTCGTGGGGTTCCGTTTCGAACAGCAGGCAGGCATGGCAGCCGCAACCCACGGCTACCTTACCAAAACCCCGGGTGTTCTGCTCACTGTTTCGTCGTTAGGTTTCCTTAACGGCCTCACCGCCACTATAAACGCCACAGTGAACTGCTACCCTATGATTCAGATAAGCGGTTCCAGTGTCCGTGAACCTATCGACCTTGACCAGGGGACCTACGAAGGACTGGACCAGTTCAACGTTGCCAAAGGTCTTGTAAAAGCCGCCTACCGCGTCAACAAACCCGAAGATATTCCAACTGCCGTTGTACGCGCCTACCGCGCAGCCATTTCCGGGCGTCCCGGCGGCGTATATCTGGACGTAACAGAAACGTGCCTTGCAGCAATCATGCAGGGAGCCGACGCCGACAAACTTTTCTATACTCCCGTTGACATGTGTCCGGCAATGCCGCCAGCCCCAGAGGCAGTGAAACGCGCAGCGGAGCTTCTTGCATCGGCAAAGAAGCCGGCCATCATCATAGGCAAAGGTTCGGCTTACGCACGCGTTGAGGCTCAGCTGAAAGAACTTGTGGAAACATACAAGATTCCTTACTTTCCCATGTCGATGGGCAAGGGGGTACTTCCCGATACCGGCGAACTGAGCGCCCTCTCGTGCCGTTCCACCATCATGGAGCAGGCAGATGTTGTGATTCTTGCCGGCGCCCGCCTCAACTGGCTGCTTTCCCGCGGACACGGGAAATGGAGCCCGGACACCAAATTCATTCAGTTTGATATCGAACCTGAAGAAATCGACTGCAACCGACCTATCGCCGCTCCTGTAATCGGCGATCTGGAAAGTTCGCTCAACGCATTCCTCGACGAGATGAAAGGACGCACAATGAGCACGGACGCCGCCTGGATTCCTGCACTGCAGGCCGAGACCAAGGCCAAGAACGCAAAATTCGAAGCACGTCTGGCCCAGAACGCCACCGCAATGCCCATGAACCACTGGACAGCACTCGGCACAATCAAGCCCATCATGGCCGCCAATCCAGATGTAATACTGATTAACGAAGGCGCCAATACACTGGACGACACCCGCGACACCCTTGATATGGCACTTCCTCGACATCGAATCGACTGCGCCACATGGGCGATCATGGGCATGGGCATGGGTTCGTCTGTGGGTGCAGCGGTCGCCACCGGCAAATCTGTGGTAGCTATCGAAGGCGACAGTGCATTCGGGTTCTCGGGTATGGATTTCTCCACAATCTGCCGATTCAAACTACCTGTAACTGTCGTTATCTTCAATAACGGCGGTATCTACAACGGTATCGGCGTCAACGCCAGCGGGGGCAGCGATCCTGCACCCACAACGCTGGATATCCATGCCCGCTATGACAAATTCGGCGACGCATTCGGCGCAAAGACTTACTACGTAACCACGCCTGCCGAACTTTCGAAGGCTCTCTCCGAGGCCATCGCATCCAAAGCTCCGGCTCTTATCGATGTTCAACTCGCCGCCGACTCGGGCAAGGAATCCGGACATATCGGCTATCTTAATCCCGCGGCACTTGAGGACTTCACCGTATAATATTATGCCATTCAGGTGGCCGGGCCCGTGTGGCCCGGTGGCCTGTACAATTTCATTCACCAAAGAAATCGACTATTTATGCTACATATAATATTATATGCCATCGTTCCTATTTTTGTGGTAATGGCATTGGGATTTTTCTCAGGAAAAGCCGGAGCATTCTCGGGACAGGATGCAAGAATACTTAATAAGGTAGTCCTCAACTACGCCCTCCCCTGCGCGTTGTTCGTATCCATCATCAAGGCCAACCGTGCCATGCTTGCGGTCGACGCCAAACTCACCGTAATCGCATTTGTTGTGCTGATTGCGTGCTTCTACATGGTATACTATGTATTCAAGTTCATTAAGGGCAACACGGCAGGCGATGCCGCCATCGCCGCTCTTGTAAGCGGTTCTCCTACGATCGGGTTCCTCGGATTTGCGGTACTGGAGCCTATCTTCGGCACTTCCGCAACGGTAGGTCTTGTAATCGCCATTGTAGCTATCGAAGTAAACGCCATCGGTATTCCAATCGGTCTTTGCCTGCTCAACAATGCCGAAGCATCGGCCGCAGCCGCCCAGAACGGGGGCAAGAAACCAAGCCCGTGGAAACCGGTAATCAACGCATTGAAGCAGCCTGTGGCATGGGCTCCGATCCTTGCGGTAATCCTTGTTCTGTGCGGTCTCAAATGGCCTGCCAGCCTCGATCCTTCCTTCACGCTGATGTCGGGCGCCAACGCTTCGCTGGCATGTTTTGCAGCCGGCATCACACTTTCGTCGGTAAAAGTTTCTCTCAATGGCCAGGTATGGCTTGGAGCTTTCCTCCGTCTTATCATTACTCCTCTGCTGGTGCTCGTTGTGGGTATCCTGTTCCACATGGAGCCGCTCAATCTGAAGATGCTCGTCATTGCATCGGCACTGCCGCCTGCCATGTCCGGTATCATCATTGCAAGCCGCTACAACACTTATGTAGCAACCAGTACGTCATCGCTTGCCGTCAGTACATTGCTGTTCATGGGAACCTGCCCGATGTGGCTGTGGCTATGCGACATTGCAACCAAGATGTTCCTGCACTAAATTTTCAAAAACAATACAAGCTCCGGAAATCAGTCTTCCGGAGCTTTTTTATGCGCTGTCGGCGGACATGATGTGAATTTAATTTATTTTAACGTTATCACGGTAAGTATTTCCGTAATTTTGCGTCCAATATTCACAGAAATAAAAACCAAACCAGATAATATTAATATGAAAAAACAGATTCTGCGCGGTATCTCCGCCCTGATGCTTTGCTTCACCGCTATCGGCGTCGCAGCCCAGGCTCCCCAGGAAGTACCCGCACTTCCCTTAGACACCGCCATTGTTACCGGTGTACTTGACAACGGATTGACATATTACATCCGCCACAACGAAAATCCCAAAGGCCAGGCCGATTTCTACATCGCCCAGAAGGTTGGTTCCATCCTCGAAGATGACAACCAGCGCGGTCTTGCACACTTTCTGGAGCACATGTGCTTCAACGGTACGGAGAATTTCCCCGAAAAAGGAATCATCAACTGGCTGGAATCCGTAGGTGTGAAGTTCGGCGAGAACCTTAACGCCTACACCTCTATCGACGAGACTGTATACAACATCTCCAGCGTTCCCGTAGCCCGCAAGAGCGTGCAGGACTCCTGCCTGCTCATTCTCCACGACTGGTCGTGCGCTCTTACACTCGACCCCAAGGAAATCGACGCCGAACGCGGTGTGATCCATGAGGAATGGCGCCGCAGCAACGTCGGCCAGATGCGTATTCTGGAAAACCTGCTGCCTGTTATGTATCCGGACAACAAATACGGCGAACGTCTGCCTATCGGCACAATGGAAGTTGTGGACAACTTCCCCCCGCAGGCAATCATCGACTACTACCACAAATGGTACCGTCCCGACCAGCAGGGCATCATAGTAGTCGGCGACATCGACCCCAAATATATCGAAGCTAAAATCAAGGAAATATTCTCGCCCATCAAAATGCCCGAGAATGCCGCAGAGCGCACCTACCTCGAGGTTGAGGATACTCCCGGTACCATCTACGCCATCGGCAAGGACGCCGAAATGCAATATCCCGTGATACAGCTGTCGTTCAAGAGCGACGATATCCTTCTGCCTACAGAAATGCGCAACTCGCAGTTCTATTTCCCCATCACCTACATGCAGCGCATGATCGCCTCCATGCTCAACAACCGCACCAACGAGCTGACCAACAAACCCGAGACCGAGTTTGCCAACGCAGGCATCAGCTTCGGCGAATACATGGTTTCCAAGACCAAAGGCGCTCTGGACCTTTCTGTAGTAGCAAAGGACACAGACGTTATTCCCGCATTCCAGCAGGCATACCGCGAGCTGCTGCGTGCGGCACGCGGCGGCTTCACCGTTGGTGAATATGAACGCGCCCGCGCCGAATTCCTCTCCAGCATGGAAAAAGCATACGAAAACCGTAACGACCGCGAGACCGACAGCTATTCCCGCGAGATTGTACGCCACTTCGTAGACAACGAGCCTATGCCGGGCATTGAACTGGAAAAACAAATCTACGACCAGCTCGCACAGATGCTTACAGTAGACCAGATCAACCAGTATCTGCCCCAGATCATCACCGATGACAACCGCGTTGTGCTGGCCATGCTTCCCGACAAGGAAGGCTTCTCCGTACCCACCGAGGAACAGCTTGCCAAAGCCATCGCTGACGTTGACGCCGAAACCCTGGAGCCCTATAAGGACGAAATGCGCGAAGATCCCCTCATCCCCACCCTGCCCAAACCCGGCAAGATTGCAAAGACCCTGCACAACAAAACATGGGACGCAACCGAGTATATCCTCGGCAACGGCATGAAGGTTATCGTCAAGCCCACCGATTTCAAGAACAATGAGATTATTCTTCAGGGTGTTGCCCTCGGCAATGCTATGGCATCGCACAAGAACATTGACGGCGCAACGCTCCGCTACTTCCCGATGGCTATCTCCAACGAGGCACTGTACGACTATTCCAACTCCGATATCGCCAAATACATGCAGGGCAAGCAGGCCGGCGTAGGCTTCGGTTTCGACGCCTACACCCGCAGCATCTCCGGCAACACTACCGTAAAGGATCTGCCTACCCTGATGGAACTTATCTACGCCTACTTTACCGGTTTCGGTCTTAAAGAAGATGAATTCGCCGCCAACCGCGACGCACTCGCCGGCATTCTCGCCAATCAGGAAAGCAATCCACAGTTCATTTTCCAGAAAGACCTCATGAAGATTCTGTACAAAGCCGAGGCAAACCAGCTCATCAGCTCCGCAGATGTAAAGGCTGCCAACCGCGAAGAAATCGTCAAGCTCTTCAAGGACATGACTGCAAACGCCGCCGACTACACGCTGTATTTCGTAGGCAATATCGACGAGGCCACTTTCGTGCCTCTGATGAAACAGTACCTCGCCACCATCCCTGGCAACCCCAAGAAAGCAACCACCAAGTACACCGCTGACCCCGACTTTGAATTCAACGCCGCCAACGCACAGGATAACTTCACCACCAAGATGGAAACTCCGCAGAGCTGGATTTTCGTGGGCGTACTCGGCAACACTCCCTACACCGTAAAGAACCGTCTGATTACCGACGTAGCCGAGCAGGTTCTGAGCAAACGCCTTCTCAACAAAATCCGTGAGGAAATGGGCGCAACATACTCCATCGGTGCAAACGGCTTACTCTCGCGTACTGCCAGCACGTACAACACATTCTTCCAGGTTGCCTGCCCCGTCAACCCCGACAAGCGCGACGAAGTAATCAAGGAAATCAAGAATATAATCGACGAATCCACCAAGACTATTACCGCCGACGAAATCAAGCCCGCAATCGAATTCCTCGCCAAGGAAAACGAGAAAGAGCAGAAAGAAAACAGCGACCTTGCCTCGCACATGCTGGCAACACAGCTCAATGGCGTTAACGTCTACAAAGAACGCGGTGCCATCATCCCCACTATCACCGTTGCCGAGGTACAGGACTACCTCAAGCATCTTGTAGACCAGAATCTGATTCGCATTGTGGTCCTCAACCCCGAAGAAACCAAATAAGCATCCGTAACTCCGTTAACATAGCGCCCCGCAACCGCGGGGCGTTTTTTATATCCGCCTGGATTGCTACGACTGCAAGGTCGCATTTTGCGGATTTGCAAATTTTTCGTAACTTTGGGGAAAGATTTAGCTATGGCCTCTAATTTACCCGTTGTTTCCGACGAGCTGGTTGCGCGTTTGCGTCAGCCTGCTACTGTACGCGCGGCTTTCAACGAGGTCATCCGTCTTTTCTCCGAACCGCTTTACTGGCAGATACGCCGCATTGTGCAGAACCACGATGATGCCAACGATGTGCTCCAGAACACATTCCTGAAAGCATGGGGCAATCTCGAGAATTTCCGCGGCGAGGCAAAACTGTCCACATGGCTATACAAGATAGCCATAAACGAGAGTCTGAGTTTTCTGGACTACGAGCGCAGGCGGCGTAACCTATCGCTGGACGATCAGGAAGCCGAAATGATAAAGAGCATCGCCGCCGATCACGAATTCGACGGCGAAGAACTTGCCCGCAAACTGCAGGAAGCAATTGCCACACTTCCCGAAAAACAGCGTATAGTGTTCAATATGAAATATTTCGATGAAATGAAGTACGAGGATATGTCCGAAATCCTCGGCACATCGGTAGGCGCGCTCAAAGCCTCCTATCACCTCGCTTCAAAAAAAATCGAACAATATTTCGACGAACACGATTAAACCTTGCACCTTTGTAATAGTCAAAGCATATAAGACAGATTAGAAATTATGGTTAAGCAAAACGACAACATATTCGAAAAGATTCGTCGGGAAGGCCTGGCGAAGCCTTCTGCCGGTATGAAAGTTCCGGAGGGTTACTTCGAGTCGTTTGCGGCCCGTATGGAAACGACGTTGCCACAGCGTCCGGAGATTGAATCGGCGCAGATGCCGGCACCTCCTCGCACCACATGGCAGAAAATACGGCCCTATGCCTACATGGCGGCCATGTTCGCCGGAATATGGCTGATGCTGCAGATGTTTGCCATGATGAGCCGCACCAACACGCTAAAACCGATAGAGCAAAATACTGTCATTGCCAACGCTTTAACAACCGACGATTTCGTGAACCAGTACATCTACGAGGACATGAGTTCGTGGGATCTGGTGGACGATATGCTTGACGAAGGTGAGATTGACGAAAATTCCGAAATCCTCGACTTCACGCCCGAAGAAGCGGCTTTCGACAGCACGTATATTTTGCCATGAGCATCTCAAGATTTTTTTTGATAGCGTTAGCAGCCATGCTGCTTTTTGGCGCAGGCAAAGTTCTGGCGCAGTCCGAGAACAAGGGCCGCGACCGTATCTTAGCCGAACTCAAGCCCTATAAACACGATTTTCTGATTAAGGAGCTGAAACTTTCCAAGGAACAGGCCGGCGAATTCCTTACTGTTTACGACGCAATGGACGAAGAGCTCCAGAGCATAAGCGACGAAACACGCGAGATCGAACGCACAGCAATGGACAACGCCTCGGCCACCGACGCCGAAATAGAAATGGCATCGTACGCCGTATTCATGCAAAAGCAGAAAGAATCGGTGGTAGAGCTTTCCTACTACGAGAAATTCAAAGAGATTCTTACTCCGCGTCAATTGCTAAAGCTAAAGCCTGCCGAGCGCCGCTTCACTCAGTGGCTGGCCCGCTCGCACCGCAAACTGCTGCGCGGACGCAATCAACAGGATAACGACAGTCAGCGCTAACGCCATGCCTGTCCGCACACCAGCACAGATTCTCGACGCTGCAACAGCGGCGGGAACCAACAAAGCCGCAGCGACATCACGCAGCGGTTTTTCCCGTTTAATCACCGGCAGCATCCTCGCGGGCGCTTACATCGCGCTCGGCGGCGCTCTTTCCATAGCCATAGGATTCGGATTCCCCGAATCCGCTGCGGCAAACCCGGGACTGCAACGATTCATGAGCGGCCTTGTTTTCCCCGTCGGCCTCATGCTTGTGGTTATACTCGGCGCCGACCTGTTCACCGGCAACAACGCATTGCTTATGCCGCCGCTAATGGAAAAGAAAATCGGCATAGGGCGCGTTTTGACCAACTGGACCATCGTATGGCTCGGCAACTTCATAGGCGCGCTGGCTGTGGCGTGGCTGCTGATAGCGCTCCCCGGCACACTCTCCGGCGCCCACTATCCCGAAGCCATCGCCGGAATAGCCGCAGCCAAAACCTCTGCCGGCCCGCTTGCCGTATTCCTTAAAGGCATAGGCGCCAACTGGTGCGTTTGTCTGGCCGTATGGCTCGCGCTTGCCGGACGACGCCTCGGCGAGAAACTGCTGGCATGTGAAATACCCGTTCTCGCCTTTGTGGCACTCGGCTTCGAGCACTGCGTTGCCAACATGTTCTTCCTGCCGCTGGCTGCTATGCTCGGTGCCGATATTACAATCGGACAGATGCTTACGGCAAACATCCTGCCTGCCACATTGGGCAACATTGTCGGCGGTGCGCTGTTTGTAGGCCTCTCGCAATACTATCTTCACCGTCCCCGCAATTGAAAAATGGCAAATGTCCTCAATATAGAAAACCTTACAAAGAGCTACGGCATACGTATGCTCTTTGCCGACGTAACGCTCGGCCTTGAGCAGGGCGACAAAGTCGGTATAGTGGCACGCAACGGCACGGGGAAAACCACCTTTATGCGTATCCTTGCCGGCGAAGAAGCGCCGGACAGCGGTAAAGTAACCTTCCGCAGCGACCTGCGCGTGTACTATCTGCCGCAGGAGCCTAAATTCCGTCCCGGAACGACAGTATTCGAGGCTGCCCTCGACAACGAAAACGACCCCGCCGCAACTGCGGTACGTGCCTACCGCAAAGCCATTGCCTCCGGCGACGAAAATGTCATCCACGAAACCTACAAGGAGGTGGAGCACTCAGGCGCATGGGACTACGAGGAACGGCTGAAGCAGCACATCACACGTATGGGACTGGACAAAGACGCTATCACCGACCATCTTTCCGGGGGACAGCGCAAACGTCTGGCGCTGGTACGGATGATTATGTTCCAGCCGGAATTCATCATGCTCGACGAACCCACGAATCATCTGGACATCGCCACTATCGAATGGCTGGAGAGCTACCTCAAGCGCTCGCGCGCAACTCTGATGATGGTTACACACGACCGGTATTTTCTGGACCGCGTATGCAACAAAATTCTTGAACTGGACCACGAACAGGCTTTCCTTATAGAAGGCAACTTCGACATGTACCTGCGGCGCCGGGCCGAGCGCATAGAGGCTATGGACGCCGAGCTTGCACGCGTGCGCAATACCCTGCGCAAGGAACAGGAATGGATGAGCCGCCAGCCACAGGCACGCGCAGGCAAAGCAAAATTCCGTATCGATGCCTTCTACGACCTGCGCGAGCGTTCAAAGAACACCTGGCAGGAAAAGAATATCCGCCTGGAAAACGCGTCGTCGCGCATAGGTTCAAAGATTTTCGAGGCCGAGGATGTATGCAAGCGCTTCGACGACAAAATTATACTTGATAAATTCACCTACACTTTCGCCCGCGGCGAAAAACTTGGCATAGTAGGACCCAACGGCGTGGGCAAATCCACATTCATCAAGCTCCTGCAAGGCATAATACCGTTGGATTCAGGCCGATGGGACCTTGGCGAGACTCTGCGCTTCGGCTACTACAGCCAGGACGGCATAAGCTTCGACGAAAACAAGCGGGTGGTAGACGCCGTTACCGAACTTGCCGAGGACATAGAGCTGAAAGAAGGCGTACACCTCTCACCCATGCAATATCTGCAGAGGTTCCTGTTTCCGCCGGCCGACCAGCAGAAGTACATCCATACCCTAAGCGGCGGCGAACGCTGCCGCCTGCATCTTGCGACGGTGCTTATGCGACAGCCCAACTTCCTGATTCTCGACGAGCCTACCAATGACCTCGACATCATCACCCTTGGCATACTCGAGGAATACCTGTCGGATTTCAAAGGCTGCGTGATTGTGATATCGCACGACCGCTATTTCCTGGACAACATCGTAGACCATCTTTTCGTGATGGAAGGCAATGGCGCCATAAAAGATTTTCCGGGCAACTACAGCGAATACCGCGCTTTCACCGAGGCCGAAAAAACTCAGGAAACAAAGAAAGCCGAAAAACCTGCAAAGACAGAGAAAACTCCGCGAACCGAAACAGCTTCGCGGCGCTTCACATTCAAGGAAAAACGCGAATTCGAAGCCTTGGAAGGAGAGATTGAGGCTTTGACCGCCGAGAAAAAAGAACTTGAGGAATTCTTCGCATCGGGCACATCGGCCAGTCCGGAAGATTTCAAGACAAAAAACCTTAGGTACAACGAAATAAAAGATTTACTTGATGAAAAAGAGATGCGTTGGCTCGAACTTTCCGAAAAAGAATGAAGCCGGGCGCGGCGTACTCGCACTAACGTTTATTGCAATGCTGTGCATACCATGTACGGCCATTGCGGAAAATCCCGACAGCCTGCGCAATCACAGACTAAAACCTCTGGAAGTTCTCGGCATCAAACAGACGCCTGGCGCCGGAATCGTGGTGGAGGCCTTGACCGAACTGACAGGCGCCCAGGCAAGGCGTTTAGGCATTGATGCAGCCAAAGGCGTAAGCCTCGTAGCACCGAACTTCTACATGCCCGAATATGGCTCTCGCATGACCTCGTCGATATATGTACGCGGCCTTGGCGCACGCATCGACCAGCCCGTGGTGGGCCTTACGGTGGACAACATTCCTTATCTAAACAAGGACAACTATGATTTCGACCTTGCCGATATCGACAACATCGAGGTTCTTCGAGGAGCCCAGGCCGTACTTAACGGCCGCAATACGATGGGCGGACAGATTAACATACGCACGTTGTCGCCACTGAGCACCCGCGGCCTACGCGCAATGGCAGAATACGGCACCGCGAACACCGTAAAGGCATCCGCCGGTTACTACGGCACAATAACGCCCGTATTAGGCATGAGCCTTACCGGCCTGTACCGCCATACCGACGGTTTCTTCCGCAACGGACACACAGGCAAACTCCTCGACCATGAGAATTCCGGCAGCATTCGATGGAAAACCGCATGGCGTCCCAGCCAGGCGCTGTCGGTAAACAATACCGCAACAGCTACCATAAACCGGCAAGGCGGCTACCCCTATGCCCTGCTATCTACAGGAGATATCAGCTATAACGACACATGTTCGTACCGGCGCAACTCCTTTGCCGACGCCCTTACAGTAGCATGGGCCGGCAAACGCGTGGTTGTAACGTCCATAACTTCTGTACAATATCTCGACGACTGCATGACTCTGGACCAGGACTTCACCCCGGCCGACTATTTCACTCTTGTGCAGGACCGCAAAGAATGGGCTTTCACAGAGGACCTTTTCACCCGCGGCTCACGCGGAAAATACAGCTGGCTCGGCGGTGTTTATATGTTCTATAAGGACGGCACTATGGATGCTCCGGTAACGTTTATGAACACCGGCATAGAGAAACTGATAGAGGAAAAAGCCAACGCCGTAAATCCCACCTATCAGATACACTGGGACTCGCGAAAATTCACTCTCGGAAGCACTTTCACACAGCGCAATTTTGGTTTCGCGCTGTACCACGAAAGTACATTCGCCAAAGACGACTGGTATTTTGAAGGCGGCCTACGGCTTGATATCGAGCGGCCGTCGCTACACTACCGCAGCATAGCCAACACCGGATATACCACTTATCACCTCCTCCCCGACGGTGGCTCGGAAGTATACAGCCACACGCCTGTGAACATCGACGATTCCGGCGAGCTGCACACAACATACATTGAGTTTTTGCCGAAGATAACAATCTCGCACAAAGGCGAATGGGAACCGTACATATCTTTCTCGCGCGCCTACAAGGCCGGCGGATACAACACACAGATGTTCAGCGAGGTATTGCAGCAACGCATTATGGCCATGATGGGACTGTCCACCACCACGACCCTCGAGCAGACCGTATCCTACAAACCGGAATCGAGCTACAACTACGAAGCAGGCGTACACTGGAAACCGTCATCGATACCGCTGAAGGCCGACGCCACGCTGTTCTATATCGACTGCCGAAACCAGCAGCTGACCGTATTCCCTTCGGGCACTGTTACCGGGCGCATGATGACCAATGCCGGGCGGACGCGCAGTTTCGGCGCAGAACTGTCGGCGGTATGGCACCCCACGGACGATATATCGGTTACAGCGTCATACGGCTATACAAACGCCACATTCGTGCGCTACGACAACGGACGCGAAAACCTGAAGGGCAAACGGCTGCCATACGCACCAGAGAACACTCTTTTCGGCGAGTTTACATGGCGCGCCACACCACTGTCGTTTGCTGGTATAACACCTTCGCTGACCGCCACGGCACGTTGCGTGGGCAAAATCTACTGGAACGACGAGAACACAGCGTATCAGCCGTTCTACTGCCTGCCCGGACTGTCTGTCAACTTCTCGGCCGAACACTGGAGCCTACGGCTCAGCGGCAGCAACCTGACGGATACCGGGCACGATGTGTTCTATTTTGTATCTATGGGCAACGCCTTCGTTCAGCGGGGGCTTCCGCGTCGCCTTAGCGCTACTCTGCGCATAAATCTGTAAGATTCAATTGCTTTCTATGTTCCTCGGTAGCAATGTCCAGGAACGGTATGCCGAACCGAGTGCCAGCACGGCACGGTGCCAGCATGTGTCGCCGCTATACCGCAGCAATTCCGAGGTATCGGCAGGTGCCGGATACTGTACCCACGACTCTCGCGAAATCTCGCGTTCGAGTTGTCCCTCGCACCAGCTGCTGTAACCTATGAAGAAGCGGATGTTGCCTTCTACGCGATATCCCTCGTTCACATATGCGATAACATCGCTGAATTCACCGCCAATGTAGAGCCCGGGGGCATACTGGCGCGCGTTCGCAATTATTTCCGGACCAAGGGTATGGATAAAAAACAGCCGGTCCTGCCCTACCGGGCCGCCGCAGAAAACAAGCACTTTCACGGATTTGTTCACACCGTCGAGCAACTCGGGGAGCGAATATTCCGTTGCGTTGTTCAGGACAACACCAGTGGCGCCTTCCGCGGGCACATAATCGATAAGAGATACAACTCCGTGATTGAAATATGCCTCTTTCATGAAAGGCTCTGCAATAAGCAGTCCACCGCACACCGGACGGTGGGGCCGGCTCTTGATTTTAAAGAAATCGGTGATTATGTCTTTCATCGTAGAGAATAGCTAAAACGTTGATAGATTATATATCTACAACATTTCAGCACGCTCTATGGTTTCAGCAGAAGCACAAATATTACGCTTTTAGGGCTCTTGCCATCAGAAAAGCATCCATAATGGCAATCGCCGTCATAGCTTCGACTACAGGAATAGCCCGCGGCACTACGCAGATGTCGTGGCGTCCGCCTACATCTACGGTTGTCTCGCACATATCATCGGTTATTGTATCCAGCGGACGCGGTAACGTGGCAATGGGTTTGAAGGCCACACGGAATACTATATCCTCGCCGTTGCTTATTCCGCCCTGAATTCCACCGGAATGATTTGTACGCGTATGCGGCTTTCCGTCGTTAATATAAAATTCGTCTACCTGTTCACTGCCGCGGGCACCTGCGGCTGCAAAGCCGTCGCCGTACTCAAATCCCTTGGCGGCGTTGATACTCATCATGGCCGACGCCAGCGTGGCCTGCAGCTTACCGAAAACCGGCTCGCCCAGTCCGGCGGGAACGCCGCTGACGATACATTCCACAATTCCACCAAGAGTATCGCGCTCGGCACGAGCGCGACGAATGGCCTCGTCGGCACGCTCCCGGTCCTTGTCATTGTGAATCTCCACATTGCCGATGCGCACGGCGCGTGCAGCTATCATTATGCCATGCGCGGCAAGATACTGCCGTGCTATGGCACCGGCCACAACACGAGCCGCGGTCTCTCGTGCCGACGCCCTGCCTCCGCCGCGATGGTCGCGGATGCCATACTTCGCGAAATAAGTATAGTCGGCATGATTGGGCCGGAAGGTATGCCGCAGAACATCGTAATCGACAGACCTGGCATTGGTATTTTCTATAACAAAAGCAATAGGAGTGCCGAGGGTACGCCCCTCATAGATTCCAGAAAGGAAATTCACCTTGTCGGGTTCGTTTCGCGATGTTACCAAAGCGCTCGTTCCCGGGCGTCGGCGCTCCATCTCTGCCTCAATTGCCTGAAAATCGACAGGAAAACCTGCGGGCATACCGTCGATTATGCCGCCGACAGCGGCACCGTGGCTCTCGCCGAAGTCGGTGAAGCGGAATATATTACCGAATGTGTTCATACAGAGGAGATTTTATATGATTTATTTTACTAAATCTGTTACAGTGGCGCCGACAAATGCTATCAGGTGGGCAGGATTGATTTCGAGCTGCATACCACGTACACCAGCACTGACATAAATAGTATCAAAATCCGTAGCGGTGGAGTGGAAATACGTAGGCAAAGCCTTTTTCATACCCACGGGCGAACATCCCCCGCGAATATATCCGGTGGTGGGCAAGAGTTCCTTCATGGCAATCATCTCCACCTTTTTGTCGCCGGCAGCATGTGCGGCTTTTTTTAAGTCGACCTCGCAATTGCCTGGAACGACGCAGACAAACAGGCCTGTACGCTCGCCACGCAATACAAGAGTCTTGAACACGCAGTTTATGTCTTCGCCCAGAGAGTCGGCCACGTGCTGAGCGTCAAGGTGTTCCTCGTCCACAGGATATGTACGTGTGGAAAAGGGTACCTTGGCGGCTTCGAGCAGACGCACTGCGTTGGTTTTCTGTGTTTTGGCCATATCAAGCCTCCTTATGGAGGGTTATGTAGCGCTCGGCGTCGAGTGCGGCACGACAACCCATGCCGGCAGCCGAGATAGCCTGCTTGTAAACCGGATCGGCAACATCACCGGCGGCGAAAACGCCTTCAACACTTGTGGCTGTGGAACCAGGCATAGTAACTATATATCCTGCGGGGTCCAGTTCAACCTGGTCGCGCAGGAAAGATGTGTTGGGCTGATGACCGATGCCCATAAAGAAGCCGTCCACGTTGATGTTGAATGTATCTTCGGTGCCGTTGGCGTCGGTACGGGTAACTGTTGCGCCCTCCAGCACTTCCTCGCCGAACAACTGCTTGGTAACGGTACGGAAAAGAACCTCGATTTTCGGATTCTCCAGCACACGCTGCTGCATAACCTTGGAAGCGCGCAGATAGTCCTTGCGGACAATCATATACACCTTCTTCGCAAGGTTGGAAAGATATAGGGCTTCCTCGCAAGCGGTATCGCCCCCGCCAACGACAGCCACAACACGGTTGCGGTAGAAGAAACCGTCGCAGGTGGCACAGGCCGATACGCCCATACCCATATATTTCTGCTCTTCGGGTAACCCGAGATATTTTGCAGAGGCACCGGTGCAGATGATAACGGTATCGGCATCGACAGTATGCGCGGAACCATCGATATTGGCCTTAAACGGGCGCTCTTTAAGGTTTATCAGCGACACTTCGCCGCTGATAATCTGTGCACCATAACGTGCAGCCTGAGCGCGGAGGTCATCCATCAGCGCGCTACCGGAAACGCCTTCCACATATCCGGGAAAATTCTCTACTTCGGTTGTGGTTGTAAGCTGTCCGCCGGGCTGATAGCCCTCTACAAGAATGGGATTGAGATTAGCACGCGAGGCATATATTGCTGCGGTATATCCAGCGGGGCCGGAACCAATAATAAGGCATTTTGTTGTGAAGTGGCTCATTTTTTGCTATGTAGTTAGTTATCGTAAATCTATTATTTCGGCCGCCGGAAATTTAGCTTTATCGTAGCGGAACACCGAGGCGGGCTGCTTTGCTATCGTCTTTATAGAATCGACGGAAAGGCTTATATGCCGTTTATCGGCAAAAACAATCTTTACCATGCGCGGCCATTTGGTCTTGATATCGCAGCTGATATCGATTGCGGATATGGCCGATTTACCCGATACAGGTGTCAGGCGAAGGTTATAGCAACCGTTGCTGTCGGCGAGGCGGCGAACCTTGTAGGTGCTGGCATAGCTGCTCAGTATAGCAAATGGATTCGTGGAGGTGAGTTCCTCCACAGTAGGCTCGGTTATGTTAACCTCGTCGGACGAACGGAGCAGAGCCCACTGTGTCTTGCCGTCGTACCAGACGCATAGATCGGGTGTCTCGAAGAAAAATGCGCTGCCGCTCATAATTGCAGAGCCTTGCACGTTGCCTGAAGCGCCGTTGATAGTGAACATCACTTCCACGGCAGCCGAGGAAGCAAGTTTGGCCTGCATGGCGTCCATTACCGATGCGGCGGAAACTGCCGCACGGGCACCTGCTACCATGCACACAGCTGCCGCGAAGGCCATTAAACGGTATTTTATATCTTTAAGTGTCATGTCTGTAGAACGATATAGTGGCATGCGGGGTTCACTCGAGTATGCGCTGCACCTCGTCGGGAGTCATAAGCACGCTGCGGGGTTTTGCGCCGTTTGGCGGTCCTACGATACCGAGTTTCTGCATCTGGTCCATATAACGGCCTGCCTTATTGAAACCGAGCGAGAACGTGCGCTGCATGCTTGTGATGGAGGCTGTGGACTGGGAGGCGATGAACATGGCGCAACGGCGGAATTCATCGTCTATTTTCACCTCTACGTTAGAAACATCCTCACTCTCATCGGCAGGAGGTTCGGGCAGGAGGTAACATCCGGTGAAACCGGGCTGCGAACCGATATGGTGGCAGATAGCTTCGATTTCCTCTGTCTCCACCAAGGCGCACTGCACACGCTCCACAATGCCGTTGATAAGGATAAGCATATCGCCGCGGCCGATAAGGCGCTGGGCGCCGGTACGGTCCAGAATGGTCTTGCTGTCGATACCCTGTGTTACCTTGAAAGCGATACGGGCAGGGAAGTTTGCCTTGATCATACCGGTGATAACGTCGGTAGACGGGCGCTGTGTGGCGATAATCATGTGCATGCCCACGGCACGCGCCTTCTGGGCGATACGGCATATAGGCTGCTGTATCTCCTTGCCGGCAACCATAACAAGATCGGCATATTCGTCCACAATCATCACTATGTAAGGCAAGAAACGGTGTCCATCGTTTGGATTGAGACGACGTTCCACGAAGCGCTTGTTATAGTCTTCGATGTCGCGCACTCGAGCGGCCTGCAGCAGTTCGTAACGCTGGTCCATCTCCACACACAGCGAATTAAGTGTAGCGATAACCTTGTTGGGATCGGTGATAACGGCATTATCCTCGTCGGGTATCTTTGCAAGATACTGACGGTCGATGGTGCGGTAGAGCGAGAATTCGACCATCTTGGGGTCGATAAGCACTAATTTAAGCTCATCAGGGTGCTTGCTGTACAGCAAAGATGTGATTATACAGTTGAGACCCACCGATTTACCCTGGCCGGTGGCGCCGGCCACAAGCAAGTGCGGCATTTTGGCAAGGTCGGCCATGTAAATCTCGTTGGAGATTGTGGAACCGAGGGCCATCGGCAGCCTCATCTTGCTCTCGGTGAACTTGCGCGACATCAGCACATTGCGCATGGAAACGATCTGCGGCTTGCCGTTCGGCACCTCTATGCCTATTGTGCCGTGGCCGGGGATAGGAGCGATGATACGTATGCCTAAGGCAGAAAGGCTCATGGCGATATCATCCTCCAGGCTCTTTATCTTGGCGATGCGCGTGCCCTGCGAGGGCACAATCTCGTAAAGCGTTACCGTAGGTCCAATGGTGGCCTCGATACGTACGATTTCTATATTGTAGCTGCGCAGCGCCTGTACAATCATCTGTTTGTTGGCGGCCTGTTCCTCCTCGTTGATTTCGAAAGTCTTGGGACGTTCCACAAGCAGGTCGAGCGACGGGAACTGATAGCGCGAATGTTCGGCATTGACATCGTACAGAGAATCAAGTCCGATATGATCGCCGTTACGGATTTCCGTCTTTGATGCAACAGGCACTTCTTCCTCTGCCGCGGTATTCACAATCACCATCTCCGGCTCGGAAGGAATCTCCTCCGGCTCGGCAGGCGGAATTACCGTAACAATTTTCCGGGGCTCAGGATCTGTATCCGCCGGAACGGAAACTGGCGGAGCTACCTGTGCCTCGGAATGCTCGCTGCTTTCAATATTGTCGTCGAAAATACTTGCATCAGGCACGCCGTAACGGTTGCGAGGCGCGGGAACTTCTTCATCGTCATTGACCTCTGCTTCTGCTGTCTCTTCTTCTGCCGGGACATCGGCGGGAGCGGTCTCTATCACAGGATCGGCATAGCTGCCGCTGACAACCTCGTCGACGTCGTTGCTTCCGAATGCTTCGAGATGATTCTCCGCCGGTTCTTCCACAGGCGTCTCAACCGGCGTATCCTTGGGTTTACTCCTTGCAAAGGCCTTTCCGATAAGCCCTAATAGCGATTTGATAGGATAGAAATATACAGCCACCAGCAATCCGGCAAGCAGAGCCGACAGGGCGAACACACCCAAGCTGTCGGCATAGGTCATTACAAGGGTATTGATGTAATAGCCGTGATCGCCTCCGAGATTATAAAGTCCCGAGCTGTTGTAGGTAATCATTCCGAGGATAACGGACAGCGCTACAGCCGTAAACAAGCATCGGAACGTCAGCGAGAAGAACTTTGTACGGCGCACGCGCATACATCCCAGGCCAAGCAGAAAAAGATATACAACGAGTACAAACGAAGCCACGCCGAAGGTGTCCACCAGCAGCAATTCGGCAACCTTGGCGCCGAGGGCACCACCGGCCGTAGCGATAGGCTCGCCGGAATTCACAATTTCGTCGATACTGCGGCCATGAACCACACTCTGATCCTGGGAGGCGTTGAAAATAAACGACACCGTAGCCACAGCCATTGCGAGCGAAATAGTACACAGCACCAGTCCTACGGAAAGATGAACACGGTAGTCGCGGAAGATACTGTACGACGAGGTTCTGTCGGCATTCGGGCGCGTCGCAGTCTTTTTCTTGGGTCGAGAAGCGGTTGAAGGCCCCACGCTGTCCGGCACAGGACGCGGGCGCGTCTCGCGCCTGCTGCGTTGCCGGGTTGTGGTGCCTCCAAGAGCGGGATCGTCTATAAAGTCGTTTTTGGGAGAACGTTCGTTGGACATAATAATGCAGGAGAGGGTTGATAATGAAAGGAGGGAGGTGTCAGAGCTCGGTGAGCGCGTTCATGTATGCTACGCGGTCGTCGGCCTTGAATGCGGCACTTCCCACAACAAGGACATCGGCACCGGCGGCAACACACTCGGCGCCGGTCTCGAGGTTTACACCGCCATCTATCTGAATCTCGGCATGGCTACCGGTAGCCTCGATAAGCGCGCGCAGTTCCCGGGTTTTGCGGAGGGTGTTGCGAATGAACTTCTGACCTCCGAAACCTGGATTCACACTCATAAGAAGCACCATATCCACATCAGCGATGATATCGGTAAGCATCGCTACCGGTGTGGCCGGATTCAAGGTAACGGCGGCTTTCATACCGGCATCCTTGATGCTCTGGATAACACGGTGCAGGTGTGTGCAGGCCTCGTAATGCACATTCATGATAGCCGCGCCGGTATCACGTACCTGGCTAACGTAACGCCCCGGGTCCACAATCATCAGGTGGACATCCAGCGGCAAAGATGTTATTCTGGAAATATCGCGGATAACGGGAAAGCCGAAAGAAATGTTAGGGACAAAAACTCCGTCCATAACATCGCAGTGCAGCCACTGTGCTTTGCTGTTTTCGATAACGGATATGTCGTGGCGCAGATCGGCAAAATTTGCCGCAAGAAGTGATATTGATACAGTTGCCATAATCAGTTGTTATTTTTCTTTCCTTTCATGGCGTTATAGATGATATACACAACACACAGGGCAAGGATTATAAGACCGCCGACAGTGAGATACGAGTTGTATTTCTCCACTGCGGCATAAAGCTGGTCGAGCGATACTTTTGCCGACAGCCACCAGCCCAGCCCGGCCAGAATACAGTTCCACACCAGTGCGCCGAGGGCGGTAAAGATGCAGAAAACCCATATATTCATTTTGGCTATACCAGCAGGGATAGAGATAAGCTGACGTATTGCGGGAATAAGACGTCCGATGAATGTGGAGACGGCACCGTGTTCGTCGAAGTACTTCTCTGCTTTCTCTACCTTTTCGCGGTTGATAAGCAGTGCATGGCCCAGACGCGAATCTGCAAAAGCATACACAATGGGGCGCCCTATCAGCAACGACAGCACATAGTTTATCAACGCACCCACCAACGCGCCTGCAGTGGCTACCGCAACTACTATAAAAATATTCATATCTCCCTTCTGCATAGCAAGATATGCAGCCGGCGGAACCACGACTTCCGAAGGAAAAGGAATGAAGGAACTCTCGATAACCATAAAGATGAACACGAACAGATAGCTGGCGTTGTTTACAAACCAGTCGAAGAAATATGCCGCATTGAGATAATCAGTTATGGCAAGGGGAATAAGCAGATCTGTCATATATAGGGTATATTTTCAATGAAATGCAAAATTAGTGAATTTTTTCGGACAAAACACCCCGCAGCTCCACTAAATTCACAAAAGCTTTTTCTTTCGCAGGTACTGTAAAAAAATAGTAACAATATGTAAATATTCCAAAATTTATTCGTATATTTGGAGCAATCCAATACTTGCCCTTGTGAAAAACTATCGTCTGATTCTTATTATCGCCTTATTACTCTCTTTAAGAGCCTCCGCAGAGCGTTCCGAACTCCCATTCGAATGCACGCCATTCCACAGCCAGGCCCTATCCGGTCCGATATGGGATGCCACATCGCTGGGAATTGTGGATGACGATGGATATGGCTTTATATATTCGAATTCAAATGGTTTTATTACAGAATATACCGTCTCTGATGCCGAACATTATCTTATGCGAGGCGACTCACTGATTTTTCGCGGTTATACGCGTGGCCGCAACCTCGGTGCTCTTGTGGATTCGTTGACGCATGTATTGCGTTTTCCTCTTGAGACCGGAGATTCGATTGTTTCGGTATATTCATTATCCGGAAGCATAGAAGGGCACCCGATTTTCCGTGATGAAGGAACTGTAAACTGCGAAGTTCTCCGCAAAGGAGTTTTCATCTTTGCGCCCGGGGATACAGTACCTGCGATTCTGGTGCACGAGCAACGTAATTGCAATACTTATACGAAAGACAGCATGACCTGTAATACCGATGATTTCTGGAGATGGTATTATCCAGATAGCCGGATTCCTTTTGCATTGCAGTTTAAACAGTCGGAAGAACAGTCTGCACGTCTTTTTCTGACGGATAGATTTCAAGGGCATGTAATAAAAAGAAAAGGAATCGAAACAGAGAAAGATAGCCGCCAGAGTATTATCGACCGTGCAGAAGTCACTGTTTCCGAATTTGAGGTTACAGTTATCCTCGGAAGTATTCCGGACGTGGAAGCGGAAGTATACATAGTTGACATAGCGGGAAACATTTACGGACATACGGTTCGGCCGCTTGACAGAACTTCAAACGAGTTCCATATCAGTCTCTCCGGTATACAACGGAACGGCTGCATGCTGGTGATGACGCTAAACGGCACTCCGCCACTGACAAACAAACGTCTGTTGCAATTATAAGTCTTTAGCGTATGAGAAACACAGTCATTATCATCATTCTTGTTTTCTGCCGGTTATTCTCTCTGGCACAGGCTAACACTGCTTTCTCCTGGCCCGATAAAGGGGTCTGGCCCGAGAGTCCCCGAGCAACCACCATACGCGAAGTAACATCTCCGCTGCCAGCGTTGCTGACGGGCGCGGCAGAATTTACCGTGCCCCTCCAGACACTTGAGGCCGAGGATTTCTCGTTGCCGTTCCAGTTCCGCTACCACTCCAATGGCATCCGTATTAAGGATGATCCTTGTCCGTGGGGATATGGCTGGACCCTGTCGCCGGCCATACGCATCTCCCGACGGATAATAGGACGCCCCGACGGCCTTTTCACCCCAGTATTTGATAAAAGCTACCTTAGCCACAACGAGTGCTATCATGCGATGACAGACTCGGTGCTGGACCTTTCCGGTGAGCGGACCCGCAGGTACCCGGACTTCTATACCGACCCGGCGCCGGATATATTCACAGTTCAGCTGCCAGGGAAACAGTTTGCCGTGATATTTCAGGAATCCGGAGATGGATACAAAGCTGTTACCGCAGGCTGCGATGAATATAAGATAGAGACTGATTCGATTCTTTCCTGGTTCAGAATAACCGACCAGAACGGTTGCATATACACCTTCGATGTCAAAGGGGAATACTCCATGTCCTCAATCTTCCGGACTGAATGGTTTCCGAGCTCAATTGAATTACCGTCGGGAAACAAAATCAAGTTTACCTATATAGACTGTAATTCAGCCATACACAATATGGCTGAGCGCACGCCAATAATCTATAAATTCGTATGTGGCGATAAAAATCCTCCCGAATGCACTAATAATGTATCATTTACACATCCCGATTATAACGGAGGAAAGCATCTGTCTTCAGTTGAGTTCGACGGTGAAAAAGTGAGCATAGCTTATGCCGGAACACACGAAGGGCACCGTTGTATAAAGAGTTTTACTGATACAATCGACGGCAAAGAGGTTTACCGCGCGACTTTTACTTATGCCGACAATAACACGATGCTCCAGTCGATTGTTACGCCGGAAGGGAAGTACTCTTTCGAATATGATCCGCATACATTCAACGAAGGTTCCGGACGCGACTGGTGGGGGTATTACAATGGTAAAGAATACAAAAATGGAGGCAGTCCGAAAATCAATATCGACCTTCCAATATACACGCATAGTATATACAAACGTATAGATTATAATGATGGTGCGGACCGCAGTATCAATGCCGAGTGTATGCAGGCCCGCATGCTTGTCAAAGCTACCTATCCTACGGGCGGGTCGGCGCGTTGGGAATATGAACCTCACCGGTTTGACTCTATAGGGCCTTATACCAATGCTGGATTGAATATCCCGAACTTTAGAAATTTTACAGAAGGCGGTGGTGTACGGGTCAAATGTATAAGTCTTTACGAGAATGCCAACGATGAAACTCCAGAGATTACAGAATTCTATTATGGTGAAAACCGGGACGGAAAAGCTATATGCAAAGCAGCGCCAACTCCTGACACTTTCGTTGACGCTTATTATTATATAGATTTATGTATAGCAGGACGTCCTGGATCACATCAGGAAGGACCGTTTTACCGTGGTACTTGGATAGTCAGTATAGCGAATGAATCCAACTATATGCAGTACCGGATCGGTGATACTCCGGTCTGGTACAGTTGTGTGGAAACAGTAAACAAAGAAGGCAAGACTGTAACCAGATTCGATGATGTCCTCGACAGCGAAGACCGCTACTTTATCGCAACAGATTTCACCAATTGGATTACTGTGGCCTCTCATGTATTTTCCGAAGGACCGCAGATTACATCGCGCACCGTATATCGTTCCGCTTCGGCCGGTGAATACATTCCTGTGCTCTCGGAGAAAATGGAATATGAGACTACCGAAGGGTTTGCCTGCAATGGCCATCATATAAAACGGCTGAAACAGAGTTCCACGCAAATCCCGTCAAGCCCGGATTTTACCGGAACCGGAATGATTAAATTCCCGCCCGAAGAAGCATACATTATCGAAGATTATCCGAACTATGAAATTCCTGACTTAGTTGCAGGCCGTCCAATAACCCTGGATACCAGTAAAGATGAGTTTTACCGACGCGAGCCATTCGCCATTCACACTCTCCGTGAGCAACTTGTATCCAGAACCGTAACCGAATACCGCGAGAACGGTTCATATACCACATCCCGGACTCTGGAATATGTGCCTGGCACCGGAATCATAAACAAAGTTACAGATACGGTAATTCCGGACAGTTCCGACACTGCCGGAGGAGGAGCTGCAAGCGTTGTGCGCGCTTTCACTTACGCCGATAGCGAGGCCGGGGGTATGGTGGCCGACATGGCAAACGCCAACATAATCGGCGTGGCGCTTAAACAGACTGAACGGTACAACACCGCTCAAATGTCGGTACGCGCTCAGATCTGGCGCTACGGCAATAACATTTTCCGACCTAAACGTGTATACAAGTCAAGAAGCACGGATACAGCCGACGAATATTACTCCGCCGATTTTGTCTGGAATTCCAGAGGAAAACTACTCTCGATGACAGACCGTGCAGGCACCGCCACCACATATACATGGGACAGCCACAGCCGCTATCCGGTAGCGATGAAGCTCGGCGAACTCGAGAGTAAAGCCGAATGGAAGCCCGGATTCGGCATTGAGGCGCTGACAACACCCGCCGGCATACGCTCAACGTATGAATATGATGCTGCCGGACGCCTCGTCAAAAGCAGTCTCGACGGCCTCGGCATACAGAAAACCTGGCAATATGTCATATCCCAGACCGGCAACAACTATATAACAGAACAGACATGGCGCAAAGCAGGCCTGACGATGACTGTCAACTACAACCGATGCAACTACGACGGTCTCGGGCGTCCGGTATCGGAGGTTACGGCCTGGCAATCCGGCGGCTGGCACTACATTGCCTCCGCCATCGACTACGACACGATGGGCCGCTCTTACCGGAAATGGAATCCCGCTCCCGTCAGCTCCGGCAATGCTGATATTGAAGAAATCAGAAATTCGGCTTCGGATTTCTACGGCGATTCCAGGCCTTTTGCACAGACCGACTACGAGGCTTCGCAGCGGCGTATGCCGACGGGCATGCAGATGGCCGGAGATGTGTGGCACAACGGCAACCATAAATCCACGGTCCGGCGCCTTGTAAACGACAACGGTTCTTATGCGTGTCCGTATTACTCGCTCGGTTCGGGCATGAAGTTGCTATGCAACGGCAACTATGCAAAGGGCATACTCGCCGTGGAGGAGACTGTGGACGAAGACGGCATCACCGACGCTGTCTTTACTGATTTCCGGGGCCAATGCGTAATGCGCCGCCACGGCTCCGTCCGTACCTGCTATGTATACAACGATTACGGCGACCTGTGCTATATCCTGCCGCCCGACATGCCGGAACGGTCGTATAACCCCGACGATACGGTTCTTCTGGAACATGCGTATATCTACCGGTATGACAGCCGCGGACGGCTTGTTTTCAGCAAGACGCCGGGCTGCGACGCCGCAGAGTTCATCTACGACAACGCCGACAGGCTTGTGGCCGAGACCAATGCGGAACTTGGCGAAAAATGGCGCCTCCACTTCTACGACAACACAGGCCGTGAGATACTCGTAACCGAAGCGACGCTGCAGGCCGACGCTTCGCAGAAGGCCACGCTTGCACAACCACGTTCCGTCGCTCGCGGCAACTCTGCCGCCGCCGGTCTGAAAGGTTACATCACCGACTTCAATTTCCCGGCGGACAACAGGGTGACGTTGGCCTTTTATTATGATGACTATACCCTGACACCAAAGATCGACAACGACGGTTCGGTTTACATCAATAAACCGTACGGGCTGCTCACCGGTTCCTGGGCCGCATCCGACGATAACGGAAAAGGTGTAAACAGAATTATCTGGTACGACCGTTACGGTCGCAAAGGATACGAAATTCTCGATACCGACCCATACAGACTTTACCGCGCGACCCGATACACATACTCCGGCCAGATTTCCGCGGAATACGAACTTGTATACGACATGTCGACTTCCGTATGGAAACACTGGAAGGTGAACCGTTCCTATGGATACGACAACGCCGGGCGGCTGGAATATGAAACCACCACCCGCGACAGCTGCACCGTGCTCACCCGCTACACTTACGACGGCGCCGGACGCCTTGCCCACATCGAGAAAGGCCCCGGGAAAGCGAACGCCGGTACCTCGTCGTATTCTTTCCTGAGTTCTCTGAATGTTACCCGCGACTACTCCTACGACGTTCACGGCTGGACAGAAAAGATAGTTACCTCTCTCCCGAGAATGGTTCAGACCGGGATCATTCATTCCACCGATATCTCGAGGCCATACTACGGCGACGCCGCTATGGAGCAGTCGTCTCATACTGTTGAACTTCCTCCCTACGAGAAATATACAGAAACAATACATTACGCCGACGGGGCGGTGCCGCGATACAACGGCACCCCCTCGGCGCGAGGCCTTACACAGGGCGGCAGATACGATTATCTTTATGACGGGCTCGATCGCCTCGTTGCCGCCCAGTACACAGCCCCCGACAAGACTCCCGAAGCCGACTTTTCCACCGAGTATACCTACGATATACTTTCGCGTCCCACGTCGATAAAGCGCCGCGGCGTGGTGGATATCGACGGCAGTACAGAAGTTTTCGGGTGGCTTGACAACCTGAGCCTTGTTTACGACGGGGCTACGCTCTGCCGGGTGAACTCGAACATCACCGACG
>CABPYL010000022.1 GCA_902461565.1 uncultured Porphyromonadaceae bacterium
AACTTGACCATCTCAAACAGCTCTTCCAATCCTTCAGGAAGGCACATCCATATTGTATCTGCGGTTTTCATCCTGCAAATTTAACACTTTTCCCAAAATCCATGCACCGGAATTTCGGCTTGAGCCCTCTTATACAGCATTACGCCTATTGGGACCACTTCTTCGAAGACTGGAAGGGCGGCAGAAACAATTCTGTATATATGCCCGAGCCGTGGTGGGGATGGTGTCTCGAAAACGGCGACTTACACAGCGTTACGCTGAATCATAACCCGGACAAGAGTAACAAACTACAGACACGCCGATGCATTGGATGTGCTGCGGGGAACCTTGGCAAAAAATATTCCGCCTTAATGTTCGACGGGACACTGCGCAACCATCTTTACCAGACCGAAGACTGGCATTACCAACACCAATACAAACCGCTGATGTGTGCCATAGGAGCTGACGAAAATTTTATTGCAAAAGACACGAGACATCATTTGAGCATTGAACTTGCGCCTTTCAATGATAATGAAGGTAATTCGGCATATAGTGCAGAGAAGAAGAAAGACGTGATTATCCAAAACACTTTGCTGTTTGCTGCCAAAGCTGCGCAACGCATAGTATCGCCCGGCAGAATGAGGTCTATGTTATCGCTGAACAATATTGTGTTTGTCGGTTCTACAATCCAAGCTATAGAAAAGTTCGCCGGCGCACACATTAATAAAGATGAAGATAATGATCTTGAAATAATAATGGAGAGTAAATCAAAAGAGATTCACACCTTTCGTCTCTTAAAAGAAAAATACCCCTATGTTTCGGATGTATTGTTTGTTTGCATATCGGGAACACTCAATAGTCTGTCGAGACAACAATATATGAATGAAATAATCAATCAGATAAATAACGGAGTTAGAAAGCAGTAACATACAACAGAAAGCTGGAATCACCAGCCATCGTCAAAACTGTCAAAGCCTGAGGATAGCGAATCTCCACCGCCGTACACGAACATATCGTCGCACAGGTCGTCATACATATTCAACTCGCTCTCGAGACAATCCACATGATCTTCGAGAGCATCCAGTTCATCAATGATTTCATCGTAGCGGTCGGAATCAATATCACAGTCGTCAAGCATGCTTTCAAGCTCGTCAATGCGGTCGGAGCCGCGTTGCCACTCGTCCATGCGGGCACCATACCCCTTGCTTCCGAAGTAATTTTCATTCTTATGCGACCACTGCGAAGAATTCTTTGGCTTGCCTGAAAACCAATTGCAAATCAAGTTAAACAGAGCGAACTCACCCATAAAAGACCAAAACGACATAATACAGATACTTAAATTGTAACATGGAAAGCCACCATGACTTTCAACGGCAAAGTAAGTTCCGGCAAGTGCTTAAAACCTGCACATCTGCATTAAACAATATAAATTTGCGACAAGATGCTGCAAATACACATTGCATACATAAATCTTAAACGCTGTTCTGGCTGCGCCGGGATAAATCAGATACTGTCGAGCATGTAGTCTTTTGCGAGGCCGCCGGTGCCGGTTTCTTTGTAGAGCGAAGGCAAGTCATGACCTGTTTCTTTCATCACCCTAATCAGCTTGTCGAAACTCACGCGATGCTGACCGTCGGAAAACGATGAATAGATGTTGGCGTCAAGCGCACGGGCTGCCGCATAAGCATTACGCTCGATACAGGGTATCTGCACAAGCCCGCAGACGGGGTCGCACGTCATTCCGAGATGATGTTCAAGTCCCATTTCGGCTGCATACTCGATCTGCGGGGGTGTTCCTCCGAAGAGCTGGGAGGCAGCTCCCGCTGCCATCGCGCATGCCACTCCGACTTCGCCCTGGCATCCGACCTCCGCACCCGAGATGCTTGCATTCTGCTTCACCACATTGCCAATCAGCGCTGCCGTGGCAAGGGCATGGTTTATCTCGGTTTGAGAAAAGTTGCGTGTTTTCCAAAGATGATAAAGAACGGCAGGCACCACACCGCAGCTGCCGCAGGTAGGAGCCGTAACTATGCATCCTCCGGAGGCATTTTCCTCGCTCACGGCAAGGGCATACGAAAATACGAGTCCGCGCGAACGCAAGTTGTCGCGATACCCTTCGGCTCGCATAAAATATGAACGTGCCTTACGGCGCAGGTTAAGCGGCCCGGGCAAACGGCCATCGGTAACTATACCTTTTTCTACCGCTGCTTTCATAGTCTCCCAGACTTGAGAAAGAAAGTCGTTGATACCGGGCCCTTCGCATTCCTCAACGTACTCCCAGTAGCAACGGCCGCTGCGCTCGCAATAGTCCATGATTTCCGTCATGGAGTTTTTGGAATAAACTTCCTCGGCCTCCTCCTCCTGCAGACCATCTCCGGCCAACGCTCCGCCGCCGACGGAGTAGACTGTCCATTCATCCTGTTTTTCTCCTTTATCATTTATCCATGCAAACGACATGCCGTTAGGATGAAAAGGCAAGAAAATTTCGGGCTTCCACACAATCTCCACCGCACGGTCATCCTGACCGAGGACATCGGTTATAGCCACATCGGTCATATGTCCCTTTCCTGTTGCAGCGAGACTACCATAAAGAGTCACTACAAAGGATCGTGCGTCTGAATGCCTGTCAAGATAAATTTCGGCAGCTTTTTTAGGCCCCATAGTGTGACTTGAGGAGGGACCTTTGCCAATTCGGTAGAGTTCGCGTATCGATCTCATCAGATAAAATTTAAAGAAGTCCGGGAAACAAATATTATAAAAAGAGCCGGGTCAAACGACTCAGCTCTTTCTTTATGTTGCCTTGGAAGGATTCGAACCCTCACAGGCGGAACCAGAATCCGACGTGCTACCATTACACCACAAGGCAATTTGTGATTGGGAGGCATCTCCCTCGGTTTTGCGGTGCAAAGTTACAGTGTTTTTTTGATTCCACCAAATTTTTTTGAGATATTTTTTCGAAAATTTGTGCTTCTGCATCATTATTGCTAATTTTGTGGCATGGCAACAAAACCCAATACTCCTAAAGGAACGCGCGATTTCGGACCCGTAGAAATGTCGCGCCGCAATTATATCTTTGACACCATCCGCGACGTTTTCAAGCTGTTCGGCTACCGTCAGATTGAGACACCGGCAATGGAGAACCTTTCCACGCTCATGGGCAAATACGGCGAGGAGGGCGACAAACTGCTGTTCAAAATCCTCAACTCCGGCGATTTCATGCACGGCATCGACCCGGCCCAGTACGAGGGCGAACCCGCACGCCTGGCCGCCAAGCTCTGCGATCGCGGCATGCGCTACGACCTTACTGTGCCTTTCGCCCGCTTCGTAGTCCAGCACCGCGACGAACTGCAGCTGCCGTTCAAGCGCTATCAGATTCAGCCGGTATGGCGTGCCGACCGACCGCAAAAAGGCCGCTATCGCGAGTTTTACCAGTGCGACGCCGATGTGGTAGGGTCGGATTCACTGCTCAACGAGGTTGAACTGCTCCAGCTCATCGACGAGGTATTCCGCCGCCTGCACGTGCGCGTGGCCATAAAACTGAACAACCGCAAGATTCTTGCCGGTATCGCCGAGCTTATCGGCGCTCCGGACAAACTGATAGACATCACCGTAGCAATCGACAAGATTGACAAGATAGGTCTGGAGAATGTAGAGGCCGAGCTTGCCGAACGTGGTCTGGAGCAGGCATCGATAGATGCGTTGCGTCCCATGCTGCAGATAGACGGAACAACGTCCGAGCGTCTTGGACGCCTTGCCGAACTGCTTGCCGGCAGCGAAATCGGTCGCCGCGGCGTGGCCGAACTGCAATATGTGGTGGACAACACCGATCTGCTCGGCCTTGACGCACGCCTCGACCTTGACGTATCGCTCGCACGCGGCCTCAACTACTATACCGGCACTATAATAGAAGTAAAAGCCCTCGATACAGAGATTGGCAGCATTACCGGCGGTGGCCGCTACGACAATCTGACGGGCATATTCGGTCTTCCCGGCATTTCCGGCGTGGGAATATCGTTCGGAGCCGACCGCATATACGACGTTCTGAACGCACTCAACCTATACCCCGAAGGCACCGGGATGGCAACGAAAGTGCTGTTTGCCAACTTCGGTGTTGCTCCCGCGGCCGAATCTCTGCGGCTTGTGAAAGAACTCCGCGCCAAAGGTATTCCCGCCGAGGTATACCCGGACTCAGCGAAGATGAAAAAGCAGATAAGCTATGCCAACGCGCTGAACGTTCCGTTCTTCGCCATGATTGGCGAGGACGAACTTGCAGCGGGCACTGTGGGCATTAAAAACATGACTACAGGCGAGCAGATATCCCTTCCGACAGCCGACATAGCAAATTTTTTTGAAAATAATTGACAAAAAATTTGGCCGTCCGAACAGGATGCCCTAAATTTGTGTTATAAAACAAAAGGCAAGAGAGCCTGGTCCCAAAACAGATTTAACGACTACCACATCAAAGTAGATTGGGAAACTCTTCAAATCATTATGAAATACCGAGAACAAGCTTAGCCGGCTAATGGCGGGCCTCGACGTAGCGTTTCGGCGATACGTGCCTTTGTGCCGGAGGATTACAAAGGACGGCGAGCACTCAAACCTTGTTTTTATCGGAGTTTCATCGCATCCTTTGGTGTGGCTCTTATATAGACGTCGGCTTCGGTCGACGTCTTTTTTTTGTGCGTTGCCATAAATTTTCCGCGCATCAGGCGAACTTTTAGTACACGCCCGGCGTTGGAATTTAAATTCATCACATTATGCAGAAAGTTAGTGTAGTTTTGGTCTGTACCCTGATATCCGCCGGAATTGTTCAGGCACAGACACTTCAGGAAATAGGCGGCCGCATGGAAGCGATGACATGTTACGCCGACAGCGCCCGCTACGAGGTTTTTCTACCGAATCTTTCCGAGCCGGTAGTGTACACTCTCGAACTTGAGAGTATGGCAACTCCGGCCGACAGCCTTGCTCCGTGCAGTTATTTTATCGGTTGGCAGCTTCCGGCTCCATCGGGAGTGTCAGACGGTTTTCTGGCGTATTTCGACGGCACCCACTACCGCATGCGCGACAGCCGCCTGCAGGAATACCACCAGGAGGAAACTCCTGAGGTTTTCGCGCCCGGAGGAAACATTTCGCGAGGCGTGCAGATGCAGGCGCAATTTGTAGACTTACTGCCGCAGACCGTAGGACGCAGGTTCAAAGAAATGGCTGCAGACACCACATACAAATATACGATTGAAAACGGCAGATACGTCGCCGGCAAACAATGTATTGTTGTAAAAGGTGTGCGTCGCTTCGCCGGTTTCGACGCCGCTGAATATACCTATGCCCTGGATGCCGCCACTCTGCAGCCAGTACAATATGAATTCGAGAACAACCCGGGTCAGTTGGGCGAACAAAGCATAACTGTAAATTTCGCCTATTCCTCCGCAGTGCCGACATGCCGTATCGACGAGGAAAGCGTCGTGGCACGCCGTCCGGAGGACTTCGGCAAATTCCGCGAAAGCACATTCTCGCTCGAGAAACTCCCCGGCGGCCCCATGCCGCGCATAGCGGCGCGCACCACCACCGGCGAACGCTACGAGCACGAGCGCGGGAGTACCTTCGCAGCTCCCACCATCGTTGTTTTTGTCGATGCCGAGGTCGGAACCACCGCACAGCTTGTGGAAGATGTTCGCGGTGCTGTGGACATGCTGCCGCAGCAGACAGATATTGTGTGGGCTTTCCTTAATCACCGCGTCGAAGATGTGGAAGCCATCGTGCCCCGGCTGCGCCCCGGCGAGCATTTGCTCGTAAATGCCCGCGGTGCCGCCCGCGAGTGCGGAGTGGGCAGTATAACACCGGTAATTCTGTTCGCATCGCCTGCCGGCACCGTTACCAATTATATCGTGGGCTACAACAACGACATGCCTTCGGTTGTTATTCAATATGCCACAGAAGCAAACAATTAATATTTTAATCTACATACATAATGCAGACAGTTTATTTCAAGGGTTCTCCCGTCCATACATACGGCGATATACCCGCCGTCGGCACCCAGGCTCCCGGCTTCGACCTCACATCCAAAGACCTCTCCGACGTGCGCCTCAGCGATTTCGAAGACAAACGCGTGGTACTCAATATTTTCCCCAGTCTCGACACCCCCGTGTGCGCCATGAGCGTGCGACGCTTCAACAAAGAGGCTGCAGATCTTAAAGATACGGCAGTTATCTGCATCTCCAAAGACCTGCCCTTCGCCATGAACCGCTTCTGCGCCGCCGAAGGCATTGAAAACGTTACAGTAGCGTCGGCCTTCCGCTCGCCCGTGTTTGTCAAAAACTACGGACTGGAGATGGTTGATGGTCCGCTGGCCGGACTGCTTGCGCGTGCGGTTATTGTAATAGACAAGGACGGCAAGGTTATTTTCTCCGACCTCGTTGACGAAATCACCCACGAACCCGACTACGAAGGGGCCATATCGGTACTGAAATAAGCATTTGTTAAATTAATAAAATATCATGACTGCCGTTAAACCATCGTGTCTGACGGCAGTCAAAAATTATGTAAGCGGCAAGAGAGCGCCGCAGCAGAATAAAAGCATAATTTACTACTGAATAAAAGCATTATCAAAATGAAAAAGAAACTATTAGCAGCCGCAATTCTTACCATCGCTTCCATACCTTGCGCCACCGTCTTCGCACAGCAGCCAACTTGCACAGAAAACACATGCACCACCGAAGCCTCCTGCCTCCAGCAGCCTAAAAAAGGTGCCTGCCCCTTCGACGGACTCAATCTTTCCGCCGAGCAGCAGACAAAACTTAAAACACTTGCAGACCAGCGCAAGGCCGACCGCGAAAAGGCAAAAGCCGACCGCAAACAGGAAAGGAAGGATCTCCGCGCCGAAATGAAAGGGCGCCGTGCCGAATACCTCGCCCAGGTGAAGGCTATTCTCACTCCTGAGCAGTATGTACAGTTCCTCGAGAACGAATACCTCAGCCGCGCCGGTTCTTTCCGACACAACGACAAAGTCGCATACCGCCACCACGGCACGAAAAAAGATACAAAAGATATCCGCAAGGACTCCAAAGACCGCCGCAACAGCGGAAAGGCCTCCAAGAGCGACCGTAAATAATCTGCAATCATTAAGTATTGTTCTCCTCTCTCTCAGGCACGCCGCGGGCGTGCCTTTTTTATGCACCTGCGATATCTGACAAACAGTTATTTTTTGTTAAGGAGCACTATTAAGGGAATCGAAATATTTAAATATTTTTAGCAAAAGTGCTATCTTTGCGCTGTTTAAGCATAACTTGATTATCACATGAACCTGAAGCTCAAAAAGGGTGTGAGTCTAAACATCGCCGGAGCAGTTCCACAGGGCAAAACGACACCATCGGTTGTAAAAGCCACCGAATGTGCCATCGTGCCCGACGATTTTGAAGGCTTCGTACCCAAACTTGCTGTGAAAGAGGGTGATGCCGTTGCTGTCGGCACACCGTTGCTTTACGAAAAAAATCATCCCGAGATGAAGCTTGTAGCTCCTCTCGCAGGCCGCGTCCGCGCCGTTGTAAGAGGCGACCGCCGCAAGATTATGCGCGTAGTGGTTGAAGCAGACAGTTCTGCCGATGCCTCAGCTCCCGTATGGCCAAAAGCCACCGACGAGACTTCGGCACGCGCACTGCTTGCGCAAAGCGGTCTAATGGCCATGATGCGCCGCCGTCCCTATGCCGTGGTTCCCGAACCAAACGACGTGGTGCGCGACATTTTCGTAACAGCAATGGACCTTGCACCTCTTGCCGTTTCGCCTGCCGTGTTCTCGGCCATCTTCTCCAAAGAAGATTATGAGGCAGGCGTGAAAGTACTTTCTCTCATAACCAAAGGTAAAATTTATCTCTCGCACGGTTCTGAATGGAATCTCGGAGACATCCGCGGCGCCGAAATGGTAGCGGTGGAAGGTCCTTATCCCGCCAGTAACGCCGGTGTACAGGCTGCCAACATCCGCCCCGTAAACAAGGGGGAGGTGATATGGACATTAGACCTGCCCACACTCGGCCGCATAGGCCGTCTTGCCGCCAAGGGAGAACTGGAAACCCGCACCATCGTTGCCGTAACCGGGCCGGAGGTAGCCACTCCGGCCCTTGTGGAAACATCAATCGGCGCTCCTGTATCTGCATTGCTTGCCGGACATATCGCCGAAGCGAACCATCACCGCCGCGTGATATCAGGAAATGTCCTGGTAGGTACCGCTGTAGATACCGATGGCTATCTGGAGTATCCCTACCGCCAGGTTACCGTTATCGCCGAGGGCGACGACACCACCGAATTCATGGGCTGGGCATCGTTTTCTCCTTCGAAAATGAGCGAAAGCAACAGTTTCCCCGGCCACTTCCTCAAACGCCTTTTCCGCCCCGACGCTCGTCTCAACGGCGGACGCAGGGCAATGATTATGAGCGGCCAGTACGACAAGGCTGTGCCTATGGACATCCTCACTGAATATCTCGTAAAAGCCATTCTGTCCGGCAACATCGAAGACATGGAAAAACTCGGCATCTACGAGGTGGCTCCCGAGGATTTCGCCGCCGCCGAATATGCCGACACCTCCAAACTACCGCTGCAGAAAATTATCCGCGACGGTCTGGATTATGTACGCAAAGAACTTGAATAGAGAACTTAACAACAATACGTTTTGGCAACAATAAGAAATTTTCTCGACCGCATTAAACCGAAATTCCAGCCGGGCGGAAAGCTGCATGCCTTCAACTCCGTTTACGAGGGCTTCGAGTCTTTCCTCTACACCCCGACCACCACTTCGGCACGTACAGGCGCGGTCCAAATCCACGACAGCATGGATTCCAAGCGAACCATGATTATTGTGGTGCTTGCCCTCATGCCGTGCTTCTTCTTCGGCATGTACAACACGGGCTATCAGCACTGGCTTGCCCTCGGAGCCACCGAGTTCCCCTTCTGGCAGCTGATGTGCTATGGATTCCTTACAATACTTCCACGCGTCGCTGTGGCCTATATTGTGGGCCTCGGCATCGAGTTTGCCGCAGCGCAGCTCAAACACGAGGAAATTCAGGAAGGCTTTCTTGTAACAGGTATCATCGTCCCGATGATATGCCCGGCCGAGGTTCCCCTGTGGATGCTCGCCGTCGCTGTGGCATTCGCCGTAATCTTTGCAAAAGAAGTATTCGGCGGCACAGGCTACAACGTGGTTAACATCGCCCTTGTAACCCGCGCATTCCTGTTCTTCGCATATCCGGCCCAGATGTCCGGCGACAAGGTTTATGTTGCCGGCGGCACACCGTTCGGCTATGGCACTGCCCTCCCCGACGGCTTCACCGGCGCCACTCCACTCGGCCAGCTCGCAACCCAGTCGGGACCCGATATCACCCTTACCGGCCTCACGGGGCATGCCATCGACACGTGGCAGGCTTTCTTAGGTCTTATTCCCGGTTCGTTCGGCGAGACATCCACGCTGTGCATCCTTATAGGCGCCCTTATCCTGCTTGCCACCGGCATAGCCTCGTGGAAGATTATGCTATCCGTATTCGCAGGCGGCTTCTGCATGGCCCTGCTGGCCCACGCATGCGCATCGCCTCTCTACCCGGCCTCGTATCTCGCCCCTGCCGATCAGCTTCTGCTCGGCGGCTTCGCTTTCGCTGCCGTGTTCATGGCAACAGATCCCGTAACAGCCGCGCGCACAAACACCGGCAAGTACATCTATGGCTTCCTGATAGGCGTTATCGCTATCCTTATCCGCACATATAACAACGGCTACCCCGAAGGCGCAATGCTCGCCGTGCTGCTGATGAACTGCTTTGCCCCGCTCATCGACTGGTGCGTCGTTCATGCCAACATGCGTCGCCGCCTGAGCCGCGTAAACGCTAAAACCGAATAAGCAGATGAACAAGCAAAGCAACTTATACACCATAGTCTACATCATCGTTCTTGTGGTGGTTGTGGGCACAGCTCTGGCGCTGACCTCCATATCGCTGAAAGACCGCCAGAAAGCGAACGCCGATGCCGACAAGATGCGCCAGATTCTGGCAAGCGTGAATGTGGAAGTGCCCGCCTCGGACATTATAGAGGCCTACGGCAAGTACGTTACATCTACCTTTGTCGTAAACGACAAGGGCGAGAAGGTTGAGAACGCTCCCGCGGCCTTTGATGTGAACGTATCGGAACAGAGCAAGGAGAACGCAGGCGAGCGCCTGCTGCCCGTATACGAATGTCAGTTGCCCGAAGGCACAAAATACGTGCTGCCGATGTACGGCGCCGGTCTGTGGGGCCCCATCTGGGGATATGTTTCCGTCAATGCTGACGGCTCCACCATCTACGGCGCATACTTCGACCACCAGGGCGAGACTCCGGGCCTCGGCGCGGAAATAGCCAAACCCGATTTCTGCAATCAGTTCGAAGGCAAGCACTTCTTTATAAACGGCAAGTTCGAGCCCGTGCAGGTTGTGAAGAATGGCCAGAAACCCGTCGGCGATGCCGACTACGTGGACGGCATCTCGGGCGGCACAATCACCAGCAAGGGTGTGGGCGCCATGATAGACAACTGCCTCGCGCCCTACGCCGCTTTCCTTAATTCGCTTAACAACAAATAAAATCTGCGATAATGACAAACAAAAGCGTTTTGTTCAATCCGTTCTCGAAGAACAACCCCGTAATAGTGCAGATACTTGGCATCTGCTCTGTGCTGGCCGTTACAGCCAAGCTGGAGCCGGCCATAGTGATGGGCCTGTCGGTTATCGCAGTGCTCGCTTTCAGCAACGTGATTATCTCGTGCATACGCAAAACCATTCCCACCAACATCCGCATTATCGTGCAGCTTGTAGTGGTTGCCGGTCTTGTGGTGATAGTATCGCAGCTCCTGGAGGCTTATGCCTACGACGTGAGCAAGCAACTGTCCGTTTTCATCGGCCTGATTATCACCAACTGTATCCTGATGGGCCGCCTCGAAGCATTTGCGATGGCTAACCGCCCGTGGCCCAGCTTCCTCGACGGCGTAGGCAACGGCGTGGGATATGCCATAATCCTTATTATCGTCGGCTTTTTCCGCGAACTCCTCGGCTCCGGTACCCTGCTGGGCTTCCAGGTTGTTCCGCAGTGCCTCTACGACGCCGGCTATGTGAACAACGGCCTTATGATTCTGCCGCCTATGGCACTTATCGTGGTTGCCTGCATAATCTGGGTACACCGCAGCATCAATAAAGACCTTCAGGATAAATAACACCGCAAAATTATTCCAAAATGGAGAACCTGAATCTTTTCATACGGTCGATTTTCGTCGACAACATGATATTCGCGTACTTCCTTGGCATGTGCTCTTTCATTGCCGTGAGCAAGGACGTGAAAACAGCTTTCGGACTTGGCGTGGCGGTAACATTCATGCTCACCATAACGCTGCCCATCAACTACTATCTGAACACCTACGTACTCAGCCCAGGCGCCCTCAGCTGGCTTGGTCCCGACTTCGCCACGGTGGATCTCAGCTTCCTGTCGCTGATAGTATTCATCGCCGTTATCGCCTCCATGACACAGCTTGTGGAAATGGTTGTGGAAAAATACTCGCCTGCGCTGTACTCCTCGCTCGGTATATTCTTGCCCCTTATCGCCGTTAACTGCGCCATTCTCGGCGGCTCGCTGTTCATGCAACAGCGCGGCTTCACCAACGGCTGGACGGCTGTATGCGCCGGTTCGGGCTGGGGTCTCGGCTGGCTCCTGGCCATCACCGCCGTGGCTGCCGTGCGCGAGCGCATTGCACAGTATTCGAAAATACCCGGTCCTCTCAAGGGCGTAGGCATCACATTCATTATCACAGCTCTGATGGGCATTGCCTTCATGAGCTTCCTCGGCATTAAGATCTAACAGTTATGACACAGGCTAATATCCTTATATGCAGCCTCGGCGCCACCGGATGGAACACCATCCTTGCCGGCGTGGGCTTCTTTCTGGCAGTTACATTGCTGCTTGTGATTGTGCTGCTCGTTGCCAAGAAATATCTTGTGCAGAGCGGTCCTGTGGAAATCACCGTCAACGGCGACCGTACAGTTACCGCCGAAGCCGGAAAATCGCTTCTTTCCACAATGGCGGACAACAATGTGTTCCTCCCCAGTGCCTGCGGCGGCAAAGGCAGCTGCGGACAGTGCCGCGTACAGGTACTCTCCGGCGGCGGCGACCCATTGCCTACCGAGGCCGTTCACTTCACCCGCAAGGAAATGAAGGAACACTGGCGCCTGGCATGCCAGGTAAAGGTGAAGAACGACCTTGACATACAGATTCCCGCCGGTGCGCTCAACGTCAAGGAATGGGAATGCGAGGTTATTTCCAACCGTAACGTGGCAACCTTCATGAAAGAATTCATCGTAGCACTGCCCCCGGGCGAGCACATGGACTTCATTCCGGGTTCGTACGCACAGATCAAGATTCCCCCCTACGAGATGGATTATGCCAAGGACATCGACCGCTCGCTTATCGGCGACGAATACCTGCCGGCATGGGAGAAATTCGGTCTGTTTAACCTGAAGTGCCGCAACACCGAAACCACAGTACGCGCCTATTCGATGGCCAATTATCCCGCCGAGGGCGACCGCATAATGCTCACCGTACGTATCGCAACGCCGCCTTTCAAGCCAAAGCCACAGGTAGGATTCCAGGACGTTATGCCAGGTATCGCATCGAGCTATATCTTCTCGCTCAAGCCGGGCGACAAGGTTGTTATGAGCGGTCCTTACGGCGATTTCCACCCCATCTTCGACTCCGACAAGGAAATGATGTGGATTGGCGGTGGCGCCGGTATGGCACCTCTGCGCGCCCAGATTATGCACATGACCAAGACGCTGAAAACAACAAACCGCAAGATGAACTACTTCTACGGCGCACGCGCCCTCAACGAAGTTTTCTATCTCGACGATTTCCTGCAGCTTGAAAAGGAATTCCCCAACTTCAAGTTCCATCTGGCGCTTGACCGTCCCGATCCCGCCGCCGATGCCGCAGGCGTGAAGTACACTCCCGGCTTCGTACACCAGGTTATATACGATACATACCTCAAGGACCACGAAAGCCCCGAGGATATCGAATACTACATGTGCGGTCCCGGTCCGATGAGCAATGCCGTGAACACCATGCTCGACCAGCTTGGAGTAGACCCATCCAGCATCCATTACGACAACTTCGGCGGCTGATACCTCCCGCCCGACAATAACGCCGCCGCACCGGAAAAAACCGATGCGGCGGTTTCTTTATCTTATGCAGTCAACAATGAAAAGCCGACGAAATCAGTAGTTGTTTGCCTTGCGCTCGAACCAAGACTGGTCCACACCGCAAACGGGGCAACGCTTCGGGGCTGCCTTTGCCGTGATGGTGAAACCGCAATTTATGCACATCCACTCAACGGGCTGTTCTTCCTCGAACTCGGTTCCTGTTTCGAGGCGTTCGAGTAATTTAAGATAACGCTGCTCGTGCATCTGCTCTACCTTGGCAACCAATTTGAAAGTGTTGGCAATATGGGGAAAACCTTCTTCCTGTGCCACCTTGGCAAAGTTTTCGTACAGCTCGCCCCATTCCTCGCGTTCGCCTGCGGCCGCTTCGGCAAGGTTCTTGGCAGTGTCGCCGACAACGCCGGCAGGGTATGCCGCCCTGATCTCTACCACGCCACCCTCAAGGTAGCTGAAGAACTGACGCGCGTGCTGCAGTTCCTGCTCTGCCGTCTGACGGAAAATAGCCGCTATCTGGCGATAACCTTCTTCTTCGGCCTTGTTGGCGAATAAAGTATAGCGCGACCTGGCCTGACTCTCGCCTGCGAATGATGCAAGCAGATTGTGCTCGGTGCGGGTGCCTTTTATGCTTTTCTGTTCCATATCGATAATAGTATTAAGAATACATATAAAACAACTCCGCAGCCCGAATGTTCACACATATCTACATGGACGCCTGCACCTCCGCGCGAGCTGCGACAAATTCGGAATGGCAGCATCCTGCCACTCACTGGCATACCGGAGGTATCCTTTAACCTATCTGCACGTTACGTAGCGATATTCAGGCATGCCTTTCATTTGCATGGCAGTTATTATTCCCTGAACCTTCCGCCACTGCGGCATTTTAACATTCCACGCAAATAAGATAAAATGCGTGAAAGATTGCAAAACCGGAGACCTTTTGAACAATGAAATTGTTGTTTAAATAAACAATTTATGATTCTACGTCAAGACTATAATAATTATGGGATCAACACAATTCAGAGCCAAAATACTTTCCTTACAGACAAACCTATTGAATTTTGCCTACGCGCTTACATCGAACCGCGACGACGCCTACGACCTGCTGCAGGACACCACCCTCAAGGCGCTCGACAGCGAGGATAAATATGTGGATAACTCCAACTTCAAAGGCTGGATATTCACAATTATGCGCAATCTGTTCATCAACAACTACCGCAAGCAGATGCGTTCTGTTATCGTCGTAGACCAAAGCGATGATTTATATCAGCTCAACTCAACGCCCGGAACGGCCATCGACGACCCGGAAGGCGCTATCAATACCCGCCAGATTCATGATGCCCTCAACGGCATTCCGCGCGAGTTCGGCGAGCCACTGTCGATGTTCATCGCCGGCTATCACTACGACGAGATTGCAAAGAACATGAATCTGCCGTTAGGTACCGTAAAAAGCAGGATTTTTCAGGCCCGCAAACGCCTGCAGAATATTCTGAACGATATGCGGTACGATTAATTAAGAGGCAGACTCGGCGTCGCCGTTTTTACCGGTATTGTGTGTGGCGCGTGCGATAGCGGCGGCCACATACACGGTAAAGACGGGGAACAGAACAAGACCTGTAGCCGCCAGCACGACGGCCACCACCTCGCCGGCGGCTGTCGTTTCCGTTATGTTGCAACCGGTGGTTGTCATGCTCATCACCGCCCAGTACACCGCTGACCGGAACGAGTGTACGCCAGGGTTGTGTCCGTACTCGGCCACATAGAATATCAGACTGGAGAAGTACAGAATCGCCGCAAGCAGAGTTACATACGCTCCGGAGAGAGACATGATGGAGCCGAAACGAAATGCGCGCAACAAGTCGCCAAGAACAAAAATAGAACGCAACACAGGCAACAACTGAAGCACAAAATATACAGCTTCGGGCAACGACGACAAATGGCTGCCGAGCAGCGAGCTATAGGGGATACACAGCAGCACGAACGGGAAATGCCATACTGTATATTTCCATTTATTGTCGGCCATAAAAAACTCCAGCAGCAGTTCGGCGAGCATTATAATACATATTGCCCGCTGAAGTTTCACAGCCACGGCTGAAGATATGAACGAAAGGGAATGGAACACATCCACACTGGCCACAACGACGAGCGACGCTGCGGCCACAAGCACAATTATGCGCACTATGGCAAGTATATGCGGCTTCCCTTTCATAGTTACTATGAATTACTGATACAGATAGCGTTTGATTGATCGTTTGGGAGTTTTTTCAAACTCTTCGTCGAAAAGTTTAAAACCGCTTACCTGGCTGTACGACGGCAATTTATCGTTGAGTACGCGTATATTCTCCTCCATCTGCTGTGTTATGCGGCCATTGTCCATTCCCGCCTTCTGGGCGGCCTCGACGTCGGGATGTATAAGCGCGAACAGCTTCCCGTCGCGCATAACTATCAGCGATTCGTTCACGTATGGCAGATTGTTAAGAATCTGCTCGATTTCCTCGGGATATATGTTCTGTCCGGAAGGGCCGAGAATCATATTCTTCTCACGTCCGCGCAGATACAGGAAGCCATCGGAGTCCATCTGGGCGATATCGCCGGTTTTCAGCCATCCGTCATCGGTAAAAGTCGCCTTGGTCTCCTCAGGATTCTTGTAATAGCCTTGCATCACATTATCGCCTTTTAGATACAGCATACCGGGCACATTTGCCGGATCGGGAGAATCGATACGCGCCTGCATGCGGTCTACCATATGGCCGCACGAACCCAGCCGGATCTCCTGCCAGGGGGCATAACTTACAAGCGGACCGCATTCTGTCATACCGTAGCCTACAGTATAGGGAAATTTGATTTTGCGAAGGAACGTCTCTACGTCTTTGTTTAGCGGCGCCCCACCTACGATTATCTGCTTCAGCTCGCCGCCAAACGCCTGGATAAGGCTCTCCCTTATCTTTGCCAAGAGTTTCTTGTCCAGAACAGGAATAGCCATCAGCACCTTCATCAGTGGTTTGTCCAGCATGGGGAACACACGGGTGCGGATAATCTTCTCTATAATCAGCGGAACGGCGATAATCAGTTTGGGGTGTACCTGTGCGAAAGCCTCGAGAATTATGCGCGGCGACGGCGTACGGGTAAGGAAATTGATATGGCAACCCTTGACAAAAGGATGCAGCAATTCGATGGAAAGACCAAACATGTGCGCCAACGGCAACATACACACGGTGCCGTCGCCGGGCTTGAGAAACGACAGGCCGTCGATACTGTACTGGATATTACTCCACAGACTTCTGTACGAAAGCATCACACCTTTACTGAAGCCCATAGAACCGGATGTATAGTTGATCAGAACAAGCTGATCGCCGTCGAACTCGGGATAGTCGACATCGTCGCGCGTAAATCTTTCGGGATATTTTTCGCCAAAAAGACGGTTCAGCTTTTCACGGGCAGCGGTCAGTTCCTTGCTGCGGCTGAACAGCAATGAATAGTCGGAAACCTGGATAGCTCCTTTCAGATGCGCCATGTGCTCGTGGTCTAAATTCTCCCACATCTGCGAGTCTGTAAAAAGCAGCCTGGCCTCGCTGTGGCACACGAGATGATGCACCGTATCTGCCTTGAAATCGTGAAGAATAGGAACTGTAACTGTACCGTATGTTATCGAAGCGATTGCCGCCATAGCCCACTCGGCGCTGTTGCGGCCGCAGAACGCAATTTTGTCGCCCTGCACAAGGCCTGCATGTTTAAACAGGATGTGCATTTTTGCAACTTTGCGTGCAACATCGTGGTATGTGTACGTTACTCCGTTGAAATCCGTAAGAGCGGGCATATCCCAGTTCTGCTGAATGGACTGCCGTATATATGCGTTGAGTGTTTTCTGTGCTTCCACGTTATGTATGCTTTAAAAATACAAATATTATATATCGGACTCACTGTTTTCCATGTAAATGTCTTCGGGCGTGTCAATGTAGCCGACAGGCAGCAATTTTGCCACAAGCGCCGACTCGAATCCACGGGAAACGGCGGCTCTGAAAATTTTCTGACGAGTTTTGAAAGCATCGTCGCCACGCGCCACGCGCATTCTGGAATCAATCAATGCCTTTAGCCCGGCAATATATATTTCTTCATCTATTTCGTCCATAGCGGCATCGATAATGTCGGCCGGGATACGTTTTGCACGCAGCTCCATGCGGATTTTTATGCGCCCCCATCTGTTGAAGCGGTATTTATCGCGCACAAAAGCCCTGGCGAAACGTTCGTCATCCACAAAACGGCGACGCTGCAGCGAATATATTATCGCCTCGGCATCCTCCGGCATAATTTTCCATGTGCGCAACTTGGCCATAAGTTCGGCCGTGCAGTGCTCGCTACGCACACACAACTGTTCCAGGCGCTCCAGGGCACGCTCCGAAGAAATTGGGCCTCTCATCATGGCTCGGTAGTTTTAGTAGCACGGGCAAAACGCTGTTTTGCGCGGTAGTCCCGAAAAATCTGAACATCGGTAAATCCGGTATTCTTCAGCAGGACAGCGACATCCGATGCAAACAAAGGATTTATTTCGAAGTACAGCATTCCGTCCTTCTTCAGTGCCTGCGAGGCATATTCCGCAATGGGACGGTAGAATTCGAGAGGATCGTTATCCGGAACAAAGAGTGCAATATGCGGCTCATAGTCCAGCACACGGGCATCCATATCTTTCTTCTCCGACTCGCACACGTATGGCGGATTACTTACGATTATATCGAATTCCGCTGCTCTCTCCGGCCTGATTTCAAGCACGTCGGCACGGACAAACCGCACGCGTGCACCCAAGTCAGTGGCATTCTCCCGGGCAACGGCAAGCGCGTCGGCACTGACATCAACAGCCTCGACATCCGAAAACGGCAGTGTGCGCGCAAGCGCCACTGCAATACAGCCCGATCCGGTACAGAGGTCCAGAAGCGAAAGATCGGTGCGGCCGTTCCAGTCACCGGCAATCAAATCCACAAGGCCCTCGGTCTCGGGACGGGGAACCAACACGGCAGGCGATACTTTGAAATCCATGCCCATAAACCGCGCGCGGCCAACTGCGTACTGCACCGGTTCGCCGGCGAGCACCTTGTCCACGGCGGCCGAAATATTGCGCTGCACAAAATCGAGAATCTCACGGTCGCCGTTCATAAAGATATACTTACGGTCGTACCCGGCAACATCCTCGAATATTATGCGTGCCGCATCCTCTGCCTCGGTATCCAATACAGGCCTGAGGCGCGCTACGGTAGCACGGAAATAATCGCCTGCGGTAGTCATTTGCCGTTTATAAAATCTTCGTCGGAATCCAGTTCCTCCGCGTCGTCCCAATCGATATCCTCGCCCCACTGATCGGCACTGATGCTCTGCAGATCTTCGGCTTCTTCTTCCTCGTCTGGTGTGGGAACGTATTCAAAGATGAATTCATCCTCCTCGCGCACTCGGTGGTTGCCGTCGAGCGGTCGGTGAACAAGATTATCGGCGGCGATAATGTTCTTCTCGTCGGTTATGGCAGCCCACAGCAGGTCCTTTAGTTCTGTTATCCCATATCCTGTAACAGCGGAGATGAACACGTGCGGAACATCGGCGGGGAGCGTCTTTTCAATCTCCTGGCGGAGTTCGTCGTCAAGCATATCCGATTTCGAGACAGCAAGCACGCGCTGTTTGTCGGCAAGCTGCGGGTTAAACTGGTTAAGCTCACGAAGCAGAATGTTATACTGTTCAGTGATATCGTCGGCATCGGCAGGAACCATAAAAAGAAGCACGGCATTGCGCTCGATATGTCTGAGGAATCGCAATCCAAGTCCTTTGCCCTCGCTGGCGCCTTCTATAATACCGGGGATATCGGCCATTACAAACGAGCGGTTATCGCGATACGCCACAATACCGAGCTGAGGCTCCATTGTGGTGAAGGGATAGTCGGCAATCTTCGGCTCGGCCGCGCTGACAGCCGAAAGAAGCGTCGACTTTCCGGCATTCGGAAATCCCACAAGGCCCACATCGGCAAGCATTTTCAGCTCAAGGATTATACTGCGTTCTATGGCCGGCTCGCCGGGCTGCGCATAGCGCGGAGTGCGGTTGGTGGAACTTTTGAAATGCCAGTTGCCAAGACCGCCGCGACCGCCTTTGAGCAGTTTCACCTCCTGGCCGTCGTCGGTAACCTCGCACAGGTATTCGCCCGTCTCGGCATCGAAAACGACGGTGCCGCAGGGAACTTCAACAACAACATCGTCGCCATCCTTACCGAAACTGCGGCCGCCGGAGCCGGCCTGACCGTTGCCGGCAAATATATGGCGGCGGTACTTAAGCGGAAGAAGCGTCCACATATTGCGGTTGCCGCGGAGAATGATATGGCCTCCACGACCGCCGTCTCCGCCGTCAGGACCGCCTTTGGGTACATATTTGGCACGATAGAAATGTCGCGAGCCAGCACCGCCCTTACCCGAGCGGCATAATATCTTTACATAATCGATGAAATTGGAATCTGCCATGTTTTAAGTCGGTTATATAATTGAAAACGCGGAACAGCCTTAAGAGTTCGCTTTCGCCATCGAGTTGTGGTGGCGCATCAGTTCTGCGGCCTGACGGAAATCCACCGGCGAGCCAACATCTATCCACGTCCCGCTGATAGGATAGTAGGTAACCTTGCGCCCGGCGGCTATGGCCGCGGTTATAAGGTCGGTGGCGTCGGTGCGCCTGCCTGGCGCAAGCATCCCGAGAACTTCGTTGGAGAATATATATATGCCAGCATTGGCATAGTAGGAATACGACGGTTTTTCCTCGATTGCCGTAACCTGCGAGCGGTCCTCGCCGCCGAGGGTGAGGATTGCATACGGTACCGACACCTGATAGGGCACGGCGGCAATAGTTATGTCGGCGTGCGTCTCGCGGTGGCGCAGATACATTTCCTCGAAAGATATGGTTGTGAGCAGGTCGGAATTCATCACAATTGTGTCGCCGGGGTTCGAGGCCGCATCGGTCAGAGTTACGGCTCCAATGGTGCCGAGCGGGTCATCCTCGCGCACACATTTCACCTGCACGCCAGCTACCGGCCGTTCGAAATGGCTGAAAAGCTGCTCGGAAAGATATCGGGTACACACGGTAATGTCAGTAACACCGCACGATGCCAGCAGCTCCACATTGTAGTCGATAATAGCCTTGCCCTCGATTTGCAGCAGAGGTTTCGGAGTTGCAAGAGTAGCCGGACGCAGACGTTCACCCCTGCCTCCGGCCATAAGGACGGCTGACAACGGAAGGACAGTACGGCAGCGGTTGAGATTTATCAGCGAGGCAAGACGCCCCTCGTCATCGAGCACAGGTACAAGCATTATGCCGTCCATGCGGCAGGCTTTCAGCGATGCGGGGTCGATATCGGCTGCGCGCACACTGCGGAAATTGCGGCGACAAGCCTGGCCGACAGTCGACTCGAGCGTTGCCCCGCCGATAAGCGCACGCCGGATATCGCCATCGGTGAGCGTGCCAACAACGCGGCCGTCGTTATCAAGCGCAAACAGCGTCATACCACTGCCGGACAATGCGTTAAGACGGCCAAGAGCCTCGAGCAGCCCGGCGTTTTCGGATATCGTATGGTTCTCGTTCATAACTCGGCTATTTTTTCTTCGGCCCGGCGCCAGTCGTCGAGTGTATCAAGGTCAAGACTACGTCCGGCAGGCATCATAAAAGGTTTGCATACCGGGAACGCGCCCATCGGCATAGTGCGGATAGAATGTGGATTAATCACATACACAGCACCATTATACGCCAGCACCTGCGGTGCATCCTGACGACGGGTGTATAGACCGTCGCCCATACAGATGTGCAGATTGCCCTCGCTGTCGGTCTCGAAAAGATTATAGTACGGATTGGCTTCGGAACGGCACACGCTTACAATCATATCCTCGGCTCCGGTATACATTTCCATAGCACCTGTAACATCCGCCGTGGTACGGAAAGGCGATGTCGGCTGAAGGAGAACCACGCAATCGAAGGCAATGCCGTGCCCCTCTGCCCAGTTCATCGCATCAAGAATCACATCCTGCGAGCCGGTAGTGTCAGCACCCAACGCGGCAGGACGCATATAGTCCACCTCTAAGCCACAGCTACGTGCCACATCGGCAATCTCGGCATCATCAGTACTGAGCAGTATATAGCCGCCATATACAGCCCGGGCGGTGCACGCAACCTCTATACTGTATGCAATCAGGGGCTTGCCGCCGAGTTCCTTAATATTTTTGCGGGGGATTCCTTTACTGCCTCCGCGTGCCGGAATAATATATAAGGGTTTCATGCTGAATATCAAAAAAGGTATGGTTTCCCATAAACATACAAAATTACAAATTTTTGCCGTAGTAACAAAATCGCGCCTCAATACGGGAACCCCTGTAGAGTCAACAAACAAGTGCAAAATTACGGTACGGACCCATCGCTTATCATCTGCGCCTCAAAATAAAAGACTGAATACTAGAAATTTATCTACACAAAAGTTCACAACAGGCCGAAATTAGATCTAACTTTGCAGCAAAACATAAAGCAAAATAATCACCGCCATGACTATGACATTTATCTATTAATATAGATCTGCTTAGCACAAAAAGCACGCTGCCTTTAACAATCGCGATTGTTAAAGGCAACGTGCAAGTCGGGGTGACAGGATTCGAACCTGCGACCGCCTGGTCCCAAACCAGGAGCGCTACCGGACTGCGCTACGCCCCGAAAACTTTTGCAAAGTTAATCATTTTTTTCTCCCCCACCAAAAAGCACGTCATTTTTGATGATTTTTTCAACCGTGCAGGGGCGCGACGCGTTAATTTTAATATGAAAGCAAAGCTAACAATGGGCCGTCTGCCCCTGATCGTTTTGGCCATTGCGGCCATTTTAGTGTGCCTCAGTCTTGTACGGCGCTGCAACATTTCGCCGTCCACACTCTCCGACGATTATATCAAACCATCGGCCGACACTTTGGCGGTAGCCATCGAAATGTCGCCTATGACATATTTCATGCGCCACGACACCGCCGAGGGCTTCGACTACTGTATATTACGCGATATAGGACTCCGTCACGGAATAGAAATGACATTTCATCCTGTAAGCGACCTCGACCGCGCTTTCCGCGGACTTAACGACGGCGAGTATGACATTCTTGTCGCATCCATGCCGGCAACAAAAACGCTTAAGGAATATTTTCCATTGACCGACGCCGTATATATCGACCGGCAGGTATTGGTACAGCGCCGCAACGCCGACAGCACCCTGGCTGTTACATCACAGCAGCAATTGCGCGGCGATACTGTGTGGATTGCCGACGGCTCGCCTTTCCGAACACGCCTAAGGAACCTCGGGGAGGAGATGGGCGACAGTATCGTAGTCCTGTCCATGCCGGAATATTCAGCCGAGCATCTTGTTATCATGACCGCACTTGGACAAATCAAACGTGCCGTTGTAAACCAAAATATTGCAAGGCACATGGCTGCTGATTATCACGACCTTGACTTTTCGGTACCCATCAGTTTCAGCCAATTCCAGGTATGGGCGCTCGCACCCGGCGACAGTATTCTGCTCGACTCCATGAACACCTGGCTTCGGGAGTTCCGACAGACCGCCGCCTACGATTCACTTGCTGCAAAATATCTATAAAAGCAAGCAACGCAACCGCTCCCGATTTTGAGAATTGGCTTTTTTCAATTAAATTTGCCGATTGAAAAAGTAAATACAGCTACTGATGCTCACATACAACAATCGGCTCAAAAAACTTATTCTTCCGGAATACGGACGTAACATACAGAATATGGTAGACTATTGTCTCACCATAGAGGACCGCTACGAACGCACCGATTGCGCCGCAGCTATTATCGACGCCATGCGCGTGCTGTTTCCACCGACGGGCGACCTTGAAGAATACGAACGTAAACTTTGGGATCATCTGATTATAATGAGTGATTTCCAACTCGACGTCGACACTCCTTTCGAGATTGTGATGCCCGACGCTTTCGACCAAGGTCCGGACCCGGTTCCGGCAGAACGTCCCGGCACACTGCCGTTCCGCCATTACGGAAAACTGATTCCAGCGCTTATAGAGACAGCATGCACGATGGAACCTGGCATGGAACGCACGGCGCTGATTACCCTGATTGCCAACCAGATGAAGAAAACACTGATGGCATCAAGCCCCGAGAGCGCAAACGACAGCCGTATATTCAAGGAAATGCGCATGATGTCGCACGGAGAGATTAACGAGGACGCATCCACTATCCGCATCCAGGACTTCAAGCAGGCGCCCACTCCTTCCGGCAAAAAGAAACGCAAGAAATGATAGATCCCGCCTCCCTTTTCTGCCTCGGGAACTTCGGCAAGCCGGTAGGCTACAAAGGCATGATTTCCCTGAGCTATCCTTACAACCTGGAACTGCAGCCCGGGATGTTCATATTTGTGAAAGAGGACGGTCTGCCAGTGCCCTGGCGCGTTAACCAGGTGAAACAGAAAGGCGACGGCTACACCATCGCATTCCGCGGTATCGAAAGTTCGGAAGACGTAAAATGCTTCACCGGCGCCCAGGCATTCGTTCCTACAGAATATTTGCCCGATACTGACGATGACGAGTGCCTCACATACGATCAGCTAATCGGACTGAGGTTGTTTGACGGCAAACAGGAACTCGGTACCGTGGCAGATGTGGACGACACTACAGAAAACGTGGTCTTAGACGTGGAAACCGCCGACGGCCGGCACATCCTTGTACCCGCTGCCGACGATTTTATCGACGACATCGATTTAGAACAGAATATTATAACAATGACTCTCCCGGAGGGTCTCATCGACCTCAACTGATATGCAGGAATACGACGATAACAAAGCTGTAAAGCTGATGGCGGCCGTTCTGGACCCGGAACGGCGCAACGAAGACGCAATTTTGGAGGTGCTGGACCTTATTTTTGAATATTACGACGACAACGGAATTCTGGAGATTGACTTCGACGAAGACGACGACAGCGAGGACGTTTCCGATGTCGCCGAAATTGTAAAATACATCTGCCACAAACTTGACAAGACACCTGCCGGAGTAAACTTCACCGCCGACGAGATTGAAAAGATGGTGAATGTAGAAATAAACTACGAGGAGAGCCTGCAATGAAAAGGCTACGCTCTCTCCTTGCCGCCCTGCTTGTGGGCTGCGCCTGCAGCATCGCCGCCAATCCGGACCCTGCTTTCGATCCCCTGACCGCAAACATTGAAGAAAACATCGCAACGCCGGCTGTGCCAGACAAGCAATCTGCAGCAGTAACCACCGCTATGGGACACCTCGTTTCCAGACTTCGGGAAAGCGGCTACCACGTTGATGCCGTGCGCAAAGGCGAGGTTGTGATGGTTACCATACAGTGCGCAAAACTTTTCGCGCCCAACAGCACCACCCTACTGCCCGACGGAACCAAACTTCTTGCAGGACTGGCACCATATATACAGCGCTCCGACAACTACAAGGTCATCCTTGCCGTGCATACCGACAATACCGGCGACGACATTTATTCTGAAAAAATCACTGCCGACCGCGCCAACGCTATCGACGAATACTACTACCGCGCCAACGGCAACCACGATACCGACATAATTCCCTATGGTTTAGGCTCCGACGAACCTGTCGCACCCAACACTGGCATGGCAAACCGCGAAAAAAACCGCCGTGTGGAAATATATTTTGTGCCCACTCAACAGCTGATCGACAAAATCCGCAACAAAAAATAAGACAGGGCACATAACCCAATCACTCCGATGGATTTCAACAACGATACCAAACAGATACGCAACCCCCGCACTCAGCGGAAAGACAACAGTATTGTCGCCGAGATCGCCGGCAGGCTTGTGCCGCGCGCTGTGGAAATAGAGGCAGCTGTGCTCGGTGCACTGATGCTTGAGAAAGACGCCTTCGCCGAAGTGTGCGACCTTCTTTCCCCCGAAAGTTTCTACGAGCCGCGCCACGTACTGGTCTACCAGGCTATACAGGGCCTCGGTCTGTCCGAAGAACCCATCGATATGATTACGGTTACCAACCGTCTGCGTTCCGACGGCAACCTCGACAAAATAGGAGGTCCCGGCTTCATTGCCAGCCTGACCATGAACGTGGTTTCCGCGGCACACGTGGAAACGCACGCGCGAATCGTTGCGCAGAAATACCTTGCACGCCAGCTGATATCCTTCGCATCATCAATCGAGAACAATGCCTTCGACGAAAGCAACGACGTAGATGACCTGCTCCAGGAAGCCGAAGCCAAACTGTTCGAAATAAGCCAACGCAATCTAAAGCGCGATGTAATTCAGATTAATCCGCTCCTTGCAAAAGCAGTGGAGCAGATGCAGATAGCATCGCAGCGCTCCAGCGGCATTTCGGGTCTGAGTACAGGATTCCATGCTCTCGACAAAATGACCTCAGGATGGCAGAATTCCGATCTAATCATCATCGCCGCACGTCCCGCTATGGGCAAGACGGCCTTTGTGCTTTCGATGGCTCTCAACATTGCCATGCACAACGACCCCGTTGCAGTTTTCTCTCTGGAAATGAGCAACCTGCAGCTCGTTAACCGTCTTATATCCAATGCCTGCGAGATTCCCGGCGACAAAATCAAGAGCGGCAACCTTTCCGACCTTGAATGGACGCAGCTGATGAGCCGTATGCAGAAACTACAGAGCGTACCCCTGTACGTGGACGATACTTCGGGCCTGTCCATGATGGAGCTGCGCACAAAAGCGCGACGCCTGGTGCGCGAACACGATGTGAAACTTATTATAATCGACTACCTCCAGCTTATGACCGCCGGCCAGAAACTCGGCTCGCGAGAGCAGGAAGTGAGTACAATATCCCGCTCGCTGAAGGAAATGGCCAAAGAGCTCAACATACCCGTCATAGCCCTGTCGCAGCTTAACCGCAAACTGGAAGACCGCGGCAACAAGGACAAGCGCCCGCAGCTGTCCGACCTCCGTGAGTCCGGTGCCATCGAGCAGGATGCCGACATTGTATGCTTTATCCACCGTCCGGAATATTACACCCGCAGTTCGGTGGACGAGGAAGGCAACAACATCAAAGGCAAAGTTGAATTCATCCTGGCAAAGCACCGTAGCGGCGGCGTAGGTACGGTAAATATGTTCTTCCGCCATGAATATGTGCGTTTCGAGAACTGGGACGAGACCGCGCAAGCCGACAACTTCGACCTGCGCGCGGCAAGCGATAACACCGGAACCGCCGTCGGCGACGCCGATCCCGCACAGGCGGCAGCCGACGCCGCGGCATTCACAATGCAGAACGCACCCGACGAACAGCCGTTCTGAACCTTGCCGTAGCGCCTTCACAGCCCGCTGTTGATAAATTTTTAACGGTTTTGAGGCTCCAAAATTGATTTATAAAAATTTATATATTAATTTTGCACTTTGAAACGCGCCGAGCGTTTATTTAATTGTGTAACTAACAAAGAATATCTCAAACATAAACATATAAAATAAATGGACGTAACCCTTGAAAAGACGGGTGCCCTCGAAGGCCGCCTCGTTATAAAAGTTCAGGAATCCGACTACACGGACCGCGTAAAAAAAGAACTTAAGGAAATTGGTAAAAACCATCAGATTCCCGGCTTCCGCAAAGGCCATGTAGATATGGCGCAGCTGCAAAAACGTTTTGGTAAAAAAGTTAAATCCGACGTATTGAACGACATAGCAGCCGACGCAGCCCTCAAATATATCCAGGATAACAAACTCGATACCCTCGGCCAGCCAATTCCCGTGGTAGAGAAGGAATTCAGCATCGACGATACAGATTTCACCTTCACCTATGAAATCGGCTTTGCCCCCGAGCTCAACATGAAGTTTGACCAGAGCGTTGAACTCGACTTCTACAACATCTCCGTAAGCGACGACATGATTGCCGAGCAGGACAAATTCCTCCGCGCTCAGGCCGGCGAGCAGGTTCCCGCACAGGAATATGCCGAACGCGCCCTTGTAAAAGGTACAATCATGCAGCTTAACGAAGACGGCAGCGTACGCGAAAACGGCATCCAGGTAACCGACGGCATCCTCGCTCCCTTCCACTTCACATCCAAGGAAGAAGCAGCCAAGTTCGAAGGCACAAAGGTTGGCGACAAGGTTGTATTCGACGCTTTCGCCACCTGCGACGGCAACGAGGCCGAAATCAGCAGCATGCTCCACATCGACCGCGACAAAATCGAGACAGCCCGCGGCAACTTCCAGATAATCATCTCCGAATTCGTTGTAAACAAACCCGCTGAATTAGGCGAGGAATTTTACAAAAAAGTGTTCGGCGAAGACAAAGTTCACAACGAAGAAGAATACCACAAGGCTATAGCCGCAATGATTGCGCAGGCTCTGCAGCCCAACAGTCAGTCGCTGTTCGTACGCAACACCGAAGACTACCTCATGGCTACCTACGGCAACATGGAACTGCCTATGGACTTCCTGCGTAAATACATGCTGCGCACCCAGACCGAAATCAAGGAAGAGGACATCGACCAGTATCTCAACCAGATGCTTCCCCGCATCAAGTGGGATATCATCGAAAGCAAGGCAGCAGAACTCCTCGAAGTCAAGATTAACGAGGACGACGTCAAGGCCGCAGCCCGCTTCATCGCTATCGAACAGCTTCGCCAGTACGGTATGGGCGCTATGGCCGACCAGATGGCCGACTACTACGCAGAAAACATGCTCAAAGACGAAAACCAGCGCCGCCACTGCGCACAGACAGCATTCAACAACAAGCTGATGGGCGCTATCCACGCTGCCGTAAAACTGAACGAGCATACCATCACCCTCGACGAATTCCGCAATATGGTATCAGCCCTGAACAACGCCACCGGCGAACAGGCAGCAACCGAAGAACCCGCAGAATAACCGACACGACACCGCATAATGTCGGAGGCATGCCCGGGCATGCCTCCGACATATTTTTATCCGGGAATAATTAAAATAAGTGAAATATGTGAAAAGGCTTTCACTTTCGGCAGGCTGTATAAAGTATTTGTTGTAAATTTGTGGTAAATGACATTGACAATGGATATATTCACCATAACAGCATCGGTTCTTGCCGCCGCGGCCGTAGGCTTGAGCTTTATACCACAATTTCCGGCCGTCGTGGCCGGGTGGCTCGCTCTGCTGTGCGCGCATTTGGGCGGTTTTCCGTTCATAAACAGCAAAGTTCTGATTTTCTGGGGAGCAGCCTCGATAATTGTGATTATGTTAGGCATTCTGCAGCCTAAGGTCCTCACATCCACACGCAGCGGTCAGGGATATGTCGTAGGCGGTGCCACAGTAGGAGCGATTTTAGGCCTCCTTGCCGCCAACGTTACCGCCTCCATAATCGCAGGCAGCATAATCGGCGCCGTCCTTGGTGCCGTAGCCTACATGCGCACCCCAAAAAGCCCGCGTCTCAAACTCACATCTCCGCTCTTTGTACAGTATCTCTGCGCCAAGGGGCTGCCGGCAGTCGTAAGCTGCTCTATGGCAGCTATCGTCGTTGCCCTCGTACTATGAAAAGAATTTTTATAGCAATGGCTCTTGTCTGCGCGGTATTATGCACAAACGCTGCCAAACATAACACAGATCTTGCCAAACTCGGTGCGCCCGATATCGAACGTATTGCCAGAGAAAGCACCGACCCCGCCTCGCAGTACTACTATCCTAAGCTTTTCAAGGCTTTCATGGCCAACGACACCACCATGACACCTGAGGACTTCCAGTACTTCTACTACGGTACAATGTTTCAGGAGGATTATGACCCATACCGCGAAGCCGTGAACCCCGAACTGCTGCAGGAACTGATGTCCATCTACGCTAAAGACAAACGCACACGCGCCGACCGCGGAAAAATGCTGGATTACGCCCTGCAAGTCCTCGATGACAACCCCATAGACCTGCGACAGCTTACCAACCGCATTTTCGTATACGAGCAGAACCGAAAATACGACCTTGCCAAGATATGGCAGTACAAGCTGAACCACCTGCTGCTTGTGATAGCGGCATCCGGTACCGGAGCCGATCCCGATCACGCCATAGTTGTGGTGTATCCCCAGCACGAATACGACTTTCTGAACCTTTCAGGCATGACTGCCACCAGCCAGCGCTTCGAACCTCCATATTACGATTACATCGAGGTACAGAAAAAGAACGCGAAGGCTTCAAATCAAGGTTACTACTTCAATATCAGCGAGATGCTGAAACAATATTTCGACAAGCATCCGTCCGAGATGTCGGAGACAGGCGAGCATTAGACCGTATCCAATCCGGTATAATACCATCACAGTTATGAAAAGAATCAGCACAATCATATTATGCCTGGCAGCCGGCGCGCTTGCTGCGAATGCTGTGCCTGCCCGGCGCGCATATTTCCAGTACGCACAGCCCGACGGCAGTACTGTAACTGCCATGCCTGTGGGCGATGAGTTCGGCCACTACTATCTCAGCACCGACGGAAAAGCCCTTATAGCCGACGACAGCGGTGTGCTCCGATATGTTGCCGCTGATGCCGGTAAATTAGTACTCAGCGATATGGCTGCTGCCGACCCGCAGCAACGCGACGCCGAGGCAGTACAGTTTCTGCGGCGGGCCGACCGCGGGAAAGTAGAGGAAGCTATTTCTTTACGCGCGCGCGACGTGCGCGCAAACATGGCCTTGACCGCTGCGGCCATGCGCAAGGCACCGGTCAAGGCTCCCGAAGTGCCGCAGTACGGTATCGGTCTTTTCACAAGCAATTATCCACGCACCGGCGAAGTGAAAAGCCTTGTTTTCTTAGTCGAATATCAGGACGTAAAATTCACCACCGCCGACGTTCACGATGTATTCAACCGTCAGCTGAACGAATCCGGATATTCAGACTACGGCGCGACAGGCTCGGCACGCGACTATTTTCTAAAACAGTCCGACAGCATCTTCAATCCGCATTTCGATGTTTTCGGCCCCGTAACACTGCCACAGGACAGGCGTTACTACGGTGGCAACGACGCTTATGGCAACGACCGTAACCCAGAGTACATGATGCTTCATGCCGCCGAACTGCTCAAGAACCAGATAGATTTCTCTGAATATGACTTCGACAACGACGGCTATGTTGATAATATCTACATAATCTATGCCGGAATGGGCGAGGCAAGCGGCGGAAGTTCCGAAACCGTATGGCCCCATTCATTCCAGGTTGCCAACAGTCCCTCCTATAACGGCAAACGCCTGCGTGGCTACGCATGCTCTAACGAAGTTTTTGGAGGCGTTCCCGACGGAATCGGTACTTTCTGCCACGAATACTCCCATGTACTCGGGCTCCCCGACCTCTACGGAACGCAAACGCAGTTTGCATGCACGCCCAACGAATGGGATATAATGGACCAGGGCAGTTACAACAACAATAGCCGTACGCCGCCGAACTACTCGTCGTTCGAACGCAATGCCCTGCAGTGGATGAAACCCATCATAGTGGACGATGCCACAAACGTAACGCTGCATTCCATCTCCGATTCCAATACAGCATACCTTATACCAACCCGGAATAACAACGAATTCTTCCTGCTCGAAAACCGTCAGCAGAAGGGATGGGACGCTTATATTCCAGGGCACGGCCTGCTGATATGGCATATCGACTTCAATCAGTCGGTATGGGATTACAATACCGTAAACAACAGCATCTCGCACCAGCGCGTGGACATCGAAGAGGCCTGCGGAAACATTGCCTCCACTTTTGCCGGACGCGCAGCATACACTTTTCCCGGCACAAAGCGTGTTACCAGTTTTACTGCCGAAACAACCCCATCTCTGACCGACTGGAGCGGCAATGCCATCGACCACCCCATTACCGATATCGCAGAGAACCGAGGCATTGTCAGTTTCCGCATCGGAGGCTCAAAAACTGCGCCCGATGTACCGGGAGGAATAAAATTTACCACAAATACCGCCGAGGGCCGCATCGAAATTTCCTGGGATGCCGTCAATAATGCCGAAAGTTACGAAATCTGCATATACACCAAGACTTCCGACGGTACCGAGAATATTTTCGGCGGTTACAAAGACTACTCCACCGGCAGTGCGACAAGCTTCAGCTTCGACGGCCTGCAACCGGATACGGACTACTTTGCGCGCATTCGCGCACGCAATGCAGCGCTTGTATCGGCATATTCCACCGAGGTAATGACAAATTCCGGAGCTATAGATTTCATACATACAGCCCCTGTGGCCACCGGATGCACCTTCGACGGCAACAATGCCATGCTTACCTGGCAACCGCTGCACAATGCCGCCTCCTACCTCGTAACCGTCGAGAAAGAAACAGCGCTGCAGGATAGCATAGCCGTTTTAACCTTTGGTGAGCACAACGACAGACAGGCGGCAATCCCGGCAGGATGGAACTGGAGCGAAAGTCCCGCCGACTGCTACACGGCAGGCTCCGACAATTTCTATGGCGAGGACGCCCCGTCGCTCAAATTCCCGGTCGACAAGGCATATCTGGAATCACCGGTATTCAGTGAGAATGTAAAGAAAGTATCATTCTGGCTGCGCAGCGTAACAGGTAGCTTCAAGAATAAGTTCCATATCTGCGGACGCAACAGCGGCAATGCTCCATACGATACCATCCATACCATCGAACGCCTTAACACGCTCAACGGGGATGGGAAAATTCAGGATGTAGAAATGCCCGACAGCATCAGGCAGATACGCTTATGCTTCGAACGCTACGGCGGCAGTGCCGTTATAGACGACCTGTCGCTCACGCTGCCCGTATATACTTTCTGCGACTACATCAGCCGAGCCGAAGCCGGAGCGACAACCATCTACACACTGGAACTGCCGGAAGGAGCTACAGGGCTGCGCTTCACCGTTGAGGCCACGGACGCCGACGGCAATTTATCCATGTCTTCCCATGCAGTAGCAGCCCGCACAAGCTATGCAGGCGAAAACGGAGGCGTTGAAAATGTAGACACCGCCGACGCATCTGTTGCCGTGCAAGGAAATGCCATACTCTATCAAGGCTCGCGCGGCGACATGGTAAACGTATTCGGTATAGCCGGTAATCTCGTAGCCATCCTTACAGCCGATGCCGACGGCAACGCATCTGTAAGCCTGCCCTCGGGATTCTATATCGTGCGCACTCCGTGCGGCTCCATCAAAACAATCATACGATAGAACCGATATGAACCGACACATAGAATCCCATCTTCCGGGCGCTACGGCAATAGTGATTCTCATGGCCGCGGCGCTGCTGATTCCGTGGCTCGGCGAGACCCTTTTCAACAGCAAGGGCGAGCCCCGCGAAGCCCTTGTAGCCGTTTCCATGCTTCAGGACGGCGACTGGATTCTCCCTCGCAATTTCGGCACCGACATACCCTATAAACCGCCGTTCATGGCCTGGATAATCGCTTCATTGGCATGGCTATTCAACGGCGGTATGGTGAATGAATACCTCAGTCGTGTGCCGTCGGCACTGGCCTGCGTGGCGATGATAGGCGGCGGCTACTTCTGGGCACGCAGTGTGCGCGGAACGCGCTTCGCAATGATATTCTCGCTGGTAACACTTACTGCTGTAGAGGTGTTCCGTGCCGGTATAGCCTGCCGTCTGGACATGATACTCACAGCTTGTATGGTGGGGGCGATGTACATGCTTTTCGATCTTACCGAGAACCGCCGTCGGTTGCCCGGCCTGCGCTATACGGCCGTTGTGGCGCTGCTTACAGTGGCAACGCTAACCAAAGGTCCGGTGGGCGCACTGCTTCCCTGTGCAGTTGCGGGAGTGTACCGGCTCCTGCGCGGACGTAGATTCTTTCCCACGTTCTTCTCTATGATCGGCCTCGCGCTCGCCGCAATGGTGATTCCTGCAATGTGGTACTATGCAGCATATCAGCGCGGAGGAAAAGAATTCTTCGATCTGATGATGGAGGAAAACTTCGGCCGTCTCACAGGCAATATGTCATACGAAAGCCACGAGAACCCCTGGTGGTACAATTTCGTAACCCTGATAGGCGGTCTGTGTCCGTGGACACTGCTGCTGCTGATCACATTCTTCTGTTTCCGTCTGTGGACTCGCCTGCCGCGCCGCCCGTTCAAACCGGCGGCATTGTTCTCGGTAGTCGCAGCCGTAGTAACCATAGGTTTCTACTGCATTCCTGCCAGCAAACGCAGCGTTTACCTGTTGCCGGCCTATCCGTTCCTATGCTATGGCATAGCGTCCCTTTTGGACGAGACAGAATTAGTAAGACCCATACGCATATTCACATGGATAATGGCAGTCCTCTCCGCTCTGGCACCACTGGCTGTTGTCGGACTGCAGATATTCCCGCTGCCAGCGCTTACGATGGCCACTATACCCGTATGGCGCTATTTCGCCCTCGCACTGCCTCTTGCTGCCGGTATAGCATGGATGGTGAACCGCCACAGTCCCGTCGGACACGTGTTGGTAATAGTATGGGCCATGTATATGACATACGCCGTCGCACTGATGCCCGCCGTGCTGAATCCAAAGAGTGATTATCCGGCAGCGTGCACACTAAGGGAAGCCCCGGCGATAGCCACATACAGCACATTCCGCCCGTATTCCATCGATTTTTATCTTAACGACGCCGTGCGCCCCGTAGCCGACTGGGCAGAGGCCACTAAGCTCCCCGCAGGCTCCGCCGTAATCGCCACAGGCGACGACATAAAAGGCGCCACCGCCGATTTTGAAGTGAGTACTCTTACCGACCGCTCGGGCGATATCCGACGCCCGCTTTACGTCGCTGTTAAAAAATGAACTTTATCCAAAAAATTAACCCTATAAATCCAACTATGAAATCAAAACTTATCGCAATCCTGCTTGCCGCACTGCTATTTCCGTTGACAGTATCGGCAGATTACACCCCTCAGAAACGTGAGATGCGCTCGGCCTGGGTTGCCACAGTGTGGCGTCTGGACTGGCCCGGCATCACTATCAGCGAAACCGGCAACGCCTCGCAGATCAAAAAACAGAAAGACGGAATGATTAAGTTGCTCGACTCGCTGTATGTCAACAACTTCAACGCAATAAACTTTCAGGTGCGCTCGCGCTGCGACGCCATGTATAAATCCAGCTACGAACCCTGGTCGGCCGATCTTGTAAGCACCCGCGGCATGGACCCCGGATGGGACCCGCTGGAATTCGTTGTTGAGGAATGCCACAAGCGCGGCCTCGAATGCCATGCGTGGGTAAACCCCTACCGCTACGAATCTGTTATCGGACAGTGGAACGACGATCCCACCTGCTACCGCAAGACCAAACCCGAATGGATTATGGACGTCGGCAGTGCTTCTATCCTTAATCCCGGTCTCCCCGAGGTAACGCAGCGGATATGCGATATCATCAAGGAAATCGTTACCAACTACGATATCGACGGTTTGCTTTTCGATGACTATTTCTATCTTCAGGGAACAAACGAAAGCCACGACGGCGATCTCTACAAAGCGTATACCGACGGCGGCGGCAAGCTGTCCATAGGCGACTGGCGTCGCGAGAACGTGAACGATATGGTGGCAAAGGTATACTCCACCGTAAAAAGCACAAAACCGTGGGTGCGTTTCGGCGTATCTCCCGCCGGCATAGCGTGTACAGATGCAAATGTTGCCCGCAGCTACGGCATACCCCGTTGCCCAACTGGCTCCGACTGGCAGTACAACGGTATTTTCTCCGACCCTATCGCATGGGTATCGCGCGGCTCGCTCGACTTTATCTCGCCGCAGATATACTGGACCTTAGGGAACGGCACAAACTATGGAGAAGCGGCCGAATGGTGGAGCATGGTAGCACACAAATGGCAGCGCCACCTGTATGTATCGCACTCCATTTCGTCGCTCACGCTCAGCAGCAAGGCTCCCGGCCTCTCTGCCGCCGAGGAAGGCATGCTCGAGGCAAAGGCTTCCGGTCCAAACAACACCTCCTACTCGGAATATGCCAACGAAGTACTCGCCAACCGCGAATACGACCAGAACGACGCTCCAGGCTCGATTTTCTACTCCGCAAAGTACATCTACAACGCATCGCCCAAGTTCGGTCACTATCTTAAAAACACCGTTTTCAATACTCCGGCGCTTGTTCCTGCAATGACATGGCAGAGCACCGAGGCTGTAGGCCTTGTAGAAGACCTGCAGCGCAGCGGTTCCAGCCTTTCCTGGAAAGGCATGGACAATATGCGCTATACAGTATATGCTTTCCCTGAGGAAATGCCCACCGCAAACTTCATGCGCGAAGCCGAATATCTGCTCGGCGTAAGCTATTCGAATGAATTCACCATTCCCGCCGCCGCACTTACCGGCTGCCGCTATGCTGTATGCGCCCTCGACCGCTACGGCAACGAATACTCGCCTGCCATCTTAGGCGTGGCAACCGAAGCCCTCGGCGCTCCAGAAGCAATCTTCCCCATCGGCGGCATCACTGCCGAAGTTCCGTTCAACTATGAATGGAAACCTGTTGAAGGCGCCACTGAATATATCGTGGAAATCGCTACAGACAAAGAGATGAAGCAGCGGATCGACCAACGAAGCACTACAACGACAAGCATAAGCACCGAAAACTTCTTTACGCTCCCGGTAGGCGAGCCTGTATATTGGCGTGTACGTGCCTGCGGCGCTGGCAAAGCCGACGGTGTTTCGGAAGTATACGATTTCTTTGCCAGCAACCTGCTTATTGTTTCACCCGTTTCAGGTGAGACGGGATTGAGTTTAACTCCAACTTTCGTTACATCCATCCCCGACCGCGATGTTATCCTTGAAATCGCCACATCCGAGGCCTTCAACGACAACGAGATGGTTCTTACCCACCCTGGAAAAGGCCAGGTAACAGTTCCCGAGAATAAACTGAAAGCAGCGTCCACCTACTACGCCCGCATGCGCTACACCCTCGGCGGCGTTGAGAAGACTTGCCCGATAATCCAGTTCACAACCCTGGAAATGGAACCGCGTGTGCCTGTTATCGTTACTCCCGGAGCCGACGGCATACTGTACTCCGACCAGCACATCACTCTTGGCGACGTTGCCGGTGCATCGCAGCTGCGCGTGGAGGTATCGTCGTCCGAATCGTTCCCGGCCCGTACAAGCTATATAAGCACACGTCTGGATCTGGAAACATTCACCGATCCCAAGACAGCTTCCGAAATAAAACTCGGCACCAAAGCGCTTGTCGACGGCGAGACATATTATGTACGTGCAAAATCGTTCTACCGCAGTATCGACAGCTCGTCTAAGGACTCGGGCTTCGGTCCCGTTGTAAGCTTTGTATATAGTTCAGAAAACTCCGGCATCGAAGATGTAGTAAGCAGCACGGCTCCCATAGCCATCGAGGGCCACAACATCCGTGTACTCACCGATAACGTTGCATCGATAGTAATCTACGACATCGCCGGCGCCGAAGCCGCGCGCGTCGCCACAGTACCCGCGGCAGGCAGCGTATACACCGTAGAACTTCCCGCCGGAACATATATTATTGAAACATCGACCGTCAACGGTGCCAAATCAGCACTGAAAGCCGTATTCTAACATACAACAACTTTTTAACATTCAAAACAATGATCAGTCCTAAAATTCAAGACGCCATCAACGCCCAGATCAATGCAGAATTCTGGTCGGCATACCTGTATCTTGCAATGGGCATGCATTTCGAAGCAGAAGGCCACCACGGAATCGCCAATTGGTTCCGCATCCAGTTCAAGGAAGAACAGGCTCATGCCGAAATCTTCATCAACTATCTTCTCAGCCGCGGAGGCCGTGTGGAACTCAAGGCCATCGACGCCGTCCCCACAAGCTGGGAATCACCATTAGCCGCTTTCGAGAACACACTGGCTCATGAGGAGAAAGTTACAGCCCTTATCAACAACCTGTATGCCCTCGCAGAAGCTGAACACGACTATGCCACCCGCGGCAAACTCGACTGGTTCGTTTCCGAGCAGGTTGAGGAAGAAGAGAACGCCCATAATATCATCGACCGTCTGAAACTCATTGGCAATGACGGCCTCGCTCTCTACACCCTCGACCAGGAACTCGGTGCACGTACCTACACGGTTCCCAGCCCCCTGGCAGGCAAAGAATAATAGTCAAATACGCAAAAAAGTGGTCCGATGAAACGTCGGGCCACTTTTTTTCCTTTTATGGGTGAAGGATTATAAGTCGTTTCTATTCTTTGTCGATCTGTTTCACCCACTGCGCGATGCGCTTGTCGGTAAGATCTGGATGGTTGACTTCGTCGATTACCAGGCCGACCATTGTGACACCGTCGGCAGCCGAAGATGCTTCAAACGTATAACCTGTAGGGGGAAATTCGCCTATCATAGTTGCTCCGGTGTCTTCCAGGCGTTTGTATATTGTGCCTACGGCATTGCAGAAAGTGTCTGCCATTGTTTCGTCGCCACAGCCGAAAACGGCTATCTTCTTGTCCTTGAGCGACAGGGAGGACGCACCGTCGAGGAAATCTGTCATGTCATCCTCCAAATCGCCGCTGCCGTATGTTGATGAGCCTATTATTATCATGTCGTAATCGCCAAGACGGTCGGGGGCAGTGTCGGCTACATCGTGGACATCTGCGTCAGCTACGCCGAGCGCCTTTGCTATGCGTCGTGCTATATCGGCCGTCGTACCAGTGGCCGAAGCATAGAATATACCTATTTTTCTCATAATGGAGCTGAATGTATGTTTATTAAATAAACACACTGCGGCCCCGCTTGTTCACCGCCTATTCTGTTTCTTCGTCGCCATCGTCTATGAAGCGCTGAGGCAGCGATTTCTTGGCCTTGGCGCCGAGTTGTTCAATTTTCTGTGCACGTGATACAAGGCTGCCAGTGCCGGTGCTGAGCTTGCGCATCGCCTCGCGGAGTGTTTCTCCTGCCTGACCGACGGATTTCTCTATCCTGGCCATATCTTCGAGGAATGCGCTGAATTTATTCAGCATCTTTCCGGCCTCCTCGGCAATCGCAAGGGCGTTGCGGTTCTGTTTGTCCTGACGCCACATCTGCTCTATCAGCTTCACCACAGCTAACAGATGCGTAGGCGAAATAATGATTACATGGCCGTCCATTGCCGTCTGCCACAGCTGCGGATCCAGGTTTATGGCACTAAGAAAAGCACCCTCGTTGGGCACAAACATCAGCACATAGTCAAAGGTATTCTGCCCGGCAAGGTCGCGGTAGGGCTTGCGCGCCAATTCGCCGATGTGCTTGCGTACCGAGGCCAGGTGGGCGCGGGCATAGGCATCGCGTGATGCGTCGCTGTCGGCCTCTATCATTTTAAGATAGTCCTGGATAGATACCTTGGAGTCGATTACTATATGATTGTCGCCGTCATAGTTGATAATTACATCGGGACGCAGGCGCTGGCCCTCGTCGGTCTGTCCAGACGCCTGCACCGTGTACTCGAAACCCTTACGGAATCCCGCAGCACGCAGAATATTATCCAATACCATCTCGCCCCACTCGCCCTGAACGCGCGAGTTACCTTTCAGAGCGGAGGTTAGCCGGGCGGTCTCGTCGCTTACGGCACGGCTGAGCGTCATTAGCTGCTGAAGACTTTTCCCGAGGGCGAAACGCTCGCGGGCCTCCTCGGTATACCGTTCGGAAATGGTGCGCCGGAAGTTCTCTATGTTCTCCCGCATGGGTGCAAGCACCTCGGCCATGCTGTTCACGCTGGCTTTTCGGAGAGATTCGGAGTTCGACGCAAGCGCCTGTGCGGCCATTTCCTTGAAGCGTTCCTCCGAGGCGGCGTTGATGCGGTCGAAATCTTCGCGCTGGCGCGCCATATCGGCTCGAGCTGCAGAGAGTAGTCCGCGGTAATAAAAGACAAGGCACAGAGCCGCGACGAGCGCTCCGGCCAAAACAAGACAGATTATTTCCATGAGAAAGAATACACTGCGTGGACGTCAGTCCTCCGGCGTCTTGAACAATTTGTCGTGTTCGTCAAGATAAAAATATTTGGACAGCAGCGCGATAAAGCGCGATATGCAATCAACAGCGCGTGTGGTCTCGGGGCTGATATCGGCATGTTTAAGGCGCAGCAGCAGCACTCCATACAGAGCGTTGAAGCAGGTCTCGATTTCACCGACTTTGGCGTCGCCGGCCTTAGCACGCAGTTCCACAATGTATGGCAGCGCGGCGTAATATTCCCTGTGATACTCTTGGAACGCGGGATCGGCAAGCACACGGCGGTTGAGGTCGGCAAGCTCTCCGATGATATTCTTGTTCATCTGCAAGTGTCCGTGTTCCACAACCTCCTCGCGGCGCATCATATCTATCAGCGATTCGTACCAGTCGGCCATCTTGCGCAACGTTTCATTGTCCACGGGAAAACGGCTGATTACATTCTGGCGTATCTTATCCATATCCAGACCGTTGGCCCGGATAATATCCTCTATCTGCCACATGTACAGCAGATATTCGGCGATATTTTCCTTTCGTTTTGCAGAAGCTATAATCATAACACAAGAGTTAACAGCCTAAAGAATCGATTGTTCGACGTATGGCCGCCAAACGAGTCAGCAGCGGTTCGAGAAGGTCGAGACGCAGCATGTTCGCGCCGTCGCTCTTGGCATTTGCGGGGTCGGGATGAGTTTCCATAAACAGGCCGTCGGCACCGGTAGCTACGGCTGCGCGTGCGATGGTCTCGATAAGTTCAGGACGTCCGCCTGTTACGCCACCGGCAGTGTTGGGCTGCTGGAGTGAATGGGTGCAGTCCACAATCACCGGAGCTTTGCATGCCGCTTGCATCTCGGGTACGCCACGAAAATCTACGACAAGATCGCCGTATCCGAAAGTGGTACCGCGCTCGGTAACGGCAACATCGTCGTTTCCGCATGCACGCACCTTCTCCACAGCAAAACGCATGGAGGCCGGTGCAAGGAACTGTCCCTTCTTGATGTTGACTGCCTTACCCGTTCTACCGGCGGCAATAAGCAGGTCTGTCTGTCGGCAAAGGAAAGCCGGAATCTGAAGGATATCCACAAAATCCGCGGCCATAGCAGCTTCCTCGGGCAGATGTATGTCGGTAACCACGGGCACATCGAGTTCCTTGCCGACGCCGGAAAGAATCCTGAGCGCCTCAAGGTCGCCGATTCCGGTAAAAGAATCCAGACGGCTGCGGTTGGCCTTGCGATAGCTGCCCTTAAAGGCAAACGGTATACCCAGGCGCGAGCATACATCCTTGATATGGCGGCCAATCTGATAGGCCATTTCTTCACCTTCGATTACACAAGGGCCGGCAAGGAGGAAGAAGCCTCCTCCGCTGGGAAGTCGGTTGAATGTTGCGGACATTATTTCTTGAATATTTGATTTACAATGTGGATGGTATCGCAGCCAACAAGGGCTGCTGTCTCGGTTCGCAGGCGGTTGTCGCCCATCGTAACGGGGACGAAGCCTGCGGCTATGGCACTCTGAATCTCGGCAGGCGAAAAATCGCCCTCGGGACCGATTAGTATGGCCACGTCGGTGCAGGGAGTATACGCCGTGGCAAGCAGGCGCCGCTCAGTAGCGGCATCACAATATCCCACAAAACGCTCACCGGCAAAATCCTCTTTAAGAAACGAAGAAAGAGGAGTTGTATCGTCGATGCACGGAAGCACGGCCTTTAGCGACTGTTTCATGGCGGCCACAGCAATCTTCTGCAGACGCTCTGTCTTTATTTCCTTGCGTTCGGAACGCTCGCAGCGTACCGGCACAATACGGTCTACGCCTATCTCGACCAACTTTTCAACGAGCCACTCCATGCGGTCGTTATGCTTTGTGGGAGCGACGGCAACCGTAATATTGGGTTTCCACACCTTAGGCAGTTCTCTCCTTTCCACTACCTGCACAACAGCGCCACGAGGGTCATCGGTTACAAGGCGGCAGATATACAGACCCCCGCGCCCGTCTACAACTTCCACTTCGTCGCCGACACGGCGGCGAAGCACACGCACGGCATGACCACTGTCCTCAGCCGGCAATTTGGCAGTTTCAAGAATATCGGGGGCGTAGAAACGTATCATATAGCTGTATCCGGGGCGTTTTCTTTCTCGGCCTGTTTGATTGCCTTGTCGGAAACGCTGTCTATCTTAGGGTCTTTGAAGATAAACATAAACAGGACGGCAACAACCAAAGCATATCCTGCGAAGATAAGCCATGACTGGTGCCACCCTTCTATCTGTGGCATGCCTGCCGGCTGCGAAAACACTTTGGCGTTTATGACAGCCTGCGCGCCAAGGGTGCCTATTGTCGCGCCTATACCGTTGGTCATTATCATAAACAGACCCTGGGCCGATGAACGGATGTCCTTTGTAGTCATTTTATCTACGAACAGGGATCCGGAAACGTTGAAGAAATCGAAAGCCACGCCATAAACAATCATGGACAGGATAAAGAGCCACACGCCGTTGCCGGGGTTACCAAGGCCGAAAAACCCGAAGCGAAGCACCCATGCCGACATGGACATGAGCATGACCACCTTGATACCGTAGCGATGCAGGAAGAAAGGAATAAGCAGGATGCACAGGGCCTCGCTCATCTGCGACAGCGAGATAAGGGCATTTGCATTGTGTACGCCCCACGTATCGGTATATTCGGCTACGGAACCAAAGCTCTGGATAAATGGATTGGCAAAACCGTTGGTAATCTGAAGCGCCACACCAAGGAGCATGGAGAAGATAAAGAATATGGCCATCTGTTTATTCTTGAACAGAGCGAAAGCCTTAAGACCGAGGGCATCGTAAAGCGACACCTTGCCCTGGCTCTTGTTAACAGGACATTTGGGCATTGTAAGCGCATAGAACATCATTACAAAGCTGAGGACTGCCGACGTAACAAGCTGGGCGGCAGTGTTCTGAAAGCCTGTAAAGTTTACAAAGAGCATAGAAACGATGAAACCGACCGTGCCGAACACGCGTACTGGGGGAAAATGCTTCACTGTATCAAGGCCTGCCTGGTCGAGAGCCGAATAAGCCACTGAGTTGCTCAGACCTATTGTGGGCATGAAGAATGCGACCGACACGGTGTACAACGCAAAAAGGATTCCTCCGTCGGGCTGGGACGTCGACATGCCGTAGAGGCCGGCGGCCAGCATGAAAACGCCGGCAATAAGATGGCATAAGCTCAAGGTTTTCTGCGCCTGGATCCAACGGTCGGCCACAATGCCGACAAGAGCAGGCATAAAGAGCGATACAACGCCCTGGATGGCATAGAACCATGCGATATTCTCGCTCAGACCGATACCGGCCAGGTAGGCGCCTAAAGAGGTAAGATAAGCGCCCCAGATTGCGAATTCAATGAATCCGAGCAACGAAAGGCGCGTTTTCAGCACGAAAGTATTCATTTTTACCGGTGTATTAGATTTTTATGATATTTTACTGTGTTTATGTCGTTCAGGCCTCACCGCTGTTGTCGCGGTCCTTCTTTTTGTTAAGAATTTGGCTTATCCGCTCGGCCTCCTCGTAGTTTTCCTCGTCGATAAGGCGCGCGAGGGTGCGTTCGAGTTCCTCTATAGTATATTTCTCCGGATTAGGCTCTGCCATATAATCATCGCGGTCGGCATACGTCTTATCAGGATAATCGTCGCCGGCCATAGCATCGATATCGGTGTTGTCGGCCTCGCTGTCATCGCGTTGCATCGACTCATTCTCGATTATAAAGCCGGCCTTCTGCAGGATTTCCTCAGACGTATAGATAGGCGTATGTGTGCGCACGGCGATGGCGATGGCATCGGATGTACGCGCATCAATTTTTATGGTGCGGTCGCCGTCGCTGAAAGTGAGTTCAGATGAAAATATGCCCTCACTGAAACGGTAGATATACACCTCGATAAGTTTCACGCCAAAAGCATGGGCGAAAGAGACAAAAAGCTCATGGGTGAGCGGACGGGGTGTATGCACATTCTCAAGCGCAACGGCTATGGACTGGGCCTCCGCGGGACCTATCATTACGGGTATGCGACGGCGACCATTCTCCTCGGCCAGCACAAGGGCGTATGCACCACTCTGCAACTGACTGTAGGACAAGCCAAAAACATAGATTCTCACTTTGTCGTCCATAGGCTGCTATATTTTTACGGCGGCGCCGGTGATAATGCCGGAACCGTAACATATTCTGTGTTCGGGGTCGTAGACGGCAGCAAACTGACCGGGAGCTATGCCTTGCACCTTCACGTCGGACTCGATGACGTACTCGCCGGGAGCTTCCGGCAATCGCCGTATGGTGCCTGGCAGGAAATCGGGACTGTGGCGGTTCTTGAACATAAGGCGCACACCGCCGTCGGCGGCATCTCCCCAGGGGTCCTCGGTGATGAAGTGCATCTCGGCAAGATGCAGCGTGCGGCCATACTGCTTCTCGGTATCGTAGCCGCGCGATACATAAATAACGTTCTCAGCAATGTTCTTACGGACAACAAACCACGGGCCACCGCTCAGGCCGAGCCCCTTGCGCTGGCCGATGGTATGGAACCAGTAGCCGCGGTGTTCGCCTAATTTACGGCCTGTCTCAATCTCAACGATAGGACCGGGACGCTCGCCAAGATGGCGGCGGATAAAATCGTTATAATTAATTTTTCCCAGAAAACATATTCCCTGCGAATCGCGACGCATGGCATTCGGCAACTTGGCCTCGGCGGCGATACGGCGTACATCCGCCTTTGGCATGCTGCCCAAAGGGAAAATCAGATGCTGCAGCTGATGGCCGCTTATGCGTGCCAGAAAATCCGTCTGGTCTTTTACCGGATCGACCGCCGTGCCGAGCCATTTGCGACCCTGCGCGTCGATAACGGTGGAAGCATAATGGCCCGTAGCCGTAAGGTCGAAATCCCGACCGCGCCGGTCCTCGAAATAGCCGAATTTGATTATAGAGTTGCACATTATGTCGGGATTTGGCGTAAGACCTTCCCTGACGGTGCGCAGCGCGTATGCCATCACATTATCCCAGTATTCCTGATGCAGCGACACAACCTCGAAAGGCAAGCCGTAGCGATGCGCGATTAGGCTGCACATTTCAATATCCTCCTCGGCCGAGCAATCGCCCTCCCCGTTATCCATTCCTATGCGGATATAGAACAAATGAAGATCCAGACTGCTGTCCTGCGCAAGCTGATGCACCACTACGGCGCTGTCGACGCCGCCGGACACCAGGACCGCTATCGTTTTACGCTCGCTCATTGCTTTTTACGGCTATCGTTGGTATATTTGAAAGCGCCCAAAAGATAGTCTGTGCTAAGATTTTTTGCAAGCACCTTAAGACCACTGTTAAGGAAATACAACATCGGCGGCTCAATCTTGCCGAAGTATTCCGCGGCATCCGGAATGGCCACATTATGCCAGTTTTCGGGATAATCCTTCACATTATCGAGCCACTTGCTGTCGGGTTCGGCGGCATATATCGTTACAATCGTAAGTTCGCCGCGGTCTATCAGGGCACGAGTATCGGGGTCGGTATCCAGACGTATTCTGGGGAAGGAAGAAGCAGGGTCGACCGGATCGCAGAAGAACAGAAGCACCGATCCACGTGCAATATCGCTCAGATGGCCTTTTGCGCCGTCGGGACGAACAAACTCAAGGTCAGGAAGCGTCTGTCCCACCATACTGGATGTAAGTACCTTCTCAATAGCGGCAAAATGCCGGCGGTCGGCCTTGTCAATCTTCTTATGATTGGCCGCTACACGTGCGAAAGGCAGCATAATCTCTTCGGAGACAAGCTCGGCAGTATCGGAATACACCCAGTTTTCGGCCAGACGCGCCAATGCAAGAGCCTGGTCGCCGCCTTTCTTGGTAAAGCGTGCAAGCAGACGGTCGATCGCGTTATGAACAGTATCGGCCGAAGCATGAGGCATGATATTCACCCAGTCGCCGAAAGCCTTGTTGAATTCGTCGGGATGAAGCAAAGCCTGTTCAAAATTGCAGCGGTCCCAGAAACGGCTGATAATATAATCGCAACGAGGCTGGAAATTAAGCATCGTATCCGGTGGTACCGGATATGTGAAAAGGCTCTCCTGCTGGGCGTTAACCGAAAGAGGGAATAACACCGACAAGGCTACAAAAACGCAGTATATAATTTTTTTCATTACTCAATATCTATAAAAGCAGGTTCACTGAACTCTATCATGCAAAATTACAAAAAATCCCCGACAAAGCAAACCCGCGACATTATAAGACTTGTAGAGTCTGCGCTTTATCTAACGAGTTATCTAAGAGTGTTGCTAAAAATTGTTCCGGGGAATATAAGTAATCGCGCCGCCACTGCCAAAAGGATAGTCGGTTACGTCTGTGTTTAGATATGGAGAATTCGGAACAATATCACCCACAAATGCGAAACGCGGCTTTTTGAAAATCGTTCCGTCTTCCGCGACAGAACAAATGGATTTACCTTTAACGTGAATTACAATACGCACAATCCCTCTATATATACCTAAGATGTAATCTATTTTATCAGCTTTGTCGGGCGAGATTGCCCAATATTTACGGGCACTCTCGTAATCATTCGCTCGGCGATACACTCCAGATGCCTTTGGTTGCATATAACTTTTATTCAGGCTGACCAAAAGAAGTCTCTCTCCCGGAACTGGCTCAATCTTAGGACAGTCGTATAGGATATTGATTTCTTCATCAGTTTTAATACCCTCGTTCCACTGATGGTGTCCACTAACAATATTGGTGAGTATATTATTTTTATTGAAAGCGGGATAAGTTAATAAATCAATTATCGAGGATTCTACAAGATATGCCTCTTGTTCGGTCATATTATGCCTAATAATGTAATACTTCACCTCCAAACCAAGAGTCATAATTTCTCTTATAGTGGATAGCTTCAGGCTTTGAGAATCATCTGTGATGGCTGCCTGAACGTGTTGATAAACTCGGTTACCTGTACCTTTTCCTACATAAAAAATGTGATTGTCTCGAGGATCAACAAGCGCATACACATAACATCCTATTGCTTCAGCTACACTTTGCTTAAACGATTTTTCCATGCACAATCAATACGTTATCCAATAAATTTAAATAATTAAAAGTACAGCAATTAGCGATAAATATTTTAATTTAATACTTAATTACAAACAAATACTTTTATCACTGCGCACACCAAAGACAAAATTACTGAAATATTCGTAATAGCTGATGAATTACGCAAATTTTTTGAGGCCACGCATGCCGAGAAGAACGAGAAAAATGGCTCAAGCCGAAATTCCGGTGCATGGATTTTGGGAAAAGTGTTAAATTTGCAGGATGAAAACCGCAGATACAATATGGATGTGCCTTCCTGAAGGATTGGAAGAGCTGTTTGAGATGGTCAAGTT
>CABPYL010000023.1 GCA_902461565.1 uncultured Porphyromonadaceae bacterium
AAATGGTAGCACAAAGATAATAAAAAATTTTGACACCTCCAAGCTTGAGTGTCAAAAAGATTCGCCAGTCCCATAATTTAATTCTGTCAAAGACCCGCGGCAGCGCCGCACCCTATTTTGCGCGCAACTTTAAAAAAGTCGCGAAAAAGTTTGGCAGAGAAGACAAAAATCTGTACTTTTGTGGGCTGATTTTCCGCAATAGGCTCGGTTAAGCGCGAATAGTTTATTCAACTTTCGCCGCCTCAGCGGGTTAACTATTATTATCATTATCAATGTACGTAATCGTAGAAATCCAGGGACAGCAGTTCAAGGCCGAAAAAGATCGTTTCTTGTATGTGCACTATCTTGGAGAGAATGTAAAAGAAGGCGACAGCGTTGAATTCGACCGCGTTCTTCTCGCCGACCTCGACGGCACCGTAAAAGTAGGCGCTCCCACCGTAGAAGGTGCAAAGGTAGTTTGCGAAGTAGCAACCTCCCTCGTCAAAGGCGACAAAGTTATCGTTTTCAAGAAAAAACGTCGCAAAGGCTATCGCCGCAAAAACGGCCACCGCCAGTATTTCACCAAGGTTGTCATCAAAGACATCGTAGCCTGATTGTTTCACCACCGCATCTGCGAATAATATCTAAACAGCACTATGGCACATAAAAAAGGCGTCGGTAGTTCGAAGAACGGCCGTGAATCAGAAAGCAAACGTCTTGGCGTCAAGATTTTCGGCGGCCAGTTTGCAAAAGCCGGTAACATCATCAAACGTCAGCGCGGCACCGTACACCATCCGGGCCTCAACGTAGGTATGGGCAAAGACCACACACTCTATGCACTTATCAACGGCACAGTAAGTTTCACTGAAGGCCGCAACGGCCGTAAGTTCATCAATATTGTACCTGTAGCCGAGGCTTAAGCACAATCCGACAAAACATTACGACGGCAGCACGACATCGTGCTGCCGTTTGTTTTATACCCATGTGTGTTTCATCAATGAAAAAATTTGCAAACAAGGCATATGAAATCATTGCCGCAATAGGCAATACCACTTTTTTTTACTAATTTTGCACATTAATTATACAAAGCTATAAATACGATGTCGTCAACAAAAAAAATCAGAAGCGCATTAATCTCTGTCTTCCATAAGGACAAACTCGAGCCAATTTTAACAAAACTTTACAATTCAGGCGTCAAACTTATTTCGACGGGAGGTACTCGGTCTTTTATCGAAAGTCTCGGCTATCCATGCGTGGCAGTTGAAGATCTTACGGGCTATCCGTCGATCTTGGGAGGCCGTGTTAAAACGCTTCATCCGAAAATTTTCGGCGGTATTCTGGCACGCCGCGACAACGAAGGCGACAACGCACAGTCGGCACAGTATGAGATCGACCCGATCGACCTTGTCATTGTGGATCTCTATCCCTTCGAAGATACGGTATCTTCCGGCGCATCCGAAGCCGACATCATTGAGAAAATCGACATAGGCGGTATCTCGCTTATCCGCGCCGCCGCCAAAAACTTTGCCGACGTTGCCATCGTCGCATCCAAAGCACAGTACCCGCTGCTCGCAGGCATCCTGGACGCACACGGTGCCGAGACAACCCTTGAGGAACGGCGCCTGCTTGCCCGCGAGGCTTTCGCTGTTTCGTCGGGCTACGACACCGCTATCTACAACTGGTTCGCAGAGACCACTCCGCTTGAGGATTGCGGACTGTCGGCACTCCGCGTTGCCGTAAACGGCGCGATGCCCCTTCGCTACGGCGAAAACCCCCATCAAACCGCCGCATACTACGGGGACTTCGACAAACAGTTCGACAAACTGCACGGAAAAGAGATAAGCTACAACAACCTGCTCGACATCGATGCCGCCTGCTCGCTCATCGACGAGTTCGAAGACACCACGGTAGCAATCCTCAAGCACAACAATGCCTGCGGGTGTGCGACTCGCGGCACAGTAGACGAAGCCTGGGCCGACGCTCTTGCCGGCGATCCCGTTTCAGCTTTCGGCGGCATTATTATCTGCAACCGCCGCATCGAAGCTAAGGCAGCTGCCGAAATCGGCAAAATCTTCTTCGAGGTTATCATTGCTCCCGAGTACAGCGACGACGCTCTGACAATCCTCAAGCAAAAAAAGAACCGCATAATCCTTGTCCGCAAGGCTGCCGCTCCTGCCGGAAAGCGCATGCGCACTATCCTCGGGGGCATGCTCGTACAGGACAATGACGCCAAAGTTGAGACTGCCGACGACATGAAGCTCGTTTCCGGCGACACTCTCACCGACGCAATAGTGGCCGACATGATTTTTGCCAACAAACTTGTGAAGCACAGCAAAAGCAACGCCATCGTACTTGCCCGCAACGGGCAGCTGTTAGCATCGGGCGTAGGCCAGACATCTCGCGTTGACGCATTGCGCCATGCAATTGAGAAAGCGCACTCGTTCAACTTCGACCTCAAGGGTGCCACTATGGCCTCGGACGCGTTCTTCCCCTTTGCCGACTGTGTGGAAATAGCCCATGCCGAAGGCATCGACTACGTTATCCAGCCCGGAGGTTCTATCCGCGACACCGATTCGGTGGACTACTGCAAGGCCAACGGCATGACAATGGTCATGACCGGCTTCCGCCACTTCCGCCATTGATAAATTCCTTTCCCCAAATAACGCAATGAGACTTTTCTCTCTAACAAAAGAAATTGCAATCGACCTTGGCACAGCCAACACGATTATCATCCATAACGACAAGATTGTAATCAACGAGCCCTCCATAGTCGCCCTTGACAGCCGCACCGACAAGCTTATAGCCGTAGGCAACGAGGCACACCAGATGGAAGGCAAAGGCCACGTTGGCATCCGTACGGTGCGCCCTCTGCGCAAGGGCGTCATCGCCGACTTCAACGCCGCCGAACTAATGATCCGCGGTCTTGTCAAAAAGGCAAGCACAAAAAACAACTGGTTCTCGCCATCGCTGCGCATGGTTGTAGGAATACCATCCGGAGCTTCGGAAGTTGAGGTCCGCGCGGTTCGAGACTCTTCCGAACATGCGGACGGCCGCGACGTATACATGATCCACGAGCCCATGGCAGCCGCCTTAGGTATCGGACTTGACGTTGAAGCCCCGCAGGGCAACATGATAGTTGACATAGGCGGCGGCACAACCGAAATCGCCGTTATCTCGCTTGGCGGTATCGTGAGCAACAAGAGTATCCAGGTTGCCGGCGACGATCTTACCGACGACATTCTCAACCACATGCGGCGCGCCCACAACATCAAAGTGGGTGTTCGCACGGCCGAACAGATCAAGATGCACGTAGGTTCCGCTCTCACCGAGCTTGACAATCCGCCGGAGGATTACGTTGTCCACGGTCCCAACCTGATGACTTCGCTCCCTCTGGAAGTTCCCGTGAGCTACCAGGAAATATGCCATTGCATAGAAAAGACGATCTCCAAAATCGAAGCCGCCGTACTCAGCGCCCTGGAGCAGACGCCTCCCGAGCTATACGCCGACATCGTGCGCAACGGCATCTATCTTGCCGGCGGCGGCGCGCTGCTGCGCGGCCTCGACAAGCGCCTAATCGACAAGATCGGTATCCAGTTCCACATTGCCGACGACCCACTGCTGTGCGTGGCAAAGGGTACAGGCGTGGCTCTGAAGAACATCCACCGTTTCTCGTTCCTTATCCGATAAAAGCACGGCGCGGCCGGATACGCAGTGGGCGAACTTTTTTCGTTCATAGTAAAACACAGCAAGTGGCTTGTGTTCATCATTCTGGTGAGCATAAGCTGCATGCTTATATTCAAGAACGACCCCTACCGGCAACATGTGTACCTCACATCGGCCGGACGCATGGCCTCAACCGTCTACAAGAGCGCCAACAACGTTACCTCGTACTTCAATCTCCTCGAAATCAACGACGACCTCAACCGCAGCAACGCAGCGCTGCAATCAGAGATAGTGAGGCTGAACGAACGCATAAACCTACTCACGGAACAGGGCTTCCGCGACACCCTGAGGGTTGATTCCGGCATCAGTCCGTTCCGCTTTATCGTGGCCCACGTTATCAACAACAGTGTGGCTCACCCGTTCAACTACCTCACCATCAACAAAGGCAGCCGCGACGGTATCAAGCCCGAACTTGGCGTTGTAGACCGCAACGGCGTCGTAGGCATCGTAAGCAACGTGGGGCCTTCCACGGCCCGAGTGATATCACTGCTTAACCCGCACTTCCGCCTCTCGTGCAAAATCAAACGCAGCGACTATTTCGGCTCGCTTGTATGGGAGGGCGGCAATCCCGAGGAAGCCACACTGGAAGAACTGCCGCGGCACACCGTGTTCGAGGTAGGCGATACAATCGTTACCAGCGGTTTCTCGGCGGTCTTCCCCGCCGGGCTGCCCGTGGGTGTGATTGTTAACGACGATACCGACCGCACGCAGAACTTTTTCAAGTTGCGCGTGCGCCTCCTAACCGATTTCACAACCCTCGGCAACGTACAGGTGATTGTGAACAATCAGGCCGAGGAGATAAAAGCGCTTTCGCAGGGCGAGGAAAACGATTCAAAAAAGAACCCATTCGGCACATAGGAGCACATGACAAAGTTCGCAATACGCTATGCAATAATGTTCGTGCTGCTGATACCTCTGCAGGCGATAGTGTTCAACCACCTCATTCTGTTCAATGTGGCGGTGCCGATGGCGTTTCTGTATCTTATCATAATGCTGCCTGTAACTTTAGGCACCAATATATCCACGCTTCTCGGTTTCCTTGCCGGCTTCCTCCTGGATATTTTTTGCGACACCCCCGGCGTAAACGCCCTCTGCTGTACAGTTCTTGCCTTCGTGCGCAAGCCTCTGTTCCACTTATATGTATCTATGGACGACGACCTTGCCGGACGCTCCCCCTCGGCGCGCTCTATGGGTTACGCGGCTTTCATGAAATTCATATTCACGGCAACGGTTATATATTCCGCAATGCTCTTTACCGTGGAAGCATTCCAGTTCTTCAACCCGTGGCTGCTTGTCCTCCGCATTCTCGCCTCAACGGTCTACACCTTTGTCGTCCTCTACGCCATCGACTGCCTGCTGGCGCCCAAGAACGACGATTAGGCCAAAACAACTTGTCTGTAATTGAGAAAGAACTATAACTTAGAGAAACGCAAATATATTGTCGGCGGCTTTATAGTGCTTATCGCCATAATATACCTGATACGCCTGTTCGACCTTCAGATCAACGACGAGAAGTACAAACAGAGCGCCGACTCCAACGCGTTCCTTAAAAAGACAGTATACCCGAGCCGCGGCCTCATCTATGACCGCAACGGCGAGCTGGTGGTATTCAACCAGCCGGCCTACGACGTTATGATGATTCCGCGCGACGTACAGCCGTTCGATACGCTCGATTTCTGCAACACACTCAACATCACACGCGAAGACTTCGACAAACGCCTCGCCCAGATGAAAGACCGCCGCAGCAATCCCGGCTACTCGTCGTACACCCCGCAGCGTCTTATTTCGCAGCTGTCCGCCCAGGACTACGGTCGCCTCCAGGAAAAACTGTACCGCTTCCCCGGATTCTTTATACAGAAGCGCATTCTGCGACAGTACAACTATCCAACGGCCGGCAGCGTACTCGGCAACATACGCGAGGTGTCGAAGGACGACATAGAACGCGACGATTATTATGCCGCAGGGGACTACACCGGCGACCTCGGCATCGAAAAAAGCTACGAGCAATATCTTCGCGGCGTAAAAGGCGTGGAGATACTTATCCGCGACGCCCACGGCCGCATTCAGGGGCGTTACGAGGACGGCGCACACGATGTAGAACCGATATCCGGACGCGACCTCAGGCTGAGCCTGGATATCAAGCTGCAGCAGTACGCCGAGTCGCTCATGGTAGGCAAACGGGGCGCCGTAGTGGCCATAGAGCCAAATACAGGCGAAGTGCTATGTATGGTGTCCATGCCTAACTACGATCCCACACTGCTTGTGGGACGCCAGCGCGGCGCGAACTACCGCAAACTTGTGAACGACCCGTCGTGGCCACTGTTCGACCGCGCGCTCATGGGTACCTATCCTCCCGGTTCCACTTTCAAGCCCACGCAGGGCCTTATTTTCCTCCAGGAAGGCATAATAGACCTCACCACGGCCTACCCGTGCCACGGCGGATACATAAACGGCGGTCTGCGCGTGGGCTGCCACCCCCACGGTTCTCCCCTCCCGCTCAAACCGGCCCTGCAGACCTCGTGCAACGCGTTCTTCTGCTGGGGGTTCAAGGCCATGATAGACCGCCGCAGCAAGTACGGTTCATCCGCCGCAGCCTTCGAGATATGGAAGAACCACCTTGTGTCTATGGGCTACGGCTACCGCCTCGGCATCGACCTGCCCGGCGAGAGCCGCGGCTTTATCCCCAACGCCAAATTCTACGATAAATTCTACCGCGAAGGGCGCTGGAGCGCCAACACCATAATATCCGTATCCATCGGCCAGGGCGAAATACTTGCCACACCGCTACAGATAGCCAACCTGTCGGCCACGATAGCCAACCGCGGCTATTTCCACACGCCGCACATCGTAAAGGCGATACAGGACACCGTAATGCCCGCCGGATTTAACGAGGAGCACCATCCAACAATTGAAAAACGCCACTACGATGCCGTTGCCGAAGGGATGCGCATGGCCGTTACCGGGGGCACATGCCGCCGGGCCGCCATTCCTGGTATCGAGGTATGCGGCAAAACGGGCACTGCCCAGAACCCACACGGCAAGGACCATTCAGCATTCATGGGGTTCGCCCCCTACCAGAATCCACAGATCGCAGTGGCCGTATACGTTGAAAACGGCGGCTGGGGCGCCACTTTCGGCGTGCCTATCGGGAGCCTTGTAATGGAAAAATATCTCACCGGCAAAATAGCCCCGGAACGGAAGGCTATGGAAGAACAAATGCTAAACACCCGTATCACATATGCCACTCCCAAGAAGAAATGACCCTGCGTCCACTTTCCGCAATCTGGACTGGCCCACAGTACTGATATACCTCATCATGGTGTTCGCCGGCATGGTGAGCATCTACGCCGCATGCTACAATTTTGACAACGCAAGCATGTTCTCCTTCGACGAATTTTCGGGCAAGCAGCTGCGGTGGATAGGACTGTCGGTATGCCTCGGCATAGTGCTGCTGCTTGTGGACGCGCGCATGTACGAGACTTACGCCTACCCCCTGTATGTTTTTCTTGTGATATTGCTGGCCATAACGCCATTTGTGGCGCCGGATATCAAAGGCTCGCATTCATGGATAAGTTTCGGCGCATTCAGTATCCAGCCCGCCGAGTTTGCCAAGTTCGCCACGGCGCTTGCACTGGCCAAACTGTTCAGCAGCTATCATTTCGAGCTTAACGCAAAGCCGTCCAACTATATAAGGGCGCTTGCAATAATCTTTATCCCGATAGTGCTTATCCTGTTGCAGAACGAAACAGGGTCGGCGCTCACTTTCATGGCACTGTTCTTTGTGCTGTACCGCGAGGGAATGAGCGGCCTCGTGCTTTTTGCGGCAACATTCTCTGTTGTAATCTTCGTCGTTGCCATAAAGTACACCGAGACAATGATAATGGGGATGCCTACCGGAGAATATGCCGTGCTGCTGATGATAATGGCAGTTATGGTAGGTATGGCGGCAATATACGCCCGGCGCTTCGAGGTTGGCCGCAACCTGCTTCTTGGCTTTCTCGGCCTGGGTCTGATAGAATTCATACTCACACTGTGCGGAGTGCCTGTTCCAGGCCGTGCGGTGAACATCGCCGCCATCGCCATCGCATGCGTATATGTTGCCGTCGACGCTATACGGCTTCACCGCCCCAGACTGTTCGCTTCCTGTGCCACCGCTATGCTGGCAGTAGTGTTCCTTTTCTCTGTCGGCGCCGCCTTCGACCATCTACAGCCCCACCAGAAACTGCGCATACAGGTGGCGCTGGGTATTGTGGAGGACCTTCGCGACGCCGGTTACAACGTCAACCAGTCCAAGATAGCCATAGGCTCGGGCGGCCTTTTGGGCAAAGGCTTCCTCAACGGCACGCAGACAAAACTGAAATATGTGCCCGAACAGCACACCGACTTCATCTTCTGCACCATCGGCGAGGAAGAAGGCTTCATCGGATCCATGCTTGTAACGCTGCTGTTCTTAGGGCTGATACTCAACGTAATCAAGATAGGCGAACGGCAGCCCACTACTTTCGGCCGAGTATATGCCTACTGCGTGGCGTCGTATTTCATATTCCATTTCTGCATAAACATAGGCATGGTTATTGGCCTGTGCCCCGTCATAGGTATTCCGCTGCCTTTCTTCAGCTACGGCGGCTCGTCGCTGTGGGGATTCACAATCCTGCTGTTCATCCTCCTCAAAATCGACGCCGCCCGTAAAAACGTGCTGTCGTACTGATACGTTGCCGGAGTGGCGTTGGCTGGCGTTCTCTCCGGGCGTTGGCCGAGGATGTTGCAGAAGCAATATCTTTGGCAAGTTTACTGTCTAAAACATTGATACTCAAAGGGTAGCTGCTGACGCGCCAAAGACACGTCCCTACATCTGCCAAAGGCATACGGACATTCGGGGGATAATTTGATATTACAGAGGATTTTTGTAACTTTGTGGTGTAATATGGATAAATGTTGCCATACAGCAACAGACATCTCTTTCCAAGTATATAAACACCACAATATATGACACGTAAATGGAATTACCCGACGCTCTCGAGCGAGGAGCAGCGACTCGGCGCAGAACTGGCCCGACGGTTCTCGAACTGCGCACCCGTCGCCGACCTACTTGTGCAGCGCGGAATAACTACCATCGACGCTGCCGAGAAATTTTTCCATCCATCACTGCGAGACCTGCATGATCCGTTCCTTATGCCCGACATGGACAAGGCCGTGGAACGCCTCAACCGCGCTATGGGCTGCAAGGAGAAGATTATGGTATACGGCGACTACGATGTGGACGGCACCACTGCCGTCGCCCTCGTGTACCGCTACCTGCAGAACTTCTACTCGGAACTGGACTTCTATATTCCCACACGCTACGACGAGGGCTACGGTATTTCCCGGAAAAGCATCGACTATGTCGCCGAACAGGGCGTCAAACTGGTAATTATACTCGACTGCGGCATCAAGGCCATCGACGAGATAGGCTATGCCCGCGAGAAGGGCATCGACTTCATTATCTGCGACCACCACATGCCCGACGAGACCCTGCCGCCGGCGGTGGCCATCCTCAACCCCAAGCTGGAAGGCTCCACCTATCCGTGCCCTCACCTGTCGGGCTGCGGCGTAGGCTACAAGTTCATGCAGGCGTTTTCCATAAGCAACGGTATCGCCACCGCCGAGCTGGAAAGCATGCTGGATCTTGTGGCGGTGAGCATCGCCGCAGACATCGTGCCGATGGTGGACGAGAACCGCGTTATGGCCCACATGGGTCTGAAACGCCTGAACTCCAATCCCAACATGGGCCTGCGCGCCATAATCCGCACCTGCGGTCTCGGCGGCAAGGAAATTACGATAAACGATGTCATTTTCAAGATAGGCCCGCGCATCAACGCGTCGGGACGCATGCAGTGCGGCAGCGAGGCTGTGGAGCTGCTTGTTTCCCGCGACGCCAAGGAGGCCGCGCGCCGCAGCCAGGAGATAGACAAATACAACCAGGACCGCAAGGAACTGGACAAGCGAATCACCGAGGAGGCCAACGCCATCCTCGAGGCGCGCGGCGAAATGCACTCGCCCAAGAAATCCATAGTAATATATAACAAGGACTGGCACAAAGGCATTATCGGCATAGTTGCCTCACGCCTTACCGAGCTGTACTACAAACCATCGGTTGTTCTGACATACAGCAACGGCCTGGCCACGGGTTCGTCGCGCTCGGTGCAGGCTTTCGATATCTACAAGGCTGTGGAATCCACACGCGACCTGCTGGAAAACTTCGGCGGCCACGCCTACGCCGTAGGCCTGTCGCTGCGCGAAGAAAACATTCCAGAATTCACCCGCCGCTTCGAGGAATACGTGGCAGCCAACATCCTGCCCGAGCAGCTTACGCCGCAGATAGACATCGACGCCTTCCTCTCCTTTGCCGACATTACTCCGGAATTCGTATCTATCCTGCGACTGTTCAACCCGTTCGGTCCCGGCAACCGCAAGCCCACGTTCTGCACGCGCCGCGTAAAGGATTTCGGGACGAGCAAACTTGTCGGGCACAACCTTGAGCACATCAAGCTGGAGCTTGTGGACGATACCTCGGGCCACGTGATAAACGGCATAGCCTTCAACATGGCGTCGTACTTCGAGCATATCCATTCGGGGCGCCCGTTCAATATCTGCTACAGCATAGAAGAGAACAAACACCAGAACGCATCCTCGCCGCTGCAGCTGCTTGTAAAGCAAATCCGCGTTACCGAAGTGTAGATGGACGACCTTTCGGGTTACTACGACTTTTCCGAACCGGACTACATTCCTTTCGACGAGGCGCCGGACACCGACGACCCCACGGAAACGCTGAGGCGCTACTGGGGCTACGACAGTTTCCGCCCCATGCAAGGCGAGATTGTGCGGTCGGTACTGTCTGGCAGAGACACTCTTGGGCTGCTGCCTACCGGCGGCGGCAAATCCATAACGTTCCAGGTTCCGGCCATGATGCTGCCGGGCCTCACTATTGTGGTTACACCGCTGGTTTCGCTCATGAAAGACCAGGTGGACAATCTGCGCAAGCGGCGCATTCCGGCCGCCTGTATGTACATGGGCATAACGCGCCACGAGACGGACTACACCATCGAGCGTTGCTGCGCCGGCAAGCTTAAAATGCTGTATGTGGCGCCGGAACGCCTGGGGAGCGATGGTTTCATAGCCCAGCTGCGCCGCTGGAACCCGAGCCTGTTTGTTGTGGACGAGGCACACTGCATATCGCAGTGGGGCTATGACTTCCGCCCGTCGTATCTGCGTATATCGCGTCTGCGGGAAGAATTTCCGGAGGTTCCCGTGCTGGCACTTACCGCCTCGGCGACCCCCGAAGTGGCCGAGGACATCGTACGCAGCCTGCAGATGCGCGCTCCCGCGCGCTTCTCGCTCAGTTTCAGCCGCGACAACATTTCCTTTCTTGTGCGCCACGTATCGGCGAAGATGACAAAGCTGCTCGAAGTGCTTCGCGGCACAAGCGGCCCCGCCATCGTGTACGTGCGTTCGCGCCGACGCTGCCGCGAGCTTGCCGACGCCCTCAAGGCCGAAAACATATCGGCCGACTACTACCACGCCGGGCTTACGGCTCACGAGAAAGCCGAGCGGCAGGACGCATGGCAGGGCGGCACGACGAGGGTCATCGTGGCCACGACGGCATTCGGCATGGGCATCGACAAACCGGATGTGCGCACGGTAGTACACTACGATATTCCGATGTCTCTGGAGGAATACTACCAGGAGGCAGGCCGTGCGGGGCGCGACGGCAAAGAGTCTGTTGCCGTACTGATATGCAACGACCGCGACAAAGCCGCGATGGCAACACGCCTAAAAAACGCCTTTCCGCCCAAGGACTATCTGCGCACTGTATACGATGAAGTATGCCGATTTCTGAATGTGCCAATGGGCGAGGGATTCCAGGCCGTGTTCGATTTCAATCCGGCGCTGATGTGCCAGAAGTACGGCATGCAGCCTCGCATGGTTATGAGCGCCATATCCATTATCGAGCGTGCGGGCTACTGGGTGTACAGCGAGGAGGTTGAGACGAGTGCCCGGGTGATGTTCAGCGTACGCCGCGACGAACTATACGGCGAAGAGTTCACGCCGCACCAGGAAGAGATTATCAACCGTATACTGCGCACTCGCCCCGGCGTTTTCGCAGATTTCGTGTTCATCGACGAAGAACTGATAGCCCACGACACAGGTGTGCGCCCCGAAGCGATATATCCAGAACTGATAGCCTTATCCAGGCGCCACATAATAAAATACATTCCAAAATCGCACACGCCTTACATCACTTTTACGGCCAACAGATGCCCCTCGGCCGAACTCACCTTCCCGAAAGCGGTATACGAAAACCTGCGTGCCCGAATGGAGGAGCGGCTTGAGGCAATGAAAGAATTTGCCTTTAACGACGAAAGCTGCCGCGTAGAACGGATGCTACGCTATTTCGGCGAGAAAGAATCCGGCGAGTGCGGGAAATGCGACGTATGCCGCTCGCAAAGGAAACCGTCTTTCGATGCCGCAATTTTTGAAAGTCGGCTTATGGCCGCGCTCGAGCAGTCTTCGCCGCTCGACCTGGTGGCATCGTCGCGCTCCTTAGGCAAAAATCTCGGAAAGGCGATGGATGTTGTGCGCGACCTCGCCGACCGCGGTATTATACGGATAGACGGCACTTTGATAACTAAATGTTAATGAGAGTTAAACACACAAATATCGACTAAACCTTTGTGTTTGCCGTCAGTCATATAATCAGTAATAAGACATAGCTTTAAAAGACTCCAATAGGATAGGCTCCGACTCGTGAAGAATCGGAGCCTAAATCATTTTTAGATGTAAGTTCAGCCCGTGCCGGGCTGATTCTACGGAGATGCCTTTTTCACGGGCGGCAAGCGCCCGCGGTTATGTAGATTTTTGGCCTCCGGCCATTCATATTCATGTAATTTAATGTTTTAGGTTTGGCCATTACGCTGATTATGCGTAATTTTGAGAAGTCTATGAAACTCCATACAATTCTCATTCTATGTATGGCCGCTCTGTCGGCCGCAGCCGCAACGCCATCAAAATTCGACGGGACAAGCCGTTTTGTCCTCGGGTGTATGGCTCCCGAGGCACGTTCGGAAGCTGTTTTCACCGCCTTTCTGCGTATGCAACCAGGCAGCCGGGTTCCCGACGGCATTGAATTCTTACGTCAGCTCGGACCTGTAACGCTTGTGCGTGCCACAGTATCGAAACTACGCGCCTTAGAGGATAATCCTGACGTAATCAGCATAAGTATAGGTGGCAAAGTCAACGCCGACAACGACCTGAGCGCAGACTGCACAGGCTCGCGCGCCATTGCCCGCGGCATCGACGGTGCTTCCGGTTACACAGGCCGCGGAGTTGTTGCCGGTCTGTTCGATACCGGCTTCGATTTTCAGAATCCGTCGTTCAGAAATATCGACGGCACAAACCGCATAGAACGTGTTTTCGTGTACGACGGCGCTGAGGGCGAGTGCTCTGCATACACCGAGTCGGCACAGATAGACACCCTCACCACCGAACAGCCGGCCGACTGCCACGGCACACACGTTCTCGGCACTATCGGCGGCTACTACCGCGGCAATATAACCGTAGCGGAAGAAGATGGCACGAAGACCGCCGACGGCAGCATATTCGCCGGCATGGCGCCCGACGCCTCACTGGCCGTGGCGGCAGGACTGCTGTACGACGCCAACATTGTGGATGGCGTGGCACGGATAATCGACCACGCCCGCGACACCGGGCGCCCGTGCGTGGTTAATCTGTCGCTGAGTGATATCGTAGGCCCGCACGATGGCTCCGATGATTTTGCCACGGCAATATCAGCACTCGCACGCGACGCAGTAATCGTGGTTTCTTCAGGCAACTACGCCGACAAGAACGTCTCCATAAGCCACTCCTTCACCTCAGACAGTCCCCAAATAGCCACTTCGCTGTGGCCGGTTTCGTGGATAGAAAGCTATTCGGGCGCCGTAGGCGTATGGGGCGACGACAGCACACCTCTGGATCTTGAAATACAGATACGCAACAATTCCGAACAGAAAGTACTTGCCTCTTTTAAGATTCCGGCCGATACCACCGAAGCCGTGTATACTACAGTAGACTACGAGCAGCGCCCCGGCCGTCCGGCGGGACGCAAAATCTTGTCGCTGAGCCGGGGATATACGGACAGCTACATAGCTGTTTATCCGCAGCGCGCTCCGTCGGGCAGATACGGGTACTATATAAACTTCGAACTTACCCAGATACGGGAACAGAAACCGAAATATATCGCACCGGCGATAATCGTGGGCGGCGGTAACGGTCAGTACGCCGACATATACCTTGACAGCCGTTATGGCAGACTGTCGAGCCTCAACATTCCGGGATTTGTCAACGGGCGCAACGATATGCCGGTATCATCTATGGCCTGCGGCGAAGGAATAGTCTGCGTAGGGGCCTGGACAGGACGGCCATCGTGGCCCACTACCGACGGGCGCACCCTCTCGATTGCGCCGACAGGATACGCGCAGGGCGAGATAGCCCCGTTCTCGTCGTACGGTACTCTGCGCGACGGGCGCACACTGCCTACCGTGGCCGCTCCCGGCGCATCGGTCATTTCCAGCTACTCCACGCCTTTTGTAAACGCCAATCCCAACGAAACGTTCTACGGTATATCGGCTTTCGGAGAATCCGACGGACGCACCGACTACTGGACGGCCATGTTCGGTACATCTATGTCGGCACCGGTGGTAACCGGATGCATCGCGCAGTGGCTTGAGGCCGATCCGACGCTTACAAGCGCCGACGTCCTCGAAATAATAGCCGCTACGGCAGACAACGTCGCCACAACAGAAAACGACAAAGTACGCTGGGGTGCGGGACGTTTCAATGCCGAGGCCGGGCTGCGGGAAGTTCTTCGCCGTCAGGCCTCCGTGGCCGTGCCCGGTAGCGGCGATAACGCCGAAATCTTCGTGCGCAACAACGGCGGAAACCTCGAAATCAATATTCCGGGTTCGCATGGATTCAACGCAACACTTTTCAGCGTTGCCGGAATACCCGCGGCATCGGCAACGAGCGTTTCCGACATTCTATGTCTCAACACTTCCGGGCTTCGTCCGGGAGTATACATCCTCCGCGCAGGCACTCACGTGAAAAGAATCCTGATAGGTAACTGACAAATATGTCGTGTAAAATGCTTAACTTTGCGAAAACAATCTTAAAGTAATGAAAAATCTCGTAGTCCGCAGTCTCAGCGGAATAGTTTACGTAGCACTGATAATAGGTGCGATACTCTCCGGAGAATCATGTTTTTTCGCTCTCACACTGCTGTTGGGACTGCTCGCCGCAGTAGAATTCGAACACATAGTACTCACGCCGATCAACAGCGTATGGCACTGGGCCGTACGTATTTTAGACACTGTAACCGCTCTGGCAGCCATTACTCTCCCCCTGTTTCTGGAACTGCCCGACGTTATTGGAGACACATGTCTGGGCATAGTGTTGCTCTACCCCCTTGCGCGCTTCACCATCGCACTCTACGACAAAAGTCCGGCGGCATACCGCGATTGCGCATGGTCGTGCCTCATGCTTGCCTATGTGGCGCTCCCCCTTGCTATGCTTAATCTACTTAGCCGCCTTGCACCACAGTGGCAGATTATAATGCTTACCATGTTCATAATGATATGGCTGAACGATACCGGCGCCTACTGCGTGGGGTCCATGATTGGCAAAAATCGTATGTTTCCACGCCTCTCGCCCAAGAAATCGTGGGAAGGCTTCGCAGGCGGTCTTGCATGTTGCATCGGTGCCGGAGTGGGTGCCTATTACATGAACACGGACATTTTCAGCCTGCCCGTGTGGATTGCTTTCGGCATAATCGTATGCGCGTTCTCCACCTGGGGCGACCTTTTTGAATCGCTGCTAAAACGAAGCCACGCCATAAAGGATTCAGGTAATCTGATACCGGGCCACGGCGGCATACTGGACCGTATCGATTCCATGCTGTTTGTAAGCATGGCCACGGTGCTGTTCTATCTGATAATGCTTTAACCTTAATTATCCATATCTCCCAATTGTCTATACCATGAAAAAAACAACCGCAACAATACTTCTTTGCGTTCCATTCCTGCTGAATGCCCAGACATCGTTACGCGTAAACCATGCAGGCTATCTCTGCGATGACATAAAGGCCGCCGTATATGTAGGCAACACACCTGTGGAACAGCTCGAATTTGAGCTGTTGTCGCCGCAGACAGGAGCTTCGGTCATAGACAGCGTAGTAGCATGCCCCGCATGGGAACCGTTCGCGAATACGGCACGCATATATTTCTCGTCGGAGACTCGTCCTGGCGACTACACACTCTCCGTTAAGTTGCGCGAGAAAGACCAGGTTGTGGATGTAGCGGCGCTTCATATAGGCAACGATTCATATTCACGCCTCAACATCAAGGAACTGCCTCTTAACTATCTGCGGCAGCAACGTTGCGGCTACAATCCCGCGCACCGCGCCAAGTGCCATCAGCACGACGGCTTTGTAGTGCTCTCCGAAGGCCTCGACGGACAGCACTTCGACGTTACCGGAGGATGGCACGACGCATCCGACTATCTTCAGTATCTGCCCACATCGGCCAACACGGTATACCAGCTTCTGTTCGCCTACCGCGCCAACCCCAAGGCCTGGGCCGACAAATATAACGCCCGGGGCCTTGAGGGAGCCAACGGTATTCCTGACATTCTTGACGAGGCCCGCTGGGGTATAGAATGGATGATGAAAATGAATCCGCGCGACGGATTATACTTCAACCAGATAGCCGATGACCGCGACCACCGCTTTGTGGGCGCGCCGCAGAACGACAGCACCGATTATGGCCGCGGCAAAGGCCTCGGACGGCCTGTATACCCTGTCTCGGGCAAACCGTACGGATTACAGAAATACACGAACCGCAGTACTGGCGAAGCATCGTCGGTAGGCAAATTCGCCTCGGTTTTCGCTCTGGGAGCCGAAGTGTTCGCGGACATAGAGCCGAACCTGGCTACAGAACTTACAAAGCGCGCACGCGCAGCATACGATTACGCCGCCGCGCATCCCGGAGCATCGCAGACTGCACCATGCTCGTCGCCATACTTCTACGAGGAAGACAACTGGGCCGACGATATGGAACTTGCGGCATCTGCGATACACACCCTCACCGGCGACGGCAAAATGTACGACGCAGCCCTGCGCTATGCCCGTATGGAGCCTGTAACGCCGTGGATGGGCGCAGATACCGCACGCCACTACCAGTGGTATCCGTTTGTTAATCTGGGCCATGCCCAGCTGGCGACAAAAAGCAATGAGGCGAAAGAATACATGCACCGCGGACTCAAAGCCGTTGCCGACCGCGGAAGCGACAATGTTTTCCGTTTCGGCGTGCCATTCGTATGGTGCTCCAACAACCTCGCTGTGGGATTCGTTACACAGGCCATGCTCTACCGCGAAATTACAGGCGATCAAACGTTCCGCGAGACAGAAACAGCCGTGCGCGACTGGCTGTTCGGCGTTAATCCGTGGGGACAGACGATGATTATAATGCCGGAAAAATCTGTAAAATCGTCGCCCAAAGATCCCCATTCGGCACTAACCGACATGATGGTACAGCGACGTCCCGGACGCGACTGGCTTATAGGCGGTCTGGTAGACGGTCCGGTGTATACATCTATTTTCAACAGTCTGTGGGGTGTGCATCTGCGCAACGACGACAAGTTCGCGCACTGTCAGGGCCCGGTAGCGGTGTATCACGACGATTTCAGCGATTACTCCACCAACGAACCTACGATGGATGGCACGGCGTCGATGGCATTCATGCTGATGCGCCTGTCCACCCCAGAATAAGGGATCTTACAACCGGAGGACTGTCATCATATTCACATACAGGGATATTGCCTCCTTTATCTCGGAGATTTCAACAAACTCGTCGGGCCGGCGTGCACGTGCCGGATTTCCAGGGCCAATTTTTATGGACGGGAACGGCAGCAGGGTCATGGCCGACGGCGAATGCGATACAAAAGTCTGTCCTGCAAACGCTTTCACCAACGGATGCGTGGGACGTATAACAGCAGCATCCACCGACCTTCCGCACGGTTTCAACATTGTGTTACGCGATATCGCCTTGCGCAAAAGTTCGAGAACCTCGGCATTCGGGTAGGCGTCGGTGGTGCTCAGCTCAACATTCCAGCAGCACAGTTCCGGCTGTCGTCCGGCAATATCATCACTCTTTATGCCGCGGATATCAATTGCTACAGGCCCCATGAGCTGCGACACCTCGGGCAGACGGAAAGCGCGCACCACGGCGATATCGTCCATCGCACGATAGATGGCATTGGAGCCCTTCGTTTCGGCCGCAAGCAGCAATTTGCCATGCTCGGCCACTGCGCCGCGCAGCGATGTGGGAGCTCCGATAATCGCAGCGGCTGGATGTATACCCAGGCGCGACAACACTCGCAGAAAACGGTTCATTCCACCTTCGCCAGCCGTTTCACCCTCGGCCATAATTGCAAGCATCAGATTGAACGGCATATGTTTAGTTCTCAGTTCCATAAAAGCCGCGATGAGAGCTGCTACGGAGGCTCCGGCCTCAACACTGCCAAGACCATAGAGACGCCCGTCCACTATATCCGGCGAGAAAGGCGACCTACGGCAGGTTATCTGCGGTCGCGACGTATCGTGATGTGAGGTCAGCAACAGAGTGGGAAGGCTGCTGTTGAATTCTTCCGAAAGAGCATAAACATTATTGCCCACACGCGATGGGGCTGCGTCGTGCGAATCAAGGAAATCGTATATAAGCGCCGCAGTACCATCCTCCTCACCGGAGTAAGAAGGTATGGAAATCATGCTGCGCAAAAGTTCTAAATAAATATCTGTCATAGACACATAAAAAATCGGCTATCTGCCGTTGCAGCCATTCCAGGAGGAACACCGCATTAGCAATATGCATTAAAGAGTACTAACTTAATTGCAAATATACACATTTATCCTGAATTTAATCGCAAATCATGTGGAAAATATTACATTTTTAAGCAAACAGTATTTACAACACATAGAAAATTATCATGAGGTGGCGCAAGAAAAATCGGTCTGAAAAGCCACTCTAATCCATTGACAACACAATTAAAGCCTATAATTTGGCGTTATTTGTTCAAAATAGCTAATTTTGCATTGCGACGGATATTCCCGCCTGCAATAACATAAAACGAACATGTCAATAAAAGAATTTTACGGGCGCCATCCTGTGTTAAGCAATATCATACTGATAGGGTTGACCGGCACAATACTGATATGGGGCGTAATGATTTTTCTTGATTTCTGGACATTGCACGGCCACAACGCCGTTGTACCGCAGATAAAACTGAAAAGCTACTCCGAAGCTGCCTCTGTTCTGAAAGCCAACGACCTAAGCATAGAAATTTCGGATTCCATATACGATCCCGAATTGGCTCCAGGCACAGTGGTGGAATCGTGGCCAAAAGCCGGCGCCATTGTAAAAAACGGCCGTCAGGTATTCGTTACTGTTACAGCATTCTCGCCCAAACAGGTTACCATTTCCATGCCGCTCACCGGCAATGTGTCCTCCCGGCAGGCTATATCTTACCTGCGCGGCATCGGAATCAACGATGTGCGCCTGGAGCATGTGCCGTCGGAGTTCGCCGATCTTGTGATAGGCGCCCGCTACGGCAATACACCGCTTAATGTAGGATCGGTGATACCGGTTACTTCCACAATTACACTTACTGTGGGAAGCGGCATTGAAGAGATGTCCGACTCTCTCTCGGTAGACTCTGTAGAAGAATTTATCAATCCCACACTCGATGAATAACGACGAGACATTCGATACCGAGGAACTCGCCGACGAAACCGCGGCCCCGTCGTTCGAGGTCGACGGCAGGGAATACTTCGAGCATTTCCGTTTCGTGGCCGACAAGGGTCAGGAGCTGCTGCGCGTAGACAAATTCCTTGTAACGCGGCTTCAGAAATCGTCGCGCAACCGCGTTCAGCAGGCCGCCGATGCGGGGTGCATCTGGGTGAACGGGAAAGCGGTTAAAAGTCACTACCGTGTCAAGCCCAATGATGTCGTGCAAGTGGTTATGGACCGTCCGCGCTACGAATTCGAGATTGTCGCTCAGGATATTCCTCTCGATATCGTCTACGAAGACCGTTATGTCTTAGTGGTGAACAAACCCGCCGGCATGGTGGTACATCCGGGCCACGGCAACTATGACGGCACCCTTGTGAACGCCCTCGCATGGCATTTCCGCGATACTCCAGACTACGACGTTAACGATCCGCGTCTCGGACTGGTACACCGCATCGACAAAGATACTTCCGGTTTGCTCGTTGTAGCGAAAACTCCCGATGCGAAAACCGACCTCGGACGGCAATTCTTCAACAAGACCACCCGCCGCGAATATGTGGCGGTGGTATGGGGACATCCGGACCCCTCCGAAGGCACTGTAGCAACCAACATAGGCCGCAACCCCAAAGACCGCCTGCAGATGACGACTTTCCCGCTCGACGGACCAGAAGGGAAACGCGCCGTTACGCACTACACCGTTTCCGAACCACTGGCCTATGTTTCGGTTGTGAAATGCGTGCTTGAAACAGGACGTACTCACCAGATACGCGTGCATATGCGTTCCATCGGCCACCCTCTGTTCAACGATGCCCGCTACGGCGGCGACAAGGTTCTGCGCGGAGTGCAGTCGTCCACATACCAGGCATTTATAAAAAATTGTTTCGACGAGTGCCCGCGTCAAGCACTCCACGCCCGCACTCTTGGATTCCGACACCCCGAAACGGGCGAAGAAATGTTCTTCACCGCCGACCTGCCCTCCGACATGGCCGCCCTGATTGAACGGTGGCGCACTTATTCCAACGGCAACTTAAGCAAATGAAAAATCCAACACTCTCCAACGCCGATTTCGGCCTCATAGGGTATCCCTTAGGACATTCGTTCTCCAAAATGTTCTTCACCAAGCTGTTCAGCGAGGACGGCAGCGGACGTTCCTACGAGAACTTCGAACTGCCCGAACTGACGGCGGAAGCCCTCTATTCCTTAGTGCTGATGAATCCGGAACTCAAGGGATTCAATGTAACGGCACCGTATAAGGAAGCCATTCTTCCGTTCCTCGACAACACCGACGAACTCGCCCGCGAGGTAGGCGCAGTCAACACCGTGAAGATACGTCGCGCCCCTGACGGCCGCGTGGTTGGTCTCGACGGCTACAACACCGATGTGCGCGGCTTCCTGCAAAGCATCCTCGGGATGTTGGGCGGAGACCGACCCTCCGGCGCCCTGATTCTCGGCACCGGCGGCGCATCCAAGGCTGTAGCCGTGGCATTGCACAGACTTGCAATTCCCACACGGTTTGTCTCGCGTTCCAAAAGCGACGCATCCACAATAACATATTCTCAAATAGACGCAGACATTCTCCGGAACTTCCCGCTGATTGTCAACACAACGCCCCTTGGCACTTATCCCAATACCGACGCTTGCCCGCCTATCCCCTACGACCTGCTGACAGCCGACAACCTGTGTTTCGACCTTGTATATAACCCCGAAACAACCAAGTTCATGGCACTGGCGGCCGAAAAAGGCGCGAAAGTGAAAAACGGCCTTGAGATGCTTTTCGGCCAGGCCATAGAAGCACTGGACATCTGGACTTCCGAACAACAATAAACCAATTATTTAATATGAAAAAAGCAGCACCAATAGTTTATATCTTACTTATCGCCGCAATCATTTTCCCGTTCGCCGAACTGGGTCTCCCCCAGATTTCGGCACCCATAGCACTCCTGTTAGGTTTAATTTTCGCTTTCATTTTCCCCAACCCATACCCTAAATTCAACAAAAAGACGTCCAAGTATCTGCTGCAGGTAGCTGTTGTGTGCCTCGGCTTCAACATGAACCTTCAGGAATCACTGAAATCGGGCAGCGAAGGCATGCTCTTCACCGTGGTATCTGTTATCGGTGTAATGTTCCTTGGAGTACTGTTGGGTTACTGGATGCACATAAACCGCAAGACAGCCTATCTTATTTCATCCGGCACAGCCATATGCGGCGGCAGCGCCATTGCAGCCGTAGGCCCGGTTCTGAAAGCAAACGAAAACGAGATGGCGGTATCGCTTGGCGTAATCTTCATCCTCAACTCCATAGCACTTTTTATCTTCCCACCGCTCGGGCATCTCTTTGACATGACCCAGCAGCAATTCGGCACATGGGCCGCCATTGCCATCCACGACACATCCTCGGTAGTAGGCGCCGGCGAAATTTACGGTACGGAAGCTATGAAAATCGCCACGCTTATCAAACTTACCCGCGCGCTATGGATTATTCCCCTGGCCATAGCCACAATGTTCATTTTCCGCGACAAATCTTCCAAAATCACCATACCCTGGTTCATCTTCCTGTTCGTACTTGCAATGGTTATCAATACCTACGTAGCTCTTCCTGCCGTATTTGTCGACATCATGGTATGGATCGCACGCCGCGGTATGGTGCTGACACTCTTCCTTATCGGTGCTTCCCTGTCCCTCAAATCTATAAAAGCGGTGGGTGTGAAACCGCTCCTGCAGGCTGTAATACTCTGGATTGTTATCAGCATAAGCTCTCTCACGGTAGTGCTGAACACAATATAATAAAATATGCGTGCGGCGTCCGACAATATGCCCGCATTGCCGTTGGCGGCAGGTTCGTTGGCGGCAGCTATGGCACCGGGCGCCAGATCGGCTTTCGAATATATCATGCTGGCTGCCGTCGCGGTAGCCGGCATGTTTTTTGTGCTCCACCGGCCACGGGCCTTTCTTCCCTTTTTCTTTGGTTTCGCCGTTACGCTATTTTCATATTTTCTTACCAATCCACGGCATATACCTGGCGGGCATCTTTTCGAGGAGGCCGACTATGTGTTCTATATCGACAACGTTCGCGACTCCGGCGACACACAGCTGTGCAACGCCACGGCCCGATACCGCAACGGAAGCGAATGCGAAAACTATCGTTGCCGCCTGCTTGTGATCGATATGCCCTCTTATCTCCGGCAGGGCGATATCGTGCGCGTGAAAGCAGAACCCGCTCCTGCTGACCAGTTCAGCGGTATACCGTATATGGAGATGTCATCCATGCAGATGCGTGCCGACGGTATAACAGCTTTCGCGGCAGTCGGTTCCGAAGAAATATCGGTATTAGGACATTATGATAATCTGTACAACCGCATGACGGACGTCCGCGAAAACATTGCCTACAGTCTGCTGGAAACGCAACTGCCGTCCGAAGTTACGGAAACTCTTGCAACTGCCACTCTGGGAACACGCTGGGTTCCCGACAGCATAAAAGAAAGTTTCCGCGCCACCGGCCTGTCGCATCTGTTGTGCATCAGCGGTTTCCATGTAGCCATAATTGCGTGGGTGATAGGCTTTATCCTTTTTCCCATGCGAATATGGAGCCATGCAGGCCGCACGCGATATCCACTTACAATACTGTTTCTGTGGGTATACGCCGCCATCGTAGGATTCACGCCATCGGTTACCCGCGCGACAATCATGATAACCGTTTTTCTGTTTGCCCGCTGGCTCGAACGCGACTGTTCACCGTTCAATTCCCTTGCCGTAGCAGTGGCTCTTATGCTGTTTATCCAGCCTCGATGGATATATGCCGCCGGGTTTCAGCTATCGGTATGTGCGGTGGGCGCGTTACTCCTGTTCGAAAACCGCATCAACAGAATACAGTTCAAAAATCGGAAACTATACTTTCTTGTAAACCTATTCGCCGTACCCGTGGCCGCCATGCTCGGCACCGCACCGGTGCTTCTGGCATGGTTTCACCGGCTTCCGCTCGCGGCAATTCCGCTCAATGCAATAGCCACACTGCTTTTTCCCCTGTTTCTCATAACTGGTATAGCGGCATATTTCCTGAGCATAATCGGCTTATGCCCCGAATGGATGGGTAAAATTCTCCAAGGCATACTGGACATCATCAAAAAACTATGCGACCTGGCCGCAGACTCGCAATTCGGTACTATTTCGCAAATATACCTTACCGATACTTCACTTGTGGCGCTGATTCTCGGCATAATAGCCCTGGCAGTTCTTCTGAATAACAGCCGCAGACGCATACAATGGTGCAGTGCCGCCAGCACGGCAGCCATGCTTGCGATTGCGGTATGCACCGGCCAGAAGGCCAGCGGCAACAGTCTGCTTGTATGCGGCAACAACAGGCACACGCAGGTATGCGTGGTGCGCGACGGCAAAGGGTATGTGGAAACTACCGCCCATAAGCCGCGCCCTGTCATACGAGCCGACAACTACTTCAACGGTCATGGAGTAAACCCGGACAGCGTATCGGTGAATGGAGCCTGCACACCCGGCAACAGCTACGTTTTGGCCCGGCGAGATACCGACCCATCGTGTCTGCCGCAAGCGCCATATCTGATAGTAGACAATCGATACAAGGGCGATATTCAGGCAATCATCGATGCCGTCAGGCCTGCGTCGATAGTTCTTGGCGCAAATATATCACCCAAACGTGCATTGGAAATTAAACGTGCCGCGGCGGCAAATGGAATTGCCATACACTCCACGAAACATCGCGCCTTCCACGCCGTACTGTAAACGCTACAATTTCTTCAGACCTGCGAGAAAATAGGCGGAAGCGGCGTCGCGCGGCCTCATTATCTCGCCATTCCACAGCACAATATCAATGTCTATGCTCACCAGCGGCGCATGTGCATGCACAGCGCGCAGGTCTGTCTCGAATGCCTTTGTGCTTTTGTGCAGCCCGGAATAATCAAGAGCGGTGCGTAGAACAAGAACCTCGTTCAGGTAATTGCTTTCAGAAGCGACAAACTCGGCCGCAGAACTGTATACGCCACTCTTTGCCACTACAGTTCCTACCGCAGAAAGAAACGTCTCCGCCGCCTCTATCAGCGACGAAGAACACGCGGCATTGCCTCCAAGACATATCACAGCATCATTCATGACGCAGACTAAGACTAATTCTATGGCGTTCAGGATCGACAGAAAGCACACGTGCCGTTACCCTCTGCCCCAATTTCAGGACCTCAGCGACAGAACCAACCCTGCGGTCGGCCACCTGCGAGATGTGAATCAACCCTTTTTCCTTTATACCCAAATCAACGAATGCCCCGAAGGCTGTGATGTTGCACACCGTGCCATCCAGTATCATTCCCTCGGCAATCTGCGAGAAATCCTCGACCGACGCTTCGAAGGGTTTCTGTTCGTTGTCGGTGCGCGGATCGCGGCCCGGCTTTCGCAATTCGGCAATGATATCGCGTATTGTCTCTTCGCCTCCTAATCCTTCTGCCGCAAGCTTACGGGCGTCAAGGGCATCCAGTACAGCTATATTGCACGGCATCTGGGCAAGCGGAACCTTTACAGAACGTGCGATACCGGATACCACATCATAGCTTTCCGGATGTATTCCCGTATTGTCCAACGGATTGGAACCGGCCACACGCAGGAAGCCGGCGCAGAGTTCGAAGGCCTTGTCGCCCAGACGAGGCACCTTGCGCAGTTGCGCACGCGAGTCAAAAGCACCGTTTTCTGTACGATATTTCACTATATTGGCCGCGAGCTGCGGACCTATGCCACTCACATAGCTCAGAAGCCGTTCGGATGCCGTGTTCACGTTAACACCTACCGCATTTACGCAGCTCATAACTGTATAATCCAACGCATCCTTCAGTTTTACCTGATCCACATCGTGCTGATACTGCCCCACACCGATGGATTTAGGCTCTATTTTCACCAGTTCGGCCAATGGATCGATAAGGCGTCGGCCTATGGAAACAGCACCACGGACGGTAACGTCCTTATCCGGAAATTCTTTCCGGGCAATATCGGAGGCGGAGTAAACCGAAGCACCGTCCTCACTGACCACATACACATTTTTTGCATCGAAAAGACCGCAGCCAAGTATGAACTGACGGGTCTCGCGTGATGCGGTACCGTTGCCAATAGCCACAGTTTCAGGCTTATACAGCGTATTCATCCTGCTGAGTGCTGACGTTGCCCCTGCGATATCGTTCTTTGGTGCCGTAGGGTATATCACGCTGTCGGCAAGAAGATTGCCTTGTTCGTCAAGATAAACTATCTTGCAACCAGTACGGTATGCAGGGTCTATGGCAAGCACACGACAGCGCTGCAGCGGCGCTGCAAGCAGCAACTGGCGCAGATTGTCGGCGAAAATATCTATTGCAACACGGTCGGCGACCTCTTTCAGTTCGGCAGAAATATCCGTCTCAGCAGACGGCAACAGGAGACGTTTGAAAGCATCGGCGACAGCATCGCCGATTATTCGAGCACACTCCCGGCCTGCATCGCGCGGTATAAAACTGTCCGCGAGATCGTCGGCTACGCGAGCACTGTCTGCAAGCACATACTTCACTTTCAGCAGTCCCTCGTGCTCGGCCCTGCGAATCGCAAGATACTGGTGAGAGCTACACCGGCGCACAGGAACAGCAAAATCGGCATAATCCTTATAGGGAGAAGCGGCAAGCTCAGCCTCCTTTCCTTTTACGGCAGAGCTGCGAATCTCGGCTGTGCGACGGAGTGCCTTACGCGTAATGTTGCGCAGACGGGTACTTTCTGACGCCCATTCTGCCATTATATCCATCGCTCCTTCGATAGCTTCATCGGCATCCGCGACGTCCTTGTTCACAAACCGCTGCGCCGAGGCATTACAGTCGGCAGTGCGTCCTGCCATTATAATCTTTGCAAGCGGCTCAAGCCCTTTCTCACGGGCCACAGTTGCGCGTGTGCGCCGTTTGGGCTTGTAGGGAGCATAGATATCCTCCACCTCAGTAAGACTGTCGGCGCCATCAAGGCGTCCTTCAAGCTCAGGCGTCAGCGCGCCGGCGTCGGCAATTGCCTGACGCACAAAATCCTTGCGTTGCTCTATCTGTCTCACTGCCGCAAGTGCGGATTCCACGGCACGTACCGCCATCTCGTCCAGCGAGCCGGTACGTTCCTTGCGATACCTGCTGATAAAGGGCACCGTGGCACCCTGATCGAGCAGTTCCACCACAGCGGCGACACCGCGCAGCGGCAGGCCTGTCCTGCACGCCACTGCTTCTGTTGTATTCATCGGAAGATTATTGCTTTTTGCGTAAGGTAAAAAGTGTCAATTCGGGCGTAGCGCCTATACGGGCCGGGAAACCGACCTCGCCAAGACCGATGTTCACATACAGATGATGCGCGCTGTCGGTATCGGCATACATGCCGCCCCATGTGGGATAACGCAACGCGGCGGGCGAAACGCCAAGCAACTCTATCTGCATGGCATGCGTATGGCCGGAAAGGGTAAGCGGTATATTCTTGTCAGGAGAATCCTTTATGTCCTCTACCCAATGGGCGGGATTGTGCGACATAAGTATCTTGAAAGAGGGATCGTCGAGCGCAGGATATGCCTTGTCCAAATCGCCGTATACGGGGAATGGAGGATCGCCGATGTTCTCGACACCGATAACGACAATCGAATCGAGACCGCAGCGCAGTTTCACAGATTCATTGTTAAGCAGGCGCCATCCCATTCGTTTCTGCAGGTCGGCCAGATGTGAACGGTCGGCATTTTTAGCCGAGTCCGACGGCCAGTTATAGTAATCGCCATAATCGTGATTGCCAAGCACAGAGAAAACACCGTAGGGCGCATGTATGCCCTTAAGGACATCTACAAACGGCTCCAGTTCGGTGCTGTGTCGGTTAACTATATCGCCGGTAAACAGCACCACATCGGGCTTCAGGCTGTTGATACGCTCCACAACCTCCTGCAGATATGACGGATCGTTGCCGTATGTGCCGGTATGGATATCGGAAACCTGCAGTACCTTGAAACCGTCGAATACCTGAGGCAGCGAAGTATGCGCAAACTCGACTTCCTCCACATCGATATTGAAGCGGTTCACAGTTCCCCACCACATAAGCACGAACACTAACACGCCGGCACAGGCACCTGCCGTGCCCAATGACTTGATGCGCTTGTGCCGGAAAAGGCAGGGAATCTTGCTGATCAGGTCAATGATAATGAATATATACTTGCCTATATATATCGACAAATAGGAAAACAGGCTCCACATCAGCACACTAAGACCGCTGTCTGCCCCACCACGTTTGGGTACGGCAATGACAATCATAAAGGCCGCAGCAAGCACAAGGGAGCTATACAGCGCTATGCGGTACCATACCTTGTTTTTGGCACGCTGACGCACTGCACGGCAGACGTACCAGTCTACCAGCACATTGAGCAGGAGCAGCGGAAGTACGAGTATCAACGGTAATCTCATGGTGCCGATGTATTAAAGAGCGTTGGTGCAGCTCCGGGCAATTTTCTGGTTCTGCAGCGGATTCGCGTACATAACGAGCATGGTCTCGCGCATGAAAGCACGCTCCTCTGGCGTAACGTCGGTCAGTTCAACCTTATCGAGCTGTTTGTCGAGGTACTCGTTGAAAGCCTTGAGATCGTCATCCGTATATCCGGTTCCGAGATGCGAGGTACCGAACACCTCGTCATAGGCAATATAGTTGCAAGGATATATCCGGTAGCCACAGTGGATGGAACGGTCGAGCACCGAACATACCTGGCGTGCGACTTCGGCACGCGATTCGTCGCGCAGCGGCTCCAGAATGCTGTTTATACAGGCTCCAAGGTGGAAATGCACGCGACCTTTCTGACGTAACAGGCCTGTTTCCATGCTGAAAAGATCGTCGCGCTTCGTTTTCTTGTATTCGGGATCACGGCGGCGGCGCAGGAACTCGGTAGCCTTTAGATAGTCGTTGGGGTCGTACTCATAAGATATCGCCACCGGCATGATATTCAACTCCATCAGATTGTCTATGAAGTTCTCCGACCTGCCTCCGAGCGAGAGCATCTTCACTACGCTCTCCTGGGTACGGTCGTTTGAATCCTTTGCCCGGCCTTCACGCTGCGCTATCCATATGGAATCCTTCTGGTCCAGAACTGCATGATGGATATACTGCGAGAGATGATTGGCGGCATCGAGAGCCTCGCGCACCTTAACGTCCCTCTTTACAATGAAACTGCGGTTCAGTTTCACAAGATCGGTAATCCAGTCGTATATAAGCAGGTTATTGCCGATAGCCACCTGCGTAAGGGGCATTTTGGCGCGTATGAAGCAAAGATTAAGGAACGAGGCATCCAACACAATGTCTCGATGGTTGGTAACGAACACATGCGGGCCTGGAACATAATTTTCAGCACCGTCCATCGACACTCCGTGAGTTGTAGCGGAGGCTAACATCTCCAGGAACGGACCCATAACCTTAATCTGAAAATCGTTCTGGGTCTCTACCGTGAGAAGGTTCTTCACAAAAGCTTCGTAGTCTACGTCGGGCATCACATAACGCACGGCATGCTCGAAACCAGGTTCGCGCACCAGGACTGCTATTTTTTCCTTGAACAAATGGTCATCATAAGGACGGATGTCAGCAAATTGGTCGTGCTCCATATCGTATTGTGTTGTACGTGTCATTATGTTAATATTTGAGCGGATACCGCTCTTTATTCATTTGCAAATATACTCAGTTCTCATTAAAAGTCAAACAAAAGGCAACCCTTTTAGTTTTCCTTTTTATCGAGTTTGTCAGCCTGAACCGTGCTGCCGGCGCCAGAATCCGACGCTGGAATTTCCGGCAGATCCTCCGGAGGAATTTCAAGACGGGCAATCCGCGGAGTGAATTCCATCACTACATTCGTCCGGCCAGATTCCTGCATCATGCTCTCCATAGACACGGGAACGACAAACACATCGTCCTTTCCGAGGGGGCGCATATCGCCGAACCACTTGAATTTTGGCAGATAGTACATACTTCTGCGGGCCAGAAACAATGGAGTGGCAGTGCCAGTAGTCTGGGGCCACATTTTGACAAACTCTGTATTTTGGTTACGAAAAAGTGCTGTAAGAAAACTGCTTTCGGCACTCACCATCTTGTTGACGGTGGAATCGTTCTCTTCGGGATACATTATAATCTCCACGTTGCCGCTTATATCGAGCTTGCGCAACTCACCGCCCTCGAAATATGCCGTCATCTGCTTGCCGCTTATCTGATTGAAATGCTCGCCCTCTATCTGCTGGGCTGCAAAACCATTGTCGGGCAACTGGGCACGCTCAATTGTGCTGTCGTTGAGGTGTACTTCGATTATATTGCCGAATATCTGCTGGTTATCGCTCCATACAACAGGATTGATAAACATACGCAGCATTGTATCTTTCTGCGTGAAACGCATGCTGTCGCAAATGCCCTGCATATCGCGGCGATAGAATCGCACACGGGGAAACGCGACTGCAACGTGTGTGGTGTCTATGCGGATACCGGCCTCGATACCGGCCACACTGTCAGCTTTAATCTCAACCGTATCCAGATACGACCAGCTCTGAATATAACGGGCGTGCATGTACAAGGTATCTTCGCCGCGGTACTCGGTCAGCAGAGCGCGTCCGGTTACGAAAGAGCTGTCCTTAAGTTCATCGTAAAATCCGTACTGTCCACGAATTTCCACCTGGTGGGCTGAATCAGTCATAACCATGTTGCCCCAGGCCTCGCCGAAGCCTGCGTTGCGGTCGTAGTATATGGTATCGGCCGTAAGGGTCTGGCCCTGCGATGTTACCACTGTAGAGCGGTCGTAGAGTATTGCGCGGCTGCTGTCGGTTTCGTAGGTGCCTGCGGTAGTGTATATTGTGCCGCGTGCATTTATTACTTCACTGGGCGAAAACAGTTGCGCCACATGTGTACCGGTATTGTAATAGAGAGTATCGGTATAAATATCGAGGGTGTCCTTGCTGTCGCGTGAATTAAGATGCACATTATCGTAGAAATTGGCCTCCTTTGTGGAAGGCACATATTCGCCTTTCTCCGACACAAGACGGTTCTGCGGGTCGGTGAGGACACCGCCAACATCGTAGTAGCCGAGGTCTATTGCAAGGTCATAGACAAACACGTCGGTCTCGAGCATAACGTCGCGGTTTATCAGACGCACTTTCTTACCCGGGTCGGCATAAAGCGTGGCAAGCTCGCGCGGACCATTATAGTCCAGCTCGTCGGCATATACAAACAGTGTATCGCCCTGTTCCATGCTCACGTTGCCATAGGCGTTCATGCTCTCGCTGTCCGGAAAATAGTGTGCGCTGTCGCATTTCATAATCATGGGGCCTTTTGTGAATACCACATCGCCCACAAGAATCATGAAAGAATCGTTTGTTTCCTTGCGCAACTCATTGGCGCGCTCGAGGAACACGCGGTTGCCGGAACTGCGGTCGGCAGTCGGTATCTGGGGCCGTATGTTCACTCTCGCGGGAGCACCATCGGTAACAGCGGCAAGTGCGGGCGGAAGCAACGCCAGCAATGCGAGGATATGAAACGAGCGTCGGCTAAGCATAGCGACAGACTACAATGTACGTGTACTGATCAGTTGCCGTGCAACCATCCCTTGTGGCGGAAGTCGCAGCCGCGCCAGCCTTCTTCGATTCTCACATAAGTCTCGCGAATCTTGTTCTCGAGCCACTTGTCCACAATTTCCTGGCGCTTGTAATTCTCGTACATGTCCTTAATAGTCTGAAAATCATCGCCGAGATTGGCCTGGTGTGCATCTATACGGTTTGAAAGGCGCACCATAGCAACAATCTCACGGTCGCGCTTGGGATCGCGCATGATAAAGGGCTGCGAAATCTCTCCCTCCTCGAGCGTGGCCACATTTTTGGCAATTTCCTGGGGTAGCTGCGACATCTCGAAGAGTGTTGTACCTGTATTGGAATTGACCATAACACCGTTGCTCATTCGGGTATCCTTGTCCTGCGATACCAGGCGTACGGCGTTCTCGAAAGAGAGTGTTTTCTTGTCCACAATATCAGCTCGCACGGAATCCAGGCGTGTGAGAGCCTCTTTCAAGTCCTTTTCATCCACGCGAGGCCGCAGCAGAATATGGCGCGTGTTGATGCGGTCGCCACGTTTCTCCACAAGCTGTATGATGTGAAATCCGTATTCCGTCTCCACAATTTTGGAAACTTTCTTGGGGTCGTTGAGGTTGAAAGCAACAGCAGCATATTCTGGCACCATCTGTGCTCGGCCCATAAATCCGGTTTCGCCGCCGCGTATGCCTTCGGGAGCCTCGGAATACAGCACTGCCAAGGTGGAAAAATCGCTCTCGCCGCGGTTCACGCGGTCGGCATAGTCGCGTAAACGTGCTTTCACGTCCTCGATCTCCTGACGCGGAATAACGGGATTAAGCGTAATCAACTGCACTTCCACCTGCAGAGGGATATACGGAACACTGTCCTTGGGAAGCTGGTCGAAATATCGGCGCACGTCGCCGGGAGTAACCTTGAGGTTCTTGGTAAGGTCGTTGCGCACCTGCTGCACACGCGAGCGGTTGCGCATGTTCTTGGCGTATGCCTCGCGGATTTCGGGATAAGGTTTGCGGAAGTACTGCTCCACTTTTTCGCGCGAACCAAGGTTGGAAATAAGGAAGTTCATCTGCGCGTCCACCTGCATCTGCACCATAGACTCCTGTACTTCCACAGTATCGATATCGGCCTGATGCAGAAACAGGCGTTCGATGGCAAGTTCCTCGGGGATATAGCAGTACGGATCGCCGGTAATGGGAACGCGGTCGTTCTGCATATCGATATATGCCTGCTCTATATCTGACTTATAGATAGGCTCGTCGCCAATCATCCAGGCCACTTCTTCAATAACATTATCGCCGGTGGCTGCGAAAATGGCAGCGCCTATGCCTAAAAATAAGCCTAACAGTGATGTTTTTTTATTCATTCTTCGAGAGTGTTGTGGTCAACCTTGCAAAGTTAACCCATTTTTCCCATATCTCCTTGCGCTTTAATTATTTTTATACAATTAGGAAGGCGCATATACCTATAACAAAAAAAAGCAGACCCGAAAGGAATCTGCTTCTTTGTTGGGTGCCCAAGGGGATTCGAACCCTTGACCTTCGGAACCACAATCCGACATTCTAACCAGCTGAACTATGGGCACCATTTGGATTTGCGGTGCAAAGTTAGTGTTTATTTTTTCATCCGCCAAAAAAATTTCGATATTTTTTTACGATTGCCTCAAAGAATATGAAAAATGCGCGCTTTCCGTAGTAATGCGTCCTCTCCCTCTACACTTTAAAAAACTCACCGCTCTCCACTAAAGTTAAAAACGGGATTTTGAGTTGTTAACGAGGTTTTGAGACTGAACACCGAAAGGCGGAAGGCTGTTATAAAAATATAATTTCGATAAACAATCTTAAAAGACCTCTTATGACCTACAAATTAGATATTTCACATATACTTCAGACCCTCAGGGTGATGTCTATGGTCTTCCTTGCGTCTGCAATGTCGCCGATGCTCACCGCATGCGATAACGACAACAACCCGTGGGACAATATCCCCCAAAATATCGCGGAATTCATAGAGCAATATTATCCTAATTTTGCACTGGAATCAGCCACAGATAACGACAGCGGATACCATATCCGCCTTAAAAACGGTCCGGGCATGACATTCAATGCCGATGGAAGCTGGACCGACATCAACGGCTACGGTATGCCTATAGTACAGGTTTTTCTGTTCGACCAACTCCCCCCGAAACTATACAATTATCTCCAGGAAACGCAGCAGTTGAACGCTGTTTTCAGCATTACACGCGACAATGACTACTATACACTCGACTTGCTTGAGAGTTCGCTGCGCTTCGACATAGCCAACGATACAATCATCGGTTCGGATGCCACCGGCGGAAACGGAGGGTCGACTTCTGCAAAGGGAAATTGAGGCGCAGTATCGCCTGCCCTTGCTCCATATCGGCGCTCGTATCTTTAGCCAGTACTGCACCGGACGCCGCCATCCACTGCAAATCGTAGTGTTCTATAAACTGCGTGGCTGCGAGGTGCCCCTTTATATCCATCGGTCTGAAAGCCGCGTTGCCTCCCGCATCGCCTTCCAGGAAAATGATATCATAACCTCCGGCGCCGTCGGCAACGGTAGCGATGCGGTATTCCGCTCCCATCATGGCCTTCGTCCGGTCCACATCGCGGTCGAGATATTCCCAGAGGCCCTCGTGTGTATCCTCCGAAGCCTCTAAATACTCCCGCAAGGCCTGAAAATCGGCAAATTGCGCAATACGTACAGCAGGCCTGTGGCTGCTTATAATAAGATTGTTTACAACTTTGTCTTTTTTCCTGTGCGCAAAGCCTAAGGAGCCTGGAACTTCATAGTCAAAATCTACCGGAACAGTCAGTTCCGGTGTGGCACTGCCCAAAGCGAGGTTAGCGCCTGACTCGTCAGCACTAAGCACCGCCGAAAAACACGTAGTGCCTTCGGTAGCGTATGTGAAGCATCCTTCTCCTGAAGTCTCGAGCGTCTCGGCTCCTTCGGAATCGATTTTATAGACAGCATAACGGCATCGGCTCAAGCCGGAGGCATCGGCCTCGGCGACCGGATCAGCGGAAATGTGGGCACGGCGCGCGGAACCGTCGGCTGCGGCATTCCACAGCAAACTGAAAACGAGTGGTCTGTTCCTGGCAACAGCCATACGCACATGATATTTCAGATTAAGGACAGGCTCACCGAGTTCGGTTAATTCAGTTGTATCGGCAGGAACAGAACCCCAACATGCCTCTGCTGCCAACAGAAATAATATGCAAAGCTTACGCATCATGCTTCTGCAGATTATCCACCGCCGCAAGGAACTCGGCATCGGGCATATCCCAGGGGAGCCAGTGGATGGTGAAACCACGCCGCTCCATGCCGCGGAACCATGTCATCTGCCGCTTGGCAAACTGATGTATGGCGGTTTCGAGACCGGTGAACATCTCGTCGGCGGAGATTTGCCCTATAGCGTGGAGTGTGATGAATTTATACTCAAGACCGTAGTAAATAAGATCGTCCGGAGCGATTCCGCTGGCAAGGAGGCGATGTACTTCGGCAAGCATATCCTCCTGCTCGAAACGACGGTGCAAACGCTCGGAGATGAGCCTGCGCCTATCCTCGCGCGGGATATCGATTCCTATCACAACAGCATCGAGCGGCTGTGGATTGCGCGCCTGTTCGGATTCCGAGGGATGGGCAAGATAGTAATACTCTATCTCGATAGCGCGCAAGGCGCGGTGCACCGTATCCACATCGGTACTGTTGTGCAGGGTCTTCATTGTTGCGAGGATGGCAGTGAGTTCGGCAAGAGACTTACCTTCCAGCGACTTTCGCAGTGCTTCGTCGCGCGGCACCTCGGGCATAGCCACACCTTTCAGCAGCGACTCCACATACAGGCCTGTACCGCCCACGACCACCGGTACGCGTCCGCGGCCTTTGATATCGGCTATCGCCCGGCGTGCATCACGGAGGTATTCAAAAAGATTGTACTTGTATCCTGCCGGAGCCACATCTATCAGATGATACGGCACATCGGTACCATAGTCGGCCAGGTCCTTGCCCGTTCCTACATCCATGCCGCTGTACACCTGTCGCGAGTCGGCGCTGACAATCTCACCGCCCAAATGTCGCGCCACAGCTACACCGCGGCGTGTTTTTCCGCACGCCGTAGGTCCTACAACGGCTATCACGGGCATGTTCATCATTGTGCCTGCTGTGTGTCGCTGCGGGCCAGCACACTGGTGATACGGTTCCAGAAACGGCGGAGACGATAGAAGTGCCTGTCCTCGTTGTTTCCGGCTACATCGAACCATGTTACATCGTCGAAATCGACATCCCAGTCAGGAAGATCGCGGAAACGGAATGTAGGGCGGTACTGGCGGATAGGATATAGGCGCTTGCCGTTACGGTCGTATGTTTTCCACGCCATAGCGATTGTGTGTATACGGAAAATCTCGTTGGCAAGCACGGGAGACAATGAATTCGAGGCAAGTGCGCGGTCTATCATGTAAGCGTTGAACCATATATCGCCGTCACCGATATGGGTACGCCGGGTTTCGTCTATAAACGCAGTGTAATGGATAACATTTGTGCCGCTTGCAAAACTGTCGTTGGTAAAACAGTACTTCATGTCGAATTCGGAAAGGCCGGTGATCTCCTCGAACATAAGACGCGCCTGCGGTTCACCTATGGATCTGGTACGGCTGACGACTATCTCGGCGGGAGTGTCCAGAACACCGTCGGGACCCTGATGCAGCAGCAGTTCATCGCCGCTGAAAATAAGGTAGCGCACAATGGTGCGGTTGCCGTTGTCGCCTTTCTCTACCCGCAGCGCGTCGTACAGCTTCTGCATATTGGAATAGCGCCCGTACATAAACAGAAGCGAGACAAGGTAGACCGCCGTAGGCATTATGTTGAAGAAAAAGCGGTCGGGGTCGTTGAGGTCGGAGTTTATATACTTTGCAAAATAGTACCAGTACTCGATTGCGCCAAGACTTAGCGAGAGGAGCAGAAGGATGTACACCTGATAGCGTGTCTCGCGGAAGAAGAACGTGGCGGCTATGCTGTCGCCTGCATAAACGCCGTGCAGCCGCTGGCACAGCCGACAGTGGCGATCTCCGAAACCCATGTAGAGCCACACAACACACATTACCGCCGTTACCGGAAACACAATCAGCGATGTTATAAAGGGTATCTCCTCGTTGTACAGTTCCAGATGTATAACGGTAGGAACAAGCCAGTCGGTACACAGAATCACGATTATCAGCATAACCAACGCCGTTGCAAGCATAATGCGCGAGGCTATACGGATAACCAGCGAGCACTTGTTCACCACATTGCTCCAGTTCGATTTAAGCGCGGCAATAAGAAACCACGCCTCAAAAAGCGTGAGTATAGAAATAAGCACCTTGGGTATCCACAGCGACAGCAGCAGCGGCAAAGTGATGGCGCCGTAGGCCACGGCCCAGTTACGCCACAGCTCCTTCAGCAGATTGTCGGGATTGAAAATCCCTTTGTCAGACCGGTCCATCATCTATCGCATTTGTTTGCTGAAGAAATCCAACATACGTGCATACACCACAGCGCGGGCGTTGCAGCCGTATATAGAATGATTCTTGTTCGGGAAAACGTACATATCGGAGAGGATACCGAGGCTCTGCAGGCGCGAAGTAAGCTGCAAGGCGTTGGCCGGATGAACGTTATCGTCCAACGTTCCGTACATGGTAAGCAGCGGGCATGCCAGATTGATGGCCCTTGGCAGTACCGACGAGCGGTTGTAACCCTCCTCGTTCTGCTGAGGGGTAAGCATATAACGCTCGGTGTACACAGTATCGTAGAAGCGCCAGTCGGTTACAGGCGCAACGGCCACAGCGGCGGCATAGGGACATTCGGCGGCAGTGGCGCACATAAGCGCCTGATATCCGCCGTAGCTCCAGCCATAGATGCCGATACGTCTGGCGTCGACATACGGCAGCGACGCAACATAACGCGCAGCGGCAACCTGGTCGATGGTCTCATAATGTCCCAGCTGCTTGTACACGGCTGTGCGGAAAGCGGCCCCGCGGCCACCTGTGCCGCGGCCGTCCACGCATACGACTATATATCCTTTGGAAGCATAGTACTGCTCCCAGTCGAAAGTCCATTTGTTCAGAACCTGCTGCGAACCGGGGCCGCTGTACTGGCTCATAATCACGGGATAAGGACGACTCGAGCTTAAATCGAGCGGTTTCACCATATAGCCGTTAAGCTCGATGCCGTCGTCGGAGCGCATGGTAAAGAATTCTTTGGTCTGAAGCTTGCCGACGGTTTCGGCAGCATATTTCCTGTTGTCCTGCAACACGCGTATCTGTTTGCCGTCCGGGCGGCAGAGGCCGGTTGCCGGAGGTGTTGTGATGTTGCTGTATGTAAGCGACATAGCGGTGCAACCGGGAGCGAACTCTGCGGAAGATGTACCGTCGGTGCGGCTTACAGGCGACACAACACCCTTCACATTCAGCTTATATACGGAGCGCTCCATCGGCGAGGGAGCGGCTGCCTGATAGTAATGGTTGCCTGCGGCATCGCTGCCATAATAGTCCGTAGCGTCAATCTTTTCGGGGGTAATGGCACGGACCTTGGCACCGGCGTAGGAATATTCATAATACCGGGTATAACCGTCGGCGTCGGAAGCGACATAGAACGCCTTGTCGCCGAGCTTCAGGTTCTCGTAGCATATAGGTTCTATCCATGCTTTACTTTCGCCGACATATATCGACTTGGAAACCGTTGACTTCGGATTCACACGGAAAATCTCGTAGCGGTTCTGGTCGCGGTTAAGGGTAGCCACAATCAATGTGGACTCGTCGGGCCCGTACTCGGCACGCGGGATATAGTAGGGATTGCCGCTCGGAAATGTTATCTGCTTGGTTTTGCGCGTTTCCACATCGTAGCTGTGCAACGTAACGACGGAATTGGGCATTCCGGCCACGGGATACTTGTAGCTGAGCGTACCGGGATAGAATTCATATTGGTCGAGCGGATCGCAAGTGCCTTGGTAGATGGGAAGGGTGTACAGCGGCACCTCCGTCTCGTCGAAGCGGGCATACACAAGCGTCAGATTATCCGGCGCCCACGACATTATCGAAGTAGTACTGAACTCCTCCTCGTAGGTCCAGTCTGTCGCTCCGTTGATAATGCTGCCGTACTTGCCGTCGGTGGTAACGGCAACCTCGGTGTCGTAGTCAAGTTTGGCAGCATACACATTGTTGTCGGCCACGAAAGCCACCATTCGCGAGTCGGGCGAGAACAGAGGGTCGCGCTGACGTTTGAACTGTTTGGACAGCGGCTTCAACAGGCGCGAGCGTACCTCATAAACATAGTACTCCGCCGTTTTGGAGCGGCGATAGACCGGCTCGGAGTTACGCCACACCAACACTTTGCGTGCATCGGGACTTATTATAAAACCCTCGAAATCGGGTATTGTATTCTCTCGTGTGTAGCCTACATCGAAAAGCGTCTCAGCCTCCTTGCCTGTGGCAATATCTTTTACAATCAGCTTACGGCCATCGTCGCTACGTTGAACATAGCTCTTTCCGTCGGGCATAAAAGTGACATCGGCAGTCGCCGGAGAATTATCGGGATAGCAATAGGGTGCCAGTTCCGAGACGGCCGCATTGCGCATAGGTACAGCACCTTGCGCCACTCCGCAGGCCATCAGAAGTATTCCGGCTAATATGATATTTGTTTTCATAGTTGCGCTTTTGTGGATATTATCGCAAAATTAAGGAAAATCGACGTATTTTCCCCCACGCTCCCCCAATTAATTTCACTTTCCGCCCAAACCCGCTGCACAAACCCGCTGCAAACCCATTGCGTGCCGGAGGTATGCTATGGGCAAGCAAACCGCTCTCAACCCTGGAAACGCTGCGTTTTTCCCAGGGTATTGGGATGATATACATTTTTTCCCGACGCGAATACACTGACCGGCCATGCAACAGGAGTGTCGGTGTATTCCCTAAACGGGAAACATTATAGCTTCGTCTCGCCCTCCCCGTAAACGCCTAAAGGCTTTTTACGGGGTTGTGAGCGGCTTTCAGCCGCCTCGGCTTACCTCCGGCAAGCACTAATTCATATATACAGCAACCGGAGGGGCTGTGCGGCGGCTCCTCCGGTTGTTTTTATATAGGATTAGATTTTATCTGCCTAAGTAGGACATGACGCGGTTATAGACGGCGTCGGGGGTGAAGCCGAATTTCTCGTCGAGCACTTTGTAGGGTGCGGAGGCACCGAAGCGCTCCAGACCGTAGATGCAACCGTCGGAACCGATTACCTCGCGGAGTGTGGAAGGTAGACCGGCTGTGAGGCCGAACGTGGGCTTGCCGGCGGGAATAATGCTGTTGCGGTAGTCCTCGGGCTGGTCGAGGAACAGACCGATGGAAGGTATAGAAGCTACGGAAGCTTTTACTCCTGCGGCCTCGAGCAGACCGGCCACCTTGCACAACAGCGATACTTCAGAACCGTTACCAACAAGCGTGATATCGGCAGTGGCGGCGTTTCCAAGCACAGTATAGCCGCCGCGTTCTGTCTGGAGAGCGTCGGCATATCTGTTGCCGTTGGAGCTGGGTAGGTCGTCGACATCCTGACGGGTAAAAATCATCGCTGTAGGTGTCGCGGTATTGTCCATAGCCATCTTCCAGCATACGGTTGCCTCGGCAGCGTCGGCAGGACGGAGAACGAGCACCGAACGACGGCCCGAGAAGTTGCGCATCTGCTCCATCAGGCGTATCTGGGCCTCCTGCTCCACAGGTTCGTGGGTGGGACCATCCTCGCCTACGCGGAAAGCGTCGTGCGTCCATACATATTTAACGGGAAGCTCCTGCAGAGCGGCCATGCGCACGGCAGGCTTCATATAGTCGGAGAATACAAAGAAGGTACCGCAGGCAGCTATCATGCCACCATGCAGAACGATACCGTTCATAATAGATGCCATTGTCAGCTCGGCCACACCGGCATGGAGGAAAGCGCCGGAGAAGTCGCCGTGAGTGAGCGCGCCTGTTTCCTTGAGGAAAGCCTCGGTCTTGTCGCTATTGGCAAGATCGGCGCTGGAAACAATCATGTTGCCTACTTTCTGGCCGAGAACCTTGAGCACATCGGCCGAAGCGGTGCGTGTGGCCACATTGGCTTTATGCACGATGGCGGCATAGTCGATTTCGGGAAGTTTACCTTCAAGATAGCCTTTGAGCGTTGCTGCAGCCTCGGGATTGGCTTTCTCCCAAGCCTCATGGGCTTTGCGGCGTTCGGCAACGATAGCGCGCATACGCTCGGCGCGTTCGGCATATAGTTCCTTCACTTCGGGACGGATAACCCAAGGATCGGCGGGGTCGGCACCAAGGTTTCGCAGCGTTGCTTCGAGGTCGGCGCCGCTCTTGCTCAGGGGTTGGCCGTGAGTGCTGCACTGACCCTCGAAGTTGGAGCCGTCGGCCTTGACGACGCCGCGGCCCATAACGGTGTGCCCGAGAATAATGGTGGGTCGTTCCTTTTCGGCGATAGCCTTTTCGAGAGCGTCGGCGATGGCCACGGGGTCGGTACCGTCGCACTCGATGGTGTTCCAGTTCCAGGCGCGGTATTTGGCAAGCACATCCTCGCGGTCCACCTCGTCCACGAGTGTGGACAGCTGGACATCGTTGGCGTCGTAGAACATTATAAGGTTGCTCAGACCAAGATAGCCGGCTATTCGGCCTGCACCCTGCGATATTTCTTCCTGGATGCCGCCGTCGCTGATGAAAGCGTAGGTTTTGTGTGCTACGGTCTCACCGAAACGGGCAGCGAAGAAACGTTCGGCAATAGCGGCGCCGACAGCCATTGCATGGCCCTGTCCTAGAGGACCTGACGAATTTTCGATACCGCGTTCAATGCAGCGTTCAGGGTGTCCGGGCGTTACACTGCCCCACTGGCGAAACTGCTGCAGCTCCTCTATGCTGTAAAGGCCGCAAAGGGCGAGCACAGAATAAAGCATCGGCGACTGGTGTCCCGGATCGAGGAACAAGCGGTCGCGCCAAGGCCATGTGGGATCGTCGGGGTCTGTTACTAAGAAACGGGAGTAGAGAACGTTGATAAAATCGGAGCCGCCCATCGAGCCGCCGGGATGACCCGACTTGGCTTTCTCGACCATCATAGCCGCAAGCACGCGGATATTATCGGCTGCCGAATTCATTTTCTTGATATCCATATCGTCAGTTTTGATAAATTGAGCATTGTTCGGACGCAAAGGAGAGCCAGCGTTAATTTTTTGGCAAAATTAAGGAATATACAGCTAAATTGCAAATTTACACAACGTCATAAATATGGAAAAACAAACACAAAGCCGGACAACCGAGTTCAGGCTATCCGGCTCCGGGAAAAAGGATTTACTGCTGCGGCAGTAACAATGTTTTTTTACTTCACTGGCACTTTGGCAGTGGTTGTTCCGGCGGTTACGATGTACATGCCGGCGGGGAGCTGTATCGTGGTATCGCCGGCATCTACAGTTCCTGCAAATACCGTCTTGCCTGTGATATCGTAAATAGCCGCTGCGCATGCTGTGGCCGCACTTATGCGTATACCGCCGTCAACGGCAGCGATTTCAATATCAGTCGCTCCTATGCCGGAAACTCCGCTGTCTTTGCCGACTTCTTCGGAGAATGCTGCCTCGGAAGCGCCATCGGCGGTCTCGGCCACGACACTGTACCGACAAGTCTGCTCGGGAGCGCTTGCCCATGTAGTATCAACCATCTCGGTTTCGGCTGTCGCCCCCACATTGGCGGCGTTATCGCCCGAAATGCGGTTTACAGTATAGCTTACTTCGGGGAACACTTCGTCGAACATCGGGTTAAAGAATGACGCACGTACACGAATCATCAGATTCATGGGACCTTCGCGGCCTTCGAGAGCGCCGAAGGCATTGCTGCGACTGTCGATAAGATAGCTGCCTGTGATTTTCTGGGTATCGCAGGCTATTGAAATCTGCTCGAGCGAGGAAATCGCCACCATGAAACCGCCGAGCGATTCCACGGGTGCCTCAAGCGTGCACTCGTTCCACTTGCCGGCAGCACAGGGAATATCGTATACGGTGTCGGCCACAGAGGTAACATTACCCTGCTCGTCAAGAGTATAGATAATAGCAACAGCATCGGATTCGGCAGCATCCGTTGCAGCGAGCCACGAGAAGCCATACAGGCGCATGGCGCCGGTGAACACCTTGGCTACATAGTAATTGCCATATGTGGGCAGATAGAGGGGTTCGCCGGGAACGTTGTTGTCCAGCGCTTCCTCGGCAGCGAAATCCACAGCATCCCAGCTTATGCGGACATTGCCGTTCTCGTTAACTGCCTTTACATTGGCAGGCGCATTATGTATGCCTTCCAGCGATACTGCGGCGGGTGCCGATGTGCCGGGGACGAATGAAACCACATTGTCTGCGGGCCTGTATCCAGTTGCAACAACGCGCAGAGCATTGTCGGCCTTCTCGTAAACATCATTGATACTGAACTGACCTTCGCTGTCGGTGGAAACGGTATAAGTTTCCCATCCGCTGAGCGTTACACCGGCATAAGGCACGGGATTGCCTTTGGAATCGATAACTTTGCCGCTGAAAGCAGCTTTTGCTCGGGGCTGCAGGTCAAAGTCGACAACATCGCCGAAGCCTTCGGCCACATCCACTGTGCGTGTGGCACCCATGTACCGGTAATCGGAAGGCTCTACTGCAACCTCGTAGATGCCTGCGGGGAGCCATCCGAACTCATACACGCCCTGCGAATCGGTACGCGCGGCCGTATAACGATCTTTCAGAGTAACCACCACACCGGCAAGAGGATTTCCTGCGCCTGTTACTGTTCCGGCGAGAACTTCGCCGTTCTCTGTATTCATAAGCAAGCGTATATTGGGCAACATGCTCGAGAACTGCAGGTTGCTGCCGTCGACAACGCCAGTGCCGTTATACGACAGCGCCGTGCGTGGTATGTCGGGATAGTTCTGTGAATCGAATGTAACACGCAAATTACGTGTGTTGTCGCCGGTTTTCTCGGTTAGCACCATAAGGCTGCCGCCGGTATATGCGAACGGCTCGTCGAGCTTGACCGTCAACACATTGCGTCCGGCAAGGAAATCAGCTTTGCCGTCATACACAAGTTTGAACTCGCTCTCCGGTGTGAAAGAGCGCAAAACTTCATCGGCAATTGTGTTTGCCATGAATATTTTGATGTCGCGGCCAAGTATATCACCGGCCGGATTATTGTAACTCCAGCTTATTTCTTTTACAAGACCACCGTTAACACCTATTTCCTCGCGGGTATATACCGACTGCGAGAAACTGTAGATATCCTGGAAGCTGAAAGGCAGTACACCTGGGTCGCTGTCGTGTATGCCGACAGAAACGACAAGGTCGCCGCTATTGAGGAACTGCACGGCAAGAACAGGTGAAAGGTCGTTGGCGGAGACCTCATCGCCTTCCTTCACAACCTTGCCACGCAGGCCTGTGGCAGTACCCTCGACAGGGGTCCATTCAATTTCCATATTTGCGGTAGCGCCGGCAGCGATAGTTTCATCGGAAACCTTAGACGCAAGGACCTTGCCCTGGCCGTCGACAATCTGCACCTCGAAACCGGTCTGGCTTTCGGTACCCATGTTCTTCACGGTAACGGCATGGGTGGCCGCTTTGCCCACCGCAAGCTCGGTATCGCCGACAATTCCAGTAGCAGCAAGATCGCATGCGCTCACGTTCACGACAGAGAAATTCATCAGCTTTATCACCCATCCGTCGGCACTGTAGGCATATATACCAAAGGTGTAATCGCCGGTTTCCTCAACGGTCAGAGTGTCCTCGAAATCTTCGGACATACTGTTGAAAGCAGGAAGGTCGCGAATAACACGAGTCTGCGAAGCAGGTGTACAGTCGGTGCCGAGTGTAAAACGCACGCTCTCGGTTGACGGGAAAGAATACATGCCTGTACCGAGTGTATATTTCAGTTTGTAAGTACGTCCTTTCTCCAGATGCACGGGTACGGTTATCAGCCAATCGTCGCCTGGAGAATACAATGCCGAGAACCACATCTCACCGTCTTTCAGATACCATGTATTGCTATCGGCATTAACATCAACTATACATATCTTTGCCATGTCGACAGGATTAGAGAAATCGGGACTCCAGGGCGTTTCCAAAGCCTTGCCGGCAACGACAGTCTCTGTTTTAACATCTGGAGAGGTGCCAACGGTATTATAAGCCGTAACTGTCCAATAGTAGTTGGAGGCCTCCGGTATTTCGCTGTCGGTAAACATAGTTGTGGCGATACCTTCGTATACCTTGTTGTCCGGCATACGGGTAACGCGGTATCGTGTCTGCGCGGGATCTATCACGCCGCCGTTTCGGCCAGTTGAGGGGGCCGTCCACGAAAGTACTGCAGACTCGCCCTCAGTCTTTACCGCAAGAGAGGAAACGGCTGCGGGAGCATCGGCCCCGTACCACACAGTAGCGTAGGCAGATGCGCCTCGTCCGGCATCGCTGTAACAGGTGAATGAATAACGGCATTTGCCGCTCAGCCCCTCGGCAGTGTCGGTCCACGATGCTGTCGCACCAGGTTCGGGATCGCTTATGGTCTGTACAAGTTCACCGTTACGGCGAATCTCCAGACGGAAAGATCCGCTCAGAGGACTACCGTCGATGCACATAGTTGGGAAAATCCATCCGAACCGAGTGCCGTCGGCTGTTTCTGTCTGGCTAAGATTCATTACAGTATTCGGAGCCGAATAGCTTATACTCTCGTAGGGAATATGCAACGCGCCCAGCAGTGCGTTGCCGGGAGTAGTATATTTTCCGGTGATGCTTCCTGTGCGAGCATCAAGTGTCATGATCCAAGAGTTGTCGTTGCTGTCCAATGCAGACCAGTACAGAACGCCCGAATCACGGTCGAATTCCAGCGACTGTGCTTCGCTTTCCGAAGCAACGAAACCGGTAGGGCCGATTTCAGATGTTTCACCGGTAGCAGCATCGATACTATAAAGGATGGATTCCGAACTCATTATATACATATTGCCCCACATATCGCAGGCAATGGCTGTAAATTTACCGTCGAGAGACGCTACCGTTTCGCGGTCGCCACCGGGAAGGGCTATTTTTATCAACTCCTGATTTACATCGGAACCGGCTATCTTTGTAAGTATACCGTAAATATCGCTTGTGGTAACATCGAATGTCATATCGGCACAGCAGTATTCCTGAGTGGTTTGTTTGACCACGGAGCCGGTTTCAGGATCAATGCCGCAAAAACCCTGCATGACCAGACCTTTGGGATCCATGCCAAGCAGCAGCCAGTAGTTCCTTTCGGCATAAGTACCACCGAAAAGGGAATATGACAGCGTCGTAACCTTTGAGAGGGCGTTGCCGTTGTCAAGATCGATTTTGTAAACGCCTGTGGCGTAGGCATTCATCTCGGAGCTGCCTATAAGAAAGCCTGTAGCTGTCTTTGCAGGAGCAATGATAGTAGAAGCCAACGCCAACCCTAAAAACAAGTTGCGTAGAAAATTCATAATGTTATATCTGAAAGGTTTATTTCAATCGGGAGCAGTGTCGCGCCGCAAAGATACGAAAAATAATTATATGGAACGTGTCAAAAAGACGGCAATATAAGTTAATATCCGATAAACAGAAAGCACTGCAGAGTCCAAGGGCAAATGCAATATTAGGGAAAATGTTTGAAAAACTCAACCAAAGGAGTAGAGAATTTGAGTTTTTCTCTGG
>CABPYL010000024.1 GCA_902461565.1 uncultured Porphyromonadaceae bacterium
TCGTGTTTATCAACCTATTTTATCCTGAAAAATTTGCTCAAATCATAAGAATATGAAAAAGATTTTTTTAGCGACAGCCATAATGCTGTCTGCCCTGGTCGCTCAGGCCAGAACTATGGTTGTATATTACAGTTACACGAACAATGTAGAGCGAATCGTCGACGAACTGCGCACGCAAATCGATGCTGACGTGATTGAAGTGGAGCCTGCCGAAAAAGACCTTGACTATGCTGCCAACAACTACGCTGTCGGCAGCGCACAGATTGCTGCGATACGCGATAATCCCGATGATGCCGCTTCGTATCCTGCCATCGACCCGGTGAATGTAGATTTATCGCAGTATTCCACCATTATCATCGGCGCTCCGCTGTGGTGGAGCCAGATGGCGGCACCGTTGCAGACCTTCCTGTTTCAGCATGGCAAGGAAATGGCAGGCAAGAACATCGGTCTGATAGTGTCGAGCGCCAGCAGCGGTATCAGCGGAGTTGAACATGACGCCAAAAGACTTGTTCCGGATGGCAAATTCCTTTCACCGAGCCTATGGATACGCAGTTCGCAGACTTCCAGTGCAAAGTCGCTGATAGAAAACTGGCTCCGTACCATCGACTATAATAATCTGAATTCCGGTATTGCGGGGGTCGTATCCGACTGTAGCAAACGCTATACGGTGTATTCTCTCTCCGGAGTGAGATTGCTCGCCGGTGCTGAGTCAACAAATGCCCTCCCCTCCGGACTTTATATTGTCAACGGCAGAAAAACCGCGCTTTAGGCAGATAATTTCAAGTCCCCGCCGGAATACAGCTTTCCGGCGAGGACTTAGACTTATTTCAGCAAAACCGAATCAATATCCTATCGTGAAACGCTCCTGATGATGTGCCGGACTTTCAAGTTCGTCCACCATCGCCCTGGCATAGTCGCCCACAGTGATATGGCTGTTGCCATCACTGTCGACAATAAGATCATCCTTACCGAGACGGTAGTTTCCTTTAGCCGCGCCAGGTTCCAGAGTCCCTGCCGGCGAGAAAAATACCCAGTCAATGGCTTTTTCGTTGCTTAGTGTGTTCAAGTAAAACTCACCTAAAGATTTAACACCGCCCATGATTTCGGCAGGGATTGCTCCGCTGTCTACTACCCGTAGACCGGGTGCGCAGAAAAGCGTACCCGCTCCTCCAACTATGAGCAGACGTTTTACGCCCGCTTTTTTTGCAGCTTCAAGAATGCGGGGATAGTTCTGCAGCGTGAGGTTATAGATATCCGGGTTGGTCCAGCCTGGATTATATGCGCTGATAACGGTATCGTAGCCTTTCAGATATGCTGCGAGGGCATCTGTGTCGGCCACATCGACCCGCCTTACCGTGAGCATAGGATTCTCAACCTTTAAATGTTCGGGGTCGCGTACCAGTGCCTCTACCTCGTAGCCACGTGAGAGAAGTTCGTTAAGGATGGCGCTGCCTACAAAACCGCTTGCGCCGATAAGTGCTGTTTTCTTCATATCCGTATGTTTTATATTGGTTTCTGATGCAAAGTTAACACCCGAGAAACCCGAAAGTCAAGAAGGCACCTGAACGACAGATAGTTTCATCGAGGTTACCAATGTAGGTTTCCAATCTGTTGCAATCCGCACTTTAACTATCTTTAACCACATGCAAAATATACTATTGCATACGTCAGGAATGTTAGTTACTTTTGTAGAGTTATTTAAACCCTATTGCATTATGAAAGAAGAACTGTATCCGGATTGCCCTATAAGGAATATCCTCGCCCGTTTCAGCGACAAATGGTCGCTGCTGATTCTATACACACTGAATCTACAGCCGGTGATGCGTTTCAATACCTTGCGCAAAGAAATTCCCGACATCTCGCAGAAAATGCTGACCAACACACTCCGTACCCTTGAGGAAGACGGACTGGTTACGCGTACTGTATTTGCGGAAGTACCTCCGAGAGTAGAATACAGCATAACCGATCGCACGCGAACACTGCTGCCTCACGTAAATTCGCTGATAGGCTGGGCAAAAGACAACATGCCAGCCATACTGAAAGACCGCGCCCGGCGTGGCAAATAAAATAACTACAACGGCTGAAAATTCATTGCCATTCCAAATAGTGTACAACTGTATTCAGGAGTACACGGAACACTCTTGTACGCTCTGCGGTTACTGCGCAATGCGCTGATAGTCGTCAATCTTACCGTCTACAATTCTGATACGCGTTTTTCCGGGCCAGCCCATATCCGAATATTCAACGGTATACCATCCGTCCTGAGCGGGCTCGATACTGCGAATCACAGAGGTCCCATCCGAATCGGGTCTGGAATCCTGGGCCTCGGTTCTCAAGGCGTAAAAGGCATAACAAGGTCCTTCCGGGCAATCGAATTCATAATCTTCTCTGAGTTTATTAATAGCATTCGCCGAGAAATACTTTTCCGGATTACTGATTTCGCTTTCTTCCGCATCTGTGGCAAATACAAATATGCGATATACCGAGTTTATAAGACCGATATTATCTGTGCTATCCGCGAGAATACTCCCCGTAACAGACGCCTGTACAGTGGTCTCTGTCGCGGAATCCTTTGTTGCAGCTCCACAGGAAACAAAGCCTGCATACAGAATGACGGGCAACATCGGTTTAAAAAGAGATTTCATATATAATCCGGTTTTAAAGTTACATAAATTAAGCCTCCAGAACTATAATCACTGCAAATATACGCAAAAAAACGCGGTTTGACACTTAACAAATAATATACCTGATATTATTTCCCTGCCCGGGACATCGGGTGCGTATTTAAAATCTGCTTTTGTCGGTATTTCCGGCTCCTCGACCTTTATAACGTGTCCGGGAGGAATTGAAATTGTATCTTACTGTGAGCGACAGGTCGCGAGTATCATATATCTTCACCGTTGATATACGGCTCAGGGCATCGTAAAGCGTTGCTGCCTGACGCCAAGTGTCAAACACGTCGTTAAGCTGTAACCTGATACTCCAAGTATCGTTGGCGAACGATTTGTAAAGAGCAATATTACATTGCCAGTAGGATTTCATATAGTAATTGTCGCCGTTGCCGGAGGTCCTCGCGGCAAAATCTGCATCCAACCATATATCACGGGGAAGACGGATTGCATTGTCGAATCTGAATATTCCCAACGGGCGATTCAATTTAATCAGGCTCCCTGAGTGTATTACCCCTAAATTCTGAACACTGATGCCTGCCATTAAAGCCGGATGCCAACAACCGAAGAATGTGGGAGCATAGTTTACATAAGCTCCATAGATATTGAACCCGGGCATATTCTCCATTGTCAGCAAAGTGGCATTATTGCTGCCGGGATATTCCTTTGTCTGCCACATAAAATAATTTTTTGTGTAACAGTATTCAAGTTCCAATACAAGGTCTCTCCATGATGCCGAAGCGGAAATATAATCCCTGTAGACAGGCTTCAGGTTCGGATTGCCTTTTTCAAAGCTGTATCTGTCTATGTATTTTACGGCAGAACTAAGTTGCTCGAATGCAGGCCGGGATGTCTTTCTCATATACGATACACGAGCCTTTACATCACCTGTCGGGAATGACAAAGAAACCGACGGTGCAAGATTATGATATTTGCGGCTTTGGACGTCGCTGAACTGACAAGATTGCCAATATCTGGAATCGGTATATTCCCACCTCAGCCCCATGCTTACCGCAAGCGGACCAAAAGTTTGTTCCGCCTCCGCAAACACAGCTGCAGTTGTCTCGGCTATCCTTATATCGCTGTCAGCAATATAATCGGTATCACCGCAATATCTGTCGGTTCGAAGTATATCGCTCACTTCGGCTCCGAATCTGAAATCTCCTTTCCATACAGGAAAAGACGCCATGACGTTTCCCGCAAACAGGCGGTTGCATACATCATTGTCTGTCGTAAAATCACGCGCCGGATTGACGGTAGATATCTCATTTTCGGCATTGTGGCGATCGTTTATCTGCCACAGTGCATCAAAATTTGCGGAAAGTTGCCATTGCCCTATTTCACCCGAATAATATGCACTAAACAAGTGCTGTCTGTCATGACGCTTCATAGCCGATCGATTCTCAATAGTCTCTTGGAAAATATCGTCAATGTAGCGATGTGTCTGCGACGTTCCCCTTATTGCAGACGGTTTGAACGTATAATCATAATAAAAACCAAGATTATGTGCCGATACACTATAATTCAAGCCTATCTTTCCTTGATGAACCGGATATTTTGCAAAATCGTGCCCCATACTGTTCTGCCGGACCACGCAAGTTTTGAGATATCGGAAAGTTGTATTAGAAAATGCCGGACGTTCTCTATAGTTTTCATAATTCAACAAGCAGAAAAGGTCGAAGCCTTTTCTACGCCAATTGAAATTGACCTGCTCGAAAAGATACGCATAACGCTTGTATCCGATTGTTGTACGGTTATTGAACGAGAACCCTTCGCCTACAGAAGCGACTGTGGTTATTTTGATTACAGAGTTGACAGTGGAGGCATAACGCGCGCCCGGATTGGTAATAACCTCAACGTTTTTAATCTGAACCGAGGAAAGCTGATCAAGTTCCGATATATCCCTGACCTGTCTGCCGTTGATGTATATCAATGGAGAGCCCTTGCCAAGAACCTCGATTTCCGAGCCGGTTCTGGTTACAAAAGGTATCTTGCCAAGAAGCTCGAGAGCCGTACCCGTGTTGGCAAGATATGTACCTGATATCGCCACCTGCAGGCCGTCTCCTTTTATCTTTGCAACGGGTTGCGAGCCTTTTACAACAACCTCGCCAAGCATATATGATGCCGGGGCAAGTATTATATCTCCAAGGTTTGGCCGCGGATTATTTATCATATTGTCCTCAAAACCCATCGCCGAGATCCGGACAAATACCGGACTCCCATTTCCGGCAACTATAAATCGACCGGCAGCATCGGTAACGGCCCCGCTAACCAATGTGGAATCGTTAAGGGACAACAATGCTACATTGGCAAACTCCAGAGAATTACCGGAATCATCCCTTACCGTTCCCTCATAAGTGTCTGTCGCGGCAAAAAGAGCGCGGAAAGTCAGGCAGAGCGATAGCCCTGCCACTAAATACTTTAATGACATCATATTGCAATTATTTAGCTGTTATTTTTATAAACCGCCGACGACAATCCAGCCACCGGAACCGGTCTTTTGCATGGCTAAGTTGTGGCGTTGCAATGTTCCGTCCCGAAGTTCCAATGTATACGGGACAAAAATCGAGTTACCGCTGCCAGAAACAAAAGCCCGGCCTATGGAAACCAGTCTGGAGTCCCTGAATTTTTCCCGATATGCCGCATCCGAGATTTCCCGCAGCATCACTTGATCAAGTATAGAATTGTCCCATTCGGCGAAAGCGTTCAGCACAGTACCGGCAACCTCTTCGGCAGTCAGACCCGACAATCCATCCGGCTGATTCTCAGTTTCTATAAATCTTATGCCTTCGGCAAGCGAGCATATATTATCTTTCCGTTTGCCATAACCGATGGCAGAAATTTTAAGCACATTAATCTCACGATTTCCTGAAATCACACTTACTGTGGCACTTTTCAACCTTTTTGAATCAGCATCAACGACATATCTTCTGATATTTTCAGATTCCGCAACGGAAGTGTTGAGCAGATATGGATTATCGAAATTGCCTTGTGGCGCCGCGTGAACAGTAAGGACAATCTCGTTCCCGCTTCTGTTTACTTTATATTCCGCATCGCTACCGCTAATGCACTTTTTTAATTCGTTTTCCAGAATCTCCCGCGGCATCAGCAGACTCGCAAGATATCCAAGAACATTTTCTTTATCGGCATTGCCAAGATGAAATCCCAGTTTGAGCGCCGGCATCCATGTATAAATGTCGTGGCCGTTACCGGTAGCGACACGTTCGCCTTTGTCGATTCTCCATTTTAGCAAAGAGTCGGCCACGGCAATATCTATATGATGAGCGACAAAATCTTCGTTAATGTCTATATATCCGAAATTCTCTACAGACCGGGTCCTGATATCTACATACATTTCAATATTATCTTCATCTCCTAATACGTCAATCGCCTCGTAAAGAAAATCTTTGGCTGACATACCCGAAGGTATAAAGACAAGAAAGAGAATCGCAGCGATCGTACTCAGGCTGATTACTCTTAACAACCATTTCCTTGTAATTCGGTTTCTATATTCTCTTGCAAGTGCGCCATGCACATGCCGACGTAATTCTTCCGACGCTTTTATATCACGATGTGGGGTCAACAACGCTTTTATTTTTTTATAATCGTCCATGCTATGACATTTTATCGTCAATGAATAATTTCCTTAACTTATCCATCCCAGATTTAAACCGGGATTTTGCCGTTGACTGTGGAATGGAAAGAATACAACTGATTTCAACAAACGACAGTCCGTCAACCACATTCATTCTTATTATGTCAGCTTCTCTTTGCGGAAGGCTATCCAGACAAGCATTTATACGGTCGGCTTCCTCAAGATCGAGAATATCGTCCGTTGTGTCCTCTATATCTAATCCGTCAACCGGTATCTCGCCTCTTTTCTCAGTTCTGGCTTTATCAAGACAAAGATTATAAACTATCCTGAACAGATAAAGCCTGACGCTCTCCGGTTTAATATCTTCAGGCTTCTTTTCCAAGAATCTCAGAACAGCATCATAAACAATATCTTCGGCGACGGTCCGATTACCTGTCCGATAAAACGCGAAACGGACAAGGTAGTCGAGATTTTCCTCGATTACCCTGACCGGCAGATGGCGTCTTGTTTTTTTAAACATGCTTCCGTGCTATTTGATGCTTCTATATAATAAGACTGAATATGACCAAAATCGACGATATTCAATTATTAAAAGATGTGAACAATCCGTATCGGTCGTACTACAAAGTTATGTATTTCTGATTTATGTAGCTAACTTTGCAAATATGGCACAGTTCAACTCTTATATTGACTTTCTGGATCTCACGGCCGCCACTGTTTTTTGCCGCGAAGAAGGAACTCCTTGTCATTATAAGAAAGGCGATAGTTTTATCCAGCAAGGTTCGGTAGCGCGTTATGCAGGCCTTATTGTGTCCGGATATTTCAAGATTACCATCCTTGATGATTCGGGAAATGAGGCTGTGGTGAATTTCGCTTTTCCGGGCCAGTTCATCACCGATTTCCATTCATCACTACATGGCGAACCATCCCATACATCTGCCGTTGCCGGAACCGACTGCGAGATTTTGCGCATACCGCTGAATTCCTTTAAGAATTTCCTCTCGCCATCGCTGCGCGACGAATACAAATCGCTGTTCAAAATGCTTTATATGCGGATTCTGAATCTCTACCGCAAATCTCCGCGACAGCGCTATATTACATTGTGCGAACAGCATCCTCAGATAGTAGAGAGTGTATCCCTGAAAGATTTAGCCTCATTTCTGCTGATTACACCGAATCATCTAAGCCGTATAAGACGGAATTTGGCAAAACAAACGGCAGCACACAGAGAAAAAATGATTAAATTTATATGATTGTATCCTCCTATTCCTAAATTTCAGAAGATTATGCATAACCAATTAAAAATTTTTCTTCTTTCTATCATAATGATTGTGCTCGCCGGATGCACTACATCAAAATCGACAGTTTCCGGTAATGTAAGTCTCGCCAAATACGAATACGCCTCGATAATAAATAATGAAACCTACCATATTCCCGCCGAATTGATGGAATATGAGATTCTGCTGTTCGATGCCGTGGAATCTTCACGACTACAGCTAATCAGCGATCTGCGTATCTATGAACTTACGCCCCAGCAGCAGGGAAAGCTGCTGTTAGTCAAATATGGTGTAAACCAGAATGATAACGAAGCCATTGTTACAGTCAATTTCATTGATTATATGACAGGGCGGCCTGTGGCGTCGTGCCGTGGTGCTTATGGTTTAGGTTTCACCCATGCGGGCGATTTGAATGGCGCTATCAAACGTGTAGCCAGACAGATTTCCGAGACCTTTCCAAAAAGATAACAACCATCGTGTGGCAACATATTTAATTTTCCCATGAAATATCTCACTATCCTGCTGCTTGCCATGCTGTCGTCCTGTTCGACACCGCATAAGATAAATGGATTTTACGCCGTCGGGGATTATCCCGACGATGTAATTATAGGCAAGCCTATAGTTACCGTCCCTGATTTTGAAAGAGTTTCGCTTAACTCAAGCACCGGGACACTGTTTATCGATGGCAAATTAGATCCGGCGGCGACTAAAAGATTTGCCGACGCAACCGAACGGCTTCAAGGGCACCGCATCGGTTTTGTATTCAACGATTCAATTATTATGGCGCCGCAGATAAACTGCCGTATTGAAAGCGGCAACTTCCAGATTATTTCTGCCGACACTGCATTGATAAGAAGAATTTACACGCACATAATGTTATCCAATGTAGCGAAATAATAATTCCAGGTTTCGCCAGCTACAAGTTTCCCTAAAATTACCATTCAAGCGATATTTTTGCAGTTAACTATTGAATATCACGTACTTTTTGAGTAATTTTGCGTTAGCTACCTTGAAAGGAGTCGCCGAGAATTTTTGCTTGCGCAAACGACAAGTCGATTACTTGCAGCCCTCAAACAGGTTCGGATTCAATTTTGGATTCAATTATGAATTGGATACTTCTTATTGTCGCCGGCCTCTGTGAAGTCGGTTTTACTTACTGCCTCGGACGGGCAAAATCCGTCGAAGGCCTCGCATGGTGGGGGTGGATAGCAGGATTTCTTACGTTTACTATCTTAAGTATGGGATTGTTGGCAAAAGCTTCACAAAGTCTGCCGATAGGCACTGCCTATGCAGTATGGACAGGCATCGGAGCCGTCGGAACCGTATTGATCGGCATACTATTTTTCCATGAACCGGTGACTTTATGGCGTTTGTTTTTTATCTTCACGCTTATCGCATCAATTATCGGTCTTAAATTTGTATCATAGGCAACAGATGCGTCAAGACCTGTTATTTATAGATTCCAACTCAGCCACTTACAGATTCAGGAGTTATTTTTATTCTAAAAAACGTTAATTAGTTTGGAATTGCCGCATATTTAATATAACTTTGTACTCAATACAAATCAAGACTTGCTACATGGATACAAACGTCAACCGGAACCGCCTTCTGAATATGCTTGCCGACGCCGGTATCAGACCATCGGTACAGCGACTTGCAATACTCGAATATGTTTCATCGTGCACGAGTCATCCAACTGCCGACGAAATATATGACGTATTGCACAAGCAGAATCCCCTCCTATCCCGGACAACAGTATTCAGTTGTGTGAAACTTCTATCGGAAAAAGGACTAATCAACGATATAGATATATCGCCCGACTCCACCAGATACGATTCCGCAGAGTACACACCGCACGCACACTTCATGTGCCGGCAATGCCGGCGTATTTTCGATATTCCTCTCGATATTTCCGGCCTCTGTGTCCCCGACGATTTCAAGTGCGACAACATAAATGTTTTTTATAAAGGGCTATGTCCGGAATGCAGCGGTAAAACAAACTAAAACATATAAACTATCATTAAAATACAAACAAATGAAAGACTTAAAAGGAACAAAGACCGAGCGTAACCTCCAGGAGGCTTTCGCAGGCGAATCAATGGCACGCAACAAGTACACATATTTTGCATCAAAAGCCCGCAAAGACGGTTACGAGCAGATAGCCGCCATCTTCGAGGAAACTGCCAACAACGAAAAAGAACATGCCAAACTATGGTACAAACTCCTCAACGGAGGCGAAGTATCGGATACTATGGTAAATCTGAAGGCTGCTGCCGAAGGTGAAAATTACGAATGGACCGATATGTATGCCAAGATGGCCGAGGATGCCGACGCAGAAGGTTTCCCCGAAATCGCACACCGCTTCCGTGCGGTAGCTGCCATAGAAAAGCATCACGAGGAACGCTACCGCCGCCTGCTGCAGAACATTGAGGAAGGCATTGTTTTCTCCCGTGAAGGCGACACAGTATGGATCTGCCGTAACTGCGGCCATATCCACATCGGCAAAAAGGCTCCCGAGGTATGCCCCACTTGCCTACACAAGCGCAGCTTCTTCGAGATCAAAGCAGAGAATTATTGATTACAGCCAACCTACAGAACATAAAGCCGGAGATTCCTCCCCGGCTTTTAGTTTTTACATCTGGCTACACTTATGAATATTATAACCGTAAAACATTATATTTCGCCATGCGGACTGCTAAAACTCGGTTCGTACGGCGACAAACTATGCCTATGCGACTGGCAAGTAGAAAAACACCGCAACCTGATAGACCAACGCCTGAAAACAAAACTTAAGGCGGATTTTGCGGAAGGAGATTCGGAAATACTGCGACTTGCCTCAGCACAGCTCGACGAATATTTCACTGGCTGTCGGCACGACTTCACAATACCACTTATGTTTGTAGGCACCGACTTTCAGAAAACGGTATGGAACGAGTTGCTGAATATTCCATACGGACATACTGTTTCCTATGGCGAAATAGCCCGGAGAATCGGCATGCCTAAAGCCGTGCGCGCCGTGGCCAACGCCAACGGAGCCAATTCCATCTCAATTTTCGCTCCATGCCATCGCGTTATCGGAAGCGACAACTCACTCACCGGCTATGGCGGAGGTATCAATACCAAGCGTATGCTCCTCGAACTGGAAGCAGCATCGTTGATGATACAATAAGTAACCAGATCTTTAGTTTATCCGTTAGTGTGCCCGACAGCGGAACATTGTACGGATCACGAGACTTTTCGCCTTGTTTGTGGCTCGCTGATATAGCGTTTGTAGTAGGACATAAGCAGGCTGGTTATCGGCAGTGCTATTATCATTCCGATAATGCCTAACAGGCTGCCCCATACCGAGAGCGACAACAGTATTATGGCAGGATTCATACCCATCTCGCGTCCCATTACATGCGGCGTTATGATATAGTCGCATATACACTGGCTGATTGCATATACCAGGAGGCATTTACCCATAAGAGGGAAGAATTCGACATGCCCTCCGAGAGAATAAATAAAGGCTATTATCGCTACCGGAATAAGCGTTACATACTGGAAATACGGAATCATGTACAGTATTCCCACCAGCAGTCCCATCGGTATGGCCAGCGGCAACCCCACAATGGAGAAACCGATACAATAGAACACCACGGCAAATGTCGCCACCAGTCCCTGTCCTCGGAAATATCGGTTCATACTGTCCTCCACATCGTGGACAATGGCAATACCCTGACGGCGGAACTTGTGCGGAATTATCATCTTGAATCCTTCGCATATACACGGATAGTCGATAAGAATAAACAGAATGTACACAAGCATCAGCAACCACGAAAGTGCATGCAGCACAAGGCCGAGAGACTCTTCGATAAGCGAAGATCCCTTGTTGAGCAGAGTCTCGAAATGTTCGCCCGAAAGAACAGATTTTATGTTATCTAACTGGAAATAGTGATCGATAAACTCGATAATATTGTCGTATATTTTCGGTACGGGACGTTTGCCTGATGTTACTTCGCTGATGATACCGCTGAGCATATCCAGTTCCGATACCACCGAGGGCAGAAACAGATATATCACCAGTGCAATAACCACTGTTACATCCACTATTGTGAGTATAGCCGGAAGCGTGCGGCCTCCTATACGCACAAGGCGGTGGTTGAAGTCTACCACCGGTTGCAGCAGATAGGCAATGAAGCATGCCGCGAAGAACGGCAGAAGCACATTGCTGAGGTAACGGATAAGCAGGATAATGGCTGTGGCTATCACCACGCCGATAAGCAGTTTCATAATTCTGTCTGCGGTCCAGTATCTCTCTTTCGCGGTAAGCATAAGCGATGGAATTTTTATTATTAATAACAACTGCACAGCCACGGGAGTTCGAAAAATAAAAAGTGTATTTTTTTCGCTAACTTTGGAAAATATTCGGAAGAGGCTGTCACATTTCGTCCGCGGTGAACGTCTATGTTGCAAATTAAATTTTAAACAAAACTCTTAAATTACTCTGTTATGAAAGAACTCGTTGCTATTCTCGTTCCTATCTTTATATGTGTGGTTCTACCCATCGCAATCGTCGGCATCGTTTCCTGGGCGCAGGTACGCAAACAGAAACAGAAAAGCCAGATTATCATGGAGGCTTTTAAACATAGCGACAATGTAGATATCAACCGCCTGGCTAAACTGCTCGGCAACAACGGCAACATCCGCACACCGCGCCAACGCCTCAGCAACCGCCTCTTCGCTGCGTGCGCATGCGCTTTCACAGGAATAGCCATTGCTACAGTAAGCATACTCTCACTCGATCCGCGCGAGACATTGTATGATATAGTGGAAGTGGTTACCGCTGGCACTATACTTTTCGGAGTAGGTTTGGCATTCTTTATCTCTTTCCTGTTCGGCTATAAGAACCTGGCAGCAGAGGAACGGGAATACAATGAAATGAAAAAGGAATTGGAAAACTAATGACTCGCCAAGAGTTTTCATTAGAAGTGAGGGCGACACAAGGAGGCTTACGGCGCTTCCTTGTGTCTTTGTGCGCCGGCGACACCGCACTGGCCGACGACATCGCGCAAGAAAGTTACATGAAAGCCTATCTTGCTTGCGACACATTTCGGGGCCAGTCGTCGTTCGCCACATGGATTCATCGCATTGCATGCAACGAATTCATGTCGCACAGGCGACGGCCCCGGCACGAGTGCGAGCTTCCGGCAACCTTACAGCATGCAGCCGCCGAGGAAGCCGACGACTCTTTCCGCTATCAGGCTCTATATAACGCTATGGCCCGACTTCCGGAGCGTGAAAGAATGGCTATCGGTCTTTATTATCTTCAAGGATATTCCACCGAAGAAATATCAAAGATTCTCGACATCAACATACCCAACGTCAGACAGATACTTACCCGCGGACGTGTGCATCTGAAAACGGCGCTGAACAACAATATGTAAAAAATGGAACAAAACGACAATGATAATGACATCCGCGAGCTTTTCAGCGATTTTCGGCCCGCGCTGACGTCAGAGGACGATTTCATGCGGCAGCTGGACAGCCGCCTCGACGCCGTGGAGACGCTGCGGCAGATAACGGAGCAGCAGAAACATGCCAACCGGTTTGCGGTTTCAGCCGCGCTTCTCGCCGGATTCGTCTCGGGCGTGGCATGTACCCTGCTGATGCCTAAGATGATGAACATAATCGGGAATCTGCTCGGCGACCTGTCCAAGACATATTCCATGCTGCCGTCCACGCTATGCTGGCTCGGCATGGCGGCGATAACATCGCTCGTGGCGACAGGCGTTTTCTCCGCCGCTCGTGCACGTGCCTCGGCATACCGCAGCGGCAATTAAAACGGGCGGCAAAGGACCGCCGTAGCCGAAAAAAATCACTACCTTTGCAGCCGCTATGAAATTCAAAGGATATCTATTGGCTGCACTGGCCGCGGCGGCCTACGGCACCAACCCGTTATTTGCAATACATCTGTATCAGGACGGCTTCAACCCCAACTCCGTCCTGTTTTTCCGTTATATTCTCGGGCTTCCGATTCTGGCCGCGCTGACGTTTATGCGCGGGCGTACCCTGCATCTGGAAAAAGCCGACATTATGCCCGTGGGTGTTCTCGGCATTATCATGGCGCTGTCGTCGCTCGGCCTTTTCGAGAGCTACAACTACATCAACTCCGGCGTGGCCTCTACCCTGCTCTTTGTCTATCCCGTGATGGTGGCGCTGCTGATGGTGTTCTTCTTTCATGAAAAATTCAAGGCCATTACGGGGCTGTGTCTCGCCATAATGCTCGGCGGCCTGTATCTGCTGATGCGCACCGGCGACGGAACGGCCATCAGCCCTATGGGCGTGCTGCTGGTAATGCTTTCATCACTCACCTACGCCATATATATCGTAATGGTGAACGTATCGGAACGCATACGCAGTATCCCGACAATCAAGCTGCTGTTCTACGTGCTGCTGTTCGGCAGCCTGGTATTCCTTGCAATGATACCTTTCGGCAATCCTCTCATCGCTCCGGCCACACTGCCGCAGTGGGGCAATCTGCTCGCGCTGGCCATTATTCCAACGGTGCTGTCGCTATTCTGCACATCGCAGGCTATACATCTTATCGGCCCGACACCGACGGCAATCTTTGGTGCAATGGAACCGGTAACCGCCGTTCTTCTGAGCGTATTCGCCCTCGGACAGACAATCAGCGCACGCGAGATAGCCGGTGCCGTTCTCATTCTCACTGCCACGACATTGGTTGTCGTGGGCGACAATGTGGAAGGTTGGCTGCTTCACGTGCGCAAAATGTTCCCGCCGCTGCGCGGGAAGAAGAAGGCTGAGCGGGAATAAAACTATTTATCTATAACCGTGGAGTTATCGGAATCATCTATTTCTTTTTCAATGTCCTCTATTGTAGGCAATGATGATGCTACTTCATTAAACAGTTTTTCAGTCTCATATTGAGCTATACCCATAGGTTGTGGAACCCTCGCAGCGCAAATTCAGCCTTTTTATTGCTTTTGTCCCTGCAAAGCAATAATCCGATTGTCGGATTATCCTGTGGCGATTTAACGTATTCATCAACAGCTGATATGTAGAAGTTTAGTTTGCTAACGAACTCCGGAATAAATTCAACAGCTTTCAACTCTACGACCACATAACAATGCAGCTTGACATGATACATGAGAATATCGATATAATAATCTTCTCCATCCACTACCACATTATACTGTCTACCGATATAAGAGAAACCACGACCCATCTCCAACAGAAAATCAGTAACTTTTTCTGCCAGACTATTTTCAATGTCGCGTTCATGTTGAATTGACATTGTGCCAAGGAAACTGAAAACATAAGGGTCCTTGAACGCATATTTGGCCAAATCTGACTGCACAGCAGGAAGAGTTGTCTTGAAATTCGTTATCGCCTTGCCTACTGCTTTGATATAATTGGAGGAATACTTACTCAACATTGTGTCGCGGCTCCAACCATTTTTCGCCGTCTCAAGAATATAAAATACTCTTTCTGCTTTATCCTTAATTTTAGGGAGCAACGATATATGGTGAAACCAGCTGATTGAAGTTAGCAGTACCTGTACAATATCGCCATTGACAGCCAATTCTGAGATAGCGTCCTGAGAAATCGGAAGCGACCCAAATTCTGCAAGAGGTACTTACAGAAATGGAAAATCAGGATATTCCTCTGCAAATCTTCTCATATAGTGAAGATTGCGCACTGAATAACCTTTGTCTGATGGAAATCTTTTTGAAAGGTCGGAAGACAGTTGATCTATAATCTGTTTGCCCCAACCTTGTTGTTCTTGTTTTTCAAGAATATCATGTCCAATCTTCCAATATAGGCTCAATAAATCAGTATTGACATGAAGTGCAGCATTGAGTTTTGAAGACTCAATCAACGACTCTATTTGTTCTCTCCATTCGGAATATCCTTTGGGACAAGATACCGAAACAGATGTAATAGGTTTCATTATCGACAGGAAAAAGGCTTAGCGGACGGCGATGCGGAGGGCCTGGCCGTTGTAAGTCAGGATGTAAATGCCGACGGCTTCGGGAAGCTCGACGGACAGCACATTCTTTTCGGACTTCACAAGCTGTCCGGCAGGAGTATAGACACGCACATCGCCCGGAGCGACGAACCATGCGCGGCTACCGATAACGGTGTAATCAACTGCCTCAACTTCTTCGACGGCGTCCTGTTCAGCAGGACTTATCCTGTACACAGCCAAAGCGTTACCCGGTGCCAGGAAAGCCACGTCGGAATACCAGCTGTTTTCCGTTGTAACGGTGCGGGCAGCCACCGGTGCGGCACCTGTGATATACTGCGGATGATTTGCACCCATACCGTTCGGAGTCAGAGTCCACAGGCGGCGGCTATCGGTAAACGCGTCGCCGTTTCCGCGAACTACGTTAAACCGTATGCCACCATCCGCATAGGTGTCGGCGGCAGGATAAGCCATGAAGTTGTTATCGGGTCCGAAAGTAACAAAGCCGGAAGTGGTGGCACCGTCGGGAATGAGATCTTCGGAGTCGATACCTGCAATCAATTCACCGGATTGGAAATCATATTCTGCAGGATAGGTAAGACCGGCATCAACAACAACAGTATCACCGGCAACATGGAACACACGGGCAGAAATACCGAAATCTTTCGAAGCCTGCGGGCATAACTGTGTGGCCGTCATGATTTCTTCACCGGTTGTCTTGCCGTTCTCAACAGTCCAGCGCACAATGTCGGCGCTGCCCGAAAGAGCCGCATAAACATGCAGGCGTCCTTCGCCGAGGTCCTCTACATCCACATGGTCGACACGTTTGGTAGCGCGAGTCTGCTGCATCGTAAGTTCAGCAACCTTGGCAGTGGCTCCGGTAGCAGGGTCGAAGCTGTAGAGATACAACGGATTCGCATTTATGTTCAGCACAAGATTGTTTATGTACAGATTCCCGTTGTTGTCGGATACGATATCGTTACACTTATACGCAACTGCGGGGAAGTCGATGTTGTACTCGTTCAGCAGCTCTCCGGTTTCAATATCGTATTCGTTCACTGTAGCTACGGCTTCGGCGGAATTGTCGGAACGACCGCTTACAAAAACACTGGCGCCAGCAATAGCCACACCGCGGTTGCCATTACCGCTGTCGGGAAAATCGATATAGCTGTATGCGCCGTTCACGGCACGATACCACAGACTCTCGATCTTGAATCCGTCGGCTTCGGGATAAGCAGCCTCATCTTTGGTAATTTCTTCGCGCAAGGTAGGATCATATTCGATAACAGCGGGTTCCGACTCGAATCCGTAGCCGTCGAAAGCGCACACGGCATACCAGTATCCGCTGCGGCGGTTCGCCGGAATGGTGTAACTGCCGCCATAAACTACATCGAGCAGATATGCATTGGAAATACCGTCGGCACCGGTAGCTGATTTAATGCTTACTGTCGCAGGCACTGCATAAACTGTATAACGCATTATCGGAGCAGTACCACTCTGGTCGGCCGGTGTCCAGGAAATCACATTATCTTCGCGCTTGGCGTCGGGCTTGGTAAGCTCCGGGCGCTCTTTCCATGTAATTCTGGGCGAAATTGCTTTCTGCTGATAGGCATTTTCCTGTAGATATTCACCCCAGCCCGAGCATAAGGGGCCGTCCATATACTTGGCGCTGAAATATGCCTGGCCGACGCCGCTGCCGTTATAGGTACGGCAAAGTTTTATCTGCTTGTCAAGATCGGCCCAGTGGGATTCGTTATTATACACGGGTTTACCGTCGCCATCGGCCATACGGTAGGGTGCCAGACTGGCATACATATAACGGTCGTAGTGCTTCGACACCTTCGTCCACCAAGATACTAATTTCTCGAATGGCGCGGCCGTGGTATAAGAGTTGTTACCCGGAATACAGAACCAGTAGATTTGCGGGGAAATAAAATCAATGCTCTGGTCATAGAGCCATGCCACAGGATCGGAATAAATATCGCCGTACTGCCAGTCGGTAGTCCCCGGTATTGCGGGGTCGGCACCCGGATAACCGGAATTGTTGTGCGATATGCCTGCAGGGCTGAGACCGAACACAAGATCGGGACGGTCCTCGGCTATCTGGGCATACAGATCACGCATGAAACTGTTTATGTTCTCACGGCGCCAGTCACCGAAAGATGTACCGTCGTCGGCAGCTATATAATCCGCCCAGTCGCCGGCGGTAGAGTTCTCCGGAATGCCGTTAGGATAGAAATAATCGTCGAACAGCAGGCCGTCTATACGGTAATTGGTATATACTTCCTTGATTACATTAAGAATATACTCGCGGGCCTCGGGAATCGCAGGGTTGAACGTCTCATACCCCTTGCCATTGTCGATTATCCAGCCGTTCTCGCGCAGCATTTTGTCTGTTGGAGTGTTGCGTTGCTGCCTGCTGTTGGCACTCAGACGGAAAGGATTCATCCATGCGTAACACTCAAGACCGCGCTTGTGGCATTCTTCAACTACAAATTCCAGAGGATCCCAGCCCGGATCTACGCCGCGCTTGCCAGACACATATTCGCTGAACGGCTCGTAGCTGGACTTGTACACAGCATCCGCACAAGTGCGCACATGGAACAGAATTGTTGTGAAATTACGCTTGGCATGATCGTCGAGATACTTTATAAGCTCTTCCTTCTGCTGTTTCTGCATCGAAGCGGAAGTACCCGTTTCGGAAGGCCAGTCGATGTTTGAATACGTTGTAAGCCACACGGAACGGAATTCACGTTTGGGGCTTTGCGCGAAAGTGGTCGCGCACGAAAGCATAATTGCGGTGCCAGCCGCTAAAACAGAATGTAGTTTCATGTATATACTGGTTAATCTTTAAGTAATTTTCTGATAACAGGAAGCAGCTCGTCGGCATAAGCCTGAAAGCCGTAGTCTGTATAGTGATAATTGTCCACAGTCCCTTCAACAAGGTTGCCAAGCGTCTTTTCCGACGGAAAAAGATACAGATTCCGATCCCCCTCGTCCACCAACCATTGATAAATTGCGCGCAGGTGGTTATTCTTGTCTGTCAAAGTCTGATGTACCTCGCGGTCGAATCGGTGAATAGGGAACATCGGGCTTTCCACAAGCACGATTGGTATTGCAGGATGTTTCCTGCGTATGATAGCCACGAATTCGGCGAGATTTTCGTCAAGATCCGCGGCCTTGCAATTCGGCAGCGCGTCGATAATTACCATAGAGACATCGTTGTCGGCTATCAGCCGGGCTATCTCATAGTCGAGACGCCCGTTACCGCTGAAACCAAGGTTCACCACCTCGCGATCCAACTCACGCTGCAGTATATTTGTGTGCGCCATGCCTGGACGGCTGGCACAACCGCCCTGCAGTATACTTGTGCCATACATCACAATAGGCTTTCCGTGCTTAGGTAGGTTCAGCGCGGGAGGAAGCACCACTGCCGAAGAATCCACACCGATAAACAGACTGTCCACACCGTCGTAGAGGGATAGATAAAGCATATACTCCCGCATCACCCCCTGTTCCATGTCGGCCACCAGGAGCGATGTGCTGTTGTGGCTGTTGAAACTCGGACGCGCACTGCTCAGCGTTGTCCACTTGTCGCCATCGCGTACATAAAGATCGAGACCGCGGATACCTGTGGCCGTCATGTGGTTCATGTTGAACTTCAGACGCGAATGCCACCGTGCCGCAAGGCGATGCGAATCGGTTCGGAATCGTACTGATATGCCTGCCGAATTCTGTCCGAGATTCCAGAGGTCTTCGCGCACCTTTTCTTTAAGCGAGTCTGGCAAACGGGTATATTTGACCGAGGCATCCGGCGCAAGAGTTCCCAAAACCGGCATATCACCAAGCGGACGAAAATCAAGTTCGTCAACAACCGCCGCACGGGCAAACATGGCGGCAGCACAGACTGTAAGGCAAAACAGACAACGTGTCAGATTCTTCATGGGACAGATTTTGTGCAAAGATAGCAAAAAAAATCTGAAAGCGTCGCCCAATAATAAAAATCCCGGGGACATCATGGTTAGAAACTTATAATTCCAACATAATGATGCGTTATATTAAAACTAAATATAATGTAGTGGATGTATAACAAAAATTATTAGTAAATTTGTGGTGCCTTAAAATTAATTTTTAAACCGAAGAAACACAATGAAAACAAGATTACAGCTTTTGGCAGCAATGCTGCTGTTTGTATTCGTCGCATCATACGCCGAAAAACCTATCGTGTCCGTTTTAGGTGATTCATATTCAACTTACGAAGGCCTCGTCTGGCCAAAGAACAACCGTATATGGTACAAGGCCGAGCCTAACAAAGGCAACGATGTAACTAAACCGGAACAGACATGGTGGAAAATCCTTACCGCCGAAGATTCTCCTTACACTTTGGGGATCAACAATTCCTATTCCGGCGCAACAATCTGCTTTACCGGCTATCACAAGCACGACTATTCCGACCGCTCGTTCATCGCCCGCATGTACGGTCTCGGCACGCCCGATATCATTCTTATTTTCGGTGGCACCAACGATGCCTGGGCCAAAGTCCCCGTTGGCGAATATCAGAACAAGAACTTCAGTCGCGCCGACTTGTTCAACTATCGTCCTGCATTGTCGTATCTGCTTCAGAACATGCGGACCATCTATCCCGACACAGACATTTATTTTATCCTCAACTCGGATCTGGAAGGTGATGTGCCCGAATCGTCGAAAGTTATATGCAAAAAATACAGGGTACCGGTTATCGAGCTTCACGACATCGACAAGATTGCCGGACATCCATCGCAAGCAGGCATGAAGGCCGTAGCATCGCAAGTACGCGAAGCGCTCGACCCCATTTACGTTAAATAGCTTCTGCCGTGAGACATTTCTTATTATTTGCCGCCATGTCGCTCGCTGTTTCAGCCTTCGCCGGCCACACACTAATCGACGGCACCCTCCGTGGCTCGGAAATATATCCGGGCACCGTACACACATATAAAATCGCAGTGCCGGATTCCTACGACGGCGCCACCCCGGCAGCATTGTATGTTGGACTGGACGGAATTCTGTGCAATGCCCCGGAAGTAATCGACTCGCTCATGGCCGCCGGGCGTATGCCGGTAACCGTCAGCGTGTTTCTTCAGCCCGGATATATTGCAGACGAGGACGGCAACGTGCTCCGATACAACCGCAGCAACGAATTCGATGCGACGGACAGCCGTTTCGCCGAATTTTTGGAAGAGGAACTGTTCCCGGCTGTGGAAGCCACAAAGACAGCCGACGGACGGCGTATAGTTCTTTCGCGTCAGCCGGAGAACAGAATGATTTTCGGTCTCAGCAGCGGTGGTATCGCTGCCTTCAACGCCGCATGGCACCGGCCCGACCTGTTTGGCAAGGTATTCAGCGGCTGTGGCACCTTTGTACCTATGCGCGGAGGCAACGACATCGAGGCTATAGTGCGCAAACACGAACCTCTGCCGCTGCGTATCTTCCTGCAGGACGGCTTTTCGGACACATGGAACCCTATTTTCGGAAGCTGGTACGAGGGGAACAGGAAACTGGCGTCTGCGCTTGAATTCGCAGGTTACGACTGTGCTTTCGATTGGGCCGAAGGTGGCCACAGCGTTGCTCGCTCAAGCCAGATCTTCCCCGAGGTGATGACATGGATGTGGCGCGACTACCCAGCTGCCCTATCTGCAGGCGAGACAGGCAACGGTCTGCTCAAAGGACTTCTTATACCGGGAGAAGACTGGTCGCCGCTAAGCGAAGTGCATGCGGTATCTGCAAGCAAAGAAGCTGTTTTCCCCGGCGGAGCGCATGTTGCTGTCGCAATACCCGGCAGTAATTATCTTGACCAATATATAATCGGCACCAATGGTAAGCGAAAGTACGGACAGCGATTCTACTGGCTGCACACCATCGACAATACTGCCCTGGATATAAACTCTATGGCTTTTGACGGCGATGGCTGGCTGTGGGTACTCACCACCGCAGGAATACAGATTTGCGACCAGAACGGCCGTGTTCGAGGCATTCTGCGCCTGCCCTCAGGCTTCAATGCCGAAAAAGGCAGTCTGACAATCGCCGAGGGTTCGATAACAATCACCGACGGGAACAGATCCTACACCCGACGTATGAACGTACACCGCAACAACGACATCCGTCCGGCATCGCAGGGCGCAGGTTAAAAACAACAAACAAATACAATTACTATAATTTCATGAAAAAACTATTCTTATCGCTCGTCGCACTGGCTTCCGTGCTCACAGCCGGTGCCTACGGGCAATGGACCGTGGGCGACACACCTTTTACCGTGGATACCCTCTACCATTCCACCACCGGTCCGGGCATAACCTCCACCGGACTGCGAATGTCGTGGCAAGAAAACAAAAGCAGCTACACGACCAACGTACACTATAGTACAATCGACCTCAACAATCCGGCACTCGAACTTCGCGGCGTTCAGGCGCAGGATAACGGCGACCTTAAAGAAAACGTCCGCAATATGGGCACCAGAAAGACGGCTCAGGGCAACGGTGTGTACATCGCAGGCGTGAACAGCGATTTTTTTAACATGACTGGCTCGCCCACACGTACTCTCAGCCACTCGATGGTAGACGGAGTGTACTACAACGATGGCTCAGGCGGTGCCTCGTGGGCCAAATGGGCATCGTTCGTAAATGTTTCAGGGTCCAAGGACGTACGCATTCTTCAGAATCTTACAGCCGGCAAGTACATGGTTTTTCCCGGAGGAGAAACGTACACCTACCATATTAACGGTACGCGCGGCGATAACTTCCTTGTTATCTACACCAGCGAGAATGCCTCCACCGGAACAAACAAGTGGGGACGCGAATGCACAATGAAGTTGGTTTCGGGCGACATAAAGACCAACAACGCTGTATTCGAGATTACATCGGAGGGCGTCGAGAACGTCGGCGACATGGCCATACCTGAAAACGGATATGTGCTTTCGGGAATAGGACGGGCGCAAAACCTTATGCGCCAGCTTCAGCCTGGCGACAAGGTTTCACTTAAACCCATTATATTCCACAAAGACAGGGAAACCGACTTCATCCAGTCGGTTGGCGGCTGCTCCATGCTGGTTATCGACGGCGAAGTAGCCCCGAAAGAATACTTCTCCGCAAATGTTGTCGACCACTTCACCAGCCCACAGGCTCGCACAGCCATAGGCTACAACGCCGACCGCTCGCGGCTGATACTGCTTGTGGCCGACAAATATTCAAGCCTCAGCAAAGTGAACGACAGCGAGAAAAAGACCTACGGCACATCCAGCGGCTTCAAAATGGAAACGCTGGGACAAGTGATGCACGCTCTCGGTTGCCACACGGCGATGGCATGCGACGGTGGCGGGTCCTCGCAGCTATATAACCACACACTGGGTATTCGCAACGTCCCATACGGCGATACCGGCTATCTGCGCCCGGTTGCCAACGGCTTCTTCGCAGTATCCACATCGCCTGTCGACGAACACATAAACAACATCGAAGTTTACCAGAAGAACGTGAAGCTTGCAGCGGGAGAATCCTTCACTCCTGTAGTTATCGGATACAACAGATACGGTGTACCGGTCAATAAAAATATAAAAGGCTTCTCGATAACCGTTGCCCCCACATTAGGCACAGTGAGCGGCACAACCTTCACCGCCGGCAATACAGCGGGTGTAACACGCGCCGTTGTTACCTTCGGCGACATCGTCTGCGGCGTGGATATCACGGTCAACGACGGAGGCACCTACGTTACCTCCGGCAACGACAGCGCTCCAGTAATGATGCCGCTGCCCTACACACCCGACGACCCGCTTGGTTCCGACGAAGAACCCAACGCCCTCAGCGAAGTATGGCACTTCGTAAACCAGGCCTATAACGACGGCTGGGACAAGTCGGCACCCGACTGGAGTTCATCAGACGCAATCAAATCACAGTCGTGTGTACGATTTGCCACCGGCTATAACGGTAAATTCTACACGGTGGACATGAAAACAATGTCCATTGCCGAAATTGACGAGCACGGAACCCTCACGCCCATATACAAACTGCCCGCGCTGACCGAAACCATAAACGGCACGCCCGACTACTACGGCACGGCCATCAGCACCGACGATGCCGGCAACTTCCTTGTAGGGCACGGCTTCACAACTCCAGAATCCTATTATGTCTGGACCGTATACTGTCCGGCCACCGGCAAAGCCAAACATTTTGTAACCGACCCCGGGACTATTGCATCGCGAATCGACAATATCGGCCGCGTGGTGGGCGACCTTACGAAAGATGCCTACGTATATGTGGCACCAAAGGCATCAGACTCCTCGGAAATGAACAAGGCCAACATAATCCATTTTACCGGCGACGGCAACCTCGACAATGTTACGGCTACAAACGAGTTATCTTCCACAATATATATTACAGCCGCAGCAAGCAACAATACCTGCACCACCATACAGCCGCGATATGCCTCTGTTCAAGAAATGACCGGCAAACCTATTAACGACACATACATCTGGTACTCCAAAAACCTCGGGATAGGAAGCGGCAGCACATTCCTGATGTATCGCGACAACGACATCATCTCCGACAATCTGGCACTCGGCTGGGAGAACTACTCCCGTCTGAACGGCTTCGACACCTTCGAACTCGGCGGAAAGCGCTACTTCGCTATAGCCTTCACCACTGCCGACGAAACCGCCGACAACAACAGCGGCCAGAACATCTGCGTTCTCGATACTGACGGAAACAAGGTCGGCGAATGGAAGAACGGGGATTTCAAGTCGGCAAACGCCGGATACAACACTATCACCGCCCGAATTGTAGACAGCAACAGTGCGGACATTTATGTTTACAACTGCACCGGCAAATTCAACAATCTTACAACGGGTGCCATCGCCGGAGCCCTGCTCCGCTTCACAGTCGACACTCCGGCAGGGATAGAGAACGTTGAAATCGATACAGAGGAAGGGCATGCGGATCCGATATACTATAACCTGCAGGGCGTGCAGGTGCGGAATCCCGGACCAGGAATTTACATTGTCCGCCGAGGCAACAAAGTGAGCAAGGAATACGTACGATAACGTCTCCGAACACAAACTAAAAATCCGGCTGTTTGCCGGATTTTTTTATTATCGGTTATAAATGTCAGGCTTGTATTTGGCAAGGTTTGCAGGTTGACAGAACCAGTCGATTGTCTTGCGCAGGCCGTCCTCCAGGGTATGTTGCGGACGCCAGGATGTAAGCGATTCAATCAGCGAGTTATCGCCACAAAGACGGTTCACCTCGCTGTTGGCCGGACGGAGGCGCTGAGCATCGCATACAATTTCTACATCGACCCCCATAAGTCGTTGTATCGTGGCAACTATCTCGCCCATCGACACCTCGCGGCCAGTGGCGATATTTATGTCGCGTCCTTCGAGACCCGGAGTCTCGCCAAGAGCGATAAACCCGGCGGCAGTATCGGTTACAAAGTTAAAATCGCGTGTCGGCGTAAGATCGCCTAATTTGATTTGTCGGCATCCCGATGCAATCTGGGTTATAACTGTCGGGATTATGGCACGCGCACTTTGGCGCGGACCATAGGTATTGAACGGACGCGCCGTAACCACCGGCAACTCGAAAGCATTATAGAAGCTCTGAGCGATGGCGTCAGCGCCAATTTTAGTTGCAGAATATGGCGACTGTGGCTGACGGGGATGTTTTTCGTCGATAGGCACATATTTCGCCGTGCCATACACCTCGCTTGTAGAAGTAACCAGCAGACGACGGCAACCGGCGTCGCGCACAGCCTGGCACATGTTGAGAGTTCCTTTGATATTCGTATCCACGTAGCTCTCCGGAGCCACATAGCTGAACGGAATGGCAATAAGCGCAGCCAAATGATATACGGTATCAATGCCGCCGCACAGTTCGCGACAGAAAGCGGCATCGCGCACGTCGCCACATACAATCTCCAGACCAGGACTTTCCGCTACATCCTCGAGCCAACCCCAGTTGTTGAACGAATTATATTGAGCAAGCGCCCTCACCGAATATCCTTTGGCAAGCAAAGCCTCGGTAAGATGCGAACCGATGAAACCATCGGCGCCGGTAACAAGTACCTTTTTTTCTTTTTCTACCATGTGCGTATGTATTTATAGACAAGGACTTTTCCTTCCGGCGAAGTGAGTACCATATCGAGATGTCCGCCATCAAGCCTGGTTATCAGCAAAGTTTCCTCCAGTTCCGTCATGTGGAGCCAGTAGGGAGGCGCGAAAGCACCGGTTCCGGAAGGTGTATCGTCGCTGTAATTGTTGAAATCTAAAACTAACTTGTCGTCTATGCGCGACCAGGTTGCCAGACAATGGCGGCTGTCCTCTGGGTTGAAAATAAGGAGGAAACGCGCAATATTACTCTGGAAACTCAATATAGCACCCTGAGCTCCGTCTGGCAAAGGCAGAACAGTACCATCCTCGGTCAACTCCATAAGCGACCATGAGCCGAACAGTTTCCCTATATTGCCATTGTTTTGCGTACAGCCGCATGTCAGCAACATAAAAATAGAGACGACAGCGAGAGTTATTTCTTTCTTAATCATTTTCTGCCTAAAGTGAAATTGCCTGTATATGAAAAAGAGAGCATACAGCCCACATTAGAACCTCGTAAACCTCCCGTATCCATAGCCACATTCGCCCGTACGGACAGCCCCCGAAGTTTGTAAGTCGGCATCCAGCGAAGACCGAACATCAGTGAAGTATCGGAAAGCAATATTATCGAAGGGATACGCCCAGTGCCACCGGCTTTCTGATAGCTGAACTTGGCTATATACGACAGTTCCGAACCCATATATCCTTCTAAGGCAACGTGTACGCCACGGGCTCGGTTATGCTCGAATCCTGGAAGGCCGTTAAGATTGTACAGCGGCGACAGTACGAACGGCGAGCCTATGCTCATACCGTAGTTGGAGTACGGACCATAAAAATCGTTGTTGTAGTAGTTATCGCCTCCGGTAAGGCCTTCAGTTATGGAGCTTCCTGGATTGTCGGCAGGAGCGTAATGGATCGGTCCGGACTGGTTGGTGAAATCGAAATATTCCACAAGGACATTGCCAATGGGACAGCTTTCCGGGAAAGTATACTGCAGGCCCCACAGACCGTCCCATCCGTTCATCTTGCCTATGCCCGAGCCATCCTCCCACGGCCATTCGAAATATGCCGTTAGCGTGCTGCCGTTATTGAAATTATATCGAGCCTTTAAATCCCAGGAACCAAGCGAGTTGCCTTTATAGTATCCCTCGCCGGAACCTTCAATCGGGAAGAACATGTCTATAATGTCCTTGATATGGAACTTGCGGTCTTCCTCACGTGTAACCAGGCCACGACGGTAGTAGCGCGCTTTGCCGGCAAACTCTCCGGCAGACTGCATACCCACGGTAACCGAGAATGGCATCGATGGTTTTGTGCGGAAATAGCAGCGCTTATAGGTGTAATAGTTACCCGTGCAGAACAGGCCGGAATAATAGTTGAAAGTTTTCTCACGCAGGCCGTCGTCCATGAACTTGCCGTACATTATTTCTCCCTCGATCTGCACCCAACCGTTTGTAAGAGGTATATTCTGAAAGTCGATGAAACCTGCCGACACTCCCGGGATAGGTCTGGCATTGTTACTTCGGGTAAGGTCGCCGGAGGAAAGATAATCGTCCACAATCCCCGAATGTCTTTCCTTCATGCCGGCCAGCAGGTACACCCCTCTGTATTTAAGTTGTCCGAACATCTGAATGAGCCGTGCAGGCGCCTGACGCACGCCAGAAAGAGTCCATTTGCCGTCGTCGAAACGTTTGTACTGTGCTTGCGAGCCATAGCCGAAAATACATTCTGCACCGATGCTCCAGCTGAAGCGTCTTTCAAGGTCGAGTTTCTTCTCTAACTGTCCGTCGAGCCACGCTCCGGTGGCACCTGTTACACGGCCCGAATTCCACGACCCCAACATATATGGTGCGTGTTCGCCGGACGAGGCATTGGCGATAACCGTTGCAGTATAATCGAAATCGACGCCGTATGCTGTCGTAGCTGGAATTGCTACGGCTGCCGCAAGCATTGTTATTCCGGATAATAATTTCATAAGACAAAGCAACCCAACGCTGGAAAAAGAATATTACCTGAAATTGGCCTTGATATAGTCTTCGAGAGTGAATTGAGTCTGATATTCGTCGGTTCTGACAGTTTCCACCGTCCTTACCATATTAACTTTCGCCGCCATAACGGCATGGATAAAATCGAGAATTTCGCCACAGTCGGATATCATGGGCGATATAGCCACAGAATGGTCGGCGCCTTTGAAAATATGGAACCAGTGGTTCACACCCTTTTCGGAGAGACTCTTGCTGATAGCTTCTGAACCCCATAGACCAATATCGTGTACAGTAGCATCAACAAATGGCACATTGCTATCGGCATCGCCGTGGAAAAGAAGCATAGGCGCAGGAGTGCGTGCCCATTCAGGAGCACCGTCGCTGCAGATAGCCCCTGCCATAGAAATCACACCGGCGTAATTGAAAACAGGAGGGAATCCTGCAACTCCTCCGGCGCTTTTGCACAACTCATATTCTGCCTGCAAAGCCGTGATTGCGCCAGCACTGGAACCGCATGCGAACAGCAAGCCGGGATTCACGCCCAATTCGCTGCTCTTTGCAAGTACGTAGCCCGTAGCTGTAAGATAATCGGTTGTCGCGCATGTTATAGCGTCCATCAGCCTGTCGGCCATATACGAAAACGAACTCAGCATCCCGGAATTGAGATTGCTGAGCAGGGTGCGGTAGTCAGCGGAAATTGCCGTTATTCCATTATTCGCAAGAAACTCAAACAAAGGCACATAGCGGGCATCGTCGCGGTGGCCGCCTGTAAAACCGCCTCCAAAAGCGAAAATAACTGCCGGAGCAGGTTCATCTGTGGCCGCACGGTAAACGTCCATGCGGAGCGTGTCGCTCTCGGCTATATTATAAATATAAGTTTCCTTCCGCACTGCGTCGGCAAAGCCGACAAAAGAAATCGCGAGCAGAAGAAAAAGAGTTAAAAACTTTTTCATATCACAAATTTATCCATAATTCCGGCACCATGCAAATATTTGGCAGAAAAATCGTTCAATTTTCGCCAATTGGACACCGTATATAGAAAAACCACGACATTGCCACCGAGGTTCAACATCATGTCATCGTTTATAAGAATCCGTTGATAAAATCACTTGACCACGAACAAATAAGACTAACAGGTAGACACTTATCCAAAGCTAACCTATGCCTTTCAACCTATGCCTTTCAAAAAGTTGGACTCACCTTTTTATGGTTAAGCAGACAGGAATCGAAAAATTATAGCTAACTTTGTAATCTATGAAATCTATGAACACTGTTAGCTATAATTTCGATTGTGTAGTCGACCGCCACAACACCTGTTCCACAAAACTTGAGGAAATGGCGACTAAATTCGGTAGTTGCGATCTGCTGCCTTTCTGGATTGCGGACATGGATTTTGAAGCATGCCCATGTATTCTTGAAGCCCTACGCCACCGCCTCGATCATGGTGTGCTCGGTTATACCACCGTTCCCGAAACTTTCTGGACAAGTATATCTTCCTGGATGATGCGCCGCCATGAATGGAAAGTCAGCAACGATGAGATAACCTTCCTGCCTGGTCTGAAGAAAGGACTTGGCCTTTGCATAAATTTCTTCACCAGACCGGGCGACAGCATTATCATCCAGCCCCCGGTCTACCACTCTTTTCACAGTGTCATTGAAGGCAACGGACGAAAGGTTGTCAATAACCCGCTTGTCATGGACGATGCCGGACGCTACCGAATGGATCTTGACGGACTGTCGGAACTGATACGCCGTGAACATCCGGCAATGATGTTCCTCTGCAATCCCCATAATCCGATCGGCCTGCAATGGGACGCCAAAACCTTACGGCAAGTTGCTTCAATATGTCATGAGCACGGTGTAGTCCTTATATCCGACGAAATATACAGCGACCTGATGCTCAACGGAAAAAAACATATTCCAACAGCATCGGTATCTGAAGAGGCCGCAGAAATCACTGTGACCCTCGGAGCACCTTCCAAAACATTCAATATTCCGGGAATTGTAAGCGCGTGGACAATCATAAAATCGGCAAAATTGCGTGAGCCGTTTTTCAACTGGCTGTCGGCAAGTGAATTCAACACTCCTCCTATCGCAGCGATAGTTGCAACACAGGCAGCCTACAACGGTGGGGAAGCATGGCTCAACCAGGCCCAGCAGTATCTGCAAGGCAATATTGAGTATACCGACTCATTCCTTAAAACCGAACTTAACAACGTCGGCTTCACCCTCCCGGATGCCTCTTTCGCCATCTGGCTTGACTTCCGTAAATTCAATCTCACACAGGAGGAGCTTGTCGGCACTCTCATCCGCCGCGGGCGCCTTGCCCTCAGCGACGGAGTGTCTTTCGGCCAGGAAGGAGCCGGATTCATGCGCATGAATATCGGCACCTCGCGTCTGATTGTCGCTGAAGGCCTGCGGCGTCTGAAAGAAGCTTTCTCACCCGCAAGCAAGACACATTTTATGAATCCGACGCCCGCCAACATCAAATTCGTCAAAATGCACGGTCTCGGCAACGATTTCGTATATGTGGACTGCATGGAGCGCCCGCTCGACAATCTGCCACAACTTGCAGTGAGTATGAGCCGACGCCACACCGGTATCGGAGCCGACGGCATCATAGCCATTCTTCCCAGCACAGTGGCCGACTGCCGGATGCGTATCTTCAATGCCGACGGTTCGGAGGCACAGATGTGCGGCAACGGCATACGTTGCGTAGCCAAATACATCTACGACAATAAGATAGTAAATAAAAGCCATATCTCGGTAGAGACTCTCAGCGGAATCAAGACCGTAGAAGTACATACCGGCATAGACGGCTTGACGGATAACGTAACAGTCGATATGGGCCTCCCCATAACTTCTCCGGCTTCCATTCCTGTGAGATTCGATGGCGACATAATGACTGAGGAACCTGTGAAACTGGCTTCCGGAGAAGTGAAAGTCACTGCAATATCTATGGGCAACCCTCACGGCGTTGTATTTGTAGACAACTTCAATGACAACATTGTAGAGAATCTTGGTCCGGAACTTGAAAATCATGAAATATGGCCGGAAAAAGCCAATATAGAGTTTGTTCGTGTCGATTCTTCCGATACTCTTTCCATGCGTGCATGGGAACGCGGCGCCGGCGAAACAATGGCCTGCGGTACCGGAGCATGCGCGGCAGCGGCCGCAGCTGTAGCGACCGGACGGGCGCAATGGCCTCTTACTGTCCGCCTCATCGGTGGAAATCTGAACATAGATGTAGACAAAAAGACCGGACACATAATGATGACCGGACCGGCTGTAATAGTATTCAGCGGAACGTACTACCCCTCCTGCTGACAGGCTTTCACCTAATGACTAATTTTGTCTTATGGAAACCATATATATTGAAACCGAAAGACTGATTCTGCGCGCATGGAAAGAGTCGGACAAAGCGTTATTTGCCAGAATAAACAGCAATGAAAACGTCATGAAATATTTCCCGTCCACATTGTCAACCGAAGAATCGGATGCCTTTGTGGAACGGATCAAGGCAGAATTTGAAGAAACCGGACATGGACTGTATGCCGTTGAAATCAAAGAAACCGGAGAATTTATTGGCTACGTCGGTTTTCATCGTTTTACTTTCGATATGCCTTTCTCTCCGAACTGGGAAATAGGATGGCGTATCTCGAATAAGTTCTGGCATAAAGGATACGCCACAGAAGCGGCTATGGCGTGTATAGTCTATGCCCGCGAGAATAGATTCTGTAAAAAACTCTATTCATTCACGGCAGTTCCCAATATTCCATCAGAGAATGTCATGAAACACATAGGCATGAACTATGAAGGATTATTCATGCACCCGGCGTTAGCCGAAGGTCATTGGCTGAAAGAACACAAACTATACTCGTTAGATTTATAGACGCATCCATACTTTCTCCGGGCTACTTTTCACGGGGTTTGTAAGGTTGTTTGCAAAATTCTGTGTAAATTTGCAGGCAACAGACAGCGTTAGACGTTTCTCAAGGAACATTTAACGCCAAAATTGTTGTAATTATATTATGACAGACCAACAGACTGACATGAACAAAGGCGTTGCCGTGGTAGCGTATATTATAAGCGATGTTTTTTCGCCCATTCTTATGCCTACATACGGCATGGCAGTGGCGTTATGGCTCACCATGATGCACTATCTGCCCTTGGCAGTGCGGCTTAAAGCACTGGCCGGCATCTTCGGCATTACAGCGCTTATTCCTTTCCTCTTCATCTTTGCGATGATAAAGATTGGACGAATAAACGACGTCAGCATATCCGACCGAGCCCAGCGCCCGGCACCATATTGCGTGTCGGTAGCATGCTACGTTGGCGCCGCATTCTTTCTTGTTGCCATGCACGCGCCTCTATGGCTGCCGGCTTTCTATTTCGGTGCCGCCGTGGTGTCGCTCCTGTCGCTCCTGATAACCCATTGGTGGAAAATCAGCGCACACGCCGGTGCCGTCGGCGGTCTTGCCGCAGGAGTATACTGGCTTGCCTGCAACGGTCTGCTTATAAACGCCCCTTTGTGGATAAGTGTCATTTTCCTGCTTGTCGGCCTTTTGGCATGGTCGCGCCTGTATCTGGGGAGACACACGCTCATGCAGGTGTTTGCCGGTGCTATGCTCGGCTTCGGCACAGTGTTCCTGATAATGTATCTCATCTCTTAAAACAATCTGAATAAAACCGGTCTTTATATCATTATGAATTGCAAAGTCAGTATAATAATGGGCAGCACATCCGACCTGCCCGTAATGCGCAAGGCAGCCGACTTCCTCGAACAGATGGAGGTGCCTTTCGAACTTCATGCCCTCAGTGCCCACCGGACACCCGCCGCTGTGGAGGCATTTGCCTCAGGCGCGCGTGCCCGCGGTGTTGAAGTGATTATCGCCGCTGCCGGTATGGCCGCAGCACTACCCGGCGTGATAGCAGCGATGACAACCGTTCCCGTTATCGGTGTGCCCATCGCATCCACCCTCGATGGTGTCGACGCAATGTATTCCATCATACAGATGCCGCCGGGCATCCCCGTAGCCACCGTCGGCATTAACGCCGCACTCAACGCCGCAGTTCTTGCCGTACGTATCCTCGCGCTGTCCGATGCCGCACTTTCCGCCCGTTACGACGCATACTGCGCCTCGCTCTCCGAGAAAGTTCGCAAAGCCGATGCCGAACTGGCTGCTATCAAGGATTATAAATTCAAGACAAACTAAGTGGAAACCCAGAACTGCCGTCGCTCCACCACCCCCGCGCGCGTGGGCGATTTATATATAGGTGCGCCGTGGCCCGTTGTACTTCAGTCGATGACCACTACCCCGACTCTCGATACCGCAGCCTCGGCTGAGCAGACGGTATCTATCGCTGCCGCCGGCGCCCAGATGGTGCGCCTCACCGCACAGGGAGTGGCTCACGCCTCCAACCTTGCCAACATCGCACGCGAGGTACGTGCCGCCGGGTGCAAAGTACCTCTTGTGGCCGATATACATTTCAATCCGGCCGCAGCTTTCGAGGCCGCACTGCATGTTGAAAAGGTACGCATAAATCCCGGCAATTTCTTCGACCCCGGACGCAAGTTCCTGAAGATGGAATTCACCGACGAAGAATATGCCGCCGAACTGCAATCCATCCGCGACCGCTTTGTGCCGTTCCTTGACCTATGCCGCCAGCACCACACCGCCATACGCGTGGGTGTGAACCACGGCTCGCTGTCGGACCGCATAATGAGCCGCTACGGCGACGGACCGGAAGGGATGGTGGAATCAGCGCTGGAATTCCTGCGCATTTGCCGCGACGAGAATTTCACCGACGTAGTAGTGTCCATCAAAGCCTCCGACGTACCAGTAATGGTCGCTACAGTGCGGCTGTTAGTAAGCGGCATGGACAAGGAGAACATGCACTTCCCCATACACCTCGGCGTTACCGAGGCGGGAAACGCACTCGAAGGTCGCATAAAATCTGCAGTCGGAATTGGTTCGCTGCTCAGCGACGGCATAGGCGATACCATCCGCGTGTCGCTTAGCGAGGCTCCCGAAAACGAAATACCTGTTGCACGGCTGATTGCCGATTATGCCGGCGAAAACGCGCGCGTAAATGCTGCCGAAGGAACGCTGTGGCCCGATGCTCCCGTCAAACGTATGGCACATACCGTATCGGTGGCTCCCGGGAACACCGATGCTTACGAGTGTCTGGTATTCGACAAGCCCGGACGTCTTTCAGCCGCCCGCAAAGCTCTGCACGATTGCAACCGTCCGGCATTCGTTACAATGGCATATTCTGAAATCGAAGACAAGGACAAGCTGATCGTTGCTGCCTCCATCGACCTTGGTTCGCTGCTGCTTGGCGGTAAACCTGCCGCCATCGCCATCGAATCGCCCGCCGCAACGCCAGAAGAATGTGCCGAGATATGCCGCAACATACTCCAGGCCGCAGGCATAGAACGTTTCAAAGCCGAGATTGTCGCTTGCCCCGGATGCGGACGCACCCTCTATGCCCTACCCGCAGTACTCGAAAAGATAAAGGCCGCTTTCGGACATCTTAAACACCTCAAAATCGCCGTTATGGGCTGCATTGTGAACGGTCCCGGCGAAATGGCCGGAGCCGACTACGGCTATGTGGGCGGAGGACCCGATAAAATAAGCCTTTACCGCGGCACGGAATGCGTAGTGAAAAATATTCCGCAGGAGGAGGCTGTAGCGCGCCTCGAGGAACTTATCAAGGCCGACGGCCAGTGGATAGAACGCCCATGAAGCTACCGCAGCCATCAACTGTAACGTTCGCCAACGATCTGCGGATGGTGCATCTGCAGCACCGCAATGTTGGCGCCGGAATCTTCGGAGTGGTTGTGCGTGCCGGAAGCGCCGACGAAAGTGCGGACGAGCAAGGCCTGGCCCACCTTGTGGAGCACACAATCTTCAAAGGTACCCGGCGCCGCTCACCCTGGCATATAATAAACCGGATGGAAGCCGTAGGAGGCGAGCTTAACGCCTTCACCACCAAGGAAGAAACCACAGTATACAGCATTTACCCCGGTGGTAATGCAGCCAGAGCCATCGAACTTGTGGCCGACCTTGTGCTTAATTCCGTTTTTCCCGACAAAGAGATAGACAAGGAACGCGAGGTGGTGCTGGACGAAATATACTCCTACCGCGATACTCCAAGCGATGCCGTCTTCGACGATTTCGAAGACCAGGTATTCGCCGGTTCACCGGTGGGACACAACATTTTGGGAACACCAGAATCGGTGCGACACCTAGGCAGCACCGACTGCCGCAGTTTTTTGGACAGATTCTATACTGCGGGAAACATTGTGGCGTTCTATAGCGGACCGCAGAGCCAGGGACGCATAGCGGCGCTTGTAGAGAAACACTTCGCTCCTCTGGTAGCCGGAACAGGCTGTCAACGTCGCCGGAACAATATTTTTGTTCCGTCCAATAATACCGTCCGCCTCGACGGGCTGCACCAGTCGCACGCCGCACTCGGCATTCCCGTGGCAAGCGTATTCTCCGACGCCCGTTTCGCAGATTTTCTTTTCGCGAATCTTATCGGCGGCCCCGGCATGAACTCCTTGCTGAATGTGGAACTGCGCGAACGCCGCGGTCTTGTATACAATGTGGAGGCAAACTCCTCGCATTTCTCGTCAGGAGGTTTGCTTACAGTGTACTTCGGCTGTGATGCCGACGACACCGACCTCTGCCTGCAAATATGCCGCGACACCATGCGGCGCCTGGCCGACATGGCGGACACCTCCCTCGCAAGAAACCTCGCCAAGGCAAAGCGCCAGTACCTCGGGCAGCTTGCCGTAGGATCCGAGAACCGCGAGAACCGCATCATGTCCATTGCCCGCGAGCTACTGTACAAAAACGAGCTGTCGCCCGAAGGATACGTCCGCAATACCATCGAAGCCGTTCAGCCTGCCGATATAAAAGTCCTTGCCACGCAGCTCGCCAACCCGTCCACACTGATATATCTGCCAAAATAATATGCGAAAAATCTCTATCATTCTCTTTGCAGCACTGGTAGCGTTACTCGCCGGCTGTACCGACGGGAAACAGACTGCATTGGGAAACTATGCCGTACGACAGAACCGCGAGTGCCCCCAGGTTATAGATTCCGAACTCGTGCTGTCGCAGTACAGCTACGACAAAGACGCCAACCTGTTTACAATAAACTATACCTGCACAGAGTTGGCCAATACCGTACGCGACATGAGGATGTCGGAGACCCCGCTGCGCCGTATCATAGCGCAAAACCTGCAAGGCAAGCAGTTGGAGGAGCTTTCCGGGCTGCTGACAGAAGCCGGAGCCGCCATGCGCCTGCGATTTATAGGCAAGATAACCGACGATACACTCGATATTGACTTCTCGCAGGCGCAGTTGCGGGAGATTGCAGCACACAAGAATACCGAAGTGAGCGACACCGAGCGCATCGAGGCTCTTATGGCAAACGAGAACGCCCGCTGCCCGCAGAAAGTAGACGGCGACAGACTAATCATATCCTCTGTTACCGTAGACAGCGCGTTCGTGGAGGTCGCATACGTTTTCGATCCAACAGTGTATAACTTCCGCGATATTGATTCCCTGAGCCTTGTAGACCAGTTCCGACCACTGCTGCAGGAATCGCTGCAATCGGCGCAGGGTGCGGAACAGCTTGCGCTTATGAAGGCTCTGAACCTGGGAATGCGCTACCGTTTCGAAGCAAACGACAGTGCCGCGCCGTTCTGCATTTACTTCCTGCCACAGGAGATTGCAGAATACTGATTCTCTGTGAATCTGCCACACAAACTTTAATCATTTTCCGGTGTTGTAGAAATATCACGGCGCCCCGTGTGCGGAGCGTTGCGGTATTCATTATAATATAATACAACCCGGAGATGAAGAAACAGATACTTGACGGATGTACGGCGGCCGCGCATGTGGCCTTCGCCATGAGCGATATTGCAACGATTTATCCTATCACGCCAATAGCATCGATGGGCGACACCGCCCAGAAATGGGGCATTGCCGGCCGCAAGAACCTTATGGGACAAGCTCTTGAAGTCCGCGAAATGGAAAGCGAACTCGGGGCTGCCGGTGCTGTGCACGGAGCCGCTGCCGCAGGCGCGCTGGCAACCACATTCACCGCATCGCAGGGACTTATGCTCATGATTCCCAACATGTACAAGATTTCCGGCGAGTTGCTGCCTGTTGTTTTCCATGTTGGATGCCGCTCGCTTGCAACGCACGCGCTTTCCATATTCGGCGACCATCAGGATGTTATGGCATGCCGTGCCACCGGATTTGCCATGCTCGCATCGGCATCGGTTCAGGAAACTATGGATCTTGCCGTGGTGGCGCATCTTGCTGCTATCGAAGGTTCACTGCCGGTGCTGCACTTTTTCGACGGATGGCGCACATCGTCCGAAATGGATACCATCGAGGTTATCGACTACGAAGAAATACGCCCGTTGGTGAACTGGGAGAAAGTAAAGCAATTCCGCCGAAGCGCCATGAATCCCGAACATCCCACAGTGCGTGGCTCCTGTCAGAATCCGGATGTATATTTCCAGAACCGCGAAGCTCCAAACAAATACTACGACGCTTTTCCACAGATAGTGCAGGAGGCGATGGACAAGGTTGCAGGCATTACCGGGCGCCGGTATCATCTCGTTGATTACCAGGGAGCGCCTGACGCCGACCGTGTTATTGTGGTGATAGGTTCCGCAGCCGATGTTGTGGGAGAAACAGTAGATTATCTTAACCGGGAGATGGGCTACAAGGCAGGTGTGATAAAAGTGCGTCTGTATCGGCCCTTCCCCGTAGAAGCATTCCGCGCGATGCTGCCGGAGAGTGTACGCACCATTGCCGTGCTCGACCGCACAAAAGAACCAGGCGCACAGCACGAGCCTTTATGTCAGGACGTTATATCGGCCCTTGCCGGTACAGATAAATCAGGTGTCCGCATAATCGGCGGCAGGTACGGTCTTTCAAGCAAGGATTTCAACCCCTCGATGGTAAAGGCAGTGTTCGACGAAATGGCGAAAGAAAGCCCCAAAGAACAGTTTACGGTCGGCATACACGACGATGTTACCCATCTGTCGCTCAACTACAGCCAGACAGTAGAAACCGATGCCGCCACGCACTGCTATCAGTCGATATTCTACGGCATCGGCAACGACGGCACCGTGGGCGCCACCAAACAAGTGGCGGCAATCATCGGCAACACCCCCGGTTTCTATGCACAGGCGTATTTCAGCTACTCGGCCAAGAAGTCGGGCGGCTATACGATATCGCAGCTGCGTATCGGCAAAGCGCCGGTTACGTCGGCCTACGGCATAGAACAGGCCGATTATGTCGGCTGCCACAAGACATCATATGTCAACCGCTTCGATATGGTAGGCAAAGTGCGCTCCGGCGGTATTTTCGTGCTTAACTCGGCGTATACACCACAGCAGATGTGCTCGCGCCTGCCTCTTTCCATGCGCAAGGCCATCGCCGACAAAAAACTGAAATTCTATAATATCGATGCCGACCGCATAGCTGCCACCTGTGGCCTTGGCGAGCATGTGAACATGCCGATGGAAACTGTCTTCCTTTATCTGAGCGCGATAGTTCCGTTTGCCGAGAGCGTCGCTGCTCTCAAGGAACAGATACAAGCCACATACATCCACGAGGGCGGCGAGGTTGTAAAGAGAAATCTCAGCGCTGTGGAGAAGGCGGTATACGCCCTTGCCGAAGTGGATTATACGAAAGTAGACGGATGGACCACAGCTCCGGAAATCACATTGGCACGTAATCCACGATATGCCACAGCCACACTGAAATCTTTTATAGAGAACATCCATACACCCTGCATGAAAGGTATGGGAGACAACATCCCCGTTTCGGCACTCAATCCCGCCGGCATAATGCCTATGGGCACCACTGCCTACGAACACCGACGCATAGCCACCAGAGTGCCCGTATGGAACGCCGACAAGTGCGTGCAGTGTACGGAATGTTCGCTGGTTTGTCCCCATGCCGCTATCCGACCGTTCGTACTTACTTCCGATGAAGCAGCGAAGGCGCCCGAAGGTTTCGCAATGAAAGATGCCAAGGGCGTGCCCGCCCTCAAGGGATACAAATTTCATATACAGAACTTCGTAGAAGACTGCCTGGGATGCTCGTCGTGCTCAATCATATGTCCAGGCCACGCCCTGGAGATGACACCGATACACGATGTTCTCGACAAAGAAATTCCGATGGTGCAATGGGCAATGGAGAATGTAACTCTCAAAAACAATCTGCTGCCCCGCGCCACCGTAAACGGCTCGCAGTTGCAGCAGCCGGGTCTCCAGTTCTCCGGCGCATGCGCAGGCTGTGGCGAAACACCGTATGTGAAGCTGCTCACGCAGTTGTTCGGCGATCGCATGCTCATTGCCAACGCTACCGGATGTAGCTCGGTATGGGGAGCCAACTTTCCGTCCAACAGCTATACAGCCGCTCCAGACGGTCGCGGCCCCGCATGGGGAAACTCTCTGTTCGAGGACAATGGCGAATATGGATTCGGCATGCTTGTGGCAATGCAGCAGCGCCGACGCCGTGTGGCAGCCAAAGTTCGCGCACTAATCGACGACGCCGACACACTCCCATACCTCAAAGCTCCTCTGCAGGCGTGGTATTCCGCCAAAGACGACCCAGTACTGTCGCATGAGACGGGATGCCAGCTCGCAGCCATGCTCGAACCCGTCAAAGATGTCAATCCGGCCTATGCCGACCTGCTCAACGATGCCGATATGTTCGGTAAAAAGACCGTATGGAGCATCGGCGGCGACGGCTGGGCATACGATATCGGCTTTGCGGGACTCGACCATGTCCTTGCCTCGGGCGAACCTGTCAAGATACTGGTGATGGACACCGAATGCTACTCAAACACAGGCGGACAAACCTCAAAGGCTACGCCCCGCAGTGCCGTGGCAAAATATTCGCCCGACGGCAAGCGTGTGGCAAAGAAGGAACTCGGGCAGATGATGATGACATACGGTTCGGTCTATGTGGCTTCTGTCGCCCTGGGCGCCAACTATCAGCAGACCATCGACGCCCTCGAGGAAGCTGAACGCTATCCCGGGCCAGCCATCGTAATCGCCTATTGCCCTTGTATTGTACACGGAATCCGTCCGGGTTTGGGACACTCCATTGTAGAGCAGCGCCGCGCCGTAGAAGCCGGATACTGGCAACTGTACCGATACGATCCGCGCAAGGCTGCCGAAGGACAGGAGGCCCTTACTATCGACGGCGTCGTAACCGGACCGGACAACAGCGGCACAAACGGCTCCGATTCCATTACCGCATCGCCGCGATATCCCAACACCGAACCAGTACGTACAGTCGACGAATACGTGAACAACGAGGACCGCTATGCCGACCTGCTTATGACCGATCCTACAGAAGCCGGCATCCTGCGACCAGAACTGCAGGCCGATTGTAACCGTGCCGCCGACAATCTGCGCTACCTGTCGAAGAAGAAATAGCGACAGCCAGGTGGCTCACTCTGACAAGGCGATTATCATCTCGTTGCCTTGTAATACACGGCGGGAACCGCACTTTCGGGCATTGTTTCGCTCACCAACCGGGCGTTGCATTGCCTCGGAAGCTTCGACAGGTATTCTGTCAGCTCCTCCGAAAACGGAGTGGCTGAGAAGAAGTAGTTGCAGAACCTACGGTTTTCGTCGACGTAGTCGAATGAATCGAAGCACGGTAAGGTAAATGCAAATTAAATGCAGCCCGGTGACAGGTGCCTTCGGTTCGGTACCCCAGGGTGTATCCCCGATGCGGCAGTATGTTTCCACAGCATTTTTTATGTCGGCTAATCCGTTGAACACGTGTCGGAGAATCTCTACTTTCGAGGTTGCAGGTACCTCGCTGATAATAAATTTTGCCATAGCTGTATTGTTTATGTCTGATGATAGTTAGGTTATAAGGATATAAAGCGACCCCGGAAATAATTGAGAGTGCATTCGTAATGATGAAAAAAGACTCGGCCACCGAAAGTGCCGTTAAATTCAGAAATTTAACTTGTAATTTGAACAAGTCAACGAAACTATTAAACGTATATCGCTTTTCGAACTATCTTTAACGTTTTTTAATATTGCAATATGAATTTCGTTTGATTAAACTACCAATAAGTATTATCTTTGTACACTCACACTCAGAAATTTCATATAGAAATGGATGCTAATTCATAGAGATGGGTAGTGAAGTGGAGATGCAAATACGAAAAAGGCGTTTATCACGCGCTCTGTTCTCTGACAGCTTGAAAGCCTAGGAAACTCTCAAATTGTAGTCAAGGAACTGTGCAACGGTAGGTGCCTCATGGGTATGACTTGTTGTTAGCCTTACGTATACATAATTATCACTCTCATGTTAATAGTGCTAGTTGTATATGTAAGCTGCACATATCATATCTGCGTGGGGTCTGAGGTTGCTCGTTTCGACTACAATGGGCAATTCCTAGGGCCTCAAGCTGTGGAGCGAGTAACAGGTAAAGTCTCCACGCTTTTTGTATTTGGAAGAATTAATCAATATTTTGCTTAATCCGGAGATTATAGGCATTCTATTATAATCTAAATCCTGATGAAAAGATTATTACAGCGACAATTATTGTTTTTGTTGTTTATCCTTTTATCGAATATCTCGATAAAAGCACAAAAAGATTCTACATTGTATTTTGGGAAAGACTCCTGTTGTATTGTTACCGCGAAAATACACGATACACATGTTGAATTAAACAAAATAAGATGGAACACAGATGATTGGAATCCAGAATGTACTGTTAAATTCCCAGATTTGATTGATGGCAAGCCAATTACCGTAATAGCCCCAGGGTTTTATAATTGCGGAATAGGCATTGTAAATTTCCACATTCCTTCAACTATTGAACAAATCGGAAATAATGCTTTTAGAAATGCGTATTCCGTGAATATTATAGATTTATCTAAATCTGCAGTGAAAATGATTGGTGATTATGCTTTTGCGGATTGCGAATATTTAAGTTTCGATGGAACATGGAATAGTGTTACGCTACCAGAAACTGTTGAGAAAATCGGTATATATTGCTTTGCTAGTAATAGATTCTTGCATTCCGTTACTCTCTCCCCGATTCTAGCTACAATTCCTGATAATGCATTTGCCAAATGTACCGAATTATCAGAATGTATTTTGCCAGCCTCGCTTGAATCCATCGGCAAGAGTTCTTTTTATGGCACAAATGTTGATGTTACTTTACCTTCTGGAATTAAAACTATTGGTGATCTTGCTTTTGCTCATACTCATTTATCAAGGATTACAATTCCCAATACAGTTACCCAGATAGGAAAAGAGGCTTTTACTAATTGTCATTATCTAAAGGAAGTTTCGTTCGAAAATGGCTGCAAAATATCAACTATTGAAAACAACACTTTCCAAGACTGCGATAGATTAACTAAAGTAACGCTTCCTAATACAATTGTAAGAATTGGAGATTATGCGTTTGAGTATTGTATTTAGATAGGTGTAAATACCTGCAAATAACGAGTATTGTCTGCATTTAAATCACTGGAAACCAAAACTGTATAAAATTTAACACTTAGCACACCTTATTTGTTGTTCCGCCATTTTCCGCATATTTTTGTGACGTATTTCTATCGCGGTGAATGTACGGGACTTTTTTATTGCCACAAAATCGAAGCCTGTTGACATAGGTTTACAAGGGTTCACAAGTGGCAACAAACAGCAGGATATAATGCGAGGATTGCCACAGATATTTACCCCGTTGACAACAGGCGACAGCGGTTCACTTCCGTTCACTCCCCGATGGAATATACAAGAAGAGTGTTCAACATCAAACAAAGGGGAAATGAAAACAACCAAGAAATGTGTATTTTGCGGCAGAATGTTCACGCCCAACAGCGGTATGCAGAAATATTGCACCGTGCATTGTGCTGATGAAGCTAAAAAAGCGAAGAAGAAGCGGCAGCAGGACTTGCTCAATGCCGTAGAGCCAGTTTTAGAGATACAGCGTCAGGAGTATCTTACCTTTTCTAAGGCAGCCATCCTCATGGGATGCTCACGCCAGTACATTTATAAACTTGTGGCACAAGGCAGGCTACGGGCCTCGCGTATCAGCAACCGTATGGCGTTCATCCGCAGAGCCGACATCGAGAAGATGCTGGAGGACAATCCTTATAACAGGGTGATACCCGGCTCACGTCCGAAGAAAGCCGCTTCCACCAGTCAAAAGAAGTCCGGCAAGGGGAGCAGAAACATTGTCCCGGTTACCGAAGAAATCCTCTCCTACATTTCCGGTGAGGAAGTCCTCTCCAGTTATAAGGTAAAGCAGTCATGGCTTTATACTACCGCCAAGCGCAATCTGATACCCATTTGTAAGATTGCGGGCAAGAACTACTACAGCAAAAGCCACGTGGAGGAATGTCTCGGACTGAACGCTGATATTGCCGCCATCACGGACTGGCTCACCACGGAACAGGTGTTTGAGGTGTTCGGCATGAAGCCGACCGCCATCCATGCCTATGCCTATCGACACCGCATCCCAACCAAAAAGGAATACGGCATCCTCTATTATTCAAAGACACATCTTGATGAATTGCGCCGGATTGATTTGATTGAGGACGCCAACTACTGCACAGTGGAGGACGTGTCGGAAAAATACGGACTTTCCAAGGCAAACGTCCACCACATCGCCAAAGTCCACGGTATCAAAAAGCGGAAAGTCGGGCCCAAGCCGAAATTACGGTGCATGGATTTTGGGAAAAGTGTTAAATTTGCAGGATGAAAACCGCAGATGCAATATGGATGTGCCTTCCTGAAGGATTGGAAGAGCTGTTTGAGATGGTCAAGTT
>CABPYL010000025.1 GCA_902461565.1 uncultured Porphyromonadaceae bacterium
CTATCTAACTCGCTGTATGTCTTTGTATAAGCATCTTCAACTGTCAAAGATGGGAAAGTACAGATTTTTGTCTTCTCTGCCAAACTTTTTCGCGACTTTTTTAAAGTTGCGCGCAAAATAGGGTGCGGCGCTGCCGGCGTAGGGCGAAATTCACTTATTTAATATGAATTGTTTTAACAGTTGCAGATTTTTTTTGTAAAGTTAAAAAATAATCCTAATTTTGTACTCCAAAAGAGAACAATAACTTAATTCATCGAGATTATGAATTCCAAAATTTTTTATGTAGTCGGAATCGGTGCCGCTCTTACCTTGACAGGCTGTGGTAAGAAGCTGGGCCAGTTCAGTGCTGATTACTTCACAGTAAATCCCAATCCTCTTGAAGTTGTAGGTGAAAATGTGCCTGCAACCGTTACAGCTAACATCCCCGCGAAGTTCTTTGAGAAGAACGCCGAAGTAACCGTAACTCCCGTGCTTGTATACAACGGTCAGGAAGCTACATCGCAGGCTTACTCCTTCCAGGGCGAAAAAGTTCGCGGCAACAATCCCGTTATTTCTTACGAATACGGCGGCACACAGACTATTCCCGTAAATTTCGTTTATCAGCCTGAAATGGCAAAAAGCGAACTTTACCTGGACTTCACTGTAGACCAGAAAGGCAAGACTTACGTTCTTCCCCGCGTTAAAGTTGCCAACGGCGTTGTTGCAACTGCAGCTATGGCGGACGCTGCCACTGTTTATCCCGCTATCGCAAACGATGCCTTCCAGCGCGTTATCAACGAGAAATACGCTGCCGACATCATGTTCCTTATCAACCAGGCAAACATCCGCGCCGGTCAGCTTAAAACCGACGCAATGGAAGAGCTGAAGAAAGAAATCCGCAACGCCAATGCCGACAGCGCACGCGTGCTCCAGGAAATCAATATCCAGTCCTACGCTTCTCCCGACGGTGGCTACGAACTCAACTACAAGCTCGCCGGCAATCGCGAAGCAAACACTAAGGGCTATGTTACAAAGCAGCTCAAGAAAGACAAGATTACTGAATTCGGCGAACTCACCGCACAGTTCACCGCACAGGACTGGGAAGGCTTCCAGAAACTCGTCGCTCAGAGCAACATACAGGACAAAGACCTTATCCTGAGCGTTCTGTCCATGTACAAGGATCCCGAAACCCGCGAACGTGAAATCCGCAACCTCTCCGCTATCTTCGAACAGCTTGCAGAAACCATCCTGCCTCAGCTCCGTTACAGCCGCATCACAGCATCTATCGACGTTATCGGCAAGAGCGACAGCGAAATCATGGCCCTCGTAGCTTCCAATCCTTCTCAGCTCTCTGTTGAAGAAATCCTTTACGCCGCTACCCTTACCAACGACAACGCCGCCAAGGAGAAAATCTACAAGAAAGCTACCGAACTCTATCCTAACGACTACCGTACATGGAACAATCTCGGTATGACACAGTACGCAGCTCAGAACTTCGACGCTGCCAAGGCTTCCTTCGCTAAGGCTGCCTCCGTTACCAAGAACCCCGAAGCTGCAATGAACCTCGGTCTTATCGAGCTTGTAAACGGTAACAAGAATGGTGCCAACCAGTACTTCGGTGCTGCTGCCGGTGTTCCCGAACTCGGCAACGCGCTCGGTACCTACTACCTCAAGCAAGGCGACGTTGCCGCCGCTGTAAAGGCATTCGGAAACGACAAGAACAACAACGCCGCTCTTGCCCAGATTCTTGCAAAAGATTACAGCAAGGCTAAGGCTACTCTCGCCGGTATCGAAACTCCCGATGCAGTAACTTACTACCTCACCGCTGTTCTCGGCGCACGTACTAACAACGAATCCATGCTCACCAACAACCTCCGCCAGGCTATCCGTCTCGATGCTGCTCTGGCTAACCAGGCTGCCAACGATCTTGAATTCGCCAACTATGATCTGAGCCGCGCTCTCAACTAGTTAGCGCTAACATAAAATACGAAGGCACGTCAGCAATGGCGTGCTTTTTTTATCTACCTGCGCAATATTTGAACCTTGCTCGCGTGCGCGGGTTATATATAATGTATAAAGACAGATTATAATGGAAGCGAACAGACTCAGGCCTACCGACCGTGTAACTATAGATATTGCAGTAGACGGGAAGACGGCATTTACATTTACTGGTGAAGGGTTTCGCAACATAGACGGCGCCGCAGAAGCCGCTTATAGGGCTTCGGGAATAATGGTGCCGAAAGAAGACTGTGTATTCTCGATTTCAGACCAGGCTGAAGGCACGGCACAACGTTACCGCTATAACGCCCACGGGCATATCCGGCTTATTATATAGCTTCAGAATAGGCATAAAAAAACAGCCCCTCGCGGGACTGTATTTTTTTGTTGCATCCGAACTTACTTGGCGCGACGCTCTTTGATACGAGCCTTCTTGCCGGTGAGGGCGCGGAGGTAGTAGAGTTTTGCGCGACGTACTTTACCAAGTTTGTTTACGGTAATCGAATCGATGAAAGGCGACTCGATGGGGAAAATACGTTCAACACCGATGTTGTCGCTCATTTTGCGAACGGTGAAACGCTTCTTGGCGCCTTCGCCCGAGATGCGGATAACCACACCGCGGTACTGCTGGATACGCTCTTTGTTACCTTCTTTGATGCGATAGGCAACGGTGATGGTATCGCCGGGGCCGAATTCGGGATGCTGCTTGCCGGTGGCGAAAGCCTCTTCGGCAACTTTAATCAAATCCATTGTACTTTGATTTATAATGTTAACATTAGTCGCAATATTCGCAGGCTGCGTGTCCTGCCAGAGATTACGAAATCGACTGCAAAATTAGTAAAATATTTCGTAATCGCAAAATTTTCAGCTAAATGCCATCGTTAATTCGAATTGGTATAATTAATTCGAGATAAGTAAATCAAATCGATGTCTCTGAAAATATGAGTGAATTTTGATTAGAGGCACGTGGTATAATGCCGGAAATTTTGTAATTTTGCAGTAGATAAACCGCATTGTTATGAAAATCAAGAATATACTACTTGCTTTGGCCGCGGGCGCGTTTTCAATGAGCGCTTTCGCATGGAGCCAGAAGGGGCATGATACCGTCGCCTTCATTGCCGAGAATCATTTTACACAGGCTACAGCCGATTCTGTAGCCGCCCTGCTGGACGGTAAATCACCGGTATATTGGGCCAACTGGCTGGACAATGCCTCGCATACTCCTGCCTATGCCTATACCAAAACATGGCACTATAAGAATATAGACGAAGGCGTGGCCTACGAGGATGCCCCGCTGAACGAGAAAGGCGACGTGGTTCGTGCCGTTTGCGAGCAGGTAGAGATTCTTAAAAGCCCCGTATCTACCCGCGGCCAGAAAATACTTGCCCTCAAGATTCTGATTCACTGTGTAGGCGACATGCACCAGCCCATGCACATGGGACATCTTTCCGATCTCGGCGGCAATCAGACTAAAGTGCGATTCTTTAACCGCGATGCCAATCTGCACGGAATATGGGACGGCAGTATCATGAACAGCGGCCACGCATGGACATATACCGAGTGGCGTGAGCAACTCGACAGACTGACTCCCGAGCAGGAGGCTGCCGAAATCCAGGGTACTGTGGACGATTGGGGCCGCCAGACGCATGCTATTGCCACACGTGTGTACGACAAAATGAAACCCGGCATCAGCGTATCCTATAACGAAGTTGCCGAATGGACGCCCGTTATAGAACTGCAGGTGCTCCGCGGAGGCCTTCGTCTGGCCCATCTGCTCAACGGCATCTATGATCCGTCCTACGGAAAGTGAGCAACGGCGAAACACTATTTAACCGACTTTATTTATTTTAGGCACTGCACAACCACGAAAATGGCGTGCAGTGCCATTATTATACGGCGGTTATAGAAAAAATTTTGTAACTTTGCCACTTGGAACCGCTTTGCGGTATACTTTTTGGAAATAATAACTATCACATAAAAGAAAGAAGACAATGGCCACTCAGGAAGACGTTTTCAAGAAAATTGTATCACATGCCAAACAATATGGTTTCGTATTCCAGTCCAGCGAAATCTACGACGGCCTTTCGGCTGTCTACGACTACGGCCAGAACGGCGTAGAACTGAAAAACAATATCAAACGTTACTGGTGGGATGCCATGACCCTGCTTCACGAGAATATCGTGGGCATCGACTCGGCAATTTTCATGCACCCTACAATCTGGAAAGCGTCGGGTCATGTTGACGCATTCAATGACCCCCTGATTGATAACCGCGACAGCAAAAAGCGCTACCGCGCCGATGTGCTTATCGAGGAACAGATTGCAAAAATCGACGATAAGATAGCCAAGGAAGTTGCCAAGGCTGCCAAGCGCTTCGGCGACGCATTCGACGAGGCTCAGTTCCGCGCCACCAACACACGAGTGCTCGAATACCAGAAGCACCGCGATGAGCTGCACCAGCGTTTCAGCGACGCCATGAACGCAAATGACCTCGACGGTCTGCGTCAGATTATCCTTGACGAAGAAATCGTATGCCCCATTTCGGGTACCAAGAACTGGACGGAAGTGCGTCAGTTCAACCTTATGTTCAAAACCGAGATGGGTTCCACTGCCGACGGTGCCATGACTGTTTATCTGCGTCCCGAAACCGCCCAGGGTATTTTTGTGAACTATCTTAATGTCCAGAAGACCGGCCGTATGAGCCTTCCCTTCGGTATCGCCCAGATAGGCAAAGCATTCCGCAACGAGATTGTCGCCCGTCAGTTCATATTCCGCATGCGCGAGTTCGAACAGATGGAAATGCAGTTCTTTGTGCGTCCCGGCGAGGAAATCAAATGGTTCGGACAATGGAAGGAATGGCGTCTTAAATGGCACAAGGCTCTTGGCCTCGGCGATGAGAAATACCGTTACCACGACCACGAGAAACTGGCGCACTACGCCAACGCAGCCACCGATATCGAGTTCCAGATGCCTTTCGGTTTCAAGGAAGTGGAAGGTATTCACAGCCGTACCAATTTCGACCTTTCGCAGCATCAGAAATTCTCGGGCAAGAAAATCGAATATTTCGATCCTGAACTGAATCAAAGCTACACGCCGTATGTAATAGAAACCTCTATCGGCGTAGACCGTATGTTCCTGAGCGTGCTGTGCTCCAGCTACGAGGAAGAACTGTTGCCCAACGGCGAGACACGCGTAGTGCTGCATCTGCCTGCTCCGCTTGCTCCCGTCAAATGTGCTGTTCTTCCGCTTGTCCGCAAGGATGGTCTGCCAGAGAAAGCTCACGAGATTGTGGATGATCTCAAATTCGATTTCGCTACACACTACGAGGAAAAGGACGCTATAGGCAAACGTTACCGCCGTCAGGATGCCATCGGTACTCCGTTCTGTATCACCGTGGATCATCAGACATTGGAGGATAACACCGTTACCCTGCGCGAACGCGACAGCATGGAACAGACCCGTGTGGCTATCGCCGATCTGCATCGTCTGATTCACGACCGCGTAAGCCTTGCTTCCCTTCTCCGCAAATTAAAATAAGATTTTTATGAAAAAGTACATCATTATAGGTGTTATCGTAGTTCTGGCGCTGATTCTTTTCTTCAGCGGCCGCAGTACCTACAACAACATGGTAACTCTTGAACAGGACGTTGACCAGTCGTGGGCAAAGGTAGAGGTGCAGTATCAGCGCCGCATGGATCTGATTCCCAATATCGTGGAAACAGTGAAAGGCTATGCCGAACACGAAAGCAGCACCTACGAGAATGTTACCAAGGCCCGTGCAGGCCTTTCCGACGCCTACAACGAGGCCAACAGCCTGAAAGAGGGTGCCAGCCCCGCAGATACGCAGCAGTTCGAGAACTATAATGCCGCCCAGGACCGTCTGAACAAGGCGTTGAGCATATATGTCAACGCTGTGCGCGAAGCTTATCCCGACCTTAAGGCCGACGAGCAGTTCGCCAACCTCCAGACAGTTCTCGAGGGTACCGAAAACCGTATCGCCACCGAACGAGGCCGCTATACCGATATCGTGCGCGAATACAATATCGCCGTAAAGCGTTTCCCTGCGAACCTGTGGGCCGGAATCTTCGGTTTCAGTGCCAAGCCGCAGTTCAAGGCCGACGAGGCAGCATCCACAGCTCCTAAAGTGCAGTTCTGATGAAAAAGTTATTGTTACTTATTGCCGCGGTTGGCGTCTTGTTCTGGTCTTGCTCCAGCAACGATGATGAGAGTTGGGACGAGATGATGGCCTGGCGCAATGCCAATAATGCCTGGTTTGAGGAATTGCTGACGAAAAAGAATCCTGACGGTACACCGTACTACGAAGTGATTACTCCGGTGTGGAATCCTACGGTGAAGGTCCTGATGCATTATTTCAACGATCGCAGCGAGACCGAAGGAAATCTGTCGCCCATATACACCAGTACTGTGGATACGCGTTACAAGCTGCACTTGTACGACGGTACGGCAGTAGATTCGTCAACGGCTTCTGTTGTCGACGGTAAAGCCGGAGTTTTCCGCACCCGTCTCGACCAGACTGTTATAGGCTGGGGTATTGCCCTGCCGCAGATGCGTTGTGGCGATACTGCCGAGGTCGTGATACCTTATACCGTAGGCTATGGCGCGCAGAGCACAGGTTCTGTAAAGGCTTTCTCCAATCTTGTTTTTAACATCCGTCTGGAAAATATATACAGATACGAAGCCAGTCCATATTAATCTGGCAATCAGTCTAACCGGAGGCGCCGTAACGGAGCCTCCGTTTTTTTTATGCCGGTTGTGAATTTTGTTTTTTGCAGTAAAAAATAGTCTGTTTAAGGTATTTGTTAGTTTGGGTAAGTTGGCTAATTTTGTTTGTTAAAAAGTACATAGTCTGTGCATATTGGCAGATTCATCATATAAAGTTCTATGGAAAAGCAGATTAAAGATATGTATTCGCCCTATACGCGCGATATGCGGATGAGAGATGTTATAGCGCGTAATCCGACGCTTTTGCCTGTTCTCACCCGTTTCGGCATCGCTTTGGGTTTCGGCGAAGCTACTGTCGCCGAGGTATGCGCCTCTGCTGCCGTGCACACCGATACTTTCCTTGCCGTTATCAATTATATGGCCGGCTTTCCTGCCGAACCAAAAAAAGTGGATATCCGTTCGCTTGTTGATTATCTTGGCAATGCGCACGAATATTTTCTTGAGTATGTGGCGCCGAATCTGCGTCGTCAGCTGCTTGAAGCAATAAGTTTTGGCGACGGTTCCAGACTGAGCATTGCGCTCATTAACTTTTTTGACAACTATATCTCCGACTTGCGGCACCACATGGAATACGAGGAAAACGTGGTATTCAAGTATGTGGGAGACCTGCTTGAGGGCAATCGTGGCAGCGGAAAATTCTGTATAGCCGATTTCAAAGGCTCGCACAAGCCTGTTCACAGTAAATTGGCCGAGCTTAAGGATTTGCTCGTATGTCACTTCACTGCCGAGCGAGGCCGTGTGGACAAGATGAACTCGCTGCTGTTCGATATCGTAACTCTCGAACGCGATCTTAACATGCACTGCAAGTTGGAGGACGCTATCTTTATTCCGGTAGTAACGCACTATGAAAAAACCGGAGCAGCTCTCCGCAGCGATGTGGAAAAGCAACCGCTCGATTCCAACGGAGATGTACGCCTTACCGCCCGTGAGCGCGAGATAATCGGCTATGTAACCAAAGGTATGTCCAACAAGGAAATTGCCGAAAAATTATTTCTGTCTGTGTACACAGTAGCAACGCACCGCCGCAATATCTGCTCCAAACTGAATCTGCACAGTGCAAGTGCCCTGGCTGTGTACGGTATAATGCACGGCTTCACCGAATAAAGTATACGGAGATTTTACAATTCGGTGGAAAGAACCATATCCGTAAGATTGAAACGCAGCCTGCGGAACAGCATCATGCTCTTGAAACCGAGATTGTTATTGTACATATAATAATCATTCACCTGTTCTGTCTGGACTTCGATAGAAGGGATAGTTACAGAATTGCCGCCAAGAGCCAGATTTGCGTCCGGAAATTTGTAGCATAGAACTTTCCATACACCTCCTACACCTCCTTGCCTTACGGTATCGCTCGGGCAGTGTGTTGTAAGATATTCCTTGTTTTGTTCAAAGAATTCGCTGTTGAGGGTACCGAAAGAGGCATCGCCGGAGTCGATATTAATCAATAATGGCTGTTTGTTGATTTCTGCGGCAGTGAGAAGATTCATACCTGAAGAAAAACACATGTTCGGCCGGACATTTGATGGTTCGGCGGCTAAACGCGGGACCTGTATTTCTTTTGCTTCAAAGTCAAACGTCATATCCTTGAGCTGAAGCATCAGCTCGCTTCCAACGATTAATTCCAACACATCTATATACTTGTCGGCTTCCTCGTTGTGGCTTCTGATGTCAATAACATAGAAGGGTACATCCGTTACGGTTATATTTCCTAATTTTAATTCCTTGGCAATAGCGTAACGTCCGGAGGAAGTTTCTACGCCTGTCGCCGCTGCATTCGCATCAAGAAACTCCAGACCGTATGCGTTTGCCAGGGTATCGGTAATAACGTTTACTCCCGCTCCGGTGTCAAATGTTATCTTCGCCGGATTGCCGTTTATCCGGGCTGCTGAAATCTGTATCATGCGTTGTCCGCTTTCAGCTTTGCCCGCAGGAATAACGTTGAAAGGTACTATCCCTTTTTTACCGTCGATGGCAATTCTATATGGAGAATATTTTGTCAAGGCTTTATATTGTGAAGCCATGTTGGCGTATGGTTCGAGGCTTGCGGAATCTACAGTCTGATATGCCGCCGACAAAACGTTTGTCAACAATTCTGTTGCATCTTGATTTCGACCCACACGGCTCAAATCCATAGAGTACATCACAGAACTCTGTAAAAGTAAATTCAAGTCCAGATTTTCCGACTGGGTTTTAAAAAGTTCGTCGAAAGCGGGAATTGATATATCGGGACGGTTGAAACGGTTCCCGATCAGACAGCGGGAGAAAACCTCCAGAAAAGGATTTATGGAATCTTTATCGGCATTATAGTAAGTATCGTACAGGCCGAAATAGTTTGATGAATTCATCGCGGCGGCTATGCGCTCGTCGATGCTCTGAACTGTTGTCGAAAAGCCTATGACTGCCAACGCTATAAAGGAGAAGATATTTTTCATAATGTGATTTTTATGATGGCAAAGATAAGCATAATTGGCATAACATGCTTATGCCCCTTTGAAAAAGCGGCTTTTGTTGCCAATATTATAGCCAATCGGGGTATGATTTTCGGTGCTGCAAGATAATTTATACACTGCTACGGTGTTATTTACAATCTATAGTAGGCGCTTGAACATCCGCTGTTGCCTATGTGGTTTTTATTCGCTATCTTTGTGAAAACAACGAAATCAGTTATACACATACATGATAGTCAGGAAATTCAGATGCTTTCTCCTTATAGTTCTGTCTTTCACCGTTTTTGCCGCCGCTGCGCGCCGTACAATCGATCTTGCTGGGGAGTGGCAGTGTAGCCTTCCGTCCGGTGCTCCCGAAGTCGTACTGCTGCCCGGTACGATGGATACTAACGGCAAAGGCAATACGAACGACAACTATACCGAGACAACACAGCTGTCGCGCAAGGTCTCTTACTCGGGTCCTGCATACTATTCGCGCGATGTTATAATTCCAAAAAATTGGAAAGACAAGGATATACGCCTCACCCTCGAGCGAACACGGCCCTCTACGGTGTGGGTCGACGGAAAGCGCATAGGTTCGCAGCGCTTTCTGTCTACACCGCATGTCTACGACCTCTCAGAAACACTCACTCCTGGCAAACATACCCTAACAGTAAAGGTGGATAACGGCGACAGTATACCCGACCAGATAAAAATTAGCTCGCATGCCTGTGTAGAGTCTACGCAGACCAACTGGAATGGCATCGTCGGCAAAATTGAACTTACGGCTGCTCCAAAGTGCTTCATAGAGCGTATGGTTCTGGAACCGGATGTAGATACCCGCAGCTTCAGGGTACGGGCGCATCTCTCCGAGCCATTCTTACGTAAGAAGGGTAAAATGACCATATGGAGTGGTGCAAATTTGATAGAACTGCCTGTGGCGCTCGGGCAGGATGTTGTGGAGGGTGTTCTTGCTCTTGGCGATACCGCACAATTGTGGAGCGAATTCAATCCTGCGCGCCATCGTGTAAATGCCATGATGCAGGAGGACGACACCCTGTCGTGCTATGGAGCTCTGCGAAAGTTCGGCATAAAAGGACATCATTTCACGATAAACGATACCGTAACCTTTCTGCGCGGACGCCACGACGCCTGTGTGTTCCCCCTCACCGGCTACGCGCCTATGGACGTGGAAAGCTGGCGCCGTTATTTCCGCATAATCAAGGATTACGGTCTCAATCATGTTCGTTTTCACTCGTGGTGTCCGCCGGAGGCATGTTTCGAGGCCGCCGATATCGAAGGAATATACCTGCAGCCTGAATTACCCGTATGGGGCACGTTCAACGAGGACGAGGAGAGCCTTATGAACTTTCTGCACAACGACGGCATGGCAATACAACGGGCCTACGGCAATCATCCGTCGTTCGCGATGTTCGGTCTTGGCAATGAATTGTGGGGCGACGTGAAACTGATGCAGAGATTTACCGACGATTTCAAGTCTGTTGATCGCCGACACTTGTATACTTACGGCTCGAATGCCTTTTTGGGCTGGCAGGACAATCTTCCGGGACAGGAGTTCTGGGTTACTTGCCGTACTGGAGGTGGCGACGGCTACAGCACCCATGTGCGGGCCTCGTTTGCTTTCTGCGATGCCGATGAGGGCGGTTATATGAACAATACCTATCCCAATACCCGGATGAATTTTGAGGATGCCGTGCAGCGCTCGCCGGTTCCGGTTGTCGGGCATGAGACGGGGCAGTATCAGATATATCCCGACTATTCCGAGATGGACAAATATACCGGAGTGCTGGAACCTCGCAATTTCGCCGAGTTCCGCCGCCGTCTCGATAGCGCCGGCATGGGTTCGCAGGCACGCGATTTCTTCAATGCCTCCGGCAAGTGGGCCGTGGAACTGTATAAAGCAGATATGGAGATGAACCTGCGCACGCCGTCGATGGGAGGTTTTCAGCTTCTCGACCTACAGGATTATCCCGGCCAGGGTACTGCTCTTGTAGGAATTTTAGATGCTTTTATGGATAGCAAGGGACTTGTAAAGCCCGAAGTGTGGCGTCAGAGTTGCGACCGTGTTGTGGTTATGGCCGAATTCCCGGGCTATTGCCTCAAAGAAGGCGATGTGTTCAATGCAGCTCTCTCCGTTGCCAACTATAGCGGCAAAGGTCTTGCCGGGCGTAAACTACGGTGGACGCTTACCGACGGCGACCGCACCGTTGCCGCGGGATTATGTCCACTTGACGATACTGTCGGCTACAGCAGGATAGGCACAATCGAGGCTTCGGTGCCTGTTGCAGGCAATGCCCGTAAGCTTCGACTGGACCTCGAAATACTCGGCACAGGCATAACGAACCGTTATCCGCTGTGGGCGTATCCCGCAATAACTGATGATTACAGCGGGAACGTTTTGCAGACGAACACGCTGAACGACAGCATTGTTGCTGCACACCTTCTGACCGGAGGTAAGGTGTTGCTCACGCCTCCCTATAATCCTGCCGACAGTACAACTGTGGGACCTCTTTTCCAGACCGACTACTGGAACTACCGCATGTTTAAAACCATCTGCGATAATGCCGGCAAGCCCTCTTCACCCGGCACAATGGGAATTCTTACAGATCAGAAACATCCTGCCCTGGCATCGTTCCCCAACGACGGCCATACCGACTGGCAATGGTACGACATCGTGAAATCGTCCTATCCTCTGATTTTAGACCGTTTCAACGAAGAGAACTATCTGCCTTTGATTCAGGTTATCGACAACGTCGACCGCAACCATCGTCTGGGTTTACTGATGGAGTTCGCCGTAGATGGCGGCAAAGTGATGTTGCTGATGGCAGATCCCGAACGGCTGACAACTCACGTCGAAGGCCGCCAGTTTATGCACAGCATCCTGGAATATATGGACAGCGACGCCTTCATGCCCTCACGTAGTATCACTACGGAAGAATTGAACCAGCTTCTAACAGTCCCCACGTCGAAATCCCAGATACAAACCCTTCGCAACATCTCTTACGACTGATCCACGAGTTTTCCATTTCCCATTTCCATTTTTAACGGCCGGATATTGGCTGATATGATAAAAATCCGTATCTTTGCGGCGTGAATGGTTCGCACTTGCTGCGATTAAAAGGGAACCGGGTGTGAATCCCGGACAGTCCCGCTGCTGTAAGTTTCCACGAGCTTCGGACACATTGCCACTGGAATATTTTCCGGGAAGGCGTCCGAAAGACGAAACAAGTCAGAAGACCTGCCATTCTGCCAATCTGGCTACAGCTTGCGAGGACGGGCTCAGATAAAACAACTGCTTAAGAAAGCTGTTGTCCCGCATATCTGCTCATAGAACCGCAGTCGCTACGATTGGTGATTTTTAACATGAATCAATCAGCCCATGCGGTATCTGAAAACAACATTTCTTTTTTTTCTATCTTTTACGACGCCGGTATTAGCTGTCAATGACGAAGAGGCGCCGACCGATTCTATCGTGTTGGAAGAATTCGTTGTAACCACAACGCGGCCCGAAAAAGAAATCATACCCGTACAGAAGCTCGAAGGCAAAGAACTCGAACGCCTCAACAGCCATAGCGTGGCCGACGCCCTCAGGTATTTCTCGGGCGTTCAGGTGAAGGATTACGGTGGCGTAGGCGGTATCAAGACTGTTAACATCCGCTCGATGGGCACCAACCATACGGGAGTGGTGTATGACGGCGTGCAGCTTGGCAACGCCCAGAACGGACAGATAGACCTCGGCCAGTTCTCGTTGGACAATATCGAGGCAATTTCCTTATATAACGGACAGAAAAGCAATATACTCCAGCCTGCGCGCGACTTCGGCAGCGCAGGTAGCATATACATGCGCACACGTACTCCGGTGTTTGGCGTCGGCGAGACATACCACGTGCGAGGCAGTGTGCGTTTTGGCTCGTTCGACCTCATCAACCCTTCGGCACTGGTAGAGATGCGTCTTTCCAAACGTGTGTCACTGTCGCTGTCGGCCGAATGGGTGAATTCTTCCGGCAAATACAAGTTCCGCTACCGCCGTGTTAATCCTGCGGGCGAGCTTGCCTACGATACCACTGCGGTACGCCAGAACGGCGATATCAACGCCACACGTCTGGAGGCGAATGTAAACGGTTCGATCACAAACGGCTCCTGGTCGGCAAAGGTGTACAACTACAACAGCGAGCGTGGTGTACCCGGAGCCATTGTAAACAATGTGTGGCGTCGCGGCGAGCGTATATGGGACAATAATTCTTTCGTTCAGGGCAGTTTTACCAAGTACATAGGCAAGTTCACTACCCTGGCCAATGCCAAATATGCTTTTTACCGCACACACTATGTGAACAACGACGACAAACAGATAAAAATCGACAACCTGTACAAGCAACGCGAGATATATCTGTCTACTGCCAACATGTATGCCATTCTGCCGCAGTGGAGTGTCTCGGCAAGCTACGACTTTATGTGGAACGATCTCCACGCCGATATGTACGGTTTCGCTAAACCCACGCGTATCAGCAATCTGGTATCGGCGGCCACAGCGCTGGACCTCGACCGTTTCAAGTTGCAGGCCAGCGCGATGGGTACATTTATCCACGACAAACTCGTCGGCCAGGAATCGCCGAAGGACAAACACGTGTTTACGCCTGCCGTATATGTGTCCGGCAACCCTTTGCGTACCAAAGAATTTTCGGTTCGCGCGTTCTACAAGCGCTCGTTCCGTATGCCCACGTTCAACGACCTCTATTATGCCGATATGGGTAATTCCAAGCTGGACCCCGAACGCGTTACCCAGTACAATCTCGGTCTGGTGTTTCAGGCATCACGCCGCGGTTTTGTACGGGCGATGCGTTTCAGCACCGATGCGTACTACAACCTTGTAAAGGATAAAATTGTGGCCTATCCCAAGGGCCAGCAGTTCCGATGGACTATGCTGAACCTCGGCAAAGTTGATATCCGTGGCGTAGACATATCGGCCTTGATAACGGTGTGTCCGGCAGATGAGTTGCTTATTACCGCCCGTGCACAATACACCTATCAGCGGGCGATAGACATAACTAGTCCCGCCGATAATTATTACCGCGACCAGATTCCGTATATTCCGCATCATTCAGGGTCGGCGGTGTTGAATGCAGAATGGCGTGGCTGGGGCCTCAATTACAGCTTCATTTATGTGGGCGAGCGATATAACCAGCAGGAAAACATCCGCTACAACTATACGCAGCCCTGGTATACCCACGATGTGTCGCTGGAAAAAAACTTCAATATCAGGAACGTGCGCATGCGAGGACAGGTGGAGGTAAACAACCTCCTCAGTCAGGATTACGATGTTATTCTCAACTATCCTATGCCCAAGCGAAACTACCGTTTTTCCATAACCGTTGAAATATGATTAAAAAGTATCTCTCCATATTTCTTTTGCCGGTTCTGTTGTTCGCCTCCGCCTGCCGCGAGGACGAACTTGTGGTGCCGACAGAGTACGATATTGTCGGCGGTACGGTGGACCCGGCCTCGAAAATCCGCGGGTTCTACCTCGTGAACGAGGGTAATATGGGCTCCAACAAATGCACCCTCGATTTCTGCGACTATTTTACCGGGTTGTATTCCCGCAATTTTTACGCCGAAAAGAATCCAGATGTAATAAAGGAGCTTGGCGACGTAGGTAACGACATTGGCGTGTATGGCTCCAAACTGTATGTCGTGGTAAACTGCTCGCATAAAGTGGAGGTGCTGGACGCACACACCGGCGTGCGCATAGGACAGGTAGACATTCCCAACTGCCGTTACGTGCGTTTCCACCGCGGCAAAGCGTACGTCAGTGCATACGTCGGTCCGGTGCTTATCGACCCCAACGCCCCCAAGGGCGCGGTATACGAGATGGATACTACATCGCTGAAGGTTACGCGCAAGGTTACGGTGGGTTATCAGCCTGAGGAAATGGAGATTATCGACGATTACATGTACGTGGCTAATTCCGGCGGTTATCGCGCGCCACAGTACGACAATACTGTTTCGGTAATACAGATGCTCGACTTCAAGCAGGTGCGCCAGATTCCCGTCGGCATTAATCTTCATCGTCTTAAAAAAGACAAGTACAAGAAACTGTGGGTTACCAGCCGCGGAGACTATATGAAGCGCCCCTCCCGGCTGTATGTGCTCGAGAAAAAGACCGGCTATAACCGTATGGAGGTTACAGATACCATTCCTGTCGCATGCTCCAATATGGCTATAAAGGGCGACTCTCTGTATTACTATGCCACGGAATGGAACAATTATACGGCGTCCAACACGATATCGTACGGCATCATCGACGTGCGCACAAAAAAGGTAGTGAGCGAAAATTTCATTACCGACGGTACGGAAAAGGACATAACAATACCCTACGGCATTGCCGTGCATCCCGAAACCGGCGAGATACTTGTTACCGATGCCAAGAATTATGTAAGCAGCGGCACGCTCCACTGCTATTCACCACAGGGAAAGCGCCTCTGGAGCGTACGTACAGGCGACATTCCCGCACATATAGCATTTCTGCCTAAATGAAATATTTTGTTCCTGTACTTTTTTTACTGACCCTTGTATCCTGCGGACATGAGGCAGACACCGTCAATCTCGGTATTGATGATGTCTACCGCATTGCCCGCATGCAGAAACTGGCTCTGGAGCCTGCGCTTACCGGCGAAAGCTATCGCTGGACAGTGAATGGCGAGGTAGTGAGCGACGAGCGTCGTTATGTTTTTCTTGCCGCCGAAGAAGGTACTTACAATGTCCGTTTCGACATTATCGACCCTGCGACACCATATTCTTTCGATTTCGAGATAGTTGTGATGCACGAGGAGGTAGAGTACAGCCCGTATATCGCCAGGGTGTACGAGTATCGTCCTGCTCCCGGTCAGTTCATCAACGAGATGCCCAAGTACGAAGAAGGCAACACAGAGGCAGATATGATTCAGAAAGCAGAGGACTGTATTTCCGGCACAAACGACGTTATGATATCGCTCGGCGCATACGGCGGTTACGTTACCTTTGGTTTTGACCATACGGTAGTTAACGTTGCCGGCGAATACGATTTCCGCATCTGGGGGAATGCTTTTTACGAATTGCAGAATCCCGACCTTAAGGGTGGTTCGTGCGAGGCGGGCATTGTAATGGTAAGCTTCGACGAAAATTGTAACGGTGTGCCCGATGATACATGGTACGAGCTTGCCGGGTCGGACTATCGCAACCCCGATACCAGGCACCATTATTCCATAACATATCACCGTCCCGAGGCCGGCAAGGAAAAAGTGCCCGAGAACAGCTTTGTAGACGATGCAGAATACATCAGGTGGACCGACAGCGAAGGCGCCACCGGATATGTGAAAAAGAATATATTCCACAACCAGGACTATTATCCCCTGTGGCTGGACGCCGACAATTACAGTTTCGAAGGCACATGCCTGTCGCAAAATTCCATAGATACCAGCGGAAACGGCACCTATTTTGTCCTTTATTCCTTTGCGTGGGGATATGTGGACAATCATCCCAACGATCTGGCCGAGCTTAACTCGTTCAAAATCGATTGGGCCGTGGATGCCGACGGCAACCCTGTGGATCTGTCCGGAGTAGATTTTGTTCGCGTGTTCACCGGCCTCAACCAGTACAACGGCTGGATAGGCGAGACCTCAACCGAACTTTCCAAGGCTGTGGACCTGCATATACCCATAAAATCCGATCTTCCGCCCGATCCGATGGAAGACCTATAGAAAAACCATATACATAAATACAATGAAACCTTTCGGTTTATCCGTTCTTTGTCTGGCTGCTGCTACAATAGGCATGGCTGCCGAAAAGGATTATACGGACGGTGTTTTTATCGTCAACGAGGATTGGTACGGACATCAGAATTCGACAATAAATTTTCTGCGCCCATACGATAAGGACGGCAATTACTGGGAATACCGCGTTTTCCAGGAAGCAAACCCCGACAGCGAACTGGGATGCACCAACCAGTACGGCGCTATTCACGACGGCCGTTTCTTCTTTATCGCCAAGCAGGATCGCGACCCGGGGGCCTCAGTTACAGGCGGCAGAATCACCGTTGCCGACGCAAAAACCATGAAGATGCTTTTCCAGAGTTCTCTGATAGATCCTTCAGGACAGCAGTGCGACGGCCGTAGTTTCGTAGGTCTCGATTCAAAGAAAGGATACATTTCCACCAGCCACGGAGTGTGGGTGTTCGACCTGCAGGCATACAAGGTTACCAAATGTATAGAAGGCACCGAAAATCCCAACGGCCATTCGGCTACGGGCAACACCGATTCATCCGGTCCGCTGTATCACGGCCAGTGCGGCACAATGGTAATTACCGGCGGAAAACTGTTTGTGGCGCATCAGGCCTACGGTATGCTGGTGATTGATACGCAAACCGATACGTACCGCGAAACATTTACCATCGGCGACAAAACTGAGCCCGGTGCCGGTATCGGCTCCATCGTCCTTTCCAAGGACGGTAATCTGTGGCTGAGTGTTACCAAGGATATTCAGGGTATGGGCGAGACGCTTCCGTATATCATACGAGTGAATCCAAAGACCTTAGAATACAAGACTTTCCGGCTGCCCGAGGGGATTTATTCGCCTGCCGTATCGTGGTATGCGTGGACCCCGGACGGTTTCTGTGCTTCGGCACAGAACAACTGCCTATACTGGAACGGTGGCTTTAACAACTGGTTCTCCAACTCGCAGGTTTTCAAATACGATATCGACAACGATAAATTCTCCATGATTATAGACCTGTCAAAAGAGGCGACGTCGGTTCCGTGGAAACTCTACGGTTGTTCCATGCGTGTGCACCCCGATAGCGACGAGCTTTATATGTCTCTATACCATGAGTTTGGGTCTCCGGTGTACATCACCCGTCGTGCCGATGCCGACGGCAACACTCTACAGGACTACGATATGATAGAGAACTACTGGTTTCCGTCGCTTCCTGTGTTTCCGTGCGCCGACAAGTCGGGAATCGATGAAGTACATGAGGCAATTGTTCCCGGTATAGTACTGGAGGAGAATGATATAACGGCAGTGAATGCCGACGGCCTCACTTTGGAAATTTACAATATCCAGGGCACGCTGTTGCGTTCTATGCCGGTGAAGGGCATGCGTTGTACGCTCAGTATCAATCTGCCCAGTGGGTTATATGTGGCGCGGCTTGGCGCCAATGTACTCAAATTCCGCATCTGAACATCCATATATCATACAATATTTTAACTTATGTTTAACAAATCTTTTACATTTGCGGCGGTAACTTTAACATTTGCGGCTGCAATTCCTGTCTATGGCGCCGAACTTGCAGCCATTGAGACAAATCCTTACACGGCAGTGGCTCGTCCCGACGTGAAAACTACCGACCAGCTATGGGGCGAGTTTTTTACTTTGCCCGACGGATTCAACCAGTACGATAACGACGATTTCGCCGAAAAAGGTCTTACCTTCACTTACACATGTTCTAATCCGGACCTGCTGAAGGTAACCAATTGCGGCTGGAACCCGGATCCGGATGTAAGTTTCCGCAAGAACAACATCACCTGGTATGTAGAGCCCATGCAGTTCGGCGAGGCCACCCTTACCGTTACCGCAACCTACAACGGCGTGTCTGTAACATCTTCCCGTGATTTCATTATCAGCGATGTTCCCTCGCCAATTTTCAAACCCTCCAAGCCCAATATCTATAATCTCGGAGGCGTGCACAACGGAAAAACCAAGACCGTTACAACGTATATGTCGTCGTTCTTCACCATGCCGCAGGGCTGGAATGATCCTCAGATCTGGGAAGAATACGGCATAACATGGGGTGTGGAAACCGACAATGCCGAACTTGTCTCCAAAATAGAGACAACAGTAGACGGTACCTATGCCAAGATAGACCTCACAGTTGAGCCTATTACGGCAGAAGCCACTATAACGGCCTGGGTAGAGCGTAACGGCGTGCGTGCCGAATCACCTTTTCACTTTGAATTGTACGCGGCCAAGGCTTTCGACGATGAACTGTACGTGCTTCTTGCCGACAACCAGACTGTAGACGTAAACGTTCTTTCCAACGACAAATACATGAGTGGAAAGACCATTGAACTCGCTGTTGTCGACACACCCAAGTACGGCAAGGTTGAACCTAAAACAATCCTCGACAACTGGGGACGGGAGACGGCAGGTCTGTCTTATACACTGGAGAAGGCCGAAGGCATCGAAGCCTGGATCAGCGATGATTTCACATATCGTCTTACCATTCGCGAGGAGGACGGTACAGAAATTGAAAGTTCCGCAGCTACTGTCAAGACCGTGTTGCGTCCCAATCCTTCTATCTCCCGCATCCATGAATTTGTTGCCGCTCCCGGTCAGTTCACCAATAACCTTTGCGATGCAAACGCTCTGGTAGGTTCCGGCGGCAGCAGTGGCACAAGCAGTGTGCCTGCAACCACAGGCATGGTATCGCTCGGTACGTTCGGCGGCTATCTGGTTGTAGGTTTCGATACTCCCATCTACAACGATCCGCGCAACCCTTACGGTGTAGACTTCACCATAGGCGGCAATGCCTTCAAGGCTGCGCAGAAAGGCTACTGGAGCGAGCCCGGCGCCGTAATGGTGATGCGCGACGACAACGGTAACGGCGAACCCGACGATACATGGTACGAACTCGCCGGTTCCGACTACTGGTTCAAGACTACTCGTAAAAACATTACCCGCACATACTACGATCCCGGCTATTCCAGCCGTTACCCCGTATACTTCGAGACCAGCGACGGCGAGACCGGAGCGCTGCCCACAAACCAGTTCCATGCCCAGAGCTACTTCCCGGACAAATACAACTACCCCGACGCACAGATCGCAGACGGCAAACTGGCTCTTTCCGGCACACTCATCCAGGGTACCTACGACCGCAGTACCCCCAACTATATCGAGACATACCGTCCCTTCGGTTTCGGTTACTGCGACAACCGTGCCACAAACGGCGACCTCACCATGCCAAAAAATCCCTACTATGCCGAGACAGCTGCCGACGGCACTGTTATCGAACCTACCGACGGTTTCGATATCTCCTGGGCTGTGGACAGCGAAGGAAACTATGTGGAACTTGACCATATCGACTTTATCAAGGTTTACAACGCCATAGACGAGAACTGCGGCTGGCTGGGCGAATCGTCCACCGAGGTTGCAGGAATCGCCATGACGCGTCCCGATTTCAACCAGACCGAGCCGGGCAAATACTACCTGAATTATGCCAATGTAACTCAGCTGATGGTTGAACTCGGCAAGACATGTCAGTACGAAGGTTTCGCGTTCCGCAATGGCCGTCCCATTTTCGATGCAGAGGCTACCTGGACAGTTGAGGATCCAGAAGTAGGTACTATAGACGCCAACGGCCTTTTCACCGCAAAGAAGGTAGGCCACACAAAGGTAACTTTCTCCGCTACAGACAAGGCGCCTGCCGATGAATTCGAAATCGAGGTTGTGGAGCTTGACGGTGTGATAATCTCGCCGGAAGGCCATGCTTCGTCCGCAGGTTCCGAACTCGCCATGCTTGTCGGCGACCGTCAGTGGCTCAATACTGAAAGCACCGTCAAAAACGGCTCGTCCATATACGGCGCGAATGCCAACCGTTTTATCTACGATACCTATACCTGGACCAGCTCCGATCCCTCCATTATCGAGATAGACAACTGGGGCAGTCTTCTGGCTCTTAAAGTAGGCGAGGCAACACTCACCGTAAAATCCAATTCGCATCCCGAACTCAGCGCCGATATCAAAGTGAATGTTGTTGAGAATCCCGAAATTACCCGTGCATGCAACTATCTGGTTATCGAGGACAACAATCTTACACAGGAAGAACTCAACAAAAAGAATTTCACCGACCGCGAAATTTTCAGCGCAAGCTACAAATCGGATCGCGTAACCAACTACAAGACTGTTGCCATGAAACTCGTTTCTGTGGAGCCCGCCGAATATTCCGACCGCTTCTATGTTGAAAACAACCGCATCCTCAACCGCCTCGAACTCGGCGATTACCGTGAATATATGCTTACGTTAGAAGGCACACTCGACGGAGATACGCAAACCTACCGCGTTCCCGTGCTCCATACCGGCAGCTATGGCACAATCATTCCTCCTACGGTGAACGAAAATCCTGAAATGATTGTCGATATCAACGAAAAGAAAGGAATGCTCGACCTCGCCGAAGTATTCGTTGTAAACGGCTACGAAGGCCTGTTCCAGAGTCAGTACCGTCTGGCCTCCACAAACAGCTTCCCCGAAGATGCCAAAGTAGAAATTGCCGATGGCATACTTGTGTTCAGCTACGAGACCGCCGAAATGCCCGATGTCAAGACCATCGAGGTTGAAGGCCGTGTTAGCCGTGCGGCACAGAAGGCCGCATCTTTCGAGCCGGTATCGCCCACATGGATTAAAGTAGTTGTAACCGTCAAGGCCAACGAAGTTGTCGGAATCGAGGAAGTGGAGGAGAACGCCCTGCGCATATTCCCCAACCCCGCCACCTACGCCTTCGCACTCAACAACGCCGAGCCTGTGGCTATCAGTCTGTATACAGCCGGAGGCCTGCTTGTCAACAGCCTCGTGCTTAACCCCGGTGAAGGTGTAGACGTATCCGCCCTTCCTGCCGGTCTTTACATGGTTGTAACTGCCGACGGCAAAGCCCTCCGCCTCATCAAGAAGTAATTCCCAACTCAATAATTAGAAAGAGGCTGTGTCATTTTGAAACAGCCTCTTCTTTTGAATCTTTATTCATCGGTTACCATTCGTAGCTGATGGTCATTCCGAGGTTGTTTAGGCTGACGGTGTCGTCGTAGTAGCTGTAATTGTTATCGGAGGTAATGAGCTGATAGGTGATTCCGATATTTATTGCCTGCCGTGTATTGTCGGAGTTTACGGGTATGCGCAGACCTAAGGAAGGTTTGAGGTAGAACTGCGTGCCGTGTCCCAGAGTGGCGCCGTCGTCGAGCAGCAGATCACCGTTGCCGATAAGCCATGTGGCGCCGGCCTTGATGTCGATAAACGCGGCAACGCTCTTTTCTCCGCCTATCTTGAAGCGGAAATCGCTGAAAAGCGGGATCATGGCTTTTGTCTTGTGTGCGCCGTAGTATCGTGAGTTATAGTTCTCGTCAAAGCCCTCGACGTTGCGCGAGAGTGCCACATCGACGCCCAGACCGGCGCCCATAAAGAACCACGAGGCATACTGAAAGCCCTGCGTGGTGGAAATGCCAAGGAAGTTGGCGCGCTTTTGTCCCAGGCCTGCGGTTGCGGAAGCATCCACATAGCCTTTATATTTGAAAGAGCCGGACAAGGCGGTGGAGAGCATGTTCTGTACCTGGTTGGCGATGGCATAGTATTGTGCCGAGGCAGCGGAAGCGGCACCCAAAAGCAGGACACTCGCTATGATACGGTAAAATTTTTTCATGTCGGACGGTAGTGTATTTCTAAATAAACAAAGCATAATGCCGATTGGTTGTGTGGCGATTTCATTGCTATAACGTTGACACACCGCGGTAATTGTGCCCGTAAATACCTTGATATTGGTCATTATGGCTGGATTTGTGCCGTTGTCCGGTTGCGAATGACGGTAAAAAGCGATAACTTTGCGGCATAATGAGCAGTTTTTCCGATAGATTCGAGACCGAAACGGCCAATGCCATTGCAGCAGGCCGGCTGTTGCGCCGCGATGCATCTGTGATTGTGGCGCTTAGCGGCGGCGCTGACTCAGTTGCATTACTGTCGGCTCTGCTCTCGCTCGGCTATGAATGTACGGCGGCACACTGCAATTTTCACCTGCGTGGCGAGGAATCCATGCGCGACATGCGCTTTTGCATGGAGCTTTGCCGTACGTTGCAGGTGCCGCTGATGATACGCAATTTCGATGTTGACGCATATCGTCGTGAGCACGGCGGTTCGGTAGAGATGGCATGCCGCGATCTTCGTTACCGCTGGTTCGACGAGCTTTTGGATTCCGAGCGAGCACAGGCTATTGCGGTAGGGCACCACTGCGAGGACCGTGCGGAAACGTTCCTGCTCAATCTTATGCGCGGCGCCGGTATATCCGGCCTCGTTTCCATGCGGCCGCGCAGCGGCAATGTTGTGCGTCCGTTGCTCGGGCACTCCCGCGCCGATATCGAGTGTTATCTTGCCGAAAAGGGGCTAGGATTTATCACCGACAGCACCAACGCCGCCAACGAGTATCGCCGCAACCGCCTGCGCAATATTATTATTCCGGCGTTAGAGGATGCTTTTCCAGGTGCGGTAAAATCCATTCTCACGACTATCGCCAATCTTGAGAAAACGGAGGAAGTGTATCGCGAGGCCATAAACGAGATCTCGCGGCGTTTCGTTACCTCTGCAGGAGGAAGAATGAAAGTAGACGTCGGAGGAATGAAGGATGCCGGAGTTTCCGAGACGGTGCTGTACGAAATGCTTGCACCGCGTGGCTTTACGGCGTCGCAGGTTTCCGACATATATCGCAACGTATATGAATCCGGGCTGCGTTTCATATCTGCGGGTGCGCGTTATGTTGCCGAGCTGAGCCGTGGATGTCTTGATGTAATCGATGCCGATAAATCCGGTGTTGCCTCCGATGTCTATCCCGTCAATATCAGCCGCGATATCATCGAACCGTTGCGCATAGATGTGAGCTATCATCCCGTAGAAGATTTCAGGGTAGAGGGCTTCGGCGCGGATGTGGCGTATTTCGATGCCGACGCATTTTCGTCGGACAGCCGGTGGGTGCTACGCCATCCGCGTCGCGGCGACAGGATGGTGCCATTCGGCATGCGCCGTTCCAAGCTGCTAAGCGATATCTTTTCCAATGCAAAATATTCCGCCGAGACAAAACGCAACCAATGGGTGCTTGTGTGCGGCGACGAGATAGTATGGCTCCCCGGGCTGCGCAATTCAGCGGCTTACAGTGTGGGCCCGGATACGAAACATTACATAAGACTAAGCATAAACCATTGAATACTATGAATAAAGCATTTAAAACGGCTGCTGTTGCCGCTTTTGTCGCCGCGGCGTCGGCCAGCGCCGGAGAGATTGTGAAAACCAGTGCCTATAGCTGGCACGGCGATACAATTACCCAAGGGCCTTATTTCGCCACCGCCCCTAATCCGTACGAAATAAATTCCACCTATCATGCCCAGCCAGGGTACCGTTTTACTATAAACCAGCAGTGGAAACTTAAAAACGACATAAGCAAATATCCGCAGCTGCGTACGCCCAACACTTTGCATACGGCCATATACAACATGGGTCTGGACGAGATGGTGAATGCTGTGGAGCCGGATACCACACTGCGCACGGGGAAGGAGTGGGCAGGCGTATGGACACGCGACGTAAGTTATTCCATCCTGCTATCGATGGCCTATCTGCAGCCCGAGGCATCGATGGTGTCCCTTAGAAAGAAGGTGAACGCAAACGGCGTTATTGTGCAAGACACAGGTTCGGGCGGTGCATGGCCCGTGAGCACCGACCGTCTGATATGGGCTCTGGCAGCCTATGAGGTTTATAAGGTTACCGGCGACCGCAAATGGCTGGAATATATCTATCCTGTTATCCGCAAATCGCTGGACGATGATGCTTTTATTTCTGAAACAGAGGGCGGTCTGGTAAAAGGCGAGACATCGTTTATCGACTGGCGCACCCAGAGCTATCCCCGCTGGATGCAGATGACCGATATATATAATTCCGAGGCGTTGAATACGTCGGTGGTTCATGCGCAGGCGTTGCGCGTGCTTGCCGATATAGCACGCGAATCAGGCGACCGCAAGGTTGCCGCGGACAGCGACGCCCGTGCCGATAAAATCGAGAAAGCGATTAACGACAAACTGTGGATGCCAGACAAGGGATATTATGCCATGTATACCTATGGCCGTAACTTCAACATATTGAATCCGCGCGCCGAAACACTCGGCGAATCGCTTGCGATTCTCTATGGCGTGGCTTCGCCGGAGCGCGCCGCTTCCATTACAGAGAACAATCCCACAACGCCTTTCGGTACTGCGATTTTCTTCCCGCAGATAGTGGACGAGCCGCCCTATCACAACAACGCCCTGTGGCCTTGGGTCGGTTCTTACTGGGCTATGGCGAACGCCAAGGTTGGCAACGAGCAGGGTACACTGGAGGCCATCGGCGCTGTGTTCCGCCCTGCCGCACTTTTTGCAACGAACAAGGAAAACTTCGTGCTTGACAACGGCGACATTGCCACGCAGTTGAATTCAAGCAATATGCTGTGGTGCCTGGCCGGAAATATAGCCATTACGCACAAGATTCTTTTTGGCATAGAGTTCGAGAAGAACGGTCTCGCTTTTCATCCCTTTGTTCCCAAGACACTCGGTGCCGAACGTACCCTCGAAGGATTTCCATACCGAAAAGCCACTCTTGATATAACCGTGCGCGGCTACGGCGACAAAATAAAATCGTTCACACTCAACGGCAAGGAACACAAGCCATTCATCCCTGCCGATATCAAAGGAAAGAACACTATTGTAATCACGATGGCGGACAACGACATTGCCCCCATGAAAGTGAACCACAGCAACAACGACAAAGCGCCTGTAACACCTTCGGTCTGGATTCGCGACGGCAAATTGCAGTGGGACCCCGTGAGCTATGCCTCGGCATATATCGTGCTCCGCAACGGCGAGCGTATAGCCTCCACCCGTCAACTGAGCTATCCGTTAACCGAGTCGGGCGAGTATCAGCTTATCGCAGTTGTCGGCGGTATAGAATCTTTTGCAACCGAGCCTCTGAGCAATCGCGAAGAATTAATTTTCCAGTTTCCCGGCGAGACAACAGTGATGACATCTCCCGAGGTATCGTACAAGCCGGCCGGACAGATCGAGGGCTATACCGGCACCGGTTTCGTGGAGCTTGATCACAAGAGCGCTCCCGTTACGTTAACAGTGGATGTCCCGACCGACGGCACATATTCTGTCGCCGCCCGCTATACCAACGGCAACGGCCCCGTGGCCACGGAGAACAAGTGCGCCCTGCGTACACTCAGTGTAGACGGAAAACGCGCCGGCGTGCTCATTATGCCTCAGCGCGAAAAAGCCAACTGGAACGACTGGGGCCTCACCAACATGCTCACCGTACCCCTCAAAGCGGGCAGACATACATTCACAATCGATTTCCGTCCGGAAAACGAGAATATGAACCTCCGCACCAACCACGCCCTCGTGGATTGCCTCGTCCTCGAAAAGCTCTAATCTATATATCGGCGTTATTGGAGAGCGAAAAGGAGACCGGGTGTGGCGGCATCATGCCGACAATCGAGTGGAGTGCATTGGGTCTTGCCTGAGGTAAGCTAAGGCGCCCGCTTTAAACCCTGGAAACCTATCCGAGGTAAAGCCAGAAAAATCATATGTTTCCCAGCGGGAATACAGCCTAATTGCATGGCTCGTCAGTGTATTCCCGTCGGGAAATGTTTATTATTAGCAGCTACCCTGGAAACGCTGCGCTTATTCCAGGGTTATTAGCAGTCTGCGACTGCCTCTGCATGCCTCCGGCATGCCCCCTCTCTCCACTCTTCACACTGCACTTTCAACTTTTTCACTTTTTCCTCAAAAAATTTGGTAAACTAAATTATTAGTTTTACTTTTGCGGAGTAAACTAATATTTTAGTTATGGCAAGACCGAAATCACGATATCCGAAACTCAGCGACCGCGAGACTGAGATAATGGGAATGCTCTGGAAACAGGGCCCGCTGTATGTACGCCAGATGGTTGAAGGCTATCCTGACCCCAAACCGCATTTCAATACTGTATCCACCACTGTGCGTATCCTTGAGGACAAGGGATACGTAGGCCACGAATCTATCAGCGGCTCGCACCGGTATTTTGCCCTTGCTCAGGCATCCGATTTTGCCGAGCGTTCGCTCGCACAGGTAATAAAAAGTTTTTTCGACGGTTCGGCCCGTGCAGCCGTTTCGGCTCTCGTCAAAGAGGAAAAGCTTTCTGTGGAGGAGCTTCGCGAGATTATAGAAATGGTTGAAAAAGGAGATAAGTCCTGACTGCTATGGGAACTTTTGCTGTATATACTTTTGTGGCCGGTGTGGTGCTGTTCGCGGCCTACGTGATTTATAAGTGGTTGCTTTCGTCGGAGAATCAGCCGACGTTCAATCGCGCTGTGCTGTTGTCCATCTATGTTATCGCTTTTGCAGCGTGGCCGGTGATGTGCATGTGGACTGCCGTCGACCCGGCGGGGCAGGGCAGTATAGAAATCGACGGAGCCGCTGTGACGATTCTCGCGGCTCCGGAAGCCTCGTTATTTCCGTGGGCTACAGTGCTCCTGTGGATTTATATGGTTGGAATGTGCGTTACCGCCCTATGTACTATTGCTGTCGCTGTCAGGCTGCGCCGGCTGATTGCTTCCGGTGAGAAGATATATGGCCACGGCTATACCCTTTTGCTGATAGACCGCGATGGCATCGCTCCGTTCAGCTGGGGCAGATATGTGGTTATGAACCGCAACGAGGACAAGGAAACCGCCGCCATGATTCTAAGCCATGAACAGGCTCATATCGCCTGCCTGCATTTCGCCGATTTGCTCCTCGCGCAGGCTGTGTGCATTGTGCTGTGGTACAATCCCGCGTCGTGGCTGATGATGTCCGAACTGAAATCGGTACACGAATACCAGGCCGACAGCCATGTGCTGGCCACCGGCATAAATGCCCGGCAATATCAACTTCTGCTAATAAAAAAGGCTGTGGGCGTTAGATTCCCGTCGCTCGCCAACAGCCTGAATCACAGTAATCTCAAAAAACGTATCACTATGATGTACAATCAAAAGACATCTGCCGTGCGCCGCAGCCGCGCACTGGCACTCGTGCCGGCAGTAGCCCTGGCACTCGCCCTTGTAAACGTTCCGTCGGTCAGCCGCGCTATCGACAGGACTGCCTCCGCCGAACTGAGCCTACGTTCCAACGCGTCCGTGGACAACGGCAAAGTTACTGAAAATCGCGCGATAAATCAAGAGAAACGCGCAGATGCTTCTGATGCCGAAAGTGCGCCTGAAGTACTTCCGAAGTTTCCAGGAGGCGACGCGGCTATGATTAAATTCTTGATAGACAACGTACAATATCCTGCCTCTGCCATGAAAGACAGTATCCAGGGCCGCGTGGCTGTAAAATTTACTGTACAGCCTGATGGCTCCATTACGGATGTGGGCGTGATGAAATCCGTAAGTCCGGTTCTCGACGCCGAAGCTGTCCGTGTAGCTAAACTGATGCCTCGTTGGATACCTGGCGAGAAAGACGGCAAGAAGGTGGCCTGCCAGTTCTCGCTGCCCGTCAGCTTCAAGCTCGAGTAGGAGTTTTTAGTGGAGAGTGGAGGATGGAGAGGCTGAGGTTTGCCGGAGGTAAACCAAGGCGGCTGAAAGCTGCTTCGAACTCCGGAAATTTTTCCGGGGTAAAAAATGAAATCCAGATGTTTCCCGGCGGGAATACATTGACAGTCTAATCGCATGACCGGTCAGTGTATTCCCGCCGGGAAAATATTGATTATTAGCTGTATGCCCTGGAAACGCTACGCTTATTCCAGGGTTATTAGCAGTCTACGACTGCCTCAGCATGCCTCCACTCAACACTCCGCCCTCTTTCCTCATTCCACTCGATTGGCGGCATGATGCCGCCACACCCAATGCTCCTTTCTGCTCTCTCCACATACCCATCCTCCACTTATTAGCAGAAAAATTGGGCTGATATTATAAAATTTTGTACTTTTGTGATACTCAATCAACCACTCCAATCTTCAAGGCGTTTAATAAGTATGGAAGAAAGCCACGTAAAAGTAACATTGGTGTCGGTGAACGAAGTTCCCGATGCCACCGTTTTGAACCGGAGCGCACTGCGGCGCATGGGCAACCAGACAGTGAATGTGGATATGAACGTCCGCGTAGTGCCCGATATCGAGCGTTCCCTTATCAGCCTTGTTGTAAGTTGCTCTTATATAGCCGAGATTGGCTATATACGTACCCGTATTCTTGTAAGCTCGGTGGTCGCCACCTTCGAGATAGAGAATCTGCGGCAGCACATTGTGGTGCAGAACGGAGAGGTTGTTGTCGCCGGTCAACTTATGATGACCATGCTCGGCATTGCCGTAGGCGCCCTCCGCGGTGTTGTTGCCGTGCGTACTGCCGGTACCAAGCTGCGTAACGCGCCTCTGCCGATTATCGACCTTACGGCGCTTATGTACCGTCTTCACTACGGCAAAGTGCCTATCGATGACTGAGATGAATATTAATCCCTACAAAATATAATTTGTTATGGAAATGATGAAACAGTGTCCGCACTGCCACTCGTATGTCAACAGCGACGCATCGTATTGTTCCAAATGCGGCTACGCTTTCAACGACGGCAGCCGACCCACTCCACCGCCGGCATCCATGACGGATAATCCTTTCGAACCGTGCGGCCCCGAAGGCAAAACGCGCGGTGTGGCAGCCCTGTTTGCCATTCTGTTGGGCGTTTTGGGTGTACAGTACTTTTACCTGGGCAAGACTACGGCTGGAATACTGTCCATTCTTATATCGCTGGTTAGCTGCGGTATGTGGCAGATTGTAACAGTTATCCAGGGTATTCTGATGTTCACTATGACCAACGAACAGTTCCGTCAGAAGTACGTAACAACCCCGTCCTCATTCCCAGTTTTCTGACCATTGCGATCATCACATTATCACTTTTGTAGACTGCTTCGACGGGCGGCCGGCCTTATGCTGACTGCCGGTCTTTTCTTCGCATGCCATTCGTGTGGCGGAAGAGGCGATGTAGACGTGCGTCTGGCTGAGCTTCTTGCGGATTCCGCACGCAACGCCTACGATGTTGTACGCGATACGGCCCCGGATGCCGGTTGCGAGCGCATGCGCAGCAATGTTCCGCGCATACCGTTGGCTCGTCTTTTCAACGACATCAACGAGGATCATCTGAGGTATGCCCGCGCCGGGGGTATCAGACCGGTGGCGTGTGTGGGCGACGCATGGCGAAACACAGAAAATATTGTAGAGGTGCGCTCGGACAGCACGATGTTTATCGATGAGCTTACTCATTCCTACCCGTATCTTACGCGTCCGGCAGCCGGCCTGCTGCATGACATAGGGCGCCGTTTCCGCGACAGCCTGCGGGTCCGCGGCGGCGGGGAGTACAGACTCAAGGTTACGAGCCTGCTGCGTACCGACGCCACAGTTGGAAAACTGCGCCGCGTGAACAGGAACGCTACCTCCGAGAGCGCGCACCGCTATGGCACAACTTTCGATATAAGCTACTCCAAATTTATCTGCGACGATTCCCGGGCAACGCGCCGTACATTCGAGGATCTGAAGAATCTCCTTGCCGAGATAATATACGATCTGCGCCGGGAAAACCGTTGCCTTGTGAAATACGAATACCGTCAGGCCTGTTTCCACGTAACGGCCACCGATACTATATGAAACGTGCGATTGTCAATGTCTTTTTTGTTCTGCTGTGGACTGTTATGGCGCTTGTGCTGTGTGTCGCAGGTACCTTGGTGTGCAGTGTGAAACTTCTCAGTCCCGACAAGCTTACTCCCATAGTGAGTAACTTTGCCAACAAGGCACTGGATGCTCGCGTTAATGTGGGCAGGGTAGAGCTGTCGTTCGAACCTGCGTTTCCGGTACTCAGGCTACAGATAGATTCCCTCGAGATTATATCCGAGGCTCTGAAAGCCGGCGACCGCGCCGCACTTCCGGCATATTCCGATACACTTTTCACTTTGCAGCGTTTCGACGGGGGTGTGGATCTGCTGCCCCTGCTCACGCGTGGCGAGATTGCCGTGGGCGACGTTAAGCTGGTGCGTCCGGCGTTAAACATAGTGCTCGACAGAGAGGGGCGTGGAAATTTTGATATTTACAGAGCTGCGGACAGCGAGGCCGACGACACAGATGCAGTTGTTATTCCGCCGTTCTCCATCAGTCGCTTTTCGTTTGTGGAGCCTCGGGAGATACGCTATTTCAACGCAGTGGATTCTGCTGAAGCGTCGGTGCTCCTGCTTTCCGAGGCGTATGTGGACGGCAGGACATCGCCGAGATATGTTCTGAAAGCCGATGGACAGCTGGGTGGACCGTTCGCAAAACTGATTAATATAGACAACGTCCGTATCGGTCTGGACGGCAAGGTACGCTGGGAGCCGCAGCGGCCCGAGATGCTTGCGCTGGAAGATTTTACGATATATGGAGCTTTTCTGAGGGCCACGCTGGCAACCGAACTTATATACGACAGCACTCTTGTTGTGAATAGCGCCGAGTTGCGTGTAAACCCGTTTGCTGTTACCGATGTGATGCAGGTGCTTCCTCCTGAAATGCTCAAGGAATACAGGCTGATAAAACCGTTTTTCGGCACAGACGCCACAATTGCGGCGAACGTGCGCATAGACCATCCTTTTCGAGCCGCTACAGACAGCATTCCGTGGGCTACAATAAATGTGGAGGTGCCTGAATGCAGCATGCACTACGGCAAAGCCGATATCCGTTCGCTGATATTCGAAGGCACTGTGGAGCTTCGCGGTAACGATGCAGACTCGGCAAGAGTGAATATCCGTCGATTTCATGTTGCGGGACCCGCGACGTCGCTCGATTTCTCCGGTGACGCCTCGCAGCTGATTTCCGATCCCGCTTTCGATGTTACGCTGAAGGGTGACATCGACCTGCTCCGGTTACCGCCCGTACTCACGCGGTTCATTCCCGGCAGCCTCACCGGACGTCTCAGTTTCAGTCTGGATGCAGAAGGAACAGCCTCGATGTTTCATGCAAACCGTTTCCACAGGCTCGACGTCCGCGGCAAACTTGATGGTAAAGATCTGTATTTCCTTTCGGAAGATACTGCCAGGATGGCGGTTGTGGATGGTCTGGGAATACGTTTCGGCTCGCAGATACGCGGGCGCGACAAGTCAATGCGTCCATCGCTCGGCGCGATGATAAAGGTAGATACCGCAAGCGTGCTTATCGACGGTGTCAGCATCAATGCCTCGGCTCTGTCGCTTGGCGCAGGAGTAGAGAACAGCGCTCCTACGCGCGATACCACAGTAGTGGTGCCTGTGGGCGGTGGTCTTAAAATCGGCCGGCTGTCTGTCCGGTCTATTACCGACAGCGCGGGTGTATATATCCGCGGGCTGCTTGGCCGTGTGGGCGTGCAGCGCTACGAGGGTAACAGGCATATGCCACTTATCAAAGCCGATCTTAATCTGGACAGAATATCGGCAGGCTCGAAAAGCACGCGTTTCAATATGCGTGATGCGGGGCTGCATGCCACAACATATCTGAATCCGGCGCGTGCGAAGCGGATGAAAGAGATAAAACACCTCAGCGACAGCATTCAGCGCCGTCATCCGGAGCTGTCGCCCGATTCGGTGATGCGTCTGGCTATTGAGAAACGCAGAGCCAACAGAGGCCACAAGCGCCGTGTGCGCACAGAAACGACTGCCGAGGATACCGAAATAATAGAATGGGATCTTTCCAACGGCTTACGCAAATATATGACCAACTGGGTTCTGGAGGGCACGCTTGCCACAGACCGCGCCCGTCTGCTTACGCCCTATTTCCCCCTGCGTAATGAAATAAGCCATCTGGATATAAAATTCAGCACCGATTCCGTATTGCTGAACGGGATGCGCTACAAGGCAGGCCATACAGATCTTAATATCACCGGTCTGATATCCGATATCCGGCGAAGCCTTCTGTCGCGTACGGGCCGTAACAGGCTCAAGATTAATTTTGACATCAACAGCGATACCATCGATGTAAACCAGCTTGCCGCAGCAGCTTTCGCAGGCTCGGCCTATGCCGAAAGCCTGCGTCGCGGAGCAAAAGGTATAGACATGGATATGGACGAGAGCAAGCTTGAGCAGCAGCTGGACGCTATGGCATCGCAGAAGGCCGATACCGTGGGCCCGCTGTTAGTGCCCACCAACATAGATGCCACGCTTTCTGTCCGCGCCGGCAAGCTGATATATTCCGACCTTGACATGAAGCACCTCAGCGGCGATATGCTGGTTTACGACGGAGCTGTGAACCTGCACAACCTGTCGGCTATCTCCGATGCGGGAAGCATGTCTCTTTCGGCATTGTACTATGCCCCCAAGCCGTCCGACATGCAGTTCGGGCTTGGTCTGGAGCTTGCACGTTTCCGTATCGAGCGTTTCCTCACCCTTGTGCCGGCCGTGGATTCCATAATGCCTATGCTGCGTGATTTCAGTGGTATCATAGATGCCAACATAGCAGCTACCGTGGACATCGACAGTTGCATGAATCTGGAATTACCAACACTCGACGCCGCTATCAGGCTTACAGGGGATAGTCTGGCACTGATCAATCCGGAGACTTACGCTACCCTCGGCAAATGGCTGCGTTTCCGCGACCGCGCCGACAATAAGATAAAGCATATGAACGTGGAGATGCTTGTACGCGACAATATGCTGCAGCTGTTCCCGTTCAGTTTCGATATAGACCGCTATCGTCTGGGTGTTCTGGGACATAACGATCTGGCGATGAATTTCAACTACCATATCTCGGTACTGAAATCGCCGCTTCCGTTCCGATTCGGTATAACCATAAAGGGCAATCCGGACAAATACAAAATTCGTCTTGGGGGCGCCAAGTTCAAGGATAATATGGTTGCCGAAAATGTGAACATTGTCGATACGGCCCGCGTTAATCTTGTACGCCAGATAGAGAATGTATTCCGCCGCGGCGTAAGCAACTCACGCTTCGCTAAAATCAATGTGGCGTCACCAGACACAACCGGATTACTTGACGGCGATGATTCGGCTCTTACAGCAGCCGATTCCACCATGCTTATCCGTGAAGGCCTACTGGAGGCACCTCCCGAACAGCAGACGTCTGCCGACAGCGAGAAAGAAAAAAAGAAGAAGGGCGGCAAGAACAAGGATAAAAAGAGCAAGGAAAATTCCGAGGCAGTGATAAAGAAAGACTGACTATGACAGCAGATATATTGGAAAAGGGACTGGAACATTATAAGGTCCGCACAGGCAAGACCCTGCATCGCCCGGGGGCCGTTATGTTCGATATGGACGGAGTACTCTACGACTCCATGCCCGGGCATGCCGTAGCATGGAAGCAAATGTGCGACGAGAATGGTATTGAAGCCGTTGCGGACGAATTCTTCGCTTACGAAGGCCGTACAGGCGCTTCCACCATAGAGATATTATACATGAGACAGTTCGGGCACAAACCTACACAGGAGGACATTAAGCGTCTGTACGCACGCAAATGTGTGTTCTTCAATGCAATGGGTGAGCCTCCGATGATGCCCGGCGCAAGCGATGCCGTAGGTGTCGTGCTGGCTGCCGGGGTCAAGGCGGTACTTGTTACCGGTTCTGGACAGACTTCGATTTTAGACAGGCTTGTGCGCGACTATTCCGGTGCTTTTCTTCCGGAGCATAGGGTAACATCCCGCGACGTACTTCGCGGCAAACCCGATCCGGAACCGTATCTGATGGGACTGGAGAAAGCCGGAGTGGCAGCGGATTATGCCATTGCGATAGACAACGCGCCTCTTGGTGTGGAGGCAGCTTCCGGTGCTGGGGTATTTACCATAGGAGTGCGCACGGGACCCGTTCCGGAAGGATGCCTTATGGATGCCGGTGCCGATGTGGAACTGACGTCCATGACGGAGTGTGCGCGTCTGCTGGAGCAGATTTTCAGAAAAACATTATAAGATTGTTTATTGTTTAAAAACAGAGGCGCAGGTTTGCATTCGCGCCCAAAAAGTAATTCTATGAAACAGAAACTTATTTTTACTAATCTTGTAGGAGAAGCTGTAGACACGCTGATTGCCGACCTTGGCAATCCGGCGGCCGTAGTTGTTGTAGATACCAATACGGCCCAGTTTGTACTCCCTGTTGTACAAAAGGTTTCCAAAACGCTCGCCGATGCTCCGGTGATTACCGTCAAGGCCGGCGACACAAATAAGAATCTTGATGAACTGGTGTCGCTGTGGACGCAGCTGTCCCGTCTCGAAGCTACGCGTGAGACTGTAGTTGTCAATCTTGGCGGTGGTGTAGTCAGTGATATGGCCGGCTTTGCTGCTGCGACATATAAGCGCGGCATGCGTTGCATAAATATTCCCACCACGGTGCTTGCCGCCGTAGATGCCGCCATAGGAGGAAAAACCGGCATAAATTTCAACGGTTTCAAAAACCAGATAGGTTCATTCTACGAGCCTGACGCTGCGATTATATCCACCATTTTCTTTAACACGCTCACCGAGCAGCAGGTGCTCTCCGGCTATGCCGAGATGCTTAAGCACGGTCTGCTGGAGAATCCGAAAACCCTTGGCAAACTGTTGAAATACAGTCCAGTTTATCCATCATTCGATTCCGAGGCCATGCTGCCGCTACTTCAGGACAGTGTGCTTGTGAAGCAGCGTATAGTAGACCAGGACCTTACCGAAAGCGGTCTGCGGAAGGCACTGAACCTCGGACATACCGTTGGACATGCATTCGAGGCCTTCTCGTTCAGGCATCAGTCGCCCGTGCCTCACGGATATGCCGTGGCGTGGGGCCTTGTGGTTGAACTGGTGCTGTCCAATATGCTCTACGAATTTCCCTCTGCCACTTTGCATCAGTTCGCCGATTACGTGAAGACCAATTACGGTGCTTTCCCCGTTACTTGCGACGACTATCCCGAACTTATCTCAATAATGCGTCAGGACAAGAAAAACGCCACGCCCGACGCAATAAACTTCACATTGCTGAAGGACGTGGGTGTGCCGGAGATCAACTGTGTGGCCAGACCCGAACAGATTACCGCTGCGCTTGATATATACCGCGACCTGATGTCGCTGGCATAAGAAATTACAGCCCGAGTGTTTTTATGCGGGCACGCTCTATACCGAGGGAGGATGCTTTTGCGGCGTCCTCCTTCGCCTCTTTATAGCTATAACGGTCGCGGTTGAGACGTGCACGGCAGAAGTATAGCTCGCCACTGTCGGGATACTTTTTGAGGCCGTCGCCTATTGTTTTGCTTGCCTCCGTCAGTTCCTCGAGATCAAGCAGATTCTGAGCCAGGGCTGCATAGTCCTCGGCGTCGCCGATGTCGCTGACAAGCTTACGCAGGTAGGGTGTCGCTTCTTTGTGGCGTCCCTGTGCGGTGAAGAGCGCCGACATACACACGGCAGTGCTTGTTTCGTCGGGCGCGGCATCGGCCACAACACGGAAATCGGCTTCGGCAATACTGAGGTCCTTGGCTCCGAGCGACAGCAGCCCGTGCAGATAGCGCGCCTCAACGTTGGCCGAGTCGGCATCGATAACCCTGTTGAGGTCGGCGTATGCCTCGCGGTTGCGACCGTTTTTAAGGTATACGCGGGCACGGTTGGTAAGTACTGTTTTCATTGACGGAGCGATTGCCAGTGCTTCGGACAAAGTCTTTAATGCAAGAGAATCTTTGTCCATGTACGAATACACCATGCCGAGGTTGGACATCAGCAGTACGTTTTCGGGCGAATCGGGCCGCATGGCTATTGCCTCTCGGAGGCGTGCGGCGGCGGTTTCATAGTCAAGGCTGTCGATGGCACGCGATGCCTCGCCGGCAAGCAGAAAGTAAGGATCTTCCTCATCGTCCGGCACGTCGCGCGCTTCGCATGGAAGCGCGCCGAGAAATGCCGGAAGGAAGATAGCAGCGGCAGCAAGCCGTATAGTTTTTATGATTGAGATATTCATGATTGATTTTTTGTAGGAGAGGCTTAGCCTGCAATGTCCCGGATTATTGCCCAGTAGAGCAGAGCGGCCAACAGGGCGCCGATAACAGGTCCCGCCGCAGGTACCCAGCTGTATTCCCATCGGCTGGAGCCTTTGCCTTTGATAGGTAGCAGTGCGTGAGCCAAGCGCGGACCGAGGTCGCGTGCGGGGTTGATGGCATAGCCGGTGGTACCACCCAAAGCCATGCCTATCACAATTACCAGTAGCCCCACAGGAATGGCGCCGATTGTTCCGAGGCCAACTTCTGCGGTGTTGCTCTTGTCGCCGAGGAACAGAATTACCAGCACAAGTATGAATGTGCCGATTATTTCGCTTATTAAGTTGCGTGTGCGGTTTTCTATTGCGGGAATTGTGGAGAATACCCCCAGTTTTGCAGCGGCTTCCTCGGTTGCGTCGAAGTGGTCCTTATAAAATATATACACAACAACACCGCCCATGAAGGCTCCGAACACCTGAGCGCATATATATGGCAGCACAGAAGCCCAGGGGAACTTCCCGGCTGTGGCAAGACCGATGGACACGGCGGGATTGAGATGTGCGCCTGTAAATGGCCCGGCAATCCACACGCCAACACTGACGGCAAGACCCCAGGCTATCGTTACAACTGTCCAGCCGGCGCCTTCGCCTTTTGATTTTTTGAGGCTGACGCAAGCCACAACGCCGCATCCAAGCAAAATCATTACAAACGTTCCAAGAAACTCGAAAACGCATTGCATGGTAAGAGAAATTTCCATATTCAAAGTATGTGTATTGGTAGTTTACTTGCCGGGAGATAGGGTGCGGCTGATTGCATTCTTCCAACCTTCGATTGCTTTATCGGTTGCGGCGATGTCGCCGGAGGGGTCGAATGAGCGGTCGATACGCCATTGTTCGCGGATTTCGTCGAGATCTTTCCAATAGCCTACGGCAAGGCCTGCCAGATAAGCCGCGCCGAGTGCCGTGGTTTCGGTAACTTCGGGACGCAGCACCTGCGTGTTGAGTATATCGCTCTGGAATTGCATCAGCAGATTGTTGCGCGAAGCCCCGCCGTCTACCTTGAGGTTGCAGATGGGCAATTTTGAGTCTCTCTCCATCGCTTTTACGATATCGTATGTCTGGAAAGCGATTCCTTCAAGAGCTGCGCGGGCAATGTGGGCGGTAGTTGTACCGCGGGATATGCCGCATATCAGTCCGCGGGCATCCGGATCCCAGTAGGGGGCGCCCAGGCCGGTGAGAGCTGGTACGAAGTATACTCCGTCGGTATCGGGGACAGAAGCCGCGAGTGCTTCTACATCTGACGAGGAGCTGATACATTTCAGACCGTCGCGCAGCCATTGCACTACCGAACCGCCGACGAAGATGGAACCTTCGAGCGCATAATTTGTCTTACCGTTGATTTTCCATGCAACAGTGGTGAGCAGCCGGTTCTGCGACAGAATAGGTTTGTCGCCTGTGTTCATCAGCAGGAAGCATCCGGTACCGTATGTGTTCTTGACAGCTCCAGGCTCTATGCACATCTGGCCGAAGAGTGCCGCCTGCTGGTCGCCCGCGATACCTGCAATAGGTACTTCATGTGCGAAGATGGTGGAGGTGGTGTGACCGTAAACTTCGCTGCTTTGCTTTACTTCCGGCATCATGGAGCGCGGAATATCCATCAGCCGGAGCAGTTCGTCGTCCCAGTCGAGGGTGTTGATGTTGAACAGCATTGTGCGTGATGCGTTTGTAACGTCGGTAACATGCACGTTACCGCGGGTAAGACGCCACACAAGCCAGGTATCGACAGTTCCGAACATCAGTTTGCCTTCTTCGGCGCGTTTGCGTGCGCCGGGAACATTCTCGAGAATCCAGCGTATTTTGGTGGCGCTGAAATAGGCGTCGGGTATAAGACCGGTTTTCTGGCGTATCATATCCGACAGACCGCGGGCCTTGAGTTCGTCACAGAAATCGGAGGTACGCCTGTCCTGCCACACAATGGCGTTGTATATAGGTTCTTCGGTGTCGCGGTCCCATACTATTGTGGTTTCTCGCTGGTTAGTTATTCCTATCGCGGCGATATTCAGACCGTTTATGCCTATTGCCGATATTGCCTCGGCGATTACGGCAGCCTGCGACGACCATATTTCGTGAGGTTCGTGTTCCACCCAACCGGATTTGGGAAAATACTGGGTGAATTCTTTCTGTGCAACGGAGCATATTTTGCCGTTGTGGTCGAATACTATGGCGCGGGAGCTGCTGGTGCCCTGGTCCAGTGCGAGAATATATTTGTCAGTCATGATATAAGGTGTTGTGCCCTGTACGAGGGCTTGTTCTTGGGCAAAAATATAATAATTCGACATAATAAACAAGTTCCCGGGCAATGAAGTTGCTCCGGGAATTATAATAATATGTAAAAAGGATGTGTATAGGTGTTCAGCTGTTTATTTTGCCGACATTATGGCGACGGCGTTGAGGCGGTGTTCCAGTTCTGTTGAACTGAGGCGGGTTGCGAGTTTTCCGCGGTGTGCGATGGAAATATTGCCTGTTTCCTCACTCACCACAATGGCGAGGGCGTCCGTGGCCTGGGCTATGCCGAGGGCCGAACGGTGCCGCAGGCCTAAGGTGCGTGGCACGTCGCTGTCGTGGCTTACGGGAAGAATGCAGCCGGCGGATACTATGCGGTTGTGGGCGATAATCATGGCGCCGTCGTGCAGCGGAGAGTTTTTAAAAAAGATGTTCTCGATAAGGCGTGTGTTGATGTTGGCGTCTATACGGTCTCCGGAATCGGCGTAGTGGTCCAGACTTATGGTCTGTTCCACAACTATCAGCGCTCCAGTCTTGCTTTTTGACATGCTCATGCAGGCATACACGACCGGCATTACCCATGCAAGCGCTTCGGCGTCGTCTCCTTCTTTGTGGTGGTGGAAAAATTTGCGCAGGAACCGCCATCGCCGCTGCGATCCCAATTCCACAAGGAAACGTTTTATAGGCTCCTGGAATATTATCACGAGGATAATAAGGCCTATTGCCATGAACTTGTCCAATATGGTGCCAATCAGACGCATGTCGAATATCTCGGAGGCAAGTGCCCAGATGACGATGAAAGCCAGCACGCCATAGAAAATGTTTATGGTGCCAGACTCCTTCATCAGCCTGTAGATGTAGAACAGCAGCAGGGCGAACAGGAGAATGTCGATAATATCCTTGACTCCTAAATAGAACATACGGAACTGTTTAATTCGTTGACAATCGTTATGGCCTGTGCCGCTTCGGCCGGGTCGTGCACGCGCAGGATGGCAGCGCCGCGCTCCAGTGCCAGCGCGCTTGTCATCGCGGTGGCTGTGAGGGCCTCGTCGGCTGAAATCCCAAGTAGCTTTGTGAGCATCGATTTCCGAGACACGCCCACAAGTACGGGACGCCCGAGGAGTGCGAACTGTTCCAGCTGTGCCATCATTCGCCAGTTCTGCTGCAGCGTTTTGGCAAATCCGAATCCCGGGTCTACAATTATGTCGGCGACACCGGCTTCCTCCAGACGGCCGATTTTTATGCTGAGATCGGCAACGACTTCCGTGGTTACGTCTTTGTAATCGGTGAGTGTCTGCATTGTGGCAGGAGTGCCGCGCATGTGCATGAGTATGTAGGGGACTTTGAGTTCTGCCACGGTTGCGAACATATCGAGATCGAGGTCGCCGCCGGATATGTCGTTGATTATGTCGGCGCCTTCGGCCACGGCGGCACGGGCCACCTGTGCGCGGAAAGTATCGATGGAGATGGGTACTGTTATACCGGCTTGTCTGATGGCACGCACTGCGGCGGTGATGCGTTCAGTCTCCGTTTTCTCGTCAACGAAATCCGCGCCCGGCCGTGTGGAACAAGCTCCCAGATCGAGCATGTCGGCGCCGGCACAGGTCATTTGCCGCGCGCGGGCGGGGATGTCGGCGACGGCGGTACGGGAGGCGCTGTAGAACGAATCGTCTGTGATATTCAGAATACCCATAACGACCGGGCGCCTGTATTCAACAAGGTTGCCTCGTAGATTAAGCGAGAAAGGATGGAACGGTGTGGTCGTCATAGGCGGGTTGTGTCAGCGGTTGGCGCGTTTGCGCTCGGTTTCGTCGAGGATAATCTTGCGCAGACGGATATGATGAGGGGTAACTTCCACGTATTCGTCCTCTTTGATATATTCCAGCGCTTCCTCAAGGCTGAAAACGACCGGGGGCACGATATGGGCTTTGTCGTCGGCGCCTGAAGCACGCATGTTGGTGAGTTTCTTGCTCTTGGTAACGTTTACGGGGATGTCGTTGTCCTTGGCGTTCTCTCCCACGACCTGACCTGCATAAACTTCCTCCTGAGGGAACACGAAGAAGCGTCCACGGTCCTGGAGCTTGTCGAGGGCGTAGGCGTATGTTGTACCTGATTCAACTGCGATGAGCGAGCCGTTTGTGCGGCGTTCTATCTCGCCTTTCCAGGGCTGGTAGTCCAGGAAGCGGTGTGCCATGATAGCCTCGCCGCCGGATGCGGTGAGCACGTTGCTGCGGAGGCCGATGATGCCGCGCGAGGGAATCTGGAATTCCATCTGCGTGCGGTCGCCCTTGGTGTTCATTGCCACGAGGTCGCCCTTGCGGCGCGTTACCATATCGATCATTTTGGAGGCGGATTCCTCGCTCACGTTGATGGTGAGCAGCTCCACGGGCTCGCACTTCACGCCGTCGATTTCCTTGATGATAACCTGCGGCTGGCCTACCTGCAGCTCGTATCCCTCGCGGCGCATGGTTTCGATAAGCACGGACAGGTGCAGCACGCCGCGGCCGAATACGGTCCACATATCTTCGCGAGCGCCTTTTTCCACGCGCAGGGCAAGGTTGCGGTCCAGCTCGGCGGTAAGACGGTCGCCGATGTGGCGCGAGGTAACATATTTGCCGTCTTTGCCGAAGAATGGGCTGTCGTTGATTGTGAAAGTCATGGACATGGTGGGCTCGTCGATGGCGATGCGGGGCAGAGCCTCGGGCTTATCGTAAAGTGTTACCGTGTCGCCTATTTCAAAACCGTCGAGACCTACGATAGCGCAGATGTCGCCGTTCTGTACGCTTGCCACACGTTTGCGGCCCATACCTTCGAAAGTATGCAGTTCCTTGATTTTCTGGCGCGATACCGTGCCGTCCTTTCGGCAGAGGCCTATTTCCTGACCTTCGCGCAGCTCGCCGCGGTGAACGCGGCCTATGGCGATACGGCCCACGTATTTGGAGAAGTCCAGCGACGTAATCAGCATCTGACCGTCGCCGGGGTTCTCGGCCGGGCCGGGGATGGTGTCGATAATGGTATCGAGCAGAACGGCGATGTTGTCGGAGGGCGTCTTGTAGTCGGTGCTCATCCAGCCTTGCTTTGCCGATCCGTATATAGTGGGGAAGTCGAGCTGGTCCTCGGTTGCGTCGAGGCTGAACATTAGGTCGAACACCATTTCCTGCACTTCTTCGGGACGGCAGTTGGGCTTGTCCACTTTATTGATAACCACGATGGGCTTCAGACCGATTTCTATGGCCTTCTGCAGCACGAAACGTGTCTGGGGCATCGGGCCTTCGAAAGCATCGACAAGGAGCAGGCAGCCGTCGGCCATGTTGAGCACGCGCTCCACCTCGCCGCCGAAATCGGCGTGTCCGGGAGTGTCGATTATATTGATTTTATATCCTTTGTA
>CABPYL010000026.1 GCA_902461565.1 uncultured Porphyromonadaceae bacterium
CGAGAAAAACAATGTGCGCCACCGAGATTGCTGATAATTCTCTCTCGGTGGCGTTTGGTTATAGTCCGTGCGACATTCCTATGAGGTGGAAGTGCCTGTAGTTGAGTTTGAACATAGACATCCCTTCCTGATTGGTCAACGTGGGGTGTGAGCAGCGAAAGCGTTTGAAAGCCTCTTTGTCAAAGCCGGTCAACCCATTATAAAACGCCTCGTATTCTGGATACCCTCCTGGAAATCATCGACAGTGACAAAAAATAGAGACTATGTCGTAACACAGCCTCTTTGATTACCTCCACTTGAAGAAACCTACTTTTTCTTATCGTTCGAGAAATCGAAGGTCACATTCCCCTTACCTGCTTTAGCAATACTCTCCAGCGCGATAGACATCAACTTATGCGCATTTTTGATATACAGTTTGGCTCCGCTTTCTGCGCATTTCTTTGCAATTGATTCCAATGTGCTACTCATCATGCCTTCGGCATCAACAATCATACTTGCGCCTAATTTAGCAAGATTTTCCAATGTAATTGACATCATAATTTAATAATTGTAGTTAAACAAACGTAGGATTAATGCGATTCATTTTAGCTGTATGCCTACTGATCCCACAATTCTATTACTTGCAAATTCCGTGCCAATCCACATCACATTCATAGGAATAGGATTACCCTGAAATTCCGTTAATTGATTATATGGTCGATGTACCAACGAAAAGAAGCCTGTCCAAAATGAGCAGGCTGAAAGCAGGACTGAAATCTTCACAGATGCCATATCCTGTTTCGATAGGCCTTCAGTTCCTTTTCCGGGAACAGAGCTATCGCTTTGTCAAACTCACGGAGTATTGCGGCTTTATCATTCGGCAATGCTCCCGTGATTGGTACCGTATTGGAAATATGATGGCCGAGTAGATTGACCCGGATATTCAGACGGTCGATAAGTGTGCGCATCTCAACCAGTCGCTCAATCTCTGGCTCCTCTATGTATGTACCTTCAGATACCTCCTGATACAACTGAGATTCTGGAAAAATCGTCAGCGAGACGATGTTGATTATACAAGGATGGAGTTGGTTAAGAACATCGGCGGTGGCTATAGCACTTGCCTCGCCGTTGCCTTTGCCTCCGAGTCCGTTGAGGTAGAACACGTTGTAGCGTATTCTGGCCTCGTCGAGTTTTGATAACTGTTCGAGAATGTCTGCGGCGTGATATCCTTTGTTCATCCTCTCCAGCGTCGGGTCGTGGGCAGTCTCGATACCGATGTTAATACTGTCGAGCTTCAGATGATGGAGATTCTTCAGTTCCTCCACTGTTTTTGGTGTGATGTCTGTGACACGGGCGAACATCCCGAATGAAACCAAGTGAGGGAGATATTTTCTCAGCAGCAGAGCGACATCCATAAGTTTGTTGTAACTCAACGCGAAAGGATTTGCGCCGGTGAGATAGACTCGCCGGGCTCGCGGTTGCCACTGACGAATTACTTTCAGGTCTTCCTCCACCTCTGAAAGCGGAGACATACGGAACGGTGTGCCGTGATAAAGGCTGCAAAACTTGCACTTGTGCCATGTGCAGCCGGAGGTCAGTTGCAGCAGTTGGGAACTGGCTTCGTATGGCGGTCGCCATACCTGACCGGTGAAATGTAGTTCTGGATATATCATATCTCGATATTTTTTGTTAATTTTGTGATGCAAAATTAGGTGATAATCAGAACCAAAGCAACAACTTACCGAAAGGTTTGACCCTTACCTGAAAGTTTGTTTTACTCGTTATCAGCCTGTTCTGCATGACCGAATATGGCAAAAAAATTGGACTACGAATATTGCAAGGCTGCCCCTATGCTCGAATGGCTCGGCAACAAGTGGGCGTTGGTCGTTCTCGTGAAGATCTCCGAAAACGAGTCGATGCGCTTCAACGAGCTCTACCGCAACATTCCGTCGGTGTCGGAGAAGGTACTGTCGCAGGTACTCCGCCAGTTGACAACCGATGGCATAATCCGCCGCGAGTTGTTCCCGGATGTACCTCCGCGTACAGAATATTCTGTCACCGATTTCGGCAAGACGCTTTTACCACACGTCGAAGCCATCATCAACTGGGGACGAGAAAACTTCGATCAGATAATGTTAAACCGCCAAAAACATAGCTAATGCCATACATATCAATAGAGAGCGGACGGTAGATCACTGAACAGAAGAAACAGTTGATAGAGCGTCTTACAGCAACAGCATCCGAGATTCTTTGCAAAGCAAAGCGCTTCGCGTATTCGCATATTCCGAAGCAGTTCTTCACAGTAACAATCAAGGAACTGCCAGACGATAACTTCGGCATTGGCGGCAAATCCATTGACGAGATTAAACACAACTATAAACCATGAGTTTGACATTACGCCCATATCAACCTTCGGATGCCGCTGTGATTACATCGTGGCTTAAAAGCGAGTATCTTATGCGCCAATGGTGCGCCGACAGATACGAGTGTTATCCCGTTACGCTCGAAGATATGAATACATATTATAAGAGGAATATTGACGGACAACACTCACGCGCCCTGACAATGACTGATGGCTATGATATTGTCGGGTACATCACCTTGCGTACTCCGGCAGACAAGCCTATGGAGCAACGATTGGGATTCGTCATCGTCGATGATTCAAAACGTGGGTGTGGTTTAGGCAAAACTCTTGTTTCAATGGCAGTCAAATATGCTTTTGAAACGCTTGGAGCTACAAAAGTGTCGCTCGGTGTCGTTGAAAATAATCCGTCCGCCATTCATTGCTATGAAGCTGCAGGTTTTCATCGAATATCACTACCTGAAACCGAGAGTTACGAATATCTCGGCGAAATATGGAACTGCATCGAAATGGAACAGCACCAGAAGCTATGAAAGTAATAGGTATGGAAGTGCCAGAAAAGACGGCAACACGGCCATCCGAGAAAAATAACGTTATCTACCATTCTCTGAAATGGTGGAACGGGCCGGAAGAAAAAATCCGCAGGGCGATAAGTGCGATCCGGAATGGAGAAATAGAGTTGTTGGAAAATATCTGATATCGATAAATCATGGGTAAGAAGTTAAAGGATATGACGTTGGAGGAACTTTGGGAACTGTTTCCCATAGTTCTTGTGCCACATAATTCCCTTTGGTCCTGTTGGGCGCGCGAGGAAATAAGGAGGCTTTCGGCGTTGTTGGCAGATTATAATCCGATAATCAATCATATCGGTAGTACGGCCGTTCCTGATATTCAGGCCAAGCCTATTGTTGATATTCTTGTTGAGGTATCTGCCGATGTAGCCTGGTTGTCGATAAGAACTTTGATGGATAGCAATGGCTATATCTGTATGTCGGAATCAGGAAGCCGCCTCAGTTTCAACAAAGGTTATACGCCGCAAGGTTATGCAGACAAGGTTTTCCATATTCATTTTCACAGAATTGGCGACAACGACGAAAATTTTTTTCGCGATTATCTCATCGCGAATCCGAAGATTGCCCGAGAATATGAAAAATTGAAACTATCTCTGTTGCCAGAGTTCAGCAACAACCGCGACGGCTATACGGAAGCTAAAACAGAGTTTGTCAGGCATGTAACGGAAAAGGCAAAACGCAATGATTTATGAAAGTTGTGAGGCCATGTGAAGAGTTGCGCCCGTATGTGCGATATTATTGGATACTGGAAAGTACAGAGCCTTTCAGCTTACTGACATTCCCCATCGGCTGTCCGCAGATTATATTCCATCGCAAATCGCCGCTGTATATTCCGGAAACAGGTCAATATCAAAGTCCTTTTACAATCAGCGGGCAGGTTAATTTTCCTGCGCATATCTGTTCTGACGGCAATCTGGAGATGATTGTGGCGGTATTCCATCCTCATGTGATTGGAATGGTTATCGACACACCACCTTCTGTCTTCTACAATTTTGAAATATCGGGTTACGACATTGAGAACCGGCAACTGAATGAACTTGCAGCACGGATTTTCGACTGTCCGGACAACGATAGATGTATAGAAATTCTCGAAAAATATCTATTGTCGAGAATTGAACCTACTTTAAATTTCAAACGGATTAGTAGTGCTGTAAACGAATTACTTTACAGGCCTTACACATCCATGAATATGCTGGCTGATAAGGTATGCCTCGGCAAAAAACAGTTTGAACGGGTATTCAGGGGTATGGTCGGTATGAATCCGAAGGAGTATTCCAGGATTGTAAGATTTCAGAAAGCACTGCGTTTGATGCAATGCGGCGATACGGATTATATAGGAATTGCTACGGAATTGCGCTACTCCGACCAATCGCATTTTATTCGTGAGTTTAAGGCAATGAGCGGACGCACCCCAACATCATTGTTGACCGTTTGCAGACCGTACTCCGATCTATATACTAATCCGGTATAATGTCTCTTTTTTTCTATCTATAATCGTAGCGACGGTCTAACTTTGCATCAAAAAACGATGATGCAGGAAATGAATCCGGCGCAGACTACGCGCGCATATGCTTTTGAAATGTGGATGAAAGCTCTGATGCCGATGGTTACGTTGATAAAGGTACTCGACGTGTCGAGGCTCAGAAAAATCTGCCGCAAGCGCGACCTTAAATTCAATATGCTGATGTGCTGGTGTATTGGCAAAGCCGCCACACAGATAAAGGAATTCTATATGCTGCCGGTAGGTGGAAAACTGATGCGCTATGACACAATTGCCGTCAATACCATTGTGGCCAACAGGAATGGAGAAGTGAGCTCGTGCGACATTCCGTTTTCCAACGACATAAACAGCTTCAATGCAGACTATCTCCGGCTTACGCGGCAGGTGTACGAATCTTGCCGGAACCATGATATTACCGACAGCATGGTGATCGGAACATCGGCATTGGCCCGATATGAGATCGACGGTGCTGTTGGCATGTATAGCGGCATATTCAACAATCCGTTCATGATATGGGGACGCTATCGTAAAAGCATGTTCGGAACGCGGATGACTGTATCGTTTCAGTTCCACCACACGCAGATGGATGGCGCTCATGCCGCCCGCTTTTTGGAACTTCTGCAGGAGGAAATCGTGGCGCTGCGGTAAAAAACAACCCGCCGCGGAATGCGACGGGTTACTTGTATTAGTTATCGTTGAGTATCAGCCGCATTTGCTTGTGCCGCAGTTGGTGCATATCAGGCAACCTTCCTGATATACCAGAGTCTCCTGTCCGCAGTTGGGGCATACCTGTCCCTTGGCGGTAGTGCCGTTGGGCAGATATTTCTTAAGGGCGCGTTCAACACCCATTTTCCATGTGTTGATGCTCTGTGAATCAAGCTCGAGGCCGCCTACAAGTTTTAGTACCTGGTCGATAGGCATGCCGTAGCGGAGTACACCGGAGATAAGTTTGGCGTAGTTCCAGAATTCGGGGTTGAATTTGTCGCTCAGTCCCTCGATGGTGGTCTTATGGCCGCGTTTGTTGATAAATTGGAAGTCGTAGCGTTTGTTCCCGTTCTCGTCCACGGCTTTGATAATCTTGCCGTGTGTAACGGCTTTGGGGCAGAATATACCGTCCTCGTCGTCGGCGAGGCCTGTGAATATCTCGTAGGGCCGACCGTCCACAAGACCGACGAATGCAATCCATTTTTCCTTGTTGTTCTGGAAGCGTACAACATCTGCCTCAAGCTCGATGGGACGTTTCGCCAGAATGGGTGTATGTTCGTGGTTTTCGTCCTTGTCTTTCTTTTTGTCTTTCTCAATAGCGAGAAGCACACCAGAGCGGGAGCCATCGCGATACACCGTGCATCCTTTGCATCCTGCGTGCCATGCTTCGCGGTAGAGGCTTTCAACTTCCTGCACGCTGATGTCGGCAGGCAGATTGATGGTTACGGAGATGGAGTGATCCACCCATTTCTGAATCTGTCCCTGCATGCTCACCTTCTCGTGCCAGTCTATTTCGTTGGCAGTGGCACCAGCGTATGGCGAGTTTGCCACAAGTGCGTCGAGTTCTTCCTGAGAGTAATTCTTTTCGGTGTCGATACCGTTGGTTTTCATCCATACGAGGAATTTGGGATGATAAACGATGTACTCTTCGAAGGAATCGCCGTTTTCGTCCACGTAATCCACGCGAGCACTTGGGTCGGCGGCATTGATTTTACGGCGGCGCTTGTATACTGGCATGAATACGGGTTCGATGCCGCTGGATGTCTGCGTCATTATGCTTGTGGTGCCGGTGGGCGCGATGGTGAGGCAGGCAATGTTGCGGCGTCCGTACTTGGCCATCTTTTCATATAGCGCGGGATCGGCTTCGGCAAGGCGGCGCACAAAAGGATTGTCCTTTTCGCGCATGGTATCGTAAATTTCGAATGCACCGCGCTGCTGTGCCATTTCTACCGACGAGGCGTACGCGGCCAAAGCGATGTTCTTGTGAACGTCAACCGAGAACGCCGTGGCTTCCGGTGTACCGTAGCGCAGCCCTAAGGCCGCCTGCATGTCGCCTTCTGCGGTGGTGCCCAGACCTGTGCGACGTCCTTTAAGTGTCTTTTTCTGTATTTTGAGCCAAAGGTCGCGTTCAGGCGCACGCACTTCCTCTGGCTCGGGGTCGGATTCTATTTTTTTGAGGATAAGAGCTATTTTCTCCTGTTCGAGGTCAATTATATCGTCCATAATGCGCTGCGCTTTGCCGACAACCTCGCGCAACTTGCCGAAGTTGAAGCTTGCCTGCGGCGTGAACGGATTTTCCACGAAAGAATACAGGTTAATGGCCAACAGGCGACAGCTGTCGTAGGGGCACAGAGGTATTTCTCCACAGGGGTTGGTGGAGATTGTCTCGAAGCCGAGGTCGGCGTAGCAGTCGGGTACGGATTCGCGGCGTATAGTGTCCCAGAATAGTACACCGGGTTCGGCTGACCTCCACGCATTTGTAACTATCTTGTTCCAAAGCGCAGCCGCATCGGTTTCCTGGCTGTATTGCGGCTCTTTAGCGTCGATTGGGTACTGCTGGGTGTACGGTCGGCCTTCCTCTACGGCACGCATGAAATCGTCGTCGATGCGTACGGATACGTTTGCACCGGTAACTTTGCCGGGAGTCATCTTGGCGTCGATGAAACCTTCTGCATCCGGGTGCTTTATGGAAACAGTTAGCATCAGGGCTCCTCTACGACCGTCCTGTGCTACCTCGCGCGTGGAGTTGGAGTAGCGCTCCATAAAGGGGACAAGCCCGGTGGAGGTGAGGGCGGAGTTCTTTACCGGGGCGCCTTTGGGACGCAGATGCGACAGATCGTGTCCCACGCCGCCGCGGCGTTTCATCAGCTGTACCTGTTCCTGGTCGATGCGCATGATTCCGCCGTAACTGTCCGGCTTGCCGTCGATGCCTACAACAAAACAGTTGGAGAGTGAACCCACCTGAAAATTATTGCCTATGCCGGCCATAGGGCTGCCCTGGGGCACTACATATCTGAAATGATCCAACAGCCCGAAAATCTCGTCCTCGCTCATAGGCGAGGGGTATTTGTTCTCGATTCGGGCGAGCTCGCGGGCGAGACGCCGGTGCATGTCGGCTGGAGTGAGTTCATACAGGTTGCCGTCGGAATCCTTGAGGGCGTATTTGTTCACCCATACCTGTGCGGCAAGCTGGTCGCCGCCAAAGTAGTCGAGGCTGGCGGCAAGCGCTTGTTCATAGGAATAGTTGTTGTCTGTGGTCATGATTTATGGTTTATTCTTTGGCAAAGTTGGCAATTATTCTGCTAACGGCCAAAATCCCGCATGGCAAATGTTGTCTTTTGTTGATAACTTTTTTACTCGTCGATAAAAGACAAAAAATAAAAGCGGACAACTTTTTCAAGTTATCCGCTGTAAAAGTTTTCGTAAAAAATTATTTGAGAGTTCCGGCCTCGGCCTGCTGGATCATTTCTTTGTCGGCGGAGATGTATATTTCCACGCGGCGGTTCTGGGCGCGGCCTTCAGGAGTATCGTTGGAGGCGATATAATCGGCCATAGGCACACCCTGTGCGGAGAGGCGTGTTGCGGCGACGCCAGCGTTGGCCAGATAGCTCAGCACAGCCTCGGCGCGTTCGTTGGACAGTTTCTCGTTAACGGCGAAAGAACCGGTATTATCCGTGTAGCCGTAGATCTGTACGTTAGTGTTGGGGTTGTTTTTCAGCGAAGTGGCAAAACGTGTAAGGTCAGCTTTTGCCTGGCTGTTGAGTGTGTATTTACCGGTGGGGAAGAGGATTCCGCCGTCGAAAGTAACCTTGATTGCCTGAAGACCGTTCTGGTCGGTTGTCTGTTCTACCTTTGCCTGTGATCCGAGCTGCTGCTCCAGTTCTTTCTGCTGCTTGTCCATCTTGTTGCCTATAAGGGCACCTGCGCCTGCGCCTACAGCAGCACCCACCGCAGAGCCGATACCAGCGCCTTTGCCGCCGCCGATAAGGGCGCCGATGCCTGCACCAAGGGCAGCGCCGCCGCCGCCGCCGATAAGGGCGCCTTTGCCGGTTTTTGTCATGGAAGAACATCCGCATTCGCCTACGAGCATGCCTGCGGCAAGTACGCCAATAAGTAATCCTTTAAATAGTTTCATCGTGTTTTATATTTTTTAGTTATGTTATTTAATATAACGTTCAGTTACGCGGATTATTGTTGAGAAGTTTTGTTTCCTGATCTACGAGGTGCTGTCCGGCTTTGTTTCCGTCAGCTTTGTCAATCTCGGCACCGGGATAGTTTTTCTGGGCGTATTCTTTCTCGCTTTTAGTGGTTTTCTTGTTCATATCAGACAGATTTAATAGTTATTAAAAACAATACGTACTGCCGGATAAACCGGAGTTCCGTCATGATATGAAAACGCCTCGATAGCTATCATTGTTCGTTATCGCCCAGTGGCAGCCGGTTCATCTGTGCGATATAGTCGAGTATTGCGTTGCGGCCGCGTTTATCTTCGCTTGAGGTCTGGAAAACTGGGGGAAGTTCCTCCCATGTCTCCAACAGTTTTTCGCAGTATGCGGCCACATTGCGTTCGCCGGCAACGGAGCCGAGCTTGTCCATCTTTGTGAACACAATGCTGAAAGGCACACCGTTCTCGCCCAGCCATTCCATGAACTCAAGATCTATTTTTTGCGGTTCAAGCCGGCTGTCGACCAGCACAAACAGGTTGGTCATCTGCGCGCGGTTGAGAATATAGTTCTTTATTATCGCTTCCAGCCGGTCGCGGTCGGCCTTGCTGCGGCGGGCATAGCCGTATCCGGGAAGGTCTACGATATACCACTGGTCGTTGATAAGAAAATGGTTGATAAGCATGGTCTTGCCGGGGGTCGCGGATGTCATTGCCAGACCTTTGCGGCCGGTGAGCATGTTGATTAGCGACGATTTTCCTACATTGGAGCGGCCGATAAAGGCGTATTCATGCTTTTTATCGTCAGGACAACGGCGGTAGTCGCTGTTGCTTATTACAAATCGTGCGGTGTTTATTATCATTCTTGTTTCTTTTTTATTTATAACAATCAGCAAAAGGAATCAGTTATCGTTTGCATGGGAAATCCAGGCCAGTGAGGTTATTCTGTCTTTAGCGAGTGTCCCAAGAGTGCGGAAACGGGGAAGGATGGACAGCAGCGGGCCGTACGGGCTGCTGCGCATGCCTATGGCCAGGCGCTTCTTGGCCCTGGAAAGAGCAACGTACAGTAGCCGGATACTGTCGCCGTCGGTACTGCAAGTGGTTGTGGCATCATAAATCACAACGCCGGGCATCTCCAGTCCCTTGGCTTTGTGGACAGTCATTATGCTTACAGGTTCGCGTACAATGCCATTGGCAAACAAATCGGATTCGTTATACGTAAGCAACTCATACAGATGATTGTCCAACTGATAGCGGAAGCCGGATCCCGAAGCCGAATTCGCGACTTCCCGTTCAATAAGTGCCGTTACATAGTCGAGCCGTTCAATGGTATTGCAGTGTCCATTTGTGTAGAACCATTCCGCGGCATTCTTTATCGCTTCGGTCAAAGAACCGCCCGGCGAGAAATATGCCTGGCGCCAGTTGTTGTAGAATTCGCTGTAGGCAATACGGATTTTGCGTGCTATTTTCTGTATGCCGGGGCTGCGGTGGATATAGTTGCACGAAGCCATAAAAGGCTGCCCCTCGATGTACAGCCGCTCGAGTAGTCGGGCAGTCGCAAGACAGTCGTCGCCGGCAAGATGGCTGTTTACCCCTTCAACATTAAAAATGGAAAGCAGATCTTCAAGATGGTAGCTGTTCTGCCGAGGCAGCAGCAGACGTGCCAGTTCGAGCGTGTCGATTGCCGGGGTGGAGTAGTGGAAAATACGGTCTGGCCGGACGTTTGTACGTCTTGAAATATTGTTGTTTATTATCGCTTTGTCGAAGTCGATGTTGTGTCCGGCAAGTATAGCGTTGTCTCCTATGTATGCCCGAAAACGCCCGAAGGCCTCTTCCGGCGGCAGTTTTGTGGCTTTATTATAGACATCTGCCATTGGGTTCGGTTTCCCGTCGGCCAATGTTTTTGGCAACTCTCTGTCCGATTCAATAAAAACTTCAAAATTGCTATCCGGTACAATCTTTCCCCGGTACATGCGTACTGCGGCTATCTGAACCACATCATCCGTGAATATGTCGGTTCCCGTTGTCTCGGTATCGAAAACAATAACGTCGGTATCTTCTGCGCTGAATGCCTCGTGCAGTCGCAGGAGAACTCCAGGTTCGTCGATGTTCAGCAGTTCCACAGGATTGATAGCTTGCCGGTGCAAGTCGCTCACCACTGTGCGGGCGTTTGCAAGAGTGCGGACGGCATTTGTCTGATAAAGAATTCTTGCCCATGCTTCGGTTTGCAGCGGGTTGCGCACTATCGCAAGATGCGACCACACCGTTTTGAACGGAACCTGATGGAAAAGGTCGTCGCGCGAGATCTGAAAATGGCGAATTCCCAAAGAATCGAAGAAGTGGGACAGGCGGTTGCCTTCCACGTTTGTGCGCACAAGCACTGCTGTGTTTTCTCCCGGAAATTCCCGGGTCCATTTCAGGGCATAATATGCCGCCAGTGCCTGCAACTCATTTTCCGTGCCTTCGTATGCAGTGAGGCTGCCGGCTGCGTCGGAAATATCAGTGGCTTTTGGCAGAAATTCCTGCGGAATATTCAGCCATTTCAGTGCAACTTCATTGCATACGTCCACCAGATATGATGGCGAGCGGTAGTTACGCTGAAGCCGGTATATATTGTTTCCTGCTTTCCCTTTAAGCCAGTCCATTGCTGGCCCTCCGGCTCCGGCGAACCGGAAAATTGCCTGTTGTTCGTCGCCGAAGTATAATTTTGTGCATCCGGTAGCGGCGAGCAACTCCACGATGCCGAGCTGAAGCGGCGTCATGTCCTGCACTTCATCTACCTGAATCCAGTCGTAAGCACTCTTCTGCAGTATGCGGGAATCACCAGTATTTAGGAAGTGATATGCAAGAAGCAGGATATCGTCGAAGTCGACAAAATGATTCTCCTCCTGATAGCGTCGGTATTCGGCTATGCGGGAATAGTCGGTGTCGGAAAGTCCTCCGGCAGGCGTCCTGACAACAATCGGCGGGAAATCATGATCCATTGAGAAAACATAAGCTTTTTTCTTCATAAAATCGCGTATATCCCGTTCGTATCTCAGCCCAAGAGTGTCTGCGAAGAATTCGAGCTGGTCTTCCTCGTCGAGAACGCTTGTGTTTTCGTCCACAAGGTTGTTGGTAATCAGAAAACCCAGACAGAAGCGATGAATGTTGCCAATAAAAAGATTATCCGGACTGCAGCCCAGATAATCCTCTATGCGCGCACGCATTTCGCGGGCGGCGCGATTCGTAAAAGTAACGCACAGCATACGCTCGAACGGAACTCGGTGCACCGAGGCGGCATGATATACACGGCGTGCAAGAATATGGGTTTTGCCGCAGCCGGGACCTGCCAGTACAAGGGCCGTGGTGCCGAAAGATTCGATTATGCGCTGTTGCTGCTTGTCCTCAATCATATTGTTCAGCGACTCAGGTAGGGCAGCAGTGCTTCTTTCCAGATAAGATACCCTGGTCCGAGCAGGTGTAGCCCGTCGTTGGTAAGATCGGAACGGAGATTGCCATTTTCATCGCAGAACAGAGGATAGAGGTTGATGAACGGAACACCGCGCTCCCCGGCACCTTTTGCAAGAAGTGCGTTGGTGTCGCGGATAACCTGTTCCTTATCCTTCATGCGGCTGTATACGCCGAAACTGTTGTTTATCGGGAGCAGCGATTGCAGATACAGCTGGGTGGCCGGTGTCTCACGCCGAATTCTGTCGACAAGTTCTAAAACCAGAGTGGCGATACTGTCGGCAGAAAGATTGTGGCTCACATCATTCGCCCCCGCCAGGAGGAAAATCTTGGCAGGATGTCCCGACGTTACGGAAGAAAGCCGGTTGGAGATGTCGTCGGTAGTATCACCGTTGATGCCGCGGTTGAGCACATTGGGCATACCGAGCAACTCGTGCCACTCGCATCCGTGTGTAAGACTGTTGCCGAGCATCACAATGGAGGTGGTGTCGGGTACAACAGTCTCGAAGAAGCTGGCGCGTTGGTAGTGCAGTGGCACAGGTTTTTCGGCCGCCGACGTAAAAGTCGTGACTGCCGCGAGCACCGCTGCAAGGAAAAACTTGTTCATTAGGCTTGTGCTTCGTTGGAACGATATGCCTCTACAGCTTTCTTTACTGAGCCGTGCATAAGCAGCAGGCGGCGGGCGTCGTCGTATTCAAGACCGAGTTCGTCAACAAGCATGCGTGTGCCGCGGTCTACCAGTTTGGCATTGGTAAGCTGCATGTTCACCATCTTGTTGCCTTTTACTCGGCCCATCTGAATCATTACCGAGGTGGTAATCATATTGCATATCATCTTTTGGCCTGTACCGCTCTTCATGCGCGAGCTACCGGTAACGTATTCCGGACCTACAATCATTTCTATTGCGATGTCGGCGGCCTGCGAGATGGGGGCGTCCGGGTTTGAGGTGATTGCGGCAGTGAGGATGCCGTGTTTACGGCATTCCTCGAGTGCGCCGATCACATATGGGGTAGTTCCCGAGGCTGCGATACCGATAACAGTATCGAGGTCGTTGATGTTATATTTTTCGAGGTCGTGCCAGCCTTGCAGTTTGTCGTCTTCGGCATTCTCCACGGGGTTACGCAGGGCGGTATCGCCGCCGGCGATAAGACCGATAACCCAGGTGGGTTCCATGCCGAATGTCGGTGGGATTTCGGAAGCATCGAGCACGCCGAGTCGGCCGGATGTACCGGCACCCATGTAAAAAATACGGCCGCCGCGTTTCATGCGGGAAACAATCTGGGTTACGAGTTTCTCAATGGCCGGAATTGCTTTTTCTACTGCAAATGCCACCTTTTTGTCCTCGGTATTTATCTCGTGAAGAATTTCTCCGACACTTTTCTTTTCAAGGTCGTTGTAGAGCGAAGGTTGTTCGCTGATTTTTACAAATGCCATATGCTTGACGTAATTATTTTTCGGAATGGAATTTCAGCAGGCCCTCCATCGGGCTTTTCAGAATCTTGCCGATGGTGCAGCCTTCGGCGGTAGCGGCTTCTGCAAGCACATCCTTGAAGTAGAAGGCTATTGAACCGATGAAATTTACAGGATGGTTCTGATAGTTCTGATACTGATGGATGTTGCGGTGGAAGAACGCGCGGAACGCTCCCAGAACAAGAGCATGGATTTCGGGAACGTTGATATTCTTGCTCAGGAACGGTGTTACGGATGCAAGGAAGCGGTTGGCCTGCGGTTCGCGGTACACGCGGCGTATAATTCCAAGCAGGTCGAGATCGTATTCCTCAAGGAAAGCTGCGCATATTTCAGCGGGAAGCTGTTTTTTAAGCACATCGCCAAGAAACAGTTTGCCAAGAACTGCGCCACTGCCTTCGTCGCCCAGAATAAAACCGAGGGGCGATACGTTGGAGGCGATGCCTGTGCCGTCGTAGAGGCACGAGTTGGAGCCTGTACCCATAATACATGCAATACCTGCCTTGCGGCCGCAGAGAGCGCGGGCGGCCGCCAGTAGGTCGCTGTAAACTTCAATTTGCACAGCCGCGGGAATGTTGGCTTTTATAGCGCGCGCAACGTTGCCGCATACTTCGGGCGAAATGCAGCCGGCTCCGTAGAAGTATACTTCAAAAATGCTGTCGGCCAGTTCTCCAAGTTCCGGAACAAGCTCGGCGCCCAGACGGCTGCGCATTTCTTCCTCGGTGAGCATGACGGCGTTCATGCCCAGCGTAAAAATTTGTTTTTCAAGTTTCGATTCATTAAGAATACACCAGTCTATTTTGGTGCTTCCACAGTCTGCTACAAGTATCATATCTTAATATATATTTTTTTCTTATACAGTATGTAACCTATACACCAGTTGAATAATACAAATGTAATTGCAAAGAGGAACGAGGCGAGGTGGGCATGGCCGGCGCAAAGAGGCAGGAAACAGTCTTTGTAGAAAAAGCTGTGGATGCTCATCATTTCGCCGCCGACGGGAATCTTGACAGCACCTATAATTATTGCCATCACTGTACCGAAGCAGTAGAGGAAGAGAGGATTGATACCGAAGGATTCGAAAAAGCGGCACCATTTGTTATGTCCCTTGATGTCTATAATCCATATCAGGAGACCGAGGAAGCTCGATGCGAGGCCGCATGTGGTGAGCACGAAAGTGGGCGACCACACTTTTTTGTTGATGGGAAGTCCGTAGCTGAGGAGGAAGCCGGAGAATGTAAGGATTGTGCCGATGATAAAGAGTGTGTTGATTCGTTTTTCGTTGTCGCGAGTACGCATAATCAGCATTCCGCAGATGAAGCCTATGAGCATGTGGGCTATCGAGGGCAAGGTGCTTAAAAGGCCTTCAGGGTCAAATTTTACAGGTTCGCCGAAGAAATGCGAAGTGTACATATGGTTTTCACCAAGCACTGCGACATCAACGACGGCGATGATATTGTTCGACGACTGTTCGTAGCCGTGTCCGAAAACAAGGATTATGGAATACAGGATTAGGAATAGGGCGACGATCCACGGCAGTTTTTTGTGTGGTACGAGCAATGCGATAGTCGCGCCAACTCCATAACAAATAGCCAGGCGTGGTATTACGCCTAAGATACGGATGCGGTCGAATGTGAATACTGCTTCCACAAAGGTCTTTTCATTGAGGATGCCGCGCAGGAACATTCCGAACCATCCTATGCCAAGACCGATTGCGAACAGTACGACTGTTCTGCGCAATATTTTGATGAATGATTGCCTGTTGAATTCAAAGTTGTATTTCTTCAGCGAGAAATAGGTAGAGATACCCATGATGAACATGAAGAAAGGAAATACCAGGTCGGTGGGTGTCAGGCCATTCCACTCGGCATGAGCCAATGGGGCGTATAATTTGCTCCACGATCCGGGATTGTTCACCATAAGCATGCCGGCTATAGTTATGCCCCTGAGGATGTCGAGGGCAAGCAGTCGCCCGTTTTTCTTGGGCGTTCCGGCTGGTGCTGTCTGTGATGTTGTCATGATTTACTGTTGTTTTTTGGAGTGGTACACTCGTCAACGAGATATACTATAGATTTATAAGGTATGCCGCTGTTGGTGGTCAGACCTATTTCGCAGGTACGCGAATTCGAATATCCGTACTGTACTCCGGCTTCCTCTATCTGCGGACGTAGTTTGCGCAGACCCCACGCATTCAGTTCGGGATGTGTAAAGCCCTTGTCGCCGGCAAAGCCGCAGCAACCTACTTCGGATGGTACGAGCACTTTCGACGAACAGCGCGATACCAATTCCACGAATTTGGATGCCAGACCCATCCGGCGGGTAGAGCAGGTGATATGCACGGCAACGGGAGTATCGTGGCGATGGAAAACGAGTTCCTGAGCCAGATAATCCAGAATAAACTCTGCCGGTTCGTAGAGCTTGAGGCTCTTGATACATTCTCGCATGCGGTGCAGACATGGGCTTTGGTCGCACACAACCGGAATCTCGCCGTTACACGAGGCTTCTACAAGCGCTTTTTCCAATTCGCGTACTTTTGCATTCGCTTCCTCGGGCATGCCTTTGCTTTCCCATATCATGCCGCAGCAAAGCCCGGCCATGTTTTTGGGAAATATCACTTCGTAGCCGGCCTTGTGGCACAGATTTACGAATACTTCGGACAGTGCCTTCAGTTTGTGCGTTTCCTCGCCCGGTCCCATAACCCGATTGAGGCACGAGGGGAAGTAGACCAGTTTTTTTGACGACGGCTGCTGTTTTTTTGCTACAAGCCTGGCTGGATTGTATGGTTTGGGCAGCGACGGTGTCCATAGGGGTGCACCGAGCCTGTGAAGTCCTTTCCCGACGGCAGTTACACCTTTGTTCCCGATAACCGAGTGTGCGACGTGGGCCGCGCCAAGAGTGATACGCAATCCTTTTGAAACGCCGGCAAGGTGTTCTGCGGCCCATTTACCGAGTTTGCGGGCATTGGGTCCGAGCGATTTCTGGCGGATGTCGTGTATCAGGTCGGCGGTGTTGATTTTCATCGGACATGATGTGCTGCACAATCCGTCGCCTGCGCAGGTTTCGCTGCCGTAGTAACGGAACTGTTCTCTGAGGCGGCCAAGACGGCCGGGGTCTTCGCCGTTTTTCTCCAGACGCGAAATCTCTCGCTGGGCTACGATTCGCTGGCGTGCGGAAAGGGTGAGTCCGCAGCTCACGCAATTTACTTCACAGAAGCCGCATTCAATACAGCGGTCTACGTGTGGGTCGGTAAGCGGCAGCGGTTTCATGCCTTTGATGTAACACTCGGGATCGTCGTTGAATATGACGCCGGGGTTGAGTATGCCGGTGGGATCGAAGGCCTTTTTGATGCGTTTCATCAGTGAATAGGCCTTAGGCCCCCATTCGGCCTCGACAAACGGCGCCATGTTGCGGCCGGTGCCGTGTTCTGCTTTCAGCGAGCCGTCGAACCGGCCGATAACCAGTTCTTCGAGGCGGTTCATCATCAGTTTGTATTTGTCGATGTCCGCCTGACTGTTGAAAGACTGTGCGATAACAAAGTGGTAGTTGCCTTCGAGTGCATGACCGTAGATGCACGCGTCGTCATAGCCGCACTCTTCTATCATTTTCGCGAGTGCAACCGTCGCCTCTGGAAGGTCCTCGATGTGGAAAGCGACATCTTCGATTAGGGCTGTTGTACCGAGTTTGCGGGTACCGCCTACTGCGGGGAACACGCCCGAGCGCATCTGCCACCAGCCGGCAACTTCCTCCGGATCGGTGGAGAAATGCACTGGTTTGTAAAGTTTGAAAGGCTTCAGCACTTCGAGCGTCAGTGCGATCTGCTTGTCAAGCTCTTCCTGCGAATCGGCCTCAGTCTGCAGGAGCAGGGCAGTGAGATCCGGACCTGTCGTGTCGTTTACAGATGCAAGCGACTTGCGGTCGAGCAGTTCACAGGCTTGTACGGTTCCGCTCTTGCGCAAGGCCACCACAGCCTCACAGGCTTCTTTCATGTCGGCGAAGTAACACATTGCCGAAGCGACGAACGGATGTTCTTCGGCGGTGTTCATCGTAACTTCACTCATGAAAGCAAGTGTGCCTTCGCTGCCCACCATGCAGTGAGTGATTATGTCGAAGGGGTCGTCGTATAATACGAAAGGCAGTATGTTGAGGCCTGTAACATTCTTGATTGAATATTTGTGGCGTATGCGTTCCGTAAGTTCGGTGTCCCGCATAATTTCGTCGCGTATCAGCTCGATTTCACCGAGCAGAGCCGGGTGAGTGCGGGAGAACTCCTCGCGTGATGTATGGTCGCCGGTATCGAGAACGGTGCCGTCGGCAAGGACAATACGCACCGATTCAAGAATGCGGTCGCTGTTGGCGTGAGTGCCGCATTTCATACCCGAGGCATTGTTGGCCACGATGCCTCCTACCATCGCAGATTTCCTTGAGGCAGGATCTGGAGAGAATACGCGGTGATAGGGCTTGAGTATTTCGCCCACACGCTCGCCTATGATACCGGGTTGCAGTGCTATCTGCGTTGCCTTGGGGTCGAGTATACGATATTTCTCCCACGATTTACCGGCGACAAGCAGTATCGAGTCGGATATTGCCTGACCCGACAGACTTGTGCCGGCTGCGCGGAAGGTTACGGGCAACGACATGGATGCGGCTGTGCGGAGCACAAACGATACCTCGTTTTCGTCGGCCGCGCGCACCACCACTTTGGGTAGTTTGCGGTAGAAGCCGGCATCGGTACCCCAGGCGAGGCACCGCAGGTCGTCGGTATATATTCTGTCGTTGTCGACGACACGGCTGATTTCTTTTACGAATTGTGCGTACTTGGTATTATCCGTTTCCATAGCGTTGACCGGAAAGACAAATTATTTATACAGATGATATTTTGCGGATGCGGCACGGAACTTTTCGTTGTCCTTGTTCCAGTACTCTTCCATATCCGCAACTTTGTAGTTCTTGGAGAAAAGCTGACGTATCTGTTTGCTTCCGACTACCTTGTCGAACATGTTGAAACGTGCGCTGTCGGCTCTCTCGAAAATGCGGCCCTGTTCGGGATAAAGTTCGTTCATCACTTCCATAGCGTGGAACTGAACAAGCGACAGAGGTGCTTTCTCGCGGTCGGTAACATATATTTCAACGCCCTGAAGGTTCTCGCCTTTGCCAGTCGAGTAGAATGGTTTGATATGTATTGGACGGAACGTTACGCCGGGAATATTCTTTGCGTTGAGAGCTTTGGCAAACTGATCGGCGTCGATCCACTCGGCGCAGAGAAGTTTGAAGGGCAGGGTATAGCCAACGCCTATGCTCATGTAGTACAGCTCACCGAGTATACCGGTCGCGGGATAATATGTAACGGATTCGGGAGTTGGCATGTGAGGCGAGGGAAGTACCCAGGGCATGCCCGTTTCGCGGAAGTCCATGTCGCGGGTATAGCCTTCCATAGGCACTACTGTCAGTTTCACTTTCTTGCCGTCCTTAAGCAGGCCTTCTTCATTGAGGTACTGTGCGAGTTCGCCGGGTGTGAGGCCGTAGAGATACGGTATGGGGAACTGGCTTACGAAACTTACACAGTCGGGTTCGGTAAGGTTGCCTTCAATCTTGTTTCCGCCCACAGGGTTCGGACGGTCCAGAACCATGAATTCCTTGCCGAGTTCCGCGCATGCTTCCATAGCCAGACCCATAGTGGATATGAATGTGAACGAACGGCAGCCGTTGTCCTGTATGTCGTACACAAGAACGTCTACATCCTTGAGCATTTCGGGACTCGGTTTCCTGTTTTTGCCGTAGATTGAGTATACGGGTACTCCGGTAGCCTCGTCAACTGAATTGTCTACGTGGTCGCCGGCATGCACATCGCCGCGCACACCATGCTCGGGACCGTAGAGGCCTACCAATTTGACGTCTTTGGCTTCTGCAAGGATATCTACGGTGGATTTCAGGTTGTTGTCCACACCGGTGGGATTGGTTATGAGGCCGACGCGCTTGCCGCGAAGACCTTCGAAGTTGTTGTTGCGCAGCACTTCTACGCCGGGTTTAACGACAGAGGAAGTCTCTGCGTTTGCCGGGCCGCAGGCCACAAGGGCCGCGGCGCCGAGCATTATTGTGAAGATGGTATTTTTCATTGTTATTCTTTATTTCTTGTCAGCAACTTTCTTTGCGCCGTATGCCGGATCGATGTGGCGGCGTACAAGCAGTGTTACAAGCCATGTGGCAAGATTACAGCCAAGTACCCAGATAAAGAAACTTGCGTACGAATTACCCATAAGGGTTTCCTTGATCCAGCCTGCAGCCATGCCGGGTAGCATCATGCCAAGAGCCATGAAGGCTGTGCATATCGCATAGTGCGATGTTTTATATGGACCGTCTGCAAAGTACATCATGAACAGCATGAAGGCCGTGAAGCCGAAGCCGTAGGCAAACTGTTCGAGTACGATAGCGCAGCATACCTGGATTTTACCAGCTGCGGTTGCATAGTCCGGTTGTACTTGCGAAAGGAATATATAGGCTACGCAGTTAAGCGATGTTGCGAGGGCCATAGGCCATATCCATTTGCGCAGACCTCCGTTGGATGCGCAGATACCGCCGATGATACCACCGATGGTAAGGCCGATAATGGCGAGAGTGCCGTAAGCGAAGCCTACCTGCATCTGGCTCATTCCGAGACCTCCGGCATCACGTGAGGCAAGCAGGAAGGGCTGGCACAGTTTTACAACCTGCGCTTCGGGCAGACGGTAGAGAAGCATGAACAGAAGTGCGAGCACAACATGTTTCTTTTTAAAGAAGGTTACGAAAGCGTTGCCGAAGTCTTTCATAATCATACCCACAGTTTTCTTTTCGCCGTCGCCGCTGACAGATTTGTCGCTGTCGGGGTGGGGCAGGATGAAAAGGTGGTAGATGGAAACTACTCCGAAGAATACGGCGCAAATCGCAACTGTCCATTTCCACGCCTGGGCGGCTCCGAGATATTCGAGAGCGCCGGCAAGCATTACAAGACCGCCCTGGCCGAATACGTTTGCACAGCGGTAGAATGTAGAGCGGATGCCCACGAACATACTCTGCTGGGCAGTGTCGAGCGCCAGCATATAGAAACCATCGGAGGCTATATCATGTGTGGCTGAGCAGAATGCGGTTATAACATAGAAGCAGAGTGCGATGGAGAATGCGCTCGTGGGTACGCCTGCGGCTATTGCCTCGCTGTTTGGCAGAGGCAGTGTGAATGCGATGGCACCGAGACCCACTGCAATACACATCTGCATGGTAACGGTCCACCAGCGTTTGGTGCGGAAAATATCGACGATAGGACTCCAGAAGGGTTTGATTACCCAGGGTATGTACAGCCAGCCGGTGTATAGCGCGGCATCGGTTTCCGACATGCCAAGCTGGGTGAACAATACCATCGTCACCATATTGATGAAGATGAACGGTATGCCCTGGGCGAAGTAAAGGGTGGGAATCCACGCCCACGGGTTTATTTTTTTTGTGTTGTTCATTGTGTGATAATGATTGATTCTAAGGTTTTAATATAGGCGCGACAGTCGTGCGCCCGGGAAGTAGTGGAGGAGTATATCCTGGAAAGGTGTGCCGTTGGCGCCCATTACGGCCGCGCCTATCTGACATAAGCCTACGCCATGTCCCCAGCCTGCGCCATAGAGGCGGAATCGGGCTGGAAGACCTTGAGCTGTGTTGCCTTCTGTCTCGACAACGAATGCCGATGAATAAAGATGGCTTGCGGATAGGGTTCGGCGTATCTCGAGTTCCTTGCCTATAATCATTGTGCGCTTTGTGCCTACAATACGCAGTTTGACAAGGCGCCCCGATGTGCCGCGCTGAACAGGCTCGAGAGCTTTGATATCGCCGAAATCTATGCCGGAGCGTTCGCGGATAAGCGCCGACAGTTCTTCCTGGCTGTAACCTACTGTCCAGCGATAGAAGTCTGTGGTTTCCTGATCGTAGTTGTTCAGTACCTGGCTGAGAATACCGGCGTCGGACGTATTGCAGTATGCCTGCGGGCGTTCCATAATCCAGCGGCGTGCGTTCTCTTCCTTTGTCAGGTCGGGGAAATCGCGCTCGTCGGCTCCATCGCGGGCAGCCTCGAGATAATGCAGGTGCTTGGGTTCCCAGCAATTCTCGAATTCCTCGAAAACACCGCCGCAGCATTTGGAAAAGCGTGCGTCGCACAGCTTGCCGTCGTTGTCGAGAAGCACAAGGCCGCGAGTGGCTTCTATTACCTCCCGTACGGTGGGTGTCGTCTGGCGTGTGATGCCCTGGTAGCGCTGGCAGTGGTCGTCGGCACATACATCGAAGTTCACGTGATCCTCTCGGTCGTACCAGCGGATAATTTCATCTTCTGTAATAGTAGACGAGGAATATTCGCCGTTGGCGTTGGAAAGCGCGAGACTTTTGTCTATCTGCGCGAGCAACCAGCTGCGCGAGATAACGGCGTGCGCTTTCAGGAACTCGCCGGACGCTGTGGCGCTCATCTCCGAGGAGATAACGCTCATCAGATAGTCCTCAACAGACAGGATGTTTATCAGTGTCAGCTTTTCGCCTTCTACGATAATGCGCAGAGCGCCTTTGAAACGTTGCGTTTCTCGGCGTTCCCAATGGAAGTTTACGCCGATAGTAACGTCATACACCTCGAAGGCTGCATCTTTTTCAGCAGGACGGAATTCCAGTACAGAATATTCCTTGCCCTGAAAGGCTATTTTCCCTCCTGGGGCATAGGAGAACGTCTGCGGACCGCGTACCGCGCCGCAACATCCTGTTTCATATTCGTTTAGTAACACCACTCTGATCTCAGTGGCGCTGAGAATACCAACTTTTATTTCAGGCTCCTTTTCCATTCCGGTATTATTGAATGTTGCGTGCTATGTCTTCGATTTCGTCCTGGCTAAGGCAAAGTTCATCGAAGATACGGCGGATAGTATCGGCATCGATAGTGTCGAAATCCTGCGGACGCGGTGTGATGAACACTCCACCCATATCAACGGACGCGGGGCTGATAAGCATACAGCCGTCACCCTCGGTACCGTAGAACGACGGCCTGTGGCGTTTGCGCGGTATAACGACAAGACGCACGCCCTTGGGTGTGGCGTAGCAGAGGATATTCATCATCGGCTCTTTTTCACCTTCCGGAACCGGAATTGCGGCATATAGACGGTTGAACATCTTCTGGCCTTCCTCCGGTGATACAGCATCGATTACAAACACTTTCATCGGCATGCTGTCGACCAAAGCAAGCGTATTGTCGCCTTCTTCGGATATCACCTTCAGTTCGGTACCTTCAAGGTTTTCCTCTATGGTAAGGAAATCGGAATTGCCAGCCTGAAAGTGCATATGGTCCGGCGCGGAGGCCCCGCATCGCGGTCCATTGTAGAATACGGTGTATTCCTCCAGTTCCGATGCCAGCTTCATCATATCGGCAATGCGGTTGTTGATAAGCTGGTCTGTATGGCTGTCGTCCGGAATTGTGAGATGGCGGGGGAAGATTGGGAAGGGATTGACAAGGATGGTATAACGGCCGTTCCAGCTGATTCCGCGTTGTACATCCGGCCGGTTTTCCTGGCAAAGGAAGCATTTGCGCGCTTTCAGCGATGCGGCATCCACTTTTGCAGCCGAGGAAACCATGCGTGCCGGATTGAACTGCACTTTTATGTGCATGCCGTCAACGTCGAGGTCTTTTACCTTTACATCCGCCAAAGCCGCGAAGTTGCCGGCGGCCTGGGGCCACTCGGCAATCTGTGCGGCAATAAAATCGTTTATTTGTTTGCTGTCGGCCATTATTCAGCGGCTTTTTTGTTCATGGCTATGCGCGCCTCAAGCTCCCAAGTGCGGATACGGTCCTTGTACAGGTTGTTGGCGTTCATCTTGTTGATGTCCAGTGCGTGGTCGGAGTTGTCCTCCCAGCGGCGACAGAAGTATACTACATCGTATACACGGCCGATCTGGTGGTGGCGCGAGAAAGCGAGACCGAGTGCATAGTCTTCGCCATAGCTTGTGTTGGGCACGTGGATTTCGCGAAGCAGGGGAGTGTAGAATGCGCGGGGTGCACCAAGACCGTTGATGCGCAGAGCGTTGTTACGTCCATTTTCGGGAGTCCATTCCTTGTGGTCGATTACGCCCGGTGGAATGGTGTTCATGTCGATGTCCGTAAGTTCGTACGTGCCTACGACCATAGCCGAGTTGTTGTCATAGAAAGCTTTTACCATTTTGGCAAGGGTGTTCTCGTCGGAATATACGTCGTCGGAATCCAGCTGAACACAGAATTTGCCGGCTTCAGGATGGTTTGCACCTACGTTCCAGCAGCCGCCGATACCGAGGTCTTCGCGGGCAGGAATGATATGGATAACTCGGGGATCAGAGGTAAATTCCTCAATGGCTTCGCTGGTGCCGTCGGTCGAGTGGTTGTCGATAATGATAAGATTGAAAGGGAAATCGGTCTTTTGGGACAGCACGCTCTTGATGGCATCGCGGATTGTGCGTACGCGGTTGCGCACGGGAATGATTACAGAAGCCTCATTGGCAAAGTCGCCGCGGTTGAATTCTATTTTGTCGAATTTGGGAGCAAGATAACCGCCGATGGCTTTGAGGTGCTCGGTGCAGGCTTCTTCCATCTCGATTTGTACGCCGCGATTCTTGGGGTCTACGTAGTCGAAAATTTTTTCACCGCTCTTGCGGTTGTCTACGGTAACGTCGCTGTACAGATATTCATTTATGTGTACGATGGGAGCAATACGGCTGATGCGCAGGCGAAGGTCGTAGAGGCCGGCAGCAGTATACTGCTTGTCGATACCGGCAGCAGCTTTCTTGAAGTCAGCGGCGTTGAAGAACAACAGCGAGCCGAAGTTGAAATCATCGCGCAGCGAGCCAAACTGGTAGTCGATAACCGGAGCATTGCTCCTTACACCGTCAACAACAGTATAGTGGTCGGCATACAGCATGCCGGCATTTGTATCCTGGGCAATCTTTACGAAACGGTCGAGGGCGAAATAGCCGGTAACGAGGGTATTCTGTTTTGTGTACAGCAGGATATAGTCGGCGTCGGCATGTTCCGCGATAGCACGCATTGTTGCAGAAGATGTAAGCGTGTCTATATGTAGAATGGGGCAGCCTCCGCAGGGTTTGGCTTCCGCGTCAGTTGCGAGAAGTGTGATTTTGTTAACGAGATGGCATTCCTGCAGGCCGGCGAGTGTTGCCGATACCTGCGATTCGTCGATGTAGGGGACAAAGCAATGGATTGTCGGTTTCATGATAAGGTTTTATGGATTAAAAGATTTATTTACGTTTAGGATTGGGATCAGCGAAGAAATCGAGCACCTGTTTCATAAGGTGTGCGCGGTGCTCGCTCTTTTCTATGGTCTCGAATGGGAAACCTATAACAACGGTACGGTAGTTTCCGGCATCGAAAGCCGTGCCTGCCACAAGGTTGTTTTCGGAGTAGCGCATGAGTGTGCAGCCGCGTTTGCTGTCGGCCGGATAGAACGAATCGGGCGATTCAACGGCGTAACAGTCGGCATTGAGTTCGTTGGAGAATTTGTAATCGCCTTTGGAGAAATCTTTAAAGCGGGTGGGAACTTGATATGCCTCTCCGGTTACCGATGCCTGGTCTACTCGCCAGTGATAGCCAAGGATATCTGTGGCGAATTTCTGGTCGGCTTTAGCAGTCTGTTCATCAGAGTTGGGGTTGTCCCACAGATCTGTGGCGACAAACGCGCCGCTTACAAAGAAGGATGTTCCGTTCTGGGCGAGGGCTGCTATACGGTTCTGCAGCTCGCCGGGGAAGGTTTTGAAACGGGTGCCGTATGCACCGCGTCCCTGCTTTATCTCTTTCTGTTTGCCAAGAATAAGGTCTACGGTTTTGGGGGCGTCTGTTGCATTGCAGAATGCCTCGACGCTGGAGGATACGAAACCTCTGCCGGAGGCGGCGATTGCCTGCCCGTGGGTATATACATAGTCGAATGTGTTTCCTGCGATAACTTTGTTTTCATAGTTGGCACGGGAAGCACCGAAGCCTGCGGCATCATCGTCCATCCACGGAATATCGCGGCGGAATTCAAACTGGCTGCCGATATAGGAGATATCGTAGAGGTAAGGAACGCCGTGGTCTCGCACGTCGTAGAAACCGGCGATTTCGCCGGAATCGAAACGGTCGGGAGCGCTCACGCGTGTAAATCCGTTCACAATCATCACCGGTTCGCCCGGCTTGTTGCAGAGGGCGAGTACTTCCGAGGCAAAGGATATGCCGCCATCGTTGCCTGCGATGATGCGATAGGAATGGATATCACTGTCGCCTACGGTAACTGTGTATTCCGGTTTGTCTACTTTGGCAATCTGTGTGAAAGCTTCATCGCCTTTTCGTTCCTCTACAATATAGTATGTAGGAATTGCGGTTTCTTCAAGGCTGTCCGGTGTGGCCTCCCATTTAAGGCGGTAGTTGTTCCCGTTGTCTTTTGTGATGGAGAAAGCATGTACGGGCAGAGGCTGAACCACGTATGCGCGGCTGTCGCGGTGCGCAAGGAATTTGAGCATACCCTTATATATGGCACGTGAAACAGTGAAGCGGAATGCCGGGTCGAGGCCGTAGGACATATCTGCGAGATTCTGATGCGACAGAAGTTCCAGAAGCATGGAAGGAACCTCGGGTATGCGTGCCTCGGCATAGCTTTCGTCCCACATGCCGCGGCGTGTCCAGTTGGGCTCGAAAGAGCTGCGGACATCGTCTACAATCTGTGTCTGCACAAGATTTACAAGGTCGCGCGAGGCGTTGCGCGACGATCCGTTGCCAAGAGTGTTGCCTTTTGTGCAGTAAATGCCGAGCGTGCCTATGATGGAATCGTTTGTCGTTGTGCCCGCGTCGGAGTGGAATGCGAAGCTCAGATCTACTGGAATGTTAAGGCCTTCGCGGTGTGGAAGCATGGATGAACCGCCGGCAAGCCAGTTAACCCAATGGCCGCGCGACAGATAGTCGTCGTTGTAGTCTTTTACATAGTCGGTTGGCGTGAAAACGCTGTCGGGGGCACCTGCCCACTGCAGGAAGTAGCGGGCACCCTCGGTAAAACGGGGATAGCCGCTGGTAACATATTCGTATTCGATATCGTCAAGCGGTTCCTTGACGATGCGGGCTACATTGCCCATGCCTCCGCCGATCTTTATGGCATCGGCGCTCACGCTATGACCTTTCTCGCCATCGTTCAACAGCTCGACTATTGCGGCCTCGTTTCCTTTTTCAAAAGGAAAATGACCGAGGTAGATCCATGTGCCGCCGCCCATCTTCTGGTTTATGCGGAAGTTCTTGTCGCCGGCTGCCGTATGAATACGATAGTGTGCCGTCGGACTTGCATCGGGTTCGGAGGTATAGGAAACGTATACAGCGTATGTGCCGCTCTGAGGAATAGAAGCGCTCCATGTTGCGGTTGCTGTAGCGTGGTCGCTTCCGGAGGTCTCGGCAACGACTGCGGTGCCTTCGGAGAAAGGATGGTCGCCGTTATGTAGTTCGGCCTTGTCGTATGCGAAAGCGGCTTTTTTCGAACGTTTGAAATCGCCTTTCGTGCTGAAGTTGCCTTTACTGTATTTGCTGCCGTCGTTGTCTACGATAATTTCTGTAGTGTTTATGTCGCGTTCACGCGGACTCATCACATAAGCGCCTGCATTCTCGAGCATCGGCATAAGGAAAGGCATCACATAGCTTTGGGTGTACAGGTCCTCGACGGTCTGCATCACTCGGGCGCGCTGCCATTCCCATCTGTTGAGCTTCGGCTCGAAATACCAGCCGTGGCTTTGCCACATAGCAATGTTGCTGCCGTCGAGGCCAAGAGGTGCAGGTGCTGCTTCAAGACGCTGAACGAAAGGTGTCTTTTCTTTAGGCGCGATGTTTTTCTTTTGCGAGAAAAGATACATGTTTTCCAGCGATTTGTCGCCGGCTTTCACAATAACTTTGTATTTTGCGTAGCGGGAACCCAGTGCAGACCGGCAGTCGTTCTTGAAAGCTTCGTAGGAATCTTTGGTAAACGGTATGTAGGCTCCTTCTTTGCTCAGGCTAATCGTTATGGTCTTTTTCTTCTGGTTGACCAGAACTTTGTTTACCTTAAGTTTCCCGATACCGGTAGTGCCTGGAAGATAGGTAGATACTGTTTTTAATATTGCGTCTTCCTGGATTCCCGCATAGGCCGGTGTGGCCGCGGTTAAAGCTGCGGATATGGACAGGCAGACGACTAATGTACTTAGTTTATTCATTGTCAGGTATATAATTCACGGGTGGTGCTAACCACTACTTCAGAAGCAAAGTTAACACAAATTGAATTAATACTCAAACAATTTTTACAATATTTTGAGAATGAAAACGATTTTTTTATTCTAAAATAATAAAAAATCAGCCGCGATAACCGAAAATGTGACTTATCGAAAGAAATATATCGCGGAAAAACAAACGCGTCGGTGTAATGAAAGGAATAAAACGTGTGGATTCCGTCGCGGAGAAAACACGCAGCTTGCCGGGATGGCAAATCACTTCGATGCATTCGCCCATAGCTATCGCATCGCCGTCGATGTGTGCCGCGCCGGATCTTTTGCGTCGAATGATGGCAGACGATGTGCGTATGGTTTCGGCGAGAGCGTTTTTGCCGATACAACCGGTAATCATGTCCACCCCTACAATGGCCCGCGACAGAATGTCGCCGCCGTGGACAATGGTGATGTCGAGCTCTCCGTCGGTAACAGATGCTTCCGGTGCTACAAAGGCATTGTTGCCGTACTGCGACGCATTGCAGCACACAACAAGGAAGGCTTTTTCGGTTATTACGCGTCCGCCTGCTTCGATTACATACTCCTCAGGCATGAATTTTACATACTCGTTGATTGTATTTTTAAGGTACATGAGTATGCCGCGGCGTTTCTGACGGGCACAGCGTTCGCTTACGGCGGCATCGAAGCCTACACCGAAAGTACAGAAAAACGGCCTGCCGTTTGCTGTCCCGTAGTCGGATGCGATGATGTTCTTTTGCGCGATGGCGTTGAGAGCGCTGTCTATGTCTACCGGAATACCGAGATGGCGGGCAAATCCGTTGCCCGAACCTGCCGGAATAATACCCAGTGCAGTATTGGAGCCAATCAGACCAGAGGCAACCTCGTTGATGGTGCCGTCGCCGCCACAGGCAAGCACGGCCGGCCGGTCGGCGGCTGCGGCGGCTGCGGCAAGTTCGCGGGCATGACCCGGATAGCGCGTAGAGGCGACTTCGAAATCTATCCCCATCTTATCCAATCGTTTGCATATATGCGGAACGATTTTGTGCTTGGAGACGCTTCCAGAAGCCGGATTCACTATCAGCAGGTATTTCCCGTTCTTTTCCATATTGTGGTTTTATTGTTCTTCTTTTTCAGAGAACTCCATAAGATATGCCTTGATGAAATCGTCTATCTCGCCGTCCATAACACCGTTGACATCGGAGGTCTGGTAGTTGGTGCGGTGATCTTTTACGCGACGGTCATCAAAAACATAGCTTCGTATCTGCGAGCCCCATTCGATTTTCTTTTTGCCGGCCTCGATTTTAGCCTGCTCGGCCATACGATGGTCAAGCTCTTTGGCGTAGAGTATGGAGCGCAGCTGGCGCAGGGCGTTTTCCTTATTCTTGGGCTGATCTCGCGTCTCGGTGTTCTCGATAAGAATTTCTTCTTTCTCGCCGGTGTAGGGATCGGTGAACTGGTAACGCAGACGCACTCCGGATTCAACTTTGTTCACGTTCTGGCCGCCGGCACCTCCTGAACGGAATGTATCCCACGACAGCAGCGCCGGTTCAACCTTTATTTCGATTGTATCATCTACCAGAGGAGTTACGAATACCGATGCGAAAGAGGTCATGCGTTTGCCCTGGGCGTTGTATGGCGATACACGCACAAGGCGGTGCACGCCGTTCTCACTTTTGAGGAAGCCATAGGCGAAATCACCCTCGATATTCAGCGTACAGCTTTTTATGCCGGCTTCGTCGCCTTCCAGCAGGTTGGCTACAGACAGCTTGTAATTGTGCGCTTCGGCCCAGCGCATGTACATGCGCATGAGCATGGATGCCCAGTCCTGGCTTTCGGTACCGCCTGCGCCGGAATTTATCTTGAGCACAGCGCTCATTATGTCGCCCTCGCCACGGAGCATATTGCGAAGCTCAAGCTCTTCGAGTAATTTCTGTGCATGGGCATATGCGTTGTCTACGTCCTCCTCGGTAACAACCTCGTCGCGCAGAAATTCTACGGAGAGTTTAAGCTCGTCTACCGCGCCTTCGAGTTCGTTGTAGTCGGCAATCCATTTTTGCAGGTCTTTGATTTTCTTCATCTGTCGCTGCGCCGCCTCGGCATTGTCCCAGAATCCGTCGGCCATAGTGCGCAGCTGTTCTTCTTCAACGGCTATTTTCTTCCCGTCGATGTCAAAGATACCTCCTCAGCGCAAGCATACGCTCAAAAGTCTCTTTTAATTGTTCCTGTGTAATCATTGTCGTATTTTTTTGTCCTATTTTAGCCGCAAAATTAATAAAAAAGGCACAAACCTACAAACAGCGGCGCTCCTGAGCTTGTTTTAGAAACATGAAAGAGGGATTGAAGAACAGACTTCTCCGTATGTTTCGGACAGCTGAGGACCGAGGCCGGATAACCCGTTTGTCCCGTGATGTCAAGGGCTTTACGGGATTCGTCTCGCGTGCCCTCGGACTTGTGCAGTATATTGCCTCAATCGCATGCCTGGTGGCGATGCTGTTATATATCGGTTTCGAGCCGGACGCCCTCGATCGTTCTCTTATTATGAAAGTTGTGCGCATATCGCAGATAATATTCATAGCCTATGTTGTCAACAGCGTAATATTCAGACCGGAACGGAAGTACAGTCGGACGCTGATGCGGCAGATATGCAATCTGGTAGTCCTGCTTACCATCTTTCCTGGTATCTGGAGTCATTGTGGCGGAACGGAGAATCCGCTGGTGCATTTTATGCACGGTCGTAGGTTCCTTTTCTTATGTCTGGGTATATATTCGGTTGCGGAGGTCTGTTACGGTTCCATGCAGCTGCTGGGCAGACGTACGAACCCGTCGCTCATTCTTTCGGTAAGTTTCGTTATTTTTATCCTGCTTGGCTCGTTCGCTCTGATGTTGCCTAAATGCACTGAAGGCCCGTCGCTGCGGTATATCGACGCATTCTTTATGGCTGCCAGCGCTGTAAGTATGACCGGCTTGTCGACAATCGACACCGCACAGGTATTTACTCCTCTGGGCTGGACAGTGATGGCAGTGCTTATGCAGATTGGTGCTTTGGGTGTGCTTACATTTACAAGCTTCTTCGCTATCTTCTTCAGTGGTAATTCTTCCATATATAGCCAGATGCTTATGCGCGATTTCGTCTATTCCAAATCCATGAGCGCGCTGGTGCCTGTTATTCTTTATATTTTGTCGTTCACACTGGTCATTGAACTTGCAGGTGCTGCAGCGATATACTTAAGTTTGCCTGATGATTTCCTCGGCTCGCTGGAGCAACGTCTTCTTTTTTCGGTTTTTCATTCCCTATCGGCATTCTGCAACTGCGGATTCACCACTTTGCCGCAAGGGCTGGCTACGCCGGCTTTGATGAATGGAACGCCGGCATTTTTCATTGTAATGATAGTTCTTATTCTTGCCGGGGGTATCGGTTTTCCTAACTTGGTCAATTTTCGCGATGTTATCGGGGAATATCTGCGGCGCATAAAGTCGAGGATATTGGGACGGGAAATAATCAGAAAGGTACATGTTTACGATCTCAATACAAAGCTTGTACTGCTGTTCACCGCCATTTTCTTTGTTGGCTTCGCTTTCTGTTTCTATATACTTGAATACAATCATTCGCTTGCAGGGATACCGTTGGAGAAGAAGATAATACAGTCGCTGTTTTGCTCGGCCACAGTCCGTACAGCCGGATTCGTTACCATAGCTCCTCAGCAATGGCTTGGAGTAACGTTCCTGATTGCGGCATTCCTTATGTGGGTGGGCTGTTCGTCGCAGTCGATGGGCGGTGGTATAAAGATAAACGCATTCGTAGCCGTTCTACTCAATTTCCGGTCTATCGTATTCGGACAGAAAGGAGTAACGGCTTTTGGACGTACGATTGCGCTTTCGTCTGTGCGTCGGTCCAATGCTGTGGTATGCTTTTCTATTTTTGCAATGATTGCATACAGTTGTGTGCTGATGATTTTAGAGCCTCAGCTTCCTGCCGGATCTGTTGCGTTCGAGGTTTTCTCGGCTCTGACAACTGTGGGCATGTCGTTCGGTATAACGCCGGAGTTAGGCGATATATCCAAATTCGTGCTTGCCACAGCTATGTTCCTTGGTCGGGTGGGAATTATATCTGTGCTGTGTGGAATCGTAGGCAACAGACCTGACATTTCAGGTAATCTCCCGGAGGATGATATTATAGTCAACTGATAAATACTCTCGAAATGAAATATCTTATAATAGGTTTGGGAATATATGGCGAGAACCTTGCCCGTGATCTTGTAGAACTGGGACACGACGTTATTGGCGCCGATATTAGCCCGGAGGCTGTCAACGACATGAAGAATTATATATCCACAGCATATCTGATAGACTCTACCGAGGAAAACCAGTTAGCTGTTCTGCCTTTGCGCAATGTCGATCTGGTGATAGTAGCGATAGGCGAGAATTTCGGAGCAAGCATAAAGACCGTGGCGCTTTTAAAGAAAATGGGTGTTAAGCATATATATGCGAGAGCCATAGATAAACTACACGAAGCCATTCTGCAGAGCTTTAATCTGGACCGGATAATTACGCCAGAGCAGCGTGCCGCGAGCGATCTGAGCTATGAACTTGAATTCGGCTCGTCGGTGATGACTCTTGGTGTCGGTGATGACAACTGTGTTATGAATGTCGGTGTGCCGGCTTATCTCGTCGGTCTTTCGTATGAAGACGTCCGCAAGCATTTGATGGCGGGCTTCGAAATCAGCCTTGTGGCTGTATGTCGTCCCACTGAACATCCTAATTTACTTGGCCTGAAGCGGAAGAAGTTCACATTGTTGGATCTGAGGGGAGAGGGCGTTCAGGAAGGCGATGTAATGACGATTTTCGGTACTCGCAAAAATATGCGTGCGCTCTGTAAAAAGGCCGAGTGATATCTCAGCATTCACATTCAGGCGGGCAGTAGTGATGTGTGTGCGTGCATTCCCGCAGAGTATGATCCACAATGATATGGCGGTTGGCCATAGCTCCAATCTGGTCCATCTGGTGGCTTACGAGCAGGATTGTGGCTTTGCGGGACAGTTCGTGAATTATATCATACAACTTCGATTCAAAGTTTAAGTCGATATAGCTAAGTGGTTCGTCAAGAATGATTACCGGAGGTTCGGAAACGATCGCCCTGCCGAACAGCGTGCGCTGAAGCTGGCCGCCGGAAAGGCGTCCTATCGGACGGTCGGCAAGTTCCTCCAATGCTGTCAGGCGCAAGGCGCGTTCAATCAGTTCCTCCTTGCGCGTTTTATCGCAGCCTTTGAGGGCGAGCAGCCCTGATGCTATCACCTGCTTTACCGTGATGGGGAAATGAGAATCCACCGTATTTTTCTGTGGCAGATAGCCAGGTACGGGGAGCGAAGATACCGGCTTGCGGTTTTCATCGTAATAAATCACTTTCCCTGCAGTAGGCCGAGCAAGGCCAAGAATCAGACGGAGCAGGGTGGTCTTGCCGCCTCCGTTGGGTCCGGTGATGGCTACAAAGTCTCCACGGTCCACAGTCATATTGATGTCGGACAGTATATGGCGGTCATCGCGTATAAATTCGATGTCCTGCAGCTGTATCAGCGGCGGCCTGCAGGAGTTGCCCGAGCAAGCGGCACAACGGCATGGTTCACTATGGCCTGGCAATTTCATCGGCTATAATATTTAACTGTTCTTCCCAATCGTATGTCAACGGATCGATTATTACGAAACGCGAGCCTATTGCGTCGTTGATTGCCTCTGCCTGGCGAGAATCGTATTCTTTCTGGAAGAAAAAAACTCGTACGCTATCGGCGAGGGCATCGTCGATGGCCTTGCGTAGTCCTTTGGCCGATAAATCTTTTCCCTCCATTCCGAGCGACAGTTGCCTGAGGCTGTAGTCGCGTGCGAAATAACTCAAAGACGGGTGCCATACGGCGAACGATGCGTTTTGAACATGCTTGAGCCGTTGTCCTATGCTGTTGTCAAGAGAATCGAGATGCTTTACATAAGCGTTGTACCGCAGAATACGCTCCATTGTTCCGGCGGTGTCTATTCGCTCCACAGCATCACGCATATTCGCAGCCATGATCCGCATATTTTTTATGCTGCTCCAGTAATGCGGATCGGCTTCTTGCAGATGGTCGTTGTCGTGGGTATCGGATTTATGATTATGGTGTGCATGAGTGCCGTACAGCAATTGCATTCCCTCGCAAGCATTTACATATTTGTCTTTCGAAGCCTGCTGTAATTTTTCCTCGAAGGGCAATACTCCTGTGCCAAAATACAATACGGCCCGATCGAGTTTCATGCGGTCGGCTGCGGATGGGTCGAAAGTCTCGGGATCGGAACCGTTGGCAAGCAAAGCCTCCACTCTGTATTGGTCGCCTACAATCTGTTCCAGTACTTTGCGCTGCGGTTCTATGCTTACCAGCAGAAGATTCTTGTCATCTGTTTTTCGGGAGCATGCCGACGATACTAAAAGCAAGCCTCCGAAAATATATGACAGCGACCTACGCATGTGCTGCATCGGCTAAAAGTTTATTCGCCATTTCGCGAGCCGCCTTGCGGCCGTCGCTCATGGCGAGAATTACTGTCGCACCGCCGCGCACAATATCGCCACCGGCAAAAACTGTAGGTATCGACGACTGCAGATGATCGTCTACGGCAATAGTTCCACGGCTGGTAACCTCGAGACCGTCGATATTGTCGGGGATAATGGGGTTTGGCGATACACCGATGCTCACAATGGCAAGATCTATAGGTATTTCGTCGATGGCTCCGGGTATCGGCTGCGGACTGCGGCGTCCGGATGCGTCGGGTTCGCCGAGTTCCATGCGCTGCACGCGCACAGCACGAACCCTGCCGCGCTCGTCGGCAAGATATTCCACTGGATTTGCGAGGGTAATAAATTCAACGCCTTCTTCTTTGGCATGGTGTACTTCCTCTACGCGGGCCGGCATCTCGGCTTCGCTGCGGCGATATATAATCATGGCTTTTTCCGCACCCATGCGTCGTGCTGTTCGCACGCTGTCCATTGCGGTGTTGCCGCCGCCGATAACAGCCACGCGCTTGCCGGATGGAGCCGGGGTGTCGTGTCCGGGGCGTCCGGCGCCCATCAGATTGATACGGGTAAGATATTCGTTGCTGGATAATATGCCTATGTAGTTTTCGCCCGGAATGTTCATGAAGCGGGGCAATCCGGCGCCGGATGCGACGAAAACACCCTTAAAGTCTTCGTCGAGAAGTTTTTCGTAACTGATTGTCTTGCCGATGACTGTATCGGTATGAAAACGAACTCCCATTGCCGACAGCGAATTCAGCTGGTCGTCGACAATCGAGTTAGGCAGACGGAATTCAGGAATGCCGTATTTGAGTACACCGCCGATTTCGTGAAGTGCTTCGAAAACATCTACCTCAAATCCCATCTTCGCCATCTCTCCGGCAAAAGAAAGACCTGCGGGTCCGGAGCCGGCAACCGCAATGCGGATACCGTTTTTCTTGATTTCCGGTTTCTCGTTCTTGTGTGCGGCAATCTCTGCATCGGCGGCAAAGCGCTCAAGGTAACCGATAGCTACGGGAGCTTTTTTCATCTTGTTATAGATGCACCGGCTCTCGCACTGCTTTTCCTGCGGGCACACACGGCCGCATACTGCCGGCAGCGCGCTTGTGCACCGCAGAACGGCGGCGGCCTTGGTATAGTGGCCTCGCTGGATATTTTTTATAAAATCGGGTATCGCGATGTTTACCGGACAGCCCTCCACGCAGGTCGGCGTGGGACAATCAAGGCATCGTGTCGCTTCGAGTACGGCCTGTTCGGCACTAAGCCCCTGATTTACTTCCTCGTTGCAGGTTATGCGGTAGTGTGGGTCGAGCGTGGGCATCACCACGCGCGGTATATTCGTGCGCTCTTTCGCCGGTATGGCATTGCGCAACTCTTCGCGCCATGCTTCGGCGCGACCTGTGTTTTCTGTTTGTTCGCCCATGATTGTTTATTTTTGAGGGTCGTACGCTTTCATGCGCATAATCATTTCGTCGAAGTCTACCTGGTGCCCGTCGAATTCGGGACCGTCGACGCATACGAAACGTGTCTTGCCTCCAACGCTAACACGGCACGCTCCGCACATGCCCGTACCGTCGACCATAATGGTATTGAGCGAGCATACTGTGGGAACGTTATATTTCTTGGTGAGCAGGCATACGAATTTCATCATTACGGCGGGGCCTATGGCAACGACTTCGGCAACGTGCTCGCGGTTGATAACTTCCTCTACGCCTGCCGTTACAAGGCCTTTTTTGCCTGCACTGCCGTCGTCTGTCATGATAATAGTTTCGTCCGACCACTTGCGAACTTCATCTTCTAAGATGATAAGGTCTTTGTTGCGTGCGGCAAGTACGCTGACAACCCGGTTGCCAGCCTGTTTCATGGCCTTGATAATGGGTAGGAGCGGTGCCACACCCACACCGCCGCCACAGCATACCACTGTGCCGTCGCGGCGTTCTATGTCGGTGGCTTTACCGAGAGGACCTACAAGGTCAGTAAGTTCTTGCCCGGCTTCGAGGGCGCATATTTTGCGGGTGGATTCGCCCACTGCCTGCACCACAAGCGTAAGCGTACCGGCCTGGGTGTCGGCGTCGGCAATTGTCAGAGGAATGCGTTCGCCGCCTTCTCCGCAGCGAACAATGACGAAATGACCCGGTTTGCGTGCGAAAGCGACATCCGGCGCCTCCACCACAAGTTTAACCACATTCGCCGAGAAATATTCTTTACTGATTATCCTGTTCATTTCTCATGTATAAATATCATGCAAAATTAGCGAAAATTCACGATAATATACAAATTTATTTGGCCTCACCATAAAATAAGACGAATTATGACACTCCGGCGCTGTCATTCTGCGGATTTTTGTTAATTTTGCAAACGAAGGAGGTCAGTTGCCTCCATTGACTGATAGTAATTTTACAATCAACACATATATGAAAAAGACAATCATCTGCGTATTTGCGCTCCTTTTCCTTGGAGCGTCGCCGGCTATGGCTTTCGATTTGAAAGATCTTGCCGGAAAAGTAGCAAACGGTGGTAACTCTGAGCAGTCGGACGGCCCTACCAGTATGCTTGGCGGTTTACTCAGCAGTCTTATCGCCAATGATAATTTTAATATCGACGATCTTGCGGGAACATGGTCGTACGTTTCTCCCGCCGTTTCTTTCAAGAGTGAAAACGCGTTGCAGAACATAGGCGGTGTGGCAGCTGCTGAAGTTGTGGAGGAAAAACTCGCTCCATACTACAAGCGCCTCGGTTTTTCTAAAACCACGCTCACTGTCGACGAGGAACATAATTTCCAGATGCAGATGGGTCTGCTGAAATTCGCTGGTACGGTTGAGAAGAACGAAGATAAACAGCTTGTTTTCAATTTCACGGCCTTAGGCAAGAAGCTTGCCAGTGTGAATGCTAATGCGACAAAGAGCGGTAATTCCCTCAACGTTACTTTCGATGCCGATAAGCTTATCAAGATGCTCTCTGCCGTGTCGAACAAACTTAATGCAAAAACGCTTACAACTATTACCGATCTGCTGAATTCCTACGACGACATCTACATGGGTTTCACCCTTAACAAAACGTCCGGAAAGTGATTGCTTAGCGGATAGTGGAGAGGGTGCAGAGTTGAAAAAGTATAGTATATTCCTTCTCCACTCTCTACACTCCGCTAAAAACTGTCCTCAGCTTATCTGACTCCAATCGGTCTTGCGGTCGAGAATGGCTGCCAGTGCGCGTGCAAAATAGTTGTTCTCGGGGGACGAGAGTGTGGGGTCGGCGTCCAACAGGGCTTCTGCGGCATTGCGCGCCATTTGGATTATCCTGCCGTCCTGCGCGAGGTTCGCTATCTTGAGGTCGAAAGGCAGACCGCTTTGGGCTGTGCCTTCTATGTCGCCGGGTCCTCGCATCTGCATATCGGCCTCGGCAATTACAAAGCCGTCTGTGGTGCCTGTCATAATATCAAGGCGTTTACGTGTTTCGGCCGAAATTTTGTATTTGGACATCAATATACAGAAACTTTTGTCGGCGCCACGTCCCACTCGACCGCGCAGCTGGTGCAACTGTGAAAGTCCGAACCGCTCGGCGTTCTCGATGATCATTGTCGTGGCATTGGGTACATTCACACCAACCTCTATAACAGTGGTGGCTACGAGTACCTGAGCTTTGTTTGTAGCAAACAGCTCCATCTGCGCATCTTTTTCGGCCGGTTTCATTTTACCGTGGACAAGAGCTACCTTGTAGGGAGCGAAAAAATCCACTGCCGCTTCGAAACCCTCTTCTACACTGAGGAGGTCGAGTTTCTCGTTTTCTTTTACAAGTGGGTACACGATGTATACCTGATGCCCGGCGGCAATCTGTTTTTTTGCAGCAGTCATTACTCGCACGCGTTGTTCGCCGAAACGCAGTGCAGTGGTTACGGGAGTACGCCCCGGAGGCAGTTCGTCGATTACAGATACATCGAGATCGCCGTAAACGGTCATAGCCAATGTCCTGGGAATGGGCGTGGCTGTCATTACAAGCACATGTGGCGACAGCTGGCTTTTCTTCCACAGGCGTGCGCGCTGTGCCACACCGAAGCGGTGCTGTTCGTCTATCACCACCATACCGAGCCGTCTGAATTCGACACGGTCCTCGATTACGGCATGAGTGCCTACAAGGATGTGTAATGAGCCGTTGCGCAGCTGCTCGTCTATAATCCTCCGTTCCTTGGTCTTAGTCGAGCCAGTGAGCAGCTTTATATTCAGACCAATTTTTGAGGCCATGCCGCTGATAGTCTCGTAATGCTGGGCCGCCAGTATTTCCGTAGGTGCCATAAGGCAGGCCTGATAGCCGTTGTCGAGAGCGAGCAGCATCGCCATAAGGGCAACGAGGGTTTTCCCTGAGCCGACATCGCCCTGCACAAGACGGTTCATCTGCTTGCCTCGCGCGATATCCGCATGAATCTCTTTTATCACACGTTTTTGTGCCCCGGTGAGCTCGAAAGGAAGACACTGTTTGTAGAAATCGTTGAACCACTGTCCGATATGCGGCATCGGATAGCCCTGCGACGATGCTTTGCGGTTACGCGAGCGCATTAGCATGTCGGTCTGGATGTAAAAAAGTTCTTCGAATTTAAGTCTTTGCCTTGCCCGCGAGAGCGTTTCTGCATCATGAGGCATGTGGATTGTACGGATTGCCTCGTCAAGACCCATCAGACCTTCGCTTTTTATTACCGAAGGCGGCAATGTCTCTTTCAACGGGTATTTAAGTGTGGAGAGGAAGCCGGTAATGGCAGTGTGCAGTACCCGACTGTCGATGTTCTTCTGCCGGAGGCGTTCGGTGAGGGGATAAACTGCGCGTACACCGCCCATTGTTGCAAGCGACGATTCCGAATCTACTTCGGGATGTGTCATTTGGAGTGTTCCGTTGAATCGCGAAGGTTTGCCGAACAGGATATATGTCTGCCCGGCGCGAAGACTGTTCCGGATATTGCGTATGCCTTTGAACCACACGGTTTCAATTGTGCCGCTGCCGTCGCTGAACAGTGCCACAAGCCGCAGCTTTGCCCCTTCGCCAAGGACATTGAAAGAAATGAAGGCGCCCTTGAGCTGAACGTATGGAAAATCGGAATCATCTATGCCGGCCAGTTCGCGTATGCGGTAGATGCGCGAGCGGTCGATATAACTGTTGGGAAAGTGGTGGAGCAAGTCGTAGACATTGTGTATGCCCAGCTCGGAGTTGAGAGCTGATGCGCGGCCGGGACCGATTCCCTTGACGTATTTTATGTCGAAACGTCTAAGTTCCAGCATGTCCGGCCCCTCTTACGCTTGTTCGCTCATATAAAATTCGGCGATACGCAGGTCGGTAGAATAGGTAATCTTGATATTGCGGGTATCGCCCGGAATAAGGTGTACTTTGGCTCCTGCATATTTTTTTACCACCGAAGCGTCGTCGCTCAGAGAGTCGCCTGCCGGCATGGCTTTGTATGCGGCAAGGATTGTGGAGGCGCGGAAGACCTGAGGTGTCTGCACTGCCACGAACTGTAAGCGGTCGACAGCGGAAGCGTCGTCCGGTTCGTTTGTCATCAGCGAATCCGTCAGCGGCGTGCATGGAACGAGCGCCTGTATATCGGGATCGGAGAATACATCCCGTAGCCTTGAAAGCATTTCCGGTTTCACAAGAGGACGGGCTCCGTCGTGGATATAGACAAGGACGTCGGCGTTGTTTTCTTCTTCCGGAATTGCAGCCAGGGCATTACGCACGGAATCTGTACGTGTGGCACCTCCTGTAACAACTTTCGGACTCTTGTAGTCGAATTCATGGCACATCGTTTCCCAGCGCCCGGTCTCTGTGGCGGAAAGTACAAGGATAATATCACTTGAGTCCGCGAAGTTTTTGAATGCGTCGATGGTGTGCATAAGCACAGGACGGCCTTCAAGCAGTGCGAACTGTTTGGGAACAGCGCCGCCGAAACGGTTTCCCGTACCGGCGGCGACAATGATAATTCTGTTTTTTACCATGCGAAGATGGGACGTTCGGCCATCATCTTGTTCACGGCCTTGCGTACGGCCTCGATGTTGGCGGCGCTTTCGGGGTTGGAAAGAACAGTGTCTATCATCTCGGCGATGATACCCATTTCCGCAGTTTTCAGGCCGCGGGTGGTAATAGCGGGGGTGCCGAGACGTATACCCGAAGTCTGGAACGGCGAACGCGTGTCGAACGGTACCATATTTTTATTTGCTGTGATGTCAGCTTCAACAAGGACACGCTCTGCCACTTTACCAGTGAGATCGGGGAACTTGGTGCGGAGGTCCAGCAGGATGCAGTGGTTGTCGGTGCCTCCGGAAACGATTTTGTAGCCGAGGTCTAACAGGCGTCCGGCTAATTCGGCTGCGTTGTCGCGTACCTGAGTCTGGTACTCTACGAATTCAGGCTGCAGAGCCTCGTGGAATGCTACAGCCTTGGCGGCGATAACATGTTCCAGAGGACCGCCCTGCACGCCGGGGAATACAGCTGAGTCAAGTAGTTGTGACATCATCCTTGGCTGACCTTTGGGATTCGTCTTGCCCCAGGGATTAACAAAATCTTTGCCCATAAGGATGATACCGCCGCGGGGACCGCGTAGTGTCTTATGGGTGGTGGAGGTAACGATGTGGGCGTATTTCAACGGGTTATCCAGTAGTCCTGCGGCAATAAGGCCAGCGGGATGTGCCATGTCGACCATATATATTGCGCCGATTTCGTCGGCAACGCGACGCATGCGCGCGTAATCCCAGTCGCGGGAATAGGCGCTGGCACCGCCGATAATCAGCTTGGGACGCTCACGGAGGCAGGTTTCCTCGAAAGCGTCGTAGTCGATGCGGCCGGTTTCGGCATCGACATTATATTCGAGAGCCTGGAACACGAGTCCGGAGAAGTTCACTGGACTTCCGTGGCTCAGGTGTCCGCCATGACTAAGGTTAAGACCTATAAACTTGTCGCCGGGATTGAGGCAAGCCATGAAAACGGCCATATTGGCCTGTGCGCCCGAGTGGGGCTGAACGTTGGCATATTCGGCACCGAAAATACGTTTGATTCGTTCGATAGCAAGAGATTCCACCTGGTCCACAACCTGGCATCCTCCATAGTAGCGATGTCCGGGGTAGCCTTCGGCGTACTTGTTCGTCAGGCATGAGCCCATAGCTTTCATCACTTCGTCGCTTACATAGTTTTCGGAAGCGATAAGCTCGATACCGTC
>CABPYL010000027.1 GCA_902461565.1 uncultured Porphyromonadaceae bacterium
TCGGCGAGGCGCGCCCTGACGCCGGTATGGCCGGACTGGCCGCGGCTCGCGCCATTGGGCTGCTCACCTACCGTGGTCCGCGCGGCTACAACATAACGCAGCAGGATTTACCCTGCGGCGACGCTGTGCCGGCAACACACCGCGCCTGCACCTACCAGCAGCATCAGGGCGACAAGCTGTGCCGCCGCTACAACGCATATTCATATGTCGCTATCCTCGATGCCTTCGACACCCATGACGTAGGCCGAGGCCGAGGCGGCACGAAGGCTGCCCTGGCGCGCATCACAGCCGATACCATTGTTGTCGGTATCACCACCGACATAATCTTCACCGTGGAGGAAATGCGGCGTCTCGCCAAAGCAATACCAGGCGCAAAGTATGCCGAAATAGACTCGCAATTCGGACACGACGGTTTCCTCGTAGAGGACCGCAGCCTCAATGAAATAATATATCCTTTCATCAACGACAAAAAAGAATCTCAATGAAACCATTGATAATAGGCCTGTTCGGCCTCGGCACTGTCGGTTGCGGCATTGTGGAAGTGATTGCCAAAGCCCGCAACGCACACGCCGAAATCAGGCGTATATGCGTTCGCAACCTCGCTAAGAAACGTACGGTAGAGGTAGACCCGGCCATACTGACCGACAAACCCGCCGACATCTTTGCGGACTCCGACATAAACCTGATAGTGGAAGTGGTAGACAACGCGGAAGCATCGTTCCGCATCGTTTCCGAGGCCCTGAGCCGTGGAATAGCCGTAGTATCCGGCAACAAAGCCATGATTGCGCGGCATCTGCCCGAACTTATAAAGCTTCAGCGCGGGCACGACACTGCCCTGCTCTACGACGCCTCGGCTTGCGGCTCCATCCCGGTTATACGTAACCTCGAGGAATACTACGACAACGACCTGCTGTTAGAAGTAAAGGGCATCCTCAACGGCTCGTCAAACTACATTCTGTCGCGCGTATTCGACCACAACGAGGACTATGCCGGCGCACTTGCAAAAGCCCAGGCTCTCGGCTTCGCCGAAAGCGATCCCACCTTCGATATCGAGGGCTACGATTCATTGTTCAAGCTCGTCATTATAACCGTTCATGCCCTTGGCGTTTATGTGGCGCCGGAAAAAATATTTACCTACGGCATATCCGCCATCCACGACGCCGATATCCGCTATGCCCGCGAGAAGGGCGTCAAGATAAAATTAGTGGCGCAGGTGGTGAAGGTGTCGGAGGACCGCTTCACCATGTTCGTCATGCCCGAATTCGTCAGCCCGTCGCGCTACATCTACAGCGTAGACGACGAATACAACGGCGTTGTGGTGCGCGGCGAGTGCTACGACCGGCAGTTCATGTTCGGTAAGGGCGCAGGCAGCCTGCCTACGGCATCATCGATTCTCAGCGATGTAATGGCCCGTCTGCACGGATATCGCTACGAATACAAAAAGATGGGCTTCGCCGGGCGTCCTGAATTCACCGAGGACGTGCTGCTACGCGTGTACGTGCGCTACTCCGCCGCCACAGCAAAAGAAGTGCGCGCACTGCCCTGGCAGACGGTGCGCGAGGAATATTTCTCGGAAGAAAACGGCAACTACATCATCGGCGACATAAAACTGAGCGACCTGCATGCCGCAAGGCAGCTCTTCTCGTCGCCCGATATATTCCTGGCCGGCATACCTCTGTTCTTCGCCGACAGAGACGACTGACGCCCTACGCGACGGCGCTTTTCTTGGCTTTGCCGATAAAACGGCGACTGAGGAAACGCCGCACGGGCTCGTCGTAGAACTTGAGGCATACCCATGCCACGGCCACGTTGAGGACACATACACCCAGAGCCACGGGCCATGTGTCGGCAAACGTCCAGCGTTCCGCCTTCATCATCCAGGCATAGAACAGATACATGACAGGGTAGTGGGTCATGTACAGCGGAAACGATATATCGCCGAGGAACCTGCATACTGCCGACGAGAATCGGTCGGTTGTCTTGCCGGAGGCACCGAGCCATACCAGCAGTGGAAACACGCAGATGATACAGAACGATTCGAACACACCGTTGAGGCACAGCGCTCCGTTGCTTTCGATATAAGGCACAAGGAAAAGCGCCAGCAGCACAACAGCGCATATCCAGAAAGCGCCGCGTACATTGCCCGGACGGCATACGCGCGACAGCAGTATACCGATAGTGAACGGACACATCATGCGCAGCAGGCCGCCGAAAAAGCCGTAGTCGCCCATCGACCAGCCCACACCAAGCGAGCCGTATCCCGAGAAATCGCCGCAGGTAAACACAATCAGTGCCACCGCAAGCAATCCGGCCAACACTGCCACAACCCTTGTGGAGCAGCGGCGTATAAGAACGGCATACACAATATTGCCGATATACTCGAAAAACAACGACCATGCCGGACCGTTGAGCGGGAAAGCCTCGCCGTTACCGCGCACCTCGTATACGCCGCCGGGCATCGCCGGAATGAAAAGCATTGCGCACAGCAGCGCCGCCATTGCCTGTGGTACCGATATCTTTGTGCCGTCCCATTGTACGCCGCCTTGCAGCAGGAAGCATATCAGACCTATCACGGCACCCATCACTACCATCGGATGCAGGCGTATCAGTCGCCTCAGAGTGAAACTGCCCATTGTAAGGTTCTTACCCCAGCGGTCGTCGTAGGCATAGCCGATAACAAAGCCCGACAGGATGAAAAAGAAATCCACAGCGAGGTAGCCGTGGTTCATAAACGAGATTACCGGAGCACCGGAAGCGAAAGCGAAGCCTTCGTTGACGTGGTACCATATAACAAGCAGGGCGGCCACGCCACGGAGGCCGTCAAGCAAAGCATAATGCGGTTTGGTGTCGGCATAAGCCGAAGATGACAATGACATTGATCTATAAATTCAGTGATTAAAGCCCGATCGTACAATCTGAGGCATCGGGCACTCCACAAAGTTAGCTTATTTTCCGCATACGGGCAAGCATTAGAATAAAACCCCCGTTGATTGTTGTTTATTCGGGTAATTGTCAGTAATTTTGCAGACAGAATAATCCTGTTTTTATGAAAAAATTTCTTACTCTTTTCCTGCTCGTCGCTCTTGCATGTGGCGTGGCATCGGCTACTCAATATGTTCCTGTATTCCAGGAAACATTCGCAGGCTGCAAAAGCACCATTATCCAGGGCGGCTATTTCTCTGAATCGCTGTATTTCGAACCTGCCGAACAAGGCGACAACGCCGGCTGGACAATCGCCAACGCCTACACCAGCGAGCGCGCCATAAAATTCAGCGCCAAAACCAAGACTGGAACAGCAACCACACCCGCCATACCCTTCGCGGCCGAAATGGCTCACAATGTAAAAGTTACTTTCCGCGCCCAGACATGGAAAGGCGACAATGTGGATGTGCACGTGCAGTTCGTCGGCGTAGACGGCACGGAACAGATTATCGATACCGACGCCTCCACCAATATCTCCAACCGGAGCGAGGCACCTTTCGAACTTTTCTTCAGTGATATCCCGAGCGGGAGCAAAATCAAGTTCTCGGCCACGGCAAAAGAAGGGGGCAACAATGTTACCCGGTTCTTCCTCTCCGACCTTGTGGTATACGAGGAAGTGGAGGGCACAACACCCGTGCTCCAGCCGTCCACTTTCTATCATCACTTCGACAATCTGATGATAGGGCACGAAAGCGAGACTCGTACAATCGACGTGAACGCCGAAAACCTTGCATCCGACATTGAACTCACCCTGCCCGAACCAAGCAATTTCGCATTCGAAAAAGATGCAGCGTGGGATGCCCGCAAAGGCGGTCGCCTCAACGTAAGATTCACCGGGCTCAATGCGGGCTCCAAAGATGAAACACTCATCGTAAAAAGCGGCGATATGGAACAGAAGGTTATCCTTACCGGAAACGCGAAAGTCTACGCTCCCGTTGTTGCGGCAGCAACGAATGTCGGTACCGACTCCTTCACGGCAACATGGGAACCCACGGCAGGCTACGACAAAACCTACCTCACTGTCTACACCAAAGAAAACAGCACCCTCAAGGCAACAGAACTGATGTTCTCCAAATACATTGAGGGCAAGAGCAACAATCGCGCTCTTGAAATCTTCAACGGCACAGACGATGACATCTCGTTACTCGGCTATGTTCTGCGCATGGAATCCAACGGTGCCGGAGGCCTCACAGCCTGCGAATTCAAATTCCCGGACGCGGTTATCGATGCCGGAGGCACATACACCATCTGTAACGCTCAGTTTAATGCCGTACGCGACATCGCCGACAAGACAATAGGCTACCAAGACGGTGGTTATGCAAACATCACAACCTTCACTGGCGACGATGCCATAGGCCTATTCAATCCCGAAGGCAAACTTGTAGACCTCCTGGGATACGAGAGCTACGACACCAACGACCGCGTGAGCGGCGAATGGGGCACAGACGTCAGCTACTACCGCAACGCCGACTGCTACGAGCCTCACGAAAAATTCTACGTTGAGGAATGGACCGCCTACGAACGCGACTACTGCACCGACTTCGGCAAGCATACCATGAACGCCGAAGGCCCCGTGCGCAAGATTGTGGACACAATTGAAATCGAGGGCAACACGAACAGCTATACCGTTGGCGGCCTCACCCCCGGACAGACATATTACTACGCCGTACAGGGTCTATCCAACGGACTAAAGACCCACTATTCCAAAGAAGCATCCGTTGTATTGAACACATCCGGTATCGACGCTATAGACGCAGCCCCCGCATACAGCCTCAGCGGCAACATTCTCACCACAAGCGAGGGTACCGAGGTTTACGACACAATGGGACGTCCAGTTCCAGGCAACGGTACCTACAGCCTTGCTGCGGGCATCTACATCCTGCGCAACGCCACCCGCGCCGCCAAACTCATCGTCCGCTGACATGAAACGTTTCATATCGGTTGTTTTGCTGGTCTGCGCGGCCTTAGGCGGCATGGCGCAAGGCTTTGTAGACGGCTCCTGGGAGGGTCTGCTGACCGTAGGCAAGAACTCAACCTTACGTATTGTTTTCAACTTCAAGGACGACGGCAAAACGGTTACTCTTGATTCTCCCGACCAGGGCGCCTATGATATAGCGGGCAAAGTAAAGTATAATTCAGGCGATTCGGTAAACATCACTGTGGCCCGACTGGCAGTCAGATTTGCTGGCAGTGTGAAAAACGGCGAACTGAGTGGTATTTTCCGTCAGGGCATTGCCAAAATTCCGTTGCAGCTGAGCCGGAAGGAATCGGTTCGGCGCCGTCCTCAGACACCCCAGCCACCGTTCCCCTACTCAACCGAGGACGTTTCCTTTACGAGTGCGGGAGCCGGTGCCGGAAACGCAACACTGGCAGGCACACTCACTTTGCCGGAAAAGCCGTTGGAATCGCACCCCGTGGTGCTGATGGTAACAGGCAGCGGCTTGCAAAACCGCGACGAGGAGGTTTTCGGCCACAAGCCTTTTGCCGTGATTGCCGACTACCTCGCACGCAACGGCATTGCATCGCTGCGCTACGATGACCGCGGCACGGCCGCCTCTACAGGCGACGTCGCCAAGGCCACCACTCACGATTTCGCCGCCGATGCCGCCGCAGGTGTCGAATTCCTGCGCCAAGACAGTCGTTTCGGCAAGGTGGGTGTTCTGGGCCACAGCGAGGGGGCGACGATATCTTTTATGATACCTTCCGATTTCATTGTCGCCATAGGAGCCCCGGCTTTGCGTGGCGACTCTATATTGCGGTATCAGAGCGCTCAGGCAATGGCAGCACAGGGACTGGACAAGTCGACAATTGACGAATACGGCGAAGCGCTTACCCGTTTCTATCAGTCAATAGCCGAGAAGGGCGCGGGATACACCGCCGAGCACCTCGATGAAATCTGCGGCTGGCCCGACGACCCTGTCCACAATTCCCTTAAAGCCAACCTAAAACAAATAGCGGCATCGAATAACGCATGGATATTCACCTTTGCTTCGATGTCGCCCGCGAAATACATCACGGCGCTCGGCGACAAGCCCGCACTTGTGCTTTACGGCGAAAAAGATGTACAGGTACCACCGGCCCTCAACGAGGCTCCCATGCGTGCAATGGCCCCAAAAGCCGACGTACGCGTGTACCCCGGACTAAATCACATTATGCAGCATGCGGTTACTGGTGCCGTTACGGAATACGGTGATATAGAGGAAACTATTTCGCCAGAAGTATTGGAGGCTATTGTTTCTTTTATATCAAAGCAATAAGCTTACGAAATCTTATAGTTCAGCTTTTTGGTGCGGTTGCGGCGGCGCGAACGCGGGTTGAATGCGTGCGCCAGAAGGCGGCGGACTGTATGATTGCGTCTATGGTAGGCGGCAAATGATTCTTTTTCGGGATCAAAATCTGGCTTGTAACACCCGTCCGGACTAACATAGCAATAGGTTAAGTCTTCTACTTCGGCCGATATTGCATCCTGGATATCGTCTACAGCGTCGAGCTGCTGCAGCGTAGGAGCAATCACCGTGATTCCGCGGCGCCGGCATTCGGCAACGACGGCCCCGATGGTATCGGCATATTTTTCTTTCAGCGGGGCAAGATCGAAGTCGTTCCATGCCGATTCGCCTATTTTCTGCACGGGACGCAGCTGAACGGTATCAGGTCCGGCTCCAGGCTCCCAGATGTCCCAGAAACGCGTGTCGGCGAGGTCGTCTACGTTCATGCTGTTCACCGTGAAATTTACGCGCAGCGAGAACTCTGGATGACGTTTTTTAACTTGTGCTATCCTGCCGGCGAGCGCGCGGAAGTTGTCCCACCGTGCACCGCCCATCAGATATTCGTATGTCTCTTTCTTTGTACCGTGAAGCGACAGAATTAGCTCACCGAGGCCGTCCTGTACGAGCGTTTCAAGGTCGATGCGGTCGCCCGCAAGAAGCTGCCCATTGGTAACGAGCGAAATGTTCGGCACTCCGTAGCGTCTGGCGCCGCGCACAATGCGCGGCAGCATCGGCGACAGTGTAGGCTCGGCGCCACAGCCTATCTGCAGTTTCAGCGCCGTCGGATACAGCGCTTTCTCTATCTGCGACAGCCGTTGTTCGGAAAGGACACCTCGCATGGCGGCACGGCGTTCCGGATCGCTGAAATAGCACATGCGACAACGCAGGTTGCAGGCCAGCACGGGGTCAAGGAATATACCCGTCATACGTCGGCGCAGCCTCAGCATCGCTGCCAGGGCCATGAGTTTCATCGGTCCGGGCACCTTTCCGGCAAAGAATCGCAATGCTTTGTAAACGTTCATTTTTCGATATCGAGTTCGGCCAGCGACAGGCCCTTCATATCCTTGGGCGACAGAATCATCTTGTCAGACTTTACGGGCCACTTCACGGCCACAGCGGGATCATCGAAACGCAGTGTGCGTTCGGCAGCAGGACAGTAGTAGTTGTCTACCTTGTACAGGAAACGTGCGCGCGGGCTAAGTACGGCAAAACCGTGGGCAAACCCCCGGGGAATATATAACTCCCTACCGTTTTCGTGCGAAAGTTCCACGGCTATATATTTGCCGAAAGTGGACGAACCCGGGCGAAGGTCCACAGCTACATCAACTATCGTACCGGCCGCCACGCGCACCAGCTTTGCCTGCGCAGCGTCTCCGGCCTGGAAATGAAGACCGCGCACAACGCCTAAGCACGATTCTGACTCGTTTTCCTGCACAAAATCCGGTTCTATGCCCGTAGCCGCACGGAATTCGTCGCTGCGGAAAGTCTCGCAGAAATAACCGCGGCTGTCGGCGTGCCTCACAGGCTCGATAAGCCACACGCCCTCAATTTCAGTAGGTGTGAATTTCATACTGCTGCAAAGTTACGCAAAAATCGCGGTTCCTACGCCAAAAATGCTGTTGAAGTATGTCTCAAGACTGTTTGTCGTGCCTGTAACGGCGCACGCGCTCGTCATCTATTTCGCCTTTCCAGTCCAGACCGAAGCCGAAGCGGTAAATATTGCCGTCGGCGTCGCAATATGGCTCGATATCGTGTGGTTTGTCCTCGCAATGAGCCTCGACGGCCTCCATTGACGCCGGCATTTCGAACGGCAGCAGTCCGTTTGGTTCGGCATTGCCGAAAATAAGGTCAAGATAAGCCTGTGTCTGAACGTCGAAACCTGTCAGAATTGCATCGGCGAGCGGTTCCACTTCGCTCATTACGGTTGGGTTCGACATGGCAAGGACGACAATAACAGGTTTGTCGCCCATCAGGCGCCGTGTCTCTGCCAACATATCAAGATGACATTCGTTCTGGGCCAGAGCCGTCTTGCCGCGATAACTGCGGTCGGCGGGAGTTTCGGTGCAATCGGTGGCGAGGCTGTGTTCTCGTGCCGTTGTCGCGGTGTAAGGGCGATATTGCAGTGTGATTGGAATATAACCGTTGCCTCCGGCGAGTTTGTCGCGGGCGTCATACCCCATGCCGTAGCTTTTCGGTGATTCTATGAACACAATGGCCGCATCGGCAGAGGCCGGGTCATCGACAGGCTCATAAAAATTAGTGGCGAGCGCTGCCGGAACCGGGTCGAAATCGTGCGGAGGAAGTATTGTACCCCAATAATTGCGGATTGCGGGGTCGTGGCGACGGGGCACGTAAACCTTTTTCTTTCCGTCGAGCGGCAGAGTGCCCGCATGATTCTTGAGCATGATTACAGAGCGCAACTGCTGACGATAACCAGCTTTCATCTTGTCCGGACTACCCAACCCTTTGGCGGCCGCCTCTATGTCGACATAAGGATTCTCGAAAAGTCCGGTGCGCAGAATGTTCAGCAACAGACGGCGTGCCGAGCGTTCCATGCGTTCACGCATAGCCGGTTCCCCTATGTCGAGGCACCCCATCGCATAGGCGTCGAGCACAGGCTGTTTCTCATTGTTTCCGCCGAACTGGTCTACGCCAGCCTGTAGGGCGCGGTAGTGGCGTTCGGCAACAGTCAGGGTTTCCACGCCCCACGGCTTGCCCGAGTGTGTGCCAGGGTCTATCTGGTCGGCGGTAATGCACCAGTCGGTACATACGACGCCGTCGTATCCGGCTTCACCACGCAACATGTCCGTAATTAGCCGTTTGTTGAACGAGTTACCGACAGCTTCATCGGTCAGTCCGTACGAGATTGTATAATAAGGCATCACCGCCGAGGCCTTATTGGTACCTCCGTCGAGGCGGAAAGCTCCTTCCAGGAACGGACGCAGATGACTTTCCGCGCTATTTCCCGGATATACGGCGAATTTACCGTTGCCATAATGCGCGTCGCGACCGCCTTCGCCGCTACCGCCGCCGGGCCAGTGCTTCACCATAGCGTTCACGCTGCCCTTTCCCCAACCACTGTCAGGTGTGTCGTCGCTGCTCTGGAATGTTGAGGCGTATGCTCGCACAATGTCGGTTACAAGCGCCGGGTCGTTGCCGAAAGTGGCATTGAAACGATACCAGCGCGGGTCTGTGCCGAGGTCGGCTTGCGGGGACAGCGCCGTGGCGAGGCCCATAAGGCGGTATTCCTCGGAAGCGATGCGCCCGAATTCCTCCACAGTGGCGGGATCGAATGTAGAGGCGAGACCGAGCAGATTGCTCCATTGCGACAGCTGTCCGGCGCAACCTGGAGCAAATTCAGCATCGGCAAAAGCCGAATGACGAGGGTCAGAGGAATTGTTAGCGGGTATACCGAGGGGAGCACCTTCGACCAGCGCCTGCACGCGGTTGTTCCACCGGGCGGCATCAACACCGCTTTTCACTACCGAAACAAGCAGATGGCGTACGTTATCGTCGAGCAGGAAGTGCCGCTGGCTGTCTGAAAGCGCCCATGCCGGTTGTCCGCTCTCAGAAAATTTCGCTCCGTTATATGTGTCGTTTTCCATCGGCACACGATTCTGAGGGCTATACAGCATCAGGCCGGCAATCTGTTCGATGGCCATTCGTGAAGCGAGGTCGGCGGCACGCTCTTCTGCGGGTAAACGCCAGTCGGCGTATGGCAGTAGTTCGTCTTTGCCGTTGAAACTTTTAAACAACAGACCGTCGCGTTCTATAATTCGCACACCGCTGTCAGGGCTGAAGCCGAGTTCAGGGCCCGCGGGTTGTCGTACGCGCACCCAGTTGTCGTTGCAGACAGCAGTACTGCCGTGAACGTTTTTCAATGCGGCAAGTTTTTGGGCCAATGCCGGTTCACACATGTCAATATCTTTATGGCTGTCGGTTTTCATGATTGCTGATTGGTGTACGGCTACGAAAGTGATGTGCAAAAATAGCTACAATTCGCTGTGCCTGCAAATTATCCGTTGCAATAAATAGTGTTAAAAATGACATTTTGGCAGTTCGGCACGCTGGCACTTGTTTTGCCATAATTGTTTTACAAAGAGATGCAACTAATATAAACTCAAAGATATGCAACAAGGAACAATTGGTGTTACCACCGAAAACATTTTTCCGGTTATAAAGAAATTTCTGTACAGCGACCACGAGATTTTCCTGCGCGAGCTTGTGAGCAACGCAGTGGACGCCACCCAGAAACTCCGCGCCCTCGCCAACTTCGGCGAATTCAAGGGCGAACTTGGCGAACTTAAGGTGAATGTGAAAGTCGACAAGGAAGCCGGCACTCTCACCGTAAGCGATTCAGGTATCGGCATGGACGCCGCCGATGTAGACAAATACATCAACCAGATTGCCTTCTCGGGCGCCGAGGACTTCCTGAACAAATACAAGGACACAGCTGCCAACATAATCGGCCACTTCGGTCTCGGCTTCTACTCTGCTTTCATGGTGGCTGAGAAGGTAGTGATAGAATCACTAAGCTACAAGGAAGGCGCCGAACCCGTACGCTGGGAATGCGACGGCTCGCCGGTATACAACATGGACAAAGGCTCGCGCACCGAACGCGGTACCGACATTATTCTGTACATCGACAAGGACAGTGCCGAATTCCTCGAGCAGGAGCGCGTAGACATGCTGCTGCGCAAGTACTGCCGCTTCCTGCCCGTACCCGTTGTTTCCGGCAAGGAACGCGAATGGAAGGACGGCAAATGGAATGATACCGACCGCGATCTGATTGTTAACGACACCGAGCCTAAGTGGATGAAGAAGCCTGCCGAACTCACCGACAAGGACTATCAGGATTTCTACCAGGAACTGTATCCTGGCGCAGAGGAACCGCTGTTCTGGATTCATCTGAACGTTGACTATCCTTTCCACCTCACCGGCATTCTGTTCTTCCCCAAAATCAAGAACAATTTCGACATCAACCGCAACCGTATACAGCTGTACTGCAACCAGGTGTTCGTAACCGACTCGGTGGAGGGCGTGGTTCCCGAATTCATGCAGTTGATGCAGGGCGTTATCGATTCGCCCGATATTCCTCTTAACGTTTCGCGCTCATATCTCCAGGCCGACACCGCTGTAAAAAAGATTTCGAGCTACATTACCAAGAAAGTGGCTTCGCGTCTTGACGAGATGTTCCGCGCCGACCGCGCCGAATTCGAGAAAAAGTGGGACGATATCCGTATCTTCATTGTGTACGGTATGCTCACCGACGAGAAGTTCTGCGAGGCAGCCATGAAATTCCTCCTGTTCAAAGACACCGAGGGCCGTTATTTCTCTGTTGACGAATACCGCAAGCTCGTGGAAACCGAGCAGACCGACTCCGAGGGCAAGGTTGTTTACCTGTACGCCACCGACGCCACAGCTCAGTACAACTACATCAAAGCAGCCAACGACAAAGGCTATAACGTGCTTCTGCTCGACGGTCAGCTGGACAACCACTTTGTAAGCCTTCTGGAACAAAAACTGGAGAACACATCGCTTGTACGCGTGGATTCCGACGTTGTGGAGAACCTTATCCGCAAGGATAACCGCAAAGTAGCCGACCTTACTCCTGCCGACCGCGCAATTCTTACCCGTATGTTCGAGAAAGATACCGTAAAGGTTGAGAAATGCAAGTTCCTGGTACAGTTCGAAGCTCTCGCCGCCACTGCCGATCCCGTTGTGCTTACCCAGAACGAATACATGCGCCGAATGAAAGAAATGGCCGCCATGCAGCCCGGCATGAACTTCTACGGCGAACTGCCCGACAGCTACAACCTTGTTGTCAACACCGAGAACCCCATTGTCGTTGCCATGCGCGACAAGGCAGACACAGCCCTCAAAGACACCATACAACCGCTCCTCGACCAGATTGACAAAGGCAACGCCGATGCCGAAGAAGCCCGCAAGGCAGGCAGCGACGACGCCAACAAGGCCAAGGCCGAAGCAGCAGAGAAATGCGTTGCCGACGCCCGCTCAAAAATGAACGAGGCAATCGACAACTACGCCGAAAACGAGCCCAAGGTAAGCCAGCTCGTAGACCTGGCCCTTCTTGCCAACGGCCTGCTCAAAGGCGAAGCTCTTTCAGCCTTTATCCACCGTTCGCTCACTCTCCTTTAAACAGAACGACAGACACAAGAAAACCGCCATCGGCAGCATTTACCGGTGGCGGTTATATTTTTTAGGAATCAGCGGGCACCGAGACGGGCATGGAGCTTACGGCAGGCACTGGAAACACGATTCCTGACGACGGCAAGCGAGAGAGCGAGATGATCGGCGATCTCCTGATACATGTACCCGGCCAGGTGCATGGAAAATGGTTCGCGCAGAGTGGAAGGTAACCGCTGAAGTACTACATTCACTTCGGCAACAGTGTAGCATCCTTCCGGAGTTTCGGTAAGACTGTCGCTCAGGCCAAGCGCAAATAGGTTGTCGGAAGTATCTACTATAGCGGTAACATGCTGATTGCGGCTGAAATCGTTTATAAATATATTTCGCATTATAGTGAATACCCAGCCCTTGAAATTTGTACTCTCGTCGTATTTTTCGGCATTGGCGAGCACTTTGAGGGTTGTATCCTGTAGCAGATCGTAAGCGTCTTCGCGGTTATTTGTGAGCATATAGGCGAAGTTAAGCATGTTGCCCTGGAGATTCATCAGGTTGGTCTGGATTTTAGTGCTTGCCATAGTAATATGTGTTTGAATTAGTGTTGTGTTATGTTGTTTTGTTGTTTCTGTCTCGAAATTATAAATTTTTCGCGCGCATTGATAAACCTTTAACAAATTTCTTCTGAAAATTTTCCGAAGTTTTATAAAAATATCAGACAACCAGCTGAATATCAGAAGAGTAATATTATAACACATTTGTTACAAAAGATGGATTTGTAACAGTTTTGTAATAATTTGACAATGGTGTCTCGAAACTCCACAGAATGGCCGGAGGCCATTGCAGCTGCTATATAAAATACCGTATTTGTATGTTCTGCAACATCGATAGCAGGCCATCAGGCGGGCTCGTCGGTTTCGTGGAAGAAACGGATATGAGGGAGCAGCTCGGGCAATATGGAACCATAGGGGACACTAATGCCAAATCCGGCGGCGTCGAGCTGGCGTGCAAGTTCGGGCTTTCCGCGGAATCCATGTATCACCCACGGGACAGAAGGATTAAATAGCTTTTTAAGCTCCATAATTCGGCCGTAGCGGCGCACACAGTGTATAATCATGAATTTACCCGTCGCTTCGGCAATAGCAGCCTGACGCGCGAATATAGCCTCCTGCTGCGCTGGCGTACCACCACGCAATGCGTCGAGACCGCACTCGCCGATGGCAGCTACCCGAGGGTCGCGCGCCATGCTTTCCATATTCTGCCAATCGGTTTCGGAAGGAGGCTCGGCGGTGTCCCAGGGATGTATTCCCACGCTGTACCAAGCCTCGCCGGGTGCGGTAGTGATGGCTGTTGCAGGGGATATGGAGGTTAGCCGACGCGGGCCGGTAAGGGTGTGGATGTGGATGTCGTCGAAAAACTCGGGAGGGGGTGTCATCATGCGTCAGGGAACAGGGTCATAACCAGAGCCGCCCCAGGGATGACAGCGGAGAATCCGGCGTACGGCCAGCCACAGTCCTCTGAGGGGCCCGTGTTTGCGTATCGCTTCAAGAGCATACTGGCTGCAAGTGGGCGTAAAGCGGCAGCTTGGGGGCGTATACGGCGAAATGCACGCTTTATAAAAGAGGATGGGAAGACAAAGCAGCCACACAACTGCTGCGCGAAGACTGTCAAGAAGGAATTTCATTGCCGGGAGAGGGGGAGTTGAAGTGTTCGGCAAGGGCGTCCATAATGCGTCGCACGGCGGGGTCGACCTTGTCGTATGGCAATGTTTCATTGGCTACGTACACGAAAGCGAGATCGATACGCAGGCCTTCGGCGATAGGATAATCCTGATGGCAAAGCCGATATGCCTCGCGTATGCGCCGCCGCATTAAAACGCGGTCTACGGCGTGGCGCAGACGCTTCTTCGGTACAGAAATAACAAATGCCACAGGAGCATCGGAACGACGGCGGTTATTGTTGCGCGCTACGGCCCGGAGCGGATAGCACAAGCGCGTAAACGATGCTCCGCCCGGGCCGAATAATTCTTCGATGGCCCTTGCGGAGCAGAGTTTTTCTTTTTTATCTAAACCGAGTTTCTTCACAAGAAATCGGGTAATATCATGCCTTGGCCTTGGCGAGATAGTGATCGATGGCGGCCGTGATGGAGGGGCATTCTGGGGTGGGAGCCTCGATATCGAGCCTCAGTCCGGCGTCGCGTATGCTCTTTGCCGTTGCAGGGCCAAGTGCGGCGAATACAATGTCGCCCTGTTTGAAGTCGGGGAAATTCTTCACTAACGATTCGATACCCTGCGGGCTGAAGAACACGAGCATATCGTAGTCGATAGTCTCGTCGGGCGTGAAATCGTTGCTGACAGTGCGGTACATCACGGCAGAGGTAACGTTGAGCTTATTTTCGGTGAGCAGAGCAGCCTCGGAACCGTTGTTGACGTCGCTTACCACGAGCAGGAACTTTTCGTTCTTGTGCTTCTGCATAGCGGGGATAAGGTCTACCAATTTACCTGTGGGAGAAGCAAAAATTTTGCGTTTGCGGTACACGATGTATTTCTGCAGATAGTTCGCAATAGTTTCGGAAGTGCAGAAATATTTCATTGTCGCAGGTATGGATACGCGCATCTCCTCGCAGAGACGGAAGAAATGATCTATAGCTCCGCGGGCGGTGAACACAACAGCGGTAAAATCGGCGATGTTCACTTTCTGCTGGCGGAAATCCTTGGCGGCGAGCCCCTCAACCTTTATGAAAGGGCGGAAAATAATTTCAACTCCATATTTCTCCGCCATGTCGAAATATGGGGATTTTTCGGATGTGGGTTTCGGTTGAGAAACGAGTATTTTCTTTATTGCCACAGCTTGCGTGTTAAAAACCCCGGAGGGGGGAAGTGGAATGACTGATAGTTATGCGGCGCCGGACAGTATTGCAGAAATCCTGTACAAGGCTGCCTGAGGGATTATTTCGAGTGTGCAAAGGTACAAAATAAAATAAAGCAAAGAGCCGAAATTTCGATAAAAAATTCTAAAACCTTTTAGAATAAATATCAAATGCATAAGCTCGTAGGCTGATATTGCGATAATTAATAAAATTTCGTGCCATACGGGAACACATACCATCAGAATGGCCGGCAGAACCATTGCAAGGCCGGAATATGCCTGAGTGGCGTTGAAACCGGCAAGCCAGCGGCGGCTGTCATCGGGAGTAGCGAACGCATATCCCACGAGCCAGTAGGCGCACATCTGGAAAACATAATAAGCACCCACAAGCAGCATGGACGCCGCGACGCCCGCAAAAGAAGGCGCCGACGGAATCGAGGGACAGTTGTACAGGACAACGCCGCCGAAAACTACGAAAATCAGCCCCAGGAGGACTGCGCTGGGCGTTGTCAGACTGCCGCTGTCGTCGAACAGATTGCTGCGGCGGCGGACATTCCACAACTCGGTACGGTAGGTACGCATGGCGCGCCCAACAGCCTTGGCGTTGAGGGCCGCCACAATGAGCACCCCGGCCATAATGGCGGTGAGCGGTGTGCTGTGCACATATCCGGACACTTGGGAGGCCGGCTCTATTCCCTCGCGTACACCGGAGGGAGTGGCAACCACCTTTATCGCACGTAACTTGGCCGCAAAAGCCTCGGCGCGGAGGGAATCGGCCTTTTGCACAGGTATGAAATGCGGCACACGCCCCGGGACTGTGTCGGCAGCTATAGAATCGACAATGACAGTTTTCAGATTTTCATAGGCCACGAAGCCCTGAGGGGCATCGTACGAGGCCTGGGGCGGCGCGGAAACAAATTCCACACTATCAGCTCCCCCGCTGTAAGATTGTGAAGCAACGGAATGGTATTCCCTCGTACGGCCGAAGTGAGCGGGCGCCTGAATGGTGAGTGTATCGGGCATATCAGACGAACTTAGGAGAAAAATCCGTATCCGCCGACAATAACAGCGCCATCTCCACAGCCTGGCGGGGACTATCGGCAACAGAGAAAATAGTCAGATGGTCGGGACGCATAAATCCATCGGCCACAGCCTTGTCGAACAAAGCAAGAAGCGGTTCGTAGTAATTGTTTATATTTAGAATCACCACATTGCCGTGGAAAAGGCCAAGCTGTTTCCAGGTGATGATCTCGCACAGTTCCTCGAAAGTACCGATTCCGCCGGGAAGCGCGATACAGGCCACAGATTTTGCCATCAGTTCCTTGCGTGTATGCATATCTTCAGTTATCACCAGCTCGTCAAGACCTGAATGGTGCCAACCGCGCTCGTGCATGAAGCGTGGTATAACGCCAACAACGCGGCCCCCGGCTTCCATAGCACCGTTTTCCACTGCGCCCATCAGACCGGTGCGCCCCGCACCCGTAACAAGCGTGGCGCCGGCCGCAGCAATCTCGCGTCCGAGCGATGCGGCAGCCTCAACGTATTCTGCCGGAAGCGTATCCGACGAACCGCAATAAACAGTGATCTTCTTTTCCATATTCTGCAAATAATATGCAAAGGTACAAAAATCCCTGCACCCGGCAATCAACATTCCAACTTGCGCCGACACCGCTGCAATTACATCGCCCGGATGAGTGGAAAAGTTTACTATCGGGCAGGATTGTTGTACTTATGGGCGGTAGTTTTTCCGTTTTGCGCCAAAAATTAGTAATTTTGCCGTCGTGCACCACATCGCCCAAATGAACCATATAGGTTCTGCGCGAGTTATATATTTGTGTGTAGATACCGGATTGTAGGAAGCACACGTCGAAACTTTTCAACTATCCTTCTATGAGGCTGATTAATTATTTTCAAACTCTAATGCGATACTCCGCTCCTGCCGTGTTTGCTGCAGTGTGCGTTGCCGCGCCGAACATGGCATCTGCTCAGACGGCGGACACAATATCCGTTCTGCCGGGCATCACTTCCCTGCAGGAGTTCCGCGATATGGCTCTGCGCAACAACAAGAACCTTATGATCGCCCGCGAACGCATCCGCAAAGCGGAGTATCAGAACAAAGAGGCTTTCGCGGCCTATCTGCCCGGCATAGACTTCGAAGGCGGATACCTCTACAACCAGCGCGAGATTTCGATTTTCAGCAACGACCAGTTGCTGCCTGTGAAATCGTTCGACTTGGCCACGCAGTCCTACCAGTTCAATCTTGTAAAGAATCCAATGACCGGCGAGCCTATAAAGGGTCCCAACGGCCAGTATATACCCTCGGAGGTGGCGCTGATACCGAAGGAGAGCATGACGTATGACATCCACAATGTGTTCTTTGGAGCGTTCACACTTACGCAGCCTGTGTTTATGGGCGGCAAGATAGTGGCGATGAACAAGATTACGAATGCGGCTCGCAAGGCGGCGCTTGAACTGCACAACAGCGAGGCCGAAAATGTTATCTACGCCGTAGATGCCGCATACTGGCAGGTGGTGTCACTCAAGGCAAAGGAAAAACTTGCCACAAGTTTTGTGAATCTGCTGGATACTCTCTGCCACAACGTGCATCTGCTCGTTGATGAAGGCCTTGCCACCCGCAGCGACGCCCTTAGTGTGGACGTGAAACTGAATGCTGCCGAGGTAGATCTTACCAAAGTACGCAACGGTCTGGTGCTGTCGCGCATGGCTCTGGCCCAGGTGTGCGGGCTGCCCGTAGACACACAGTTCACCCTCGCCGACGAGAATTCCGAAACACCCGTTCCCGCCCCCATCGTGGAAGTTCAGGACAACTACGATATGGAAAACGTATTCGCCAACCGTCCCGACCTGCGTGCCCTCTCCCAGGCCGTGGAGGTGGCAAAGCAGCAGAAGAACGTGGCGCGCTCGTCCATGCTGCCGCAACTGGCAGTTATAGGATCGTGGGAATTCTCCAATCCCAATATGTTCAACGGTTTTGAGAAGAAGTTCAGCGGAGCATTCTCTGTCGGCGCAGTGCTGCGCGTGCCTCTGTGGCACTGGGGCGGCAACTATAACAAATACCGCGCCGCCAAGAGCGACCAGATTTCACGGGAACTCGAGCTTGAGGACGCCCGCGAACTGGTAACACTACAGGTTAAACAGGCTTCTTTCAAGACCAAGGAGGCTTTCAAGACATACGCCACTACTATGACGAACCTGTCCAAGGCCGACGAGAACCTGCGCACGGCTACCCTCGCCTTCCGCGAAGGAGTGGCCACCACAGACAACGTCATGGAGGCACAGACAGCGTGGCTGAAGGCCCACTCCGAGAATATCGACGCCGCAATCGAGGTACAGCTTTGCCAGGTGTACCTGAGCAAGGTACTCGGGACACTCTACAGATAACAATAAAACACAGCATAAGATGCAAGCAGACAATACAACACGCGAGAAACGCGCAAACCGCACCCTCCTTCTGACCATGTTAGGAGTGGTTATCGCTGCAGCAGTGATAGCGATTATCGGTTTCATTTTCATGAACCGTCCCGACAGCTACATCGAAGGACAGGTAGAAGGTACCAACATCCGCATCTCTGGCAAGTTGCCCGGACGTGTGGCCGAATTCTACGTCAAGGAAGGCGACACCGTACAGGCCGGCGACACGCTGGTGCACATCCATTCGTCGCTTGTGGAAGCCCGTCTGAGCCAGGCCGAGGCCATGCAGACCGTAGCCGCCTCACAGAACAAGAAGGTGGATGCCGGCACACGCTCACAGATTATCCAGGCTGCCGCCGACCTTCTGGCGCAGGCACAGGCGGCAGAGACCATTGCCGAAAAGACTTACAAGCGTATCAGCCGCCTCTACGACGAGGGCGTAATCGCCGAGCAGAAGCGCGACGAGGCCAAAGCAGCCTACGACGCCGCCGTAGCCGGCCGCAAGGCCGCCGAGAGCCAGCTGTCGCTCGCCAGAGCCGGCGCACAGAGCGAGGACAAGGAAGCTGCCGCAGCAATGGTAACAGCAGCCCAGGGAGGCGTGAACGAAGTGAACGCAGTTCTTGAGGACAGCTACCTCGTGGCTCCGTTCAGCGGTACCATCGACCAGATTTATCCCGAGGTGGGCGAGCTTGTAGCCACCGGCGCACCTATCATGAGCCTGCTGCGCGACGACAACCGTTACGTTACCTTCAACGTGCGCGAGGAACTGCTGCCCTACCTCACCATGAACAAAGAAATCAGTGTTATGATTCCGGCTCTTGGCAAAAAGGATATCAATGTAAAGATCTACTACATCCGCGACATGGGCAGCTATGCCACCTGGCGCTCCACCAAGGCTACCGGCAGCTACGACAGCCGCACGTTCCAGATCAAGGCCCGTCCCGTCGACAAGGTTGAGGGACTGCGCCCGGGCATGTCGGCAGTGTTCATCGATCCCGAAAACGAATAAAACATCAATCTCTCTATTCTCAACAATATGTCCGATACAGGATTCATAGCCGGCCTTTGGCGGGAATGCAGACAGATGTCGAGCCGAAAAATGTATATTTTCGGCATGATAATTGTGCCCATTGCCGTGGCTGCGTTTTTTCTGAGCCTGCTCAGCGAGGGGCTGCCAATGCGCATACCCACGGCGGTGGTGGACCTGGACCATTCGGAGATGTCGAGGAGCGTTACACGTAGCCTCAACGCCATGCAGTTGGTTGAAATCAGCCGAAAGTACGAGAGCTACGACGACGCCCTGCGCGGCGTACGTCGCGGCGACATATTCGGCTTCTTCGTCATTCCCGCCAACTTCGAGAAAAATACTCTCAGCGCCAAAGCACCCACACTGGAGTATTACACCAACATGACCTATTACGTGCCCGGCTCACTGGCCTTCAAGGGATTCAAGACTGTCGCCGTAGCCACATCGGCCGGCGTAATGACCCAGGTGATGATGGACGTGGGTCTGGACTCCGGGGCTGCTGCATCGCTTATGCAGCCAATCACGATGGATATCTTCGGACTGCACAATCCCTGGATGAACTACGCCTATTATCTGTGCCCGTCGTTCTCTATGGCCACATTAGTGCTGATGATAATGCTGATGACGGCATTCTCCATAACAATGGAAATCAAGAACGACACATCGCGGCGTTGGCTGCAGGTGAATAACGGCAGCATCCTTATGGCTGTGATAACCAAGCTGCTGCCGCAGACGGTTGTTTTCACTGCTGTAGGATTTTTTATCCAGTGGATGCTGTTCGGATACTCGCACATGCCCATGAACGGCTCCATAGGATGGATGCTGCTTGCCACCTTCCTCACCGTAGTAGCCGCCCAAAGCATTGCGACACTCTTCGCATCGATAGTGCCCAACCCCCGAATGGCACTCATTCTGTGCGCACTCACAGGTATTCTGGCGTTCTCGTTCACCGGTTTCTCTTTCCCCGTGGAAAGCATGTACGGCTACCTTGGCGTGTTCAGCTGGCTCGCGCCGGTACGCTACTGGTTCCTGATATATATCAACGAGGCCCTCAATGGCTACGCCGTATATTATTCGCGATGGTTCTTTGTCGCGCTCCTGCTTTTCCCGTTTGTATGTTCCGCCGGTCTATGGAACCTGAAGCGTGTTTCCCTGAACCCCGTTTACGTGAAATAACATGAAAGCTCTGGATAAAATATATACGTGGAGCGCCCAGATGGGACGCGTTTTCCGCAACGAGTTCAGGCGCATATTCGGCGACATCGGCGTGATGCTTTTCTTTATAGCGCTGCCGCTGGCGTACCCTATCGCGTATACGCTGATATACAATCCCGAAGTGGTGCGCAAACTGCCTGTGGCTGTGGTAGACAACTCCCTGACGCCTCAGTCGCGCGACCTTGTGCGCAAGGCCTCGGCATCGCCGTCCATCGAAATCTACTCCTACTGCCCCAACATGGCCGACGCCCGCAAACTCATGGCCGAGCACAAGGTGTTCGGAGTGATGGAGATTACCAAGGACTATGCCCGCAACATCGGCAACGGCACACCCGCGCATGTATATTTTTACTCCGACATGAGCCTGCTGCTGCGTTACCGTACTTTCATAGCAGCCCTAACCGATCTACAGATTGAATGTATCGGCGACATAACGGCAGAAAAAATATCCTCCAACGGACTGGAAAGCCTTGCCGGCGACATGAAGATGCCCGTGAACAGCAAGAGCAACTTCCTGGGCAACGTGGAACAGGGATTCGCCTCGTTTATCATCCCCGGTATCGTTATCCTTATCCTGCAGCAGAGTATGCTGCTCGGTATAGGAATGCTTGGAGGAACATCGCGCGAACGGCGGCGCCGTAACGGCGGCTACGACCCGCAGGAAGTGTACGCATGCACTACAGCAACAGTGTGGGGTCGTGCCCTGGCATACGTGGTGTTCTATATTCCACTGACGATATACATTATGCGTTTCATTCCGGAGATGTTCAATCTGCCCCACTACGGCAATCCGGCAGACTATCTGCTGTTCATATTCCCCCTGCTGCTGGGAACGGCATTTCTGGGGCAGTGCCTGAACTACTTCATGAAAGAGCGCGAAAGTCCTTTCATCATTATCGTGTTCACTTCCGTTGTGTTCCTGTTCCTCTCGGGACTCACGTGGCCTCGATACGCCATGAGCGCTCTCTGGCGTTGGGCCGGCAACCTTGTGCCCGCAACATGGGGTGTGGAAGGATTCATACGCATAAACAGCAATGCCGCCACCCTCGCCGAAGTCCGTGAGCCTTTCGTAGCATTGTGGATACTGGCCATCGCGTATATGCTGATCGCCTGCTGGGTAACCCTAAAAATAAAAGTTCGGGACGGCGGCTACCGCCTTCCTGCGAAAAACCAATCAAATGAAACTTAACTGACTATGGCCGGGATAAAAAGTCTGGCCAAAGATACCGCCATTTATGGCCTCAGCTCCATTGTGGGGCGTTTCCTCAACTGGTTACTGGTGCCGCTGTACACCATAATGTTTCCGGTTGAGGAATATGGTGTTGTAACATTCGTGTATTCCGTGGTGGCGCTGGTGATGGTTATTCTCACCTACGGCATGGAAACAGGTTTCTTCCGTTTCGCCAACCACGACAAGTGGAAAGACCCCTCGCTGGTATACAGTACGTGCCTTTCCTCGCTCGCCGTCAGCTCGACGGCTTTCGTTGTTCTTGTGGCATTGTTCCTCGGACCGGTTACACACGCTATGGAATGCGACGGACATCCTTCGTTTGTGATGATGATGGCTGTGTGTGTGGCGCTGGACGCCTTCCAGACCATTCCATTCGGCTATCTGCGCTTCCGCAAGCGGCCAATGCGCTTTGCCGCTCTCAAACTTGTGAACATCGGGCTGAACATAGGCCTCAACCTATTCTTTATCCTGCTCTGCCCCTGGCTTATGCGCCAGGCGCCGGCAACGGTGTCGTGGTTCTACCGTCCCGATTTCGGCATAGGTTACATCTTCCTTGCCAACCTTCTGGCGTCGGTTGCGAATATGGTGCTCCTTTTTCCGGAGCTGCACGGTTTCCGCTGGCGGTTCAACAGAGAGCTATGGGGCCAGATGATGCGCTACTCGGCGCCGCTGCTGGTATTAGGCATCGCGGGCATAATGAATCAGACAATCGACAAAATTCTGTATCCGCACCTTGTGTCGGACCCCGCCGAGGCGATGTACGGCCTTGGCATATACGGCGCCAACTACAAGATAGGCGTTCTCCTGTTGGTGTTCCTCCAGGCTTTCCGCTTTGCCTACGAGCCATTTATATTCGCCCATAGCAAGGACTCCGGCAAGGACAGGATGGCCGCCTACCGCGACGCCATGACGTACTTCGTGGCTTTCGCCCTGCTTATATTCCTTGGCGTGATGTTCTATCTGGACTATATCCGATACTTTATATCACCCCGCTATTTCAGCGGCCTCAAAGTGGTGCCGCTTATAATGCTCGGCGAACTTTTCTTCGGCATATTTTACAACCTGTCGGTATGGTACAAAATCACCGACAAAACGCAGTGGGGCATGTGGTTCTCCATCTTCGGGCTTGTTGTTACCGTGCTGCTTAACGTTATACTGGTACCGCGGATGGGATACATGGGCTGCGCAGTCGCCGCCATGACATGCTACAGCCTTATGATGGTTGCAAGCTATGTGGTAGGCGCATACCACTACCCTATCGGCTATCCTTTGGGCAAACTGCTCGGCTATTTCGGCGCGGCAGTTGTGCTCTACGCCATCGGCGTGTGGCTGTTGCCACTGGCAGGCATCAGCGGCATTCTCGCAGCATTCATGCGCCTGTGCCTGCTTGCCATGTTCGTTCTTTTCTTCATGAGGAGCGTGAACATCGGTTTCAGTACCCTTGTGGCGCCATTCAAACGATTCATCAGGCGATGAGGATAGTTCTTATAAGCAACAGCGACAACCGCGGAGGCGCCGCTGTGGTAACATACCGCCTTATGTGCGCCCTGCGCGATCTGGGGCACCGGGCCGACATGCTTGTTGCGCACAAGGACTCCGACGACCCGGCCGTGCATGTGGCAGGGGCGGCATGGCGCGTCAAAAAAGATTTTATTGCCGAGCACCTGCGAATCCTGCGTGCATGTGGCTACGACCGCCGCAATCTGTTCAAAATCTCCATCGCGACCGACGGCCTGCCGCTGAGCCGGCACCCTCTTGTGCGGCAGGCCGACGCCGTGTTGCTCGGCTGGGTAAACCAGGGCTTGCTGTCGCTCGACGAGATACAGCGTATCGCTGCCGAGAAGCCGGTGGTATGGACGATGCACGACATGTGGAACCTTACCTCGCTGTGCCATCACGCGCACGATTGCAGGCAGTATACGCAGGCACCGGGCTGCGCCGACTGCCCTCTCGTTGTCCGAAAAAAACTGGGTAGCTCCACATGGAGCCGCAAAAAAAAGCTTTACGATGCCGCAGGTATACGTTTTGTTGCCGTAAGCACATGGCTGCAACGCTGCAGCGCGCAAAGCTCGCTTATGCGCGGCATGAAAGTGGAATGTATCCCCAACGCGTTTCCCGTTGATGAATTCTACATCGAACCGAGGCGCTCCCGCAGCAGTCTGGGATTGCCTGATGGAAAAAGAATAATACTAATGGGTGCCGCACGGCTCGACGACCCCATAAAAGGGCTGTCCTACGCTATTAACGCCCTCAACGCGCTGCCGGGCAATGATGCCGTGGCCGTGTTCTACGGTGCCATCCGAAATCCAGATGCGCTTGCCGGACTACGTTTCCCTCATATCACCCTCGGTCCCGTGGATATCGCAACAATCCGCGAGCTCTGCGCCCATGCCACTGTGGTAATGTCCACCTCGCTTTACGAAACACTTCCCGGCACGTTGATAGAAGGCATGGCTGCTGGATGCACACCCGTCAGTTTCGACAAGGGAGGGCAGTGCGACATAATCACAAACCCCCAAGAAGGTTACCTCATACCGGCATACGACACAAAAAAATTTGCCGCAGCTCTGCGAGGCGCCCTTGATGCCCCCTGCAATCCCCTGAGCCAACGCGCCGCCGTCGGCGACCGCTTCACAGCCACTGCCATAGCCCGCCGCTATGTCTCCCTCTTGCGGTGAAAATACCAAGCAATCCAAAATAGCCCGATGCAAAGGCATGATGTAAGAATAGTTTTTAAAATTTCCAAAGAATTATTAATTTTGCATCCGGAAGGATTATATCTTCTGCTTTACGATTATAACCCCACCAGATGGATTACAGTTTTTTAGACTTCTTATGTCTGCTCGGTGCCGTAGGTCTGTTCCTTTATGGCATGAAAGTGATGAGCGAAGGCCTGCAGAAAGCCGCAGGCGACCGTTTGCGCAACATTCTTTCGGCCATGACCCGCAACCGTTTCACAGGACTGCTTACAGGTTGCCTTATCACCGCCCTTATCCAGAGTTCGTCGGCATCAACCGTTATGGTTGTTAGCTTCGTAAACGCCGGTCTTATGTCGCTGGCACAGTCGATGGCCGTTATATTCGGCGCCAACGTCGGCACCACCTTTACAGCTTGGATTATAGCTCTGTTCGGCTTCAAGGTCAACATCTCCTCATTCGTTATTCCGCTTATCGGCGTGGCTGTAGTGCTGTTGCTGATGAACAAGAGCAAGACAAAGAGCATCGGCGAATTCCTTATCGGCTTCAGCTTTCTATTCATGGGCCTGGACATGATAAGCGCCTATGTGCCCGACCTGCAAAGCAACCCGGAGATGTTCGCCTATCTGAAGCAATATGCGTCGATGGGCGTGCGTTCCATTCTGATTTTCACACTCGTAGGCCTTGTGCTTACAATGATAATACAATCGTCGGCAGCCACTTTCGCAATCACACTTATCATGTGTACCAAAGGCTGGATCACTTTCGACCTTGCCTGTGCGCTGGTACTCGGCTCGAACATAGGTACTACCATCACTCCCATTCTGGCGTCGCTGAGCGGTAACGTCGCTGCCAAACGCGCATCTATGGGGCACCTCCTTTTCAACCTGTTAGGTACGCTGTGGTGCATCTGCGTGTTCATTCCCTTCGTAGAACTAAACACTTGGCTTACAGAGGCGATAGGGCAGGGCAACCCTAACGCGCTGTACAACTATGTATCCAATCTCGAGGCCACCGACCCGAGCATCTACAACCATCTGTTCGACAATTCGCTGCCGGCCGGCCACGAGGTGCTGAAGAACATAGCCGCCATGCAGATGAGCCTTTCCTTCGGCCTTTCCATATTCCATACAACATTCAATATCGTGAATGTGCTTCTCATGATATGGCTCACCGGACTTTATGTGAAGATTGTGGAATGGATTGTTCCGTCCAAGAACCGCGACGACGAGGAATTCACCCTCAAGTTCATCTCCGGCGGTCTTATGAACGCTGCAGAACTCAACATGACCCAGGCTGAAAAAGAAATTTACGTATACGCCGAGCGCGTGAACAGGATGATAGGCATGGCCCAGGAACTTATCCACACCAAGGAAAAGTCGGAGGAGTACAATACATTGTTGTCGCGCCTGGAGAAATACGAAGATATCTCGGACCGCATGGAACTTGAAATAGCCCACTACCTCAACCGATGCGCCGAGGGACGCCTGTCAAACGAAGGCAAGCTCAAGATAGCATCGATGCTGAACATTATCAGCGAGATAGAGAGCATCGCCGACAGCTGCATGGGCATAGGCAAAATTATGAACCGCAAGATAGAGTCGGGCGCCGTATTCCCGCAGGAGATTTACGACAACATCGACAACATGTACGTGTACATAAAGGAGGCTATGGCCTTGATGCTGGCGCATCTGAACAATATGGAAAATGTGAGCGGCAAATCGCTTATCGATTCTTATAACAAGGAACGCGAGATAAACAATTACCGCAACACCTTGCGCGGAGCCAATGTTGAAAACATAAACGGCAAGCATTACGAGTATCAGGCCGGCATATATTATATGGATATCGTCGGCGACCTTGAAAAGACGGGCGACTATATCATCAATGTAGCCGATACCCTGCGCGACGGACTGCATACTCCGGCCAAATAGGCCTTCTGATACCTCCAGAGGGCGATTGAGATAATAAATATCGGGCACAAAAACTATACAATACGGTTACAGGTATTGATATCACGAGTAAAAAATCATTATTTTGCAAGTAAAAAATCAATACAGCGACCAATCTTATGGCAGACACCCCTTCTCTCGGAAATATTCTTGTTGTTGACGACGACATATATATCTGCGAGCTTCTGCAGGTTAATCTGGGAAGCGAAGGGTACAGCGTAGCCGTAGAACCTGATGCCTCCAAGGTTGCCGAGATGCCGCTGGATACTGTCCAGCTGATAATTGTAGACGCCATGAAGCAGGAATACAGCGGAATGGATCTTATCTACGACCTCAAGGACAATCCCGATACCAAGGGCATAGCCCTTATCCTTTACTCGCCGGTGAAAAGCGAGCGGATGGCTATCGACGCCCTCGAAGCCGGTGCCGACGACTATATCTCCAAGCCGTTCTCGTTGCGCGAGCTAATGGCACGCATAAGGGCAATCCTGCGCCGCCATTCAAGGGGCAGCAAGGCCTCGTCGCTCACGTTTCTATCGCTCACTATGGACCAGGTGGGCAAGAACGTGAAAATCGACGGACTGCCGGTGCCGCTCACATCAAAAGAATACGCGATTCTACAGATGCTCCTCAAGAACCCGGACACACTTATTTCCCGCATCGAAATATTTAGGAAAGTATGGCCCGAGAGTACCGCCGGCTCCAACGAGCGCATTGTTGATACAAATGTATCACGCCTGCGCAAAAAGCTCGGTAACCTGTCGCAGCATCTGATTAGCCGAACCGGTCATGGCTATATGCTATCAACAAATGTATAAAATATTTGACCGCTAACTAAATTATTACTTATCTTGGACACAGATCCTTTGCCGTCGGTAGACGCGCTCCTATCTTTTACCGGTTCACTTCCGGACATGTTTCTTTCTCTACCCGCCTTCAGCAGCGGACAGGCGCTTGCCCTTGTCATAGCGTTGCTGTGTCTTGTTGTGTCGGGTTTTGTCAGCGGTAGCGAAATGGCCTATTTCTCGCTTACAGAACAGCAGATAGACGATATCGGCGAGGGCAAACGCGGAAACGGTGTGCTGCACCTGCTCCGGGAACCTCAGAAACTACTTGCCACAATTCTCATAGCAAACAATCTGGTTAACGTTACCATTGTCGTACTCACCAACTACGCCCTCGGGCCAGTGTTCGGCGGTATGGCACCCTGGCTCAGCTTCGTGCTGCAGACTGTGCTGCTCACATTCCTCATCCTGCTCTTCGGCGAAATACTTCCCAAGCTGTTCGCGAACAACTACAACGTTAAATGGGCACTTTTTGCCGCTGCTCCGCTCGGACTGATATCAAAACTGCTGTCGCCTTTCTCGCACATGCTGGCCAAATCCGGCAGCCTGGTAAAAAAAGTTGTTGCAAAACGCGCCAACGACATTACCACCGACGAGCTGTCGCGCGCACTCGAAATTACCCAGGGTACATCCGGCGACGACAAGGAGATGCTGGAAGGCATTCTGAAATTCGGAGATACAACGGCATCGGAAATCATGACTCCGCGCGTTTCCATAACCGACCTGAACATCAACCTGCCGTTCGACAAGGTTATGGAAACCGTAATCTCCAGCGGCTATTCGCGTATGCCCGTCTACGAGGAAAACCAGGACAACATAAAAGGCATCCTGTACTCGCGCGACCTGCTGCCGTATATAGGTACCGGCGAGGCTGCCACACTCGATTGGAAAAAGCTGCTCCGCCCAGCATATTTCGTGCCCGAATCGCGCAATATCGACGACCTTCTCGAGGATTTCCGCCGGCTGAAGATACACATGGCTGTGGTGGTGGACGAATATGGCGGCACACAGGGCGTAGTTACTCTTGAGGACGTACTCGAGGAAATTGTGGGCGATATTGATGACGAATACGACGAGCCTGACACTACCTTCAAACGCCTGCGTGACGACACATATATGTTCGAGGGCCGCACACCTCTTACCGACTTCTTCCGCATAACCGACCTCAACCCCGAGGACTACGAGGAGGTTACCCAGGACGTGGAAACCGTTGCAGGCATGCTGCTGGCCGTAAAGGGCGATTTCCCCAAAGAAAAAGAGCCGCTGGTGTACGGGCGCTGCCACTTCCTTATCCTCGACATCGAAGACCATCGCATCGCTGAAGTGCGCGTAAAGGTAATGCCGGAAATAAAAGACAAGGAATGAGGGCTATTCCCGCACTCGCACTGATGCTCGCTGTTGCAACCGCCTCGTGCACGCACGACAACAGCGCCGTGCCCCGCCGCTACGCCTATCCGCGTGTGGCACCATGCGATACTGCCGTAGTACCTGCGCGCCTTGGCGATTTCAGAATACTGATAAATGCCGGGGCCGACACCATCCGGCCCGCAGAGAACTGGATGAACATAATATACCCGCGCTATGGTGTTACCGTACACCTGAGTGTGAACAGCTTTGCCGACGGCGAAGCCCTGCAGGCAGCCATCGCCAACCGACGCCAGCGCATGGAGCTTAACTTCGGCGACACACATGCCGAGGCTATAAGTTTCTACAACAACGACGGAATAAGCTGCACTATCGCCGGAAGCCCCGACGCAGGCAGCGCGCCTGTATACATCAATGCTGTGAATCCCCGCAACCGCTCCATGCTCAGCGGCGCCGCCGTATTCGCAGGTCCTACCACGCCCGTAGATTCAATAGAACCGGTGTACAGAATCGTGTACAGCCACCTGCTGCACATGCTTGAGACAGCAAAATAAATATGGCCGATAACATCTATATATGCGCGATAGAACATGACGGACGCCCGCGTCGCATCCGCGAGACTCTTGCCGTGGAAATACTCGTCCGGAAGGCATTCGGCCCCTGCGCGCGCAAATATAACCTGCCTTCGGGCGCCCCTGCCATACGCTTCACCGGGCCAGAGACAGTAACCCGCGTTCCCGTATTCTCGATAAGCCATTCGCAGGATTTCGCAGCACTTGTCGTAAGCCCCGACGAGCGCTCCATTGGTGTAGATATAGAGAGTTTCCGCCCGGCTCTGCGGCGCGTCATACCCAAATTCCTCAACGCCGACGAGGCTTCGGTGTATGCTACCGACGAACAGCTCCTGCTGGCATGGACACTGAAAGAAGCCACCTATAAAGCCGCCGCCACAGCAGGGCTTTCGCTGCTTGATATCCATCTTCCCGCCGACGGCGACATCATTACCCTTGCCGACGGACGCATATTCCGCATACTCCGCGCCACATCCACTCCTGACTACACCCTGTCGGTAGTCCTCGCCGAATATTGACACTGCAAGCCGAATAAAATTTTGCAGATAGGAAAAAAGTATTTACCTTTGCAAAAGCAAGCCCGAATGGCGGAATCGGTAGACGCGACGGTCTCAAACACCGTTGGAGCAATCCATCCCGGTTCGATCCCGGGTTCGGGTACAGACAACGGCTGATAATCGCTCGATTTTCAGCCGTTATTTCTTCTCTTTATCTCTCCACCGGGTGTACCGGAAAAACAACATGAAGAAAAACCATAATATTTATAATTCTCATTCTATCTGCGGCCTACGCGTATTCTCAGACCGCAAAGAGCTTCCGGGGATTTGTAGATTTGAATGGCGAAGCATTGTTCGAGAAAAAATATTCCAACGACCGCGATATTGTCTATACAAAGTACCTTTGTTTGTAGACTTGAAATTGGGAACTTTTATCAAAACATGCAGATGATATAATAACGATGCCATATGTCCAGATAGGCATTGAATTCAACTGATATTCACAGCCAAAGGCCTCATTCCCAGCTCCAGTTAAGGGCGCCAAGGGAAAACCATATTTTAACCTCCCTCTCGGCCGGTATTTTATTTACAAGAACAGCGTAGCGAGTGAAATACAACTGCGTGGACGAATCATCGATAGATGTAGCCGTACTTACACAGATATTCCAGTTGTATATTCCTTCGATATTGTCCCGATAATATCGGTTATGGTATGTATCTATTGTCCAGTTATGTATATTATACGAAAGGAGCAAAGTATACCTGTTGAAATTGATACCGGAATACGCATCTGAGAAACCTAACGGGTCATCCGGAAGTTCCTCTGGACTATCCACGCGAATCTGCTTGTCAGACCAGTCTTTGATTTTGTCGGTCCATTCGTTATCATCGGCACTGAAAGAGAGGGTAGCGGGAAGATAGTTTTGCGCTATCGGCAATGCCGTTTCTAAAGGCGGTTCGTTGTTGCTTACGCATGAGCACAACACAAAAGCAAACACAAAAGAGAGGAACTGAAAATATTTCATAATTGTGATTGTATAGTTTTTTAATAACTTAACGCACGCGCAAAATTATTATTGTATGTTCAAATTGCGGATTATTTAAAATTATTCACAAAAATTTGTTCATTTTGTTGCTATTTTGTAACTTTGCATACTAATAGATTCTTTGTATGAAAAAGTGGTTCTCCTTTTTGGTTGGAGTAGTGCTTCCAGGACTTGTACTCATATCCTGCGGCAAATCTTCAGCCTCCGGCCAGCATGAAAAGAATGCCGTTGACGAGAAAGCAGTCCGGATGGGCGATTTCCGTGCCGACAGCGCTTATAAATATATCGAGCGTCAGGTTGCTTTCGGTCCCCGCGTACCCGGTACGCCCGAGCATGACGCATGCGCCGAATATCTTATCAAGGAGCTCGACAAATACGTCGATACGATGTACGTGCAGCGCGGAACAGTAACGGCCTTCAACGGCGACGTATTGCCTATTACAAATATAATCGCTGGTTTCAACCCCAGACAGACGCGCCGAGTGCTGCTTGTGGCGCACTACGATACGCGCCCCTGGGCCGACAGCGACCGAGATTCCAACAACCATACAAAACCCGTACTTGGCGCCAATGACGGGGGCAGCGGTGTGGGTGTGATTCTGGAGATTGCCCGTAATCTGGCGGCCAGACAGGCTGCTGTAGGCGTTGATATCTTCTTTACCGACGCCGAGGATTATGGCGACAACAACGGCTTTGTGGGCAATGCAGAAAGCTGGTGCCTTGGCACACAGTATTGGATAGAACACATGGTGCCGTACCGCACCGACAATACACCTCTATATGGCATTCTGCTCGATATGGTAGGCGGCCAGGATGCCCGCTTCCACCATGAGGCATTCTCCAAAGAAAACGCCACAAGCACTGCCTGGAAAGTATGGGGCGAAGCAAAACGACTTGGCCACGACGATATTTTTGTGAACAAAATGGGGGGCGCCGTTACCGACGACCATGTATTCCTTACCAACGCCGGTATACCCACTCTCAATATAATTGAATCTGTAAACGTTCAGACAGGCTCATTCCCGCCGGCATGGCACACGGTGAACGACAACATGAGCAATATCTCCCGCCAGACCCTCCAGGCCGTAGGCGAGACCGTGCTGAACGTACTGTACAAAGAAAAAGCATACTGACATCATGACTATAGAAGAAAGCCAGAAACAGATTATCGACGAATTCACCGATATCGACGACTGGATGGACCGCTACGCCTGCATCATCGACATGGGCAATAGCCTCGAACCGCTGCCCGAGGAACTCAAGACTCCCGACCGTATTATCGAAGGCTGCCAGAGCCGCGTATGGCTCGATGCCGAAAAACAGACAGACGGCACATTGAAATTCCGTGCCGATTCCGACGCCATAATCGTAAAAGGAATAATATCCATGCTTGTAGATGTCCTTTCGGGGCATACCCCCAAGGAGATTCTCGACGCCGACCTACATTTTATCGACGATATCGGTCTGTCGGAACACCTGTCGCCCACGCGCAGCAATGGCCTGCTGGCAATGGTGAAGCAGATGCGCGCCTACGCTGCCGCCCTTGCCTGAACGCAAGCGATGCAGCAGGCATAAAACGTTAAAACGCACCCATGAGTTGGCTAAGAAAGAAATAATCACTATCTTTGTGCCACAATCCGGAGAGATGGCAGAGTGGTCGATTGCGACGGTCTTGAAAACCGCTGTTCTGCAAGGAACCGGGGGTTCGAATCCCTCTCTCTCCGCAATAAAGCCTGATTATCAGGCTTTTGTTGTATTTACGCACGAAATTACGCACGATTTTTGATGATCGTGCGTAATTTTTTGTGCGTATTCATGACAATATTTTTAAGTAAACGCGGGCGCACTCGATATTGGGTACTCCGGATTTTGAGGGCTGATATGGATTGATGTAAGGAGAGATGTGCAGGTTACGGTAATACAGTCGGGGGCTATTCTTAAAAATTGTGATTTAACATATCGATATGGTGCCCAAAATAATCTTTAACCATGTAAAATGCAGTGTGATACCCAATTATAAATATCGGCGCATTACATAAAGATTATTAATTGGTCTGTGAATTAATACTTTATGAACGTTTATAAGGGTATATTTGCAATACGATGATGAAGAACCAACAAAATATGCCCCAAATTAGATGTCTTATTGATTATCTGCGGCCCGTGAGCGATGCCCTCTCATACGAGTACTATGACCATCCGGAGCGCATAGTGAGTTTGCTATGGGCTAAAGAGAAAATAGATATTCTGGCAGACAAGGAATCTCTGGAGAAAGAGCTGTCGGAATCAGTGACTATGCCAGACATGGGCGATAACTTACAATCGCTCTATTCTTGTCTCGCCTTCATTGCTCAGGAACCGAAGGAATTTCTGTTTGGCTTCAATAACGTGACCTACTTCTATAATGAGTTTTCGCTTCATAAGGGTTATCAATCCCAACGGGACGAGTATGAAAAGATGATAATAGCTCAAGAAGGTATCGTAGATTCTCTTGATTCCCAAATCCCAGTATTAGAACAGAAAGCCTCAGATGATGGCTTATTCTTTCCTCGGCTTAACAATAGGCGTGAACGACTTGGCATTGAGCGAGAAAAACTTAATGAACTGTATATCCGTCAGAGCAAACTCAACGAGTATCTGAACATTCTTGATACATGCTATAAGCCAGCATTAGACCGTATCGCTGAACAATGCCGTGCCTTACTTCCGATTGTTGGAAAATGCTATAAAGAATGGATGACTGTAAATCCACCGGAAGAGAAACCGTATAGTACCAAATCATCATGGGATGATTGTTTTAGTCCCTATGCAACTCCCCCAGATGCCACAAAGGATTACTTCAAGCCTAGTCTGATTATCCGGATTTACGAGTTGTGTAACGGCTGTCAGTTTGAGGAATGTAACGTCACCAATTTCCTTGATGTAATGAATCTGCGGGCAAATGGGTTGAAGATAAAGGATAGGGAAAAAGTGCGTGTATGCTATCTCATCAACCAGTTGTGGCGGCGACTCTCTAAAGAAGTCAGGGATGAATGGCTCTCCAAGATACTGGTTCCTCTCGGTATAAGCCGCAAGTTCTATAATTCAAAGTACAGCATCTCGCCTCGCGAATACGACCGTAGTAAAGCGTCTAATACTTTCTGCACAGAATTGTCGGAAATATTTTCAAGAGCTGAGATAAGTTCGAATTAAACGGCAATTATTAACTTTGTATCGATAATGAAGCCGATTATGAAACATAAAGTGAAAGTGACGGTGCTTGACACCAAGTTGTATCCGGAATATCAACAGCAGTATTGTGCCAATCCTTGTTCGGGCAAATGCCCGGTTTATAACAAGGGTGATGAATTCGTATTCTTCCGCGATGACGAGCGCGACGACTATTGGCATTGCGGTCTGAATACCCTTGTGAAAACCGACGGTAATCCCGATGAGATTGCGGGAGGTCCGAAGAAACCGTTCTGTTCCGAAGCGTGGGATGCGATTTCTCGTTATATCTATACCGGTTTGCAGGGAGGCTCAATCATGAAAGGCTGGATGCGCGATGAAAACACCATGATCACCTGCTGCAACGACGGCACGCGTCCCGTCATCTTCAAGATCGAGCGCATCGACTACGATTGATTGGATGTTCTGAATTGTGAGGGTGTAATGCCATATTCTTTCTTGAACACTCGGTTGAAGTGGGGAAGGTCGTTGAAACCTACGGCAAAGCAGATTTCTGATACCTGTTTATGCGAGGTTTTGAGCAACCCGCAGGCAGTTTCCAACCGGTATAGGGTGACAAACTGCGAGAAGGTCATCCCTTTATTGCGCTTGAAGAAAGTGCAGAACGCTGAGCGATTCATACCTATATGAGCGGCTATGTCATCGAGCGTTATGTTGTGGACATAATGTGCCATGACATATTCTGCGACACTTTGCATCCTGCGTATGTCCCGCTCGATTTTTATCGGCTTGCCGATCAGCGTATGGTCTGTCGTGGTGAATATTATCGGAAGCAGGCGGATCATCTCACTCAACTGCCCGATGTTATCGAGTATGCTCATCCTGGCAAGCGAGCGTTTTATCTCGACAGAGCTTCCGGGGCCGTATTTCAATGCCTCTGTCGGCAGTATCTGTCCGTAAAGTCTGTTTCTGATTTCCGGGAATACCTCCATACATTTATCAATCAATTCCGGACTAAATGCAACCATGAGATATGTGATTTCACCATAGGCGTTAGCTGATTCCGGATTATACTCCCAGTAATGGGGCATCGACGGAGGTATCAGCACTACGTCCCCTTCGGCGAAAGGCATCAGGGTGTCGCCAGTCATACGCACACCGTTGCCGTGAGTAACATAATATAGCTCCCATGCCTCGTGTCGGTGCATACCGGCTTCGAGGCTTGGGGCGACATACTGCGATATGAAGAAAAAGGAGTGGTCATTTACTTCCGGCAGAGTGTATGGAATTACGGCGTCTTTCATCATCTGTAATGACACAGATAGTCAACTCATGGAACCTTCTTTTTTGCTTTCCAGGGCTTGAAAACAGAGATAACCAACACTCCACCAAGCAAGAGCAACTGAATGGGTCCCCATACAGCACTGATGCCAAGATTGGAATTATAAACATCCAAGTTAGTGACATACCATTCCGGGGATTGGACATTGCCGTTGACAGCTGGTCCCATGATGATCCAGCCTATCAGAATCATCACTATGGTCATTATCCATTTGACTGTAAGCCATCGTTGCTTAAAGAATCCCCATTTTGTCCATATTCCATACACGATGGCCGTAACAAGGATTCCTATAACACCACCGAAAATCAGCAGGTCGTCAAGAATCTTTATCGCCAACGACAACACCGCCATTCCCTCGGGTGTGTCGGGAGTAATAGTAACTCTCAGCAGGTTCATGGCAATTCCACACCCTATCCAAAGGATGGCTGCGAGCAAATGAACTGTTTTAAGCCATTTCCGACCTGTCATTCCGATTGTTCTCATAATTCTAAATGTATTATCCGCAAATATACGACAAATATTTGAAACGATAGTGCAAATGGCAGACAATCTTTAATGCTAATTTTGCGACACGAAAACTCAAAAAACGATAACATCGAAATGGAATTCAACGAAGTATTGGAGAAACGCCGCACGTACCGCGACTACTCCGACCGCAAGGTAAGCGATGAAATTCTCGATAAGGTGATCTCGGCTGCGTTCAAAGCTCCGACCAACGACCACCTGCGACAGCTCGAATTTGTAGTGGTACGCGGCAAAGAAAATATCGCCAAGGTCATAGCACCGCTTGCCAAGAATATGGCGGCTTTCAAGGACCTGGTGTTCGAGGTCGATGAGTCGGGCGACAAGGACAAGATGGAGATGTTCGCCGACGCACTCCCCAAGCAACAGCGTATGCTGATGCAGAGCGGACTGCTTATCATTCCCTTCTTCCGCCAGATGCAAAGTCCTCTGCTTCTTCCTGCGGAACAAAGCTCGCTCAACTATTTTGCTTCAGCATGGTGCGCTGTGGAGAATATGCTTCTTGCCGCAACCGATGCGGGACTCGGAACGGTGTTTCACATTCCGGTCGCCGACGAGGTAGAGCAAATCAAGAAGATTGTCAATGCCCCCGAAGGCTATGAGTTTACCTGTCTCCTGACAATCGGCTATCCGGAGGAAGGTGCTTTTCTGCCGAAACAGAAGGTAATAAACATCCACGACCGCATACATACCGGCACATTCTGAAAAATACCGTCTTGTATTCATGAAACAATTAGACAGGCACCGTTCCCGGTAGCAGAGGGTAACGGTGTCTTCGTTATTGTTTTGGATTAGGCTCGGGCGTCATTTTTTGCCTGTATTCTTTCGGTGTCTGCCCTGTAATCTGTTTGAACTGCTTGTTGAAATGCGCCTGATTCCTGAACCCGCTTTCCCATGCTATCTGCGATATAGGAAGGCGGGTGCTTCCCAAAAGTTTGCAGGCATATTCCACGCGGATTTCGCTTAATGTCTGAAATATGGTCTTGCCTGTGTGCTGTTTGAAATGACGGCATAACGAGGCTGCGTTGAAATGTATATGCCCGGCTATCATCGGAATTGAAATCTCTTCCTTGTGGTTATTGAGAAGAAAGGCATATATCCGCGACACCGGGTCATCAATCATATATTCCTTCAAAGGACTGACATATTTAAGGGACGACAGGGATACTGTCTCAGCCGAACCACCCAGAAGATGAAGAAGCCTGATCAGTGAGAGCAGCCTGTTTATTCCTGACTGCCTGTTGAACTTCCGCATAATTGTGACAGCCCGTCGGACTGTTGATTCGGAGCGGAAGAGAATCCCGCGTGCGCTGTTTCCCAACAAACGGTTTATCTTCGCGTACTCATCTATTCCATTCATGTTTTCGGGGAACAGATTTCCCGGGAACTGGAGAATATCACATGAATTGCCGGCATCGACACCTTGCGGCCTGTCGCATAGATACAGATGCGGCAAGTTCTCTCCTATAAGCACGAGATCTCCGCTGTTGAAATTTCTAACGCAATCACCCACGAATTCCTGCCCCTTGCCTTCCCTTATGTAAATTAGTTCGTAGGCGGGGTGACAGTGAAGCGATGTAGACAGCCGGGAGTTCGAAATATAGGAAAACGAACATCCGGCATCGCAGATAATCTTCCTGTTGTCGATGATTCTTGATTCCATTTCTTATTCATTCAATCGCAATGCAAATTTAGCATTTATTTTTGTAAATATAGCATTATATATTCCGGCAGGTGTTTTGTAATTTTGCAGTCTCAAATAAACAGGCTGAAATGAAAAAATTTATATTCTTCCTTCCTATAATAGCCGGAATCCTTTGGGGTTCAGCCGGTGTGTTCGTCCGGGAACTTCAGTCTTTCGGAATGGACGGATTCACCATACTGTCGGTAAGGATGGCACTTGCCGTTCTGCTGATGCTGGTTGGTATACTTGTGTCACGCCCCTCTCTGCTCAGAATCCATCTCAAGGACTTATGGATGTTCGCAGGATGTGGACTTCTGGGTATTTTCGGCCTCAATTATTTCTATAACGAGGCAGTCGGCGAGATTTCCCTTTCCCTGTCGGCAATCCTTCTGAGCATGGCGCCGGTATTCGTGATTATAATATCAGCCATAGTTTTCAAGGAAAGCATAACCCGCAGGAAAATAATCTGCCTGATTGCCGCTTTCGCAGGATGCGCTATGGCAAGTGGAATAATCGAGGCTTCTTCAGGAGGCGGACTCACCATAACTGCAAGAGGTGTGATCATGGGAATACTTTCGGGATTTTTCTGTGCCCTTTACGGAATATTCTCCAAGATAGCAGCCAACAAGGGATACGGCATTGTCACGATACTGTTCTATAGCCTTTTGCTCTGTTCCATAGTATTGCTGCCGCTTACAGATTGGACTGTAGCCATGAGGTTTGCGACAGATGATCCCGTAAACAATGCCGCTTTCTCGGTATGCCATTCGCTCTGCACATCCGTAATGCCATATCTATTCTACAGCCTCGCATTGATTTATATGGAGAACGGAAAGGTATCCATCCTCGCGGGGGGCGGAGAACCGATGGCGGCAGTGGTGTTCGGACTTCTGTTCTTTATGGAAATTCCCTCGGCGTTGAACCTGCTGGGGTTGGCAGTTGTAATAGTCTCGCTGTCGGCACTGTGCATTCCTGACAACGACAACCCGTTTTTCAGGATGGTGCGATTTCCGGTGTGGGTCGTTAGAAGATATGGGCGTTCATAAATCACGCTGATGAAGGAAACCGAACAGATAGTATTTCTTGGCACAGGCCATGCGACCGTAACACGGTGCTATAACACATGTTTCGTACTCAAGTGTGGCAATTACTCGCTGCTGGTTGACGGTGGAGGCGGCAGTACCATTCTCAACCGCCTCGAATCTGCAAAAATATCCGTAAACGGCATTACGGGAATATTTGTCACCCACACCCATACTGACCATTTATTAGGCGTGATATGGGTTTTGAGGATGATTGGAGAAAGTGCGTTGCTCGGAGAATACAACGGCTCATGCACATTGTACGGCAGCCTTGACACACTCGACACGATTGAATATATCTGCCGCCACAGTCTGTCTGCCGCCGTGCTGAGTGCTGTATTTCAGAACGTGAAGTTTGTGGAGGCATTGCCATTACAGGCCCTTGAACTCGACAGGGATTTTACTATAACCCCCGCTGAAACCGATAATAATACAGCAGCCCAGTTGGGGTTCAAGGCTATGTTGCCTTCGGGGAAAAAGCTGCTTTGTCTGGGTGACGCACCATGCAGGGATCATCTAAGAAAATATGCCGATCATATCGATTGGCTCCTGTGTGAATCGTTCTGTCTTGATTGCGATAAAGAAATTTTTCATCCCTATGACATAGGACATGGAACCGTCACCGATTCCGCAAAATTTGCCGAGAAATGCGCAGTCGAAAATCTGATATTGTATCACACAGAGGATTCCCGTCTGCCTGAACGCAAAAGACTGTACGCTGAAGAAGCCTGTCGCGTATTTTCAGGAAACATATACGTTCCTGATGATTTGGAGACTATACAACTGTAATTGATGTGCGCGGTGCCCAATCTTTATTCGGTTATCTAAACTGTTATACAAGCTGTTTTTCAAACGACTCGGACTGAGCGCCGCTTTTTAGCGGCCCTTGTCGCGTTAGCACTTGCAACTCAAAGAACCTCTCCCCTATCCGCCAAATAGCTGCAAATTACGACTTGTGGCTATTTTAGAAAGCCAAGGTATAATCCACCGACACGAAGGGAACAATGGTTGCCGAACCTCCTATATCTTATTCGAGTAGCATTACACTATATTCAAATAGAGATTCTCGTATGCCCAGATTCAGGTACATCATAAAACATTAATAAGATTCTCATTGTAGATGCCTCCGAATCCGACCGTCGGCTTATGTCTGCCTTGCTCTCGCTAGGTGGATATAAGTGAATGTAGTTTATGGTATAAGGCGCAAGACGAGCTGAACTGTTCTTGACATCAAACTAACGTTTACCACCCATACCTCGTTTTGGAAGAGCTGGTTTCAGCATCTTATGGGCTTGCATCATGCAGCGGTAGGCGAAGCGGCGGTCATCTTCTTTCGGATCGCGGCCCCACGGGAGGTCGGATGCGGAGCCACCGCCGCCGTTTCCCTTTGCGAACTGAATTGCCCCGTCGAGATACCCGGCGAACAGATACATGGCACACTTCAGAATCTCGTTGGGCTTTTCAGCGATTGCCATGAGAAACTCCCCATCGAACTTCGCTTTCTGTTCCGGCGTCATAGTCGCCAGCAGAGAGCGCATATCGACGACTGACCGTCCGAACACGGCATCTGTCAGCCTCATGCGCATCTGTTCCTGGTTCTTTTCTGTAAATTCTCGGTAGTCTCTTTGTGCATTGTCGCGTTTTTCGTTGACGGAGCGCATCTCATCCTGAAGCTGTGCGAGCTGCCGGTCGGCGGTCTTGAGTTTTTGGCGTTTGTCTTCAAGTGATGATTCGGTGACACGAAGTTCATCCTCAAGGCCGGAGATTCGCTGACGCAATTCTTCGGCATCGCCGTTCCCTGATTCGAGGTCAGACTCCAGCCGGTCAATCTGGTCATTGAGGTCTGCCTCGCGTGTCTCAAGATTTCCGATCATCGTATTGAGACCCTTGCAGCGTTTCTCTGCCTTACGGATATCCGCATATAGCTCCTTCAATGTCTCGTGCCTGTCACTAATCTGTATTTCCAGATCATTACACTCACGATGCAGTTCTGCCCGGTATTCCTCGGTTGAACGGTGGCGGGCACCTGTCTCGGTCTTGCTCTGTCCCCGTCCGAGACCCCATCGGTCATTGACCAGGGCAAGTTCATTGTGGAGCTGAATGGTCCGTTCACGAAAAGCGTTTTTATCAGAACCGGCAAACAGTTCCTTATACGAGAACTTATTTCTCGGTGTAATCGGTAATAAGGTGCAGTGGATATGCGGATTTCGCTCATCGAGGTGGACATAGAAGCCGATGATGTTATCTTCGCCCCACTTGTCGCACGCGAACCTGTAAATGTCTTTGGCCCAATTTTCGATGTCTTTACACCGGGTGATGGATGAATTGTCCGCGCCATGTT
>CABPYL010000028.1 GCA_902461565.1 uncultured Porphyromonadaceae bacterium
AACATCACCTCCCGTATGGAGGGCCGGAGCGATGTCGTGCGTCGACAGGATCACCGCCCTGCCCGCGTCGGCGAGGCTGCGGAGCATCCTCATAATCTCCAGGCGCGCGGCAACATCCAGAAAGGCCGTCGGCTCGTCGAGAATCAGCAGCGGCGTCTGCTGGGCCAGGGCCCGGGCAATCATCGCCTTCTGGCGCTCGCCGTCGCTGAGCTCGGCAAGGCTGCGGCGAGCGAAATCCGACATCCCCACGGCGGCAAGCGATTCGGCCACAACAGCCTTGTCCGTGGCCGAGAGCATACCCGTCCAGCCCGTGAAGGCATAACGCCCCACGGCGACAGCCTCCTCCACAGTAAGTCCCCCGCCGCCATGCCGCGCGGTATCCACAATGGCCCGCACCCGCGCCAGGGCGCGCCTGCCATAGCTGCCGACAGGGCGCCCGCATATCTCCACCACGCCGCCTATGGCGGCCTGCTGACCGGCCAACGTGCGCAGGAGAGTGGATTTGCCGCTGCCGTTGGCGCCGATAAGCACCGTAAAAGTGCCCTCCGGCAACGAAAAGCAGATATCGGAAAGAACCGTCCTTTCCCGATACCCCGCCGCAAGGGCGCTGCAGCTGAGAATTTCTTCCATAGTCAATTAAAGTAGTTGAGCCTGCGCCTGTTAAGGAGCACATACAGAATAACGGGCACACCTAATATCGGTGTGATCGAATTCACGGGCAGCTTGCTGCCGTATGCCATAGAAGGCAGCACAGAAGCTATCTGGCACAGCAGACCGAGCATACCGCCGGCAAGCGCCGTGGCCGGCATGAGCACGCGGTGATTCGACGAGGCGGTGAGCATGCGGGCCACATGCGGAACTATCAGACCGATAAAACCGACAGGCCCGCAGTAGGCCGTTACGACGGCTGTCAGGCCGCCCGAAACCAGCAGCACCCCCGTGCGCGTACGCCCGACACTCACACCCGCCGCAGCCGCGTACTCAGAGCCGAACAGCATCACGTTCAGGCTCTTGGAATATGTGAAAGCCATCAGGATAAGTACCGCAAGCGCCAGCGCGAGCCAGGGCAACACACCCAATGATACGCCGCTGAACGTACCAAGTCCCCACAGCACGAAAGTATGCACGGCCTCTGAATCCGAGAAATAGTTGAGCAGCGACATCGCCGAGGAAGCAAGATAGCCTATGAGGATACCTATAATCAGCAGCGCGTCGGAACTGCGGATAAAGGTCGAGAATAACAGAAGAACAAGAAGCACTGCCATAGCCCCGACAAAGGCGCCGAAAGCCATAGCAAGATTGCCCCACACGCCTATGGCACCCCCGAACACCATAGCCACAAGCGCCACGCCGAAACTCGAGCCGGCAGAAATACCCATTATCGACGGCCCCGCAAGCGGATTGTTGAAAATCGTCTGCATCATCAGTCCGGCCACAGCAAGCGATGCCCCGGCAAGGAACGCCGTCGCCAACGCCGGCAAACGCGATTCAACAACTATGAAATGGTTTATGTCCTCGCCTGATACCGTGGCGAACAACGTGCGGAACACATCGCCGGGCGCAATGGCCACACTGCCGCACAGCAATCCTGCGGGAAACATAATCGCGATAGCTATGGCGAGAAACACTATTGTACGGGCAGCGCGTGTCATTATTTGCGGAAGTAATATTTAGTCTTGTAATCCGGCATCACGTCGGGATGAAATATCGCGATATAATCCGCCAGCACAACCTCCGGATGGAACGTGGCTTCGGCGAATATGTTGCGCTCCTGCGTGTTACAGCTGTATACATTACCGTCCTTCAAAGCCTTGAACGCAGCATAGCGCGGATTCAGTGCCTTTAGCGACTGAGGTGTGGTTTCGTAGCCGTAGGAACGGACGAGCCACACATCTGCGTCGATTGCGCGGGCGGCCACATCTTCCAGCGATAGAGCCAGCGAACCGGTCCCCCCCGTATCGGCCCAGGGATAGTCGGCCCCAGCATCGGCGTACATACGCGCCGCGTAGCTGCCCCCGGCAGACACATACCATATTCCCGAAGTCTCGGTCTCGGTAAGTATTTTCGGATTAGGAATGGCAGAGGACATAACCCTAAGTTTAAGCGACGAATATGCGTCTATCACACTGTCGAACACGGCACGAGCCTCGTCGCGCCGGCCAAACAGCTCACCAATCAGCAGAATCCATTCGGCGCGGCCCATAGGCGTATCCTCCATATAGTCGGCACACTCGATAGCGACGATACCCGGAGGCACCGGAGCGCTGCTCATGCCCTGCATGGGCGAGCGAAAGACTACTTTTGCACCCGACGCCACCAGCAGTTCGGCAGACGGATCGGCACTGTTGCCGACGTCGGTTAACTTTCCGCTCTTCAGAAGAACGGAAACAGTATCTTCAGGAGGAAAATAAGCCGCATCGGCAACGGCGCACAGCGCATCCACAGCGCCAAGCTCGCGCATCGCCCCAGTGTGCACGGCGCTGTACACCGCAGCCCGTTCGACAGGAGTGCGTATCACCCTGACGCCTGCCGGAACATCGGACGGCATAGCCGAATCGCGGTGTACAAGAAGATAGCACCCAAGCTTCGATTCCCCCTTCCACGGACTACCGACATCCACTATAACGCTGCCGTCCGGCCTTTCGGCCATAGTGAGGAAACGCGCATGAAAAGTGAGAGTATCTGCTGTCGACGTATCGGTATCGGCACTCCCCCCGGCATTACATGACCAAAGGACGGCACAGCTTAGCGCCGTCCACAAAAAGTGTATAAGTTTCATGCCTGAGAACGGTAGTTATCGTAGGGGCAAGGACCATACTTGTTGTCCGGAGCACTCGGCTTAACCAGAAGGACAAACATAAAGATATAGATTGCCAGAACTATGATTTCACCGATTCCGTAGGACGCCGGCGAAGCAAGAATGATATTGACGAGCGATACGGGGTCGGTTACACCGCTGAAAATGGCGCTGAACATGGTCCTGAACGTAATACCCAGAACAATCAGCGGCACAACATAGAATCCCACGACCCACCAGCCGCTCTTGCCGATATCGTGCATGCGGCGCGTGGTAACGGCCCATGTCGGCAGCATCAGTGCCAGCGACACCAATGTCGAGAGGAAAGAGTAATCAAAAAATCCTACTACCAGGGAAAGAAGAAACACGAACAGCATGGCCCACCAGTACTCTGCACGGGTGGAGCGGCCACGGAAATTAACATAGTTGGCAAAATAAATCTTTATTGCCGTAATAAAATCGACATTCATAATAATACGTATGGATATGTATGGCAAAGGTAATAATAATTTACGACATTCAGGTACCGCATAGCGCTGTCCACAGCAGTTGACGCATCTTCATAGCTAAGAACTCCAATGACACGGCCCGTACTGGTTGTCAGGAGCGCTCGGCTTAACCAGCAGGACAAGCATATAGATATAAAATACCAGCAAAACGAGTGCGCCGATACCCAACGACACAGGCGAGGCCTTGGCAATATTGGCAAGCAACACCGGGTCGGTTACTCCTTCCAAAATGGCAACAAAAAACAAACTGAAGCAGTTCAAGATAACAAGCATTGGAAAAACATAGAATCCCACGACCCACCAGCCGCTCTTGCCGATGTCGTGCATGCGGCGCGTGGTAACAGCCAATGTTGGCAGCAGCAGAGCCAGCGACACCAACATCAATACAAATGCCGACACATATTCCGACACCAATGTATAGAGGAAGATGCTAAAAAATCCTACAACCTGATAAAGTAGAAATACGAACAGCATCGCCCACCAGTACTCTGCACGGGTAGAGCGACCACGGAAATTAACATAGTTGGCAAAATAAATCTTTATTGCCGTAATAAAACCAATATTCATAATATTACGACCTTCCGGCACCGCATAGCGCCGTCCACTACAGTCATCGCTTCCTAATATCTGAGAACCGTAAGGACAAGGCCCGTACTGGTTGTCAGGAGCGCTCGGCTTAACCAGAAGGACAAACATATAGATATAAATTGCCAGTAAAACGAGTGCACCGATACCCAACGACACAGGCGAGGCCTCGGCAATATTGGCAAGCAACACCGGGTCGGTTACTCCTTCCAAAATGGCAACGAAAAGCGAACGGAAGCAAACCCCGACAACAAGCACTGGAACGAGATAGAATCCCACGACCCACCAGCCGCTCTTACCGATGTCGTGCATGCGACGCGTGGTAACGGCTAATGTTGGCAGTATCAAAGCCAACGATACAAGAATGGAAATAAAAGTATATATGGATATAAACAAAACCGGAGGAAGTAGAAATACGAACAGCATCGCCCACCAGTACTCTGCACGGGTAGAGCGACCACGGAAATTAACATAGTTGGCAAAATAAATCTTTATTGCCGTAATAAAATCGACATTCATATTATGTACGGATATATATTATGGCAAATTTAATAAAAATATATAATCCGCAAAACGAAATGTTCGCGCCTCGGAAAACGAAGCGTTCACTTCTGAAAAACGAAACGTTACTCGGTATATCACAATCCGGCATCCGGGAGCGCCACCCTTACAGGTGTTAAAGAAGGCCGATCTACGAAATCTCAACCTCACGGCTTCAAGGTAGCCGCTGGCATCGCTCCTGCTATAGACTGCTCTGCCCTCGCGCCGGGCCTCTGTCTCATAAAAGCCGCAGGTTCGACCGCGCGCCTCATCATCCGCTAAACATCAGTTATCTCAATACCAGACAGGCTGCGCCGTGGCGCAGCCTGTCTGGTTATCGGATAGCGGACAACCTATCACACATTATCGATGATTATCATATAAGAGACTTCGAAAGTTTCACCGGGAGCAAGAGTGCGAACCGCCTCGCGAACGGAGAAATCGCCTTCAAAGCCGACAGAATCGGCCCGTCCGTACCAGGGTTCGATGCACACAAACGGTGCCTCAGGCGCGGGCGCCCACAGCCCTACATAAGGACTGCGGAACAACAACGTCAGCAATGGATTGCGGTCCTTTGTGAGCAGCGACACACGGTGCAGGCGATTACCGCCGAAAATCAGTGCGTCCTCGCGGAAAGTATCTGCAGTAACAGGCAGCATTCGCTCATCAGTGAGCCTTATCTCCTTCGTGCGATTGCCTACGCAACCTTTTTCCTCTATAATCTGTGCCTCGGCATCGGATATATCGAAATTAAAATATGCGTGAACGCTGTCGGCTGGATTGAAGTCGGGAAGATTGAATGCCGGATGCGCACCTATCTGGAACGACATCGGGCGATTGTCTTTGTTTTTCACACGCCACATAACGGTGATATTTTCATTTAGAAGCCGATATCCGATTTCAAGCGAGAAATCGCGAGGATATTTCTCAAGAGTTTCAGGTGTGGACGCAAGACGGAACCACAGTTCATCCTCAGGGACATCCTCTATCGGCACAAACTCCATATCGCGGGCAAAACCGTGCTGACTCATGGAATATTCACAGCCGTCCATACGAAAAACGCCGTTCCACACGGCCCCGACGATGGGGAAAAGGACAGGCGAACGTCTTTTCCAGAAGCGGGGATCACCTTGCCAGAGGTATTGGAATCCTGTTACTATGTTTTCGATGCTCTGCAGTTCGGCGCCCAGCGGCGATACAGAAATACGCAGCAGATTATTTGAAAGTGTGTATGCCATGTTGTGTTTATGTTATATCCGGCCAACTGTGCCGGCAAGCGCAAAGATAGCCATTCCGAAGCTAAAGTACAAGAATATATCGTGTCTTCAATGGCGCAGCACCGCCATTTTTTGTTATCAAGTGCTAATTGTTTGCATCGGACTGATAAAATGACTAACTTTGTGGACAAAGATGCCAACGCATCCGTATTTCCAATGCAATCAGTCACATACCGCATATACCGTACAATTGTTTTAGCGCTTGCGTTAGTCTTTGCGCCTATTGCCGTGGCGCAGGTAAACACCGAGCAAGTGATGCGCATAGGCCAGAACGCCCTTTACTTTGAGGACTACATGCTGTCTATCCAGTATTTCAATCAGGCGATACAGGCCAAACCATATTTGGCTCAGCCATATTTCCTGCGCGCCATAGCAAAACTCAACCTCGAGGACTACCGTGGCGCCGAAGCTGACGCAACTACAGCACTGAACATCAACCCGTTCCTGTCGGATGCCTGGGAAGTACGCGGTGTGGCGCGACAAAACACAGGCAAACTGCGTCTTGCAATCGACGACTATACAGAAGCCCTCAAACTGCTGCCACGCAACCGTTCGCTGCTGTTCAACAAAGCATTGGCGCTTACCGGCCTTGACGAGAACGATCTTGCCCGTGAGACTTTCGATGAAATTCTTCGCTACTATCCCCGCTATGCCAACGCATATCTTGGCCGAGCACGCATATCGCTTGCCGAGGCCGACACTACAGCCGCCCTTGCCGACATCGACAAGGCATTGGAAATCGACGCTAACTCGGTGAACGCATATATTATGCGCGCCGACATTGCCATTCATAGCGACGGCGATTATGCCAAAGCGCTGACAGACATAGATAAAGCAATCAAATTGCAGCCGCAATCGGCTGGTCTTTACATTAACCGCGCATTTCTGCGCTACAAACAGGACAGCTACCGGGGTGCGATGGCAGACTACGACTATGCCCTCACCTTGGAACCGTACAACATGGCGGCACTTTTCAACCGAGGTCTGCTGCTCCTCGAAGTAAATGCAAACGACCGCGCCCTGGAGGACTTCAACCGCGTGCTGGAGCTGGAACCGGACGATGTGCGTGCCCTATACAACCGAGCCATAGTACACAGCAACAAAGGAAACATCAACGAAGCCATCGCTGACATTACGCGCGTTGCCGAGGCTTATCCGGAACTGCCAACTCCCTATTATATGCGCGGCAACCTGTACCGTCGACAGGGTAAACTTGCAAAAGCCGAAGCCGATTACAAAAAAGGCGGCAGACTGACCAAGGCTCTGCCCCGCGCCGCAGATCAGGAAAAAGAAATTGCCGGGACCATAAGCGCGGAGACTCACGACCGGGAACCGGCGCCCAATCAAGCGCAAAACAGCAACGACAAAGAAGTAGACGCAGCAACTTCGCGCCGTTTTGCTTCGCTTATTACCGTGGACGACAACGCCGATTTCCGCCAGGAATACAACAACAGTGCCATTCGCGGACGCATACAGGACAAGAACATAAGCATCGAGATTGAACCGCCGATGTTGCTGTCGTTCTACTCGTCTCCCACAGAACTGCGCAGCAACACATATTATATACGCGAGGTAGACGATCTGAATGCCACACGTTCGCTACGTTTCGTGCTCGTTGTCACCAACCACGTACCCGCCATCGACGAAACTACCGCCGGACGCCACTTCCAGTCCGTTGAATATTACAATTCGTTCCTGGCCACGCACACACCACGCCCGGTGGATTATATTGGCCGCGCCCTTGATTTCATAACCGTACGCGACTACCGCAACGCCGAGAAAGACGCCACACGCGCAATCGAACTTGCCCCGGATCTTGCGCTGGGATATATGGTGCGCGCGCAGGCAAACTACGGCCGCTATCAGCTTGACGAGACCGAAGGCCAGGATGCTGTAACACGCAACGCAATGCAGCGCAAACTGCTGGACGACATACTCGCCGACTACGACAAAGTGCTTCAGCTGTCGCCATCCACAGCCGTGATATGGTACAACAAAGGTAACGTACTGTTCGAAAAAGAAGACTATGACGAGGCAAGCCGATGCTACACACGTGCTGTAGAACTGAAACCGGATTTCGGCGAAGCATATTACAACCGCGGATACATTATGCTGAAAGAAGGCCGACGCGCCGAAGGCATCTCCGACCTCAGCAAAGCCGGAGAACTCGGAATAGTTCCGGCCTACAACCTTATTAAACGCATATCGCAATAGTTTTCCGGCATTTAATTTGCATACGTTTAGCAAAATACCTAATTTTGCAAGCCTTAAAGCATCAATTCCGGAGATGTTGCAAGAACGTGCCGGCGGCGCGTCTGACACAGATTTGCCGATTCAAGATGAAACACATATACTGATACTGACATGCCAAAGGCATGTCCCTACAGACAATATTTATCACTCTTACATTTTTCCCGATACACTACAGCCTCATAATTTTTGAAGAAGCTAATGAAAAAAACAGTACTTATCCTTGCAGCCGCGACGGCTGTGTGCGCAATGGCACAGAATCCGCTCGATCTCCAGAGCCGTGCGGACCTGAGAGCTGCAAAAGCGACATTCACCACCGAAGCGGGGGCAATTGACGGAGACGCCACAATGCGACGCGTTTCTTCCGCCCGCCCATCCACACTATTCGCTTTTGTAAAAATCGACTCCGACACCGACCTCGACGCCCTCGTAGCCAAAGGAATGGTTATAGACCGACGCGCCGGCAATATTCTGCTTGCACAGGTTCCGGAATCGCTGTTGGAAGAACTTTGCACCACCGAGGGAGTACGACGCGTGCAGCTGTCGCGTAACCTCTCGCCCAAACTCGACAAGGCTCGCGCAAGTGTAGGCATCGACAGAATACACAGCGGTCTCGAACTGCCACAGGCATACACAGGCAAAGGTGTGATAGCCGGTATCGTGGACGGAGGCATGGACCCGAACCATATCAACTTCAAAGACACCGACGGAAAGAACCGCATACGGCATTTTACACATATCCGTCTTAACGAGGCCGGAACCACTCCCCTAACCTCCACATACACCCCAGAACAGCTACCCATGTTCAGCACCGACGACAACACCACCTATCACGGTGCCCACACAATGGGTATCATGGCCGGTGGCCACCGCGGAACCGCAACTGTCGCCGGGCCATCGGAACTTATCGGAGGCACTGCCATAAAAGAGACCGACAACCCCTACTACGGCGCAGCCTACGACGCCGAAATCGCTGCTTCATGCGGTCTGCTGCAGGATTATTTCATTGCCCAGGGTGTGTCCGGCATTCTCGATTATGCCTACGCACAACAGAAACCCTGTGTAATAAACCTGTCGCTGGGAAGCAATCTCGGTCCTCACGACGGCAAAGGAATGATGTCGCAGTATCTGCAGGCCGAGGCCGAGATGAACGGAGCCATTTTCTGCATCGCTGCTGGCAACGAAGGTGATATCGCCATAGCTCAGCATAAAACTTTCACCGAGGACGATACCGAATTCAAGACCTTCATAAAACCCTATGTCTACAGTGCTGCCGAACGTAACATCCGCTACGGTTCGCTACATATCTATTCCGACGACGAAACCGAATTCGACGTGCGTGCCGTGGTTTACAACAGCAAGCGCCACCGCGTTGCCGTGAATGTACCGATCAAAGGCAACACCAACGGCCAGGCAATCTATTATGTAAGCAACAGCGATTACGCTACCGGTGAAACCGATGTGGTGAACGCCAACTTTGCGAAAGCTTTCGACGGTTATGTGGGCTTAGGTTCGATGATAGATGCGGACAGCGGACGTTTCTACGCCCTTATCGACTTTATGACCTTCGACAACCAGACCACCAATGCCGACGGCACTTACCTCCTCGGATTTATTGTCAGCGGTAAGCCGGGCCAGCGCATCGATGTATTCCTCGACGGCACTTATACCGAATTCAACGGTTACGGAGAAGACGGTTGGGCCGACGGTCTATACGACGGTACCATCAGCGACCTCGCCACCACAAAGAGCGCACTGATTGTAGGATCCTACGATACCCGCGACACATGGTACTCGCTCGACGGAGGCATATACGGCTATAACGGCATGTTCGAACCCGGCACCATCAGCGAATTCTCGTCCTTCGGAGAAACCGTCGACGGCCGCAGGCTCCCCCATATCTGCGCTCCTGGCGCAACTATAGTGTCGAGCACAAGCACGCCGTTTATCAGCGAGCCGTCCAACGGCATAACCGACGCCTATCTCCAGGCTATGGTGAAAAACGGCACCCGTACCGATGCCTGGGAACAAATGACGGGCACTTCTATGGCATCGCCACTCGTAGCCGGTTCCATTGCACTGTGGCTCGAAGCCGATCCCGCGTTGACAATCACCGACATTATGGACATAGTTGCAAAAACCGCCGTTGTCGACACCCAGGTCGAAACAACCGGTAGCCCACTGCAATGGGGCGCCGGCAAGTTCAATGCCTACGAAGGTCTGAAGGAAGTTCTTCGCCGAAGCTCCGGCGTAAACGACATAGCCGCCGAAGCAAAGAAACCTGTCATTACCGCGACCGGCGACCGCTGTTTCAAAGTCGCAGTTCCCGGTGCCGCAACTGTAAAGGCAACCGTGTTCGACATGGCCGGCAGGCGCGTAGCATCGTCCGTAGCCCTATCCGACGAAGTCAGCGTAGATCTCTCGGCGACAGCACCCGGCGTATATATTATAAGTGCCAACGGCACCGCAACACGCGTTCTTGTCAAGTAACAATAATACAATTAAATAGATGAAAAAGATTATCAAAAGCGCTCTTGCGGTTGCCATCGGCGCACTGGCGACGTTTACTGCATCTGCCGAAGAGCCGATTATCACATTCCACACATCGCTCTATCAGAACCAGGGCCCTATCAACAGCATGTCCTTCCACATCGGTGGTACGGGCGGCGGTTACATTGATGTTGACTTCGGTTTCGGTACCGAAGAATACGAACTCGAAGAAGCCGTTTTCGATTCCACAACTTCTGCCATATCGGCAACCACTGTATCCGGCACCGTGAGCGAGGAAGGCATTGTCCGCATCTATGGCAACCCTTCGGCTATAGACTATCTGAGCCTAAACGGATGCTACATCACCTCCATCGAAATGCCGGAACTTACAAACCTTCAGATTCTTGACCTGAGCCACAACGAGCTCTCCGGACTCGATCTCTCGGCATACGACAAACTGGAGGCCATCTACCTTGCCGACAACCCTTATTCCGAAGCATCACCTCTTAAAATAGGCGCCAACAAGCCCAATCTTACAATTCTCGAAATTGGCCAGTCGTATTGGCTCGACCAAAGTTTCAACCTCTCGGATTATCCATCGATTATATCTTTCGACGCATACGCCGCCTACGATCTCCGCAAAGTGGACCCCTCGGGCTGCCCCAAGCTGATGCAACTTACAATCGACCTTACTGAGGTTGAGACACTGGATGTTTCCAAAAATCCGGAACTGGCGATACTCAACATATCCGACTGTAAGATTACCGACATAGACATCAGCCACAACACCAAGCTCCAGCAGTTCTACTGCGTCCGCGGCTCGCAGAAATACGATTCTTACAAAATCAAGAGTCTGGATCTCAGCCATAATCCCGATCTGTACTATCTCTTTGCCGGATACAACGCCCTCAAGGACCTCGATATCAGCAACAACCCCAAGCTGTTCGAGCTTTCAGTACCCTGGAACGAACTTACCACCCTCGATATCAGCAACAACAAGAACCTGTACAACGTCATTATCCGGAACAACTACTTCAGTTTCGCCACACTGCCAGTCAATCCCGGCGACTGGGGCGAATATGATTACCAACAGCGTGCCACTCCCGTAAACCGCAGCTACAAGACTGGCGATGTACTGGATTTCTCCGCCACAATGCTTCGCGAAGGCACAGAAACCGTTGCATCCATGTACAAAGTAAACGAAGAAGATTATTCATCGCCCATTCCTTTAGACAACAGCAACTTTAAATTCGAGAACGGCAAAATCACACTGCTCACCGAACTTACCGACAGTGTTTTTATCCGCTTCGATAACTCGCTGTTCTCGCAATACCCCATAAGCACCACCAATTTCGTTGTAAAGAGCGATAGCGAATACGGAAAACCCGCCAACGCCATCACTTTCCTGCCTGCTGCCGACGAAGGTCGTGAGGTTGCTTTCGTCGTAGGCATGAACGGAGCATCGGCCGAGAACCCTAAGACGTTCTATGTGGATTTTGGCAACGGCCAGCCGGTGGAAATGACGGCTGCCGGCAGTACTGTCGCTTCCGGCACCACTGTCAGGAACAACCGCAACGGCAACGGTTACATGCATATTTATGTTCCCGAGGATAATGACATAAGCGCCCTCTCTATCGATGGCATGGAATTATTCAGCATACAATTCAGTCTGGCGGCACGCAGTCTGCGTGAACTTACGCTGAACAATACCGGGCTGTACGAACTCGACCTTACAGAACTTCTGCAGCTGCGCCGCCTCGAGCTTCGCAAGAACCACCTGCGCACTCTCGACATATCAGGCAAGAACTATCTTTTTGCCAAACACAGCCTCACCGACCTTATAGTGCCTTCCAACGAAATAGAGACACTTGTTATCGAAGACTCAGAGTCGCTGCTTAACCTCGATGCCTCTTCCAACGCTCTCACCGAACTCGATCTGGTTTCCGCAAAGCAGCTTGTAAATCTGAATATGAGCAGCAACAAATTAACCTCGATAGACTTCTCCAAGTGCGCGGCGCTCAAAAACGTCAATGTGTCCTTAAACAGCATTGCCCAAATAGTCATGCCTAACGAATCGGTGCTTAACGATTTCGACATCCACAACAACGCCATGACCTTCGCCACTCTCCCGCTGCCTTCGGCTTTCACCGGTAAATACACCTACAACAACCAGAAACCCCTCCGCATTTCCGAAAAAGGGCCAGGTGTCGACCTGTCGGAACAATATCTCGACCTCGACGGCAATTTCACAAAGTACGAATGGTACAAGGCAGATGGCACAAAACTGACCTCGGGCACCGACTACACCGAATCCGAAGGCAAGACCCGTTTTCTCGACAGCACTCTCGGCAAAGTATATTGCATCATCAGCAACGCAACCCTCCCGGCCCTGACCCTGCGCACATCCCAGATTCTGGTTGCCGAAATGCCGGATCTGGTAACGGTATCCTTCACTACACCCGTAGGCGGTGAATCCGTAGGACTCTCTCTTGCCGCCGAAAAACCGACATCAATATTCATCGACTGGAAAGGCGACGGCGTTGACCTCACCAATTACGAACTCGGCACAACATACCGCCTGTTCGACGCCACCACTACCGAAGGCGCCAACGTTAAGGTATATACTTACGGCGACGAAGCTCCTATATCGGTTTTCAGCATCACCGGCGCCACAATGAAAAATCTTGACATCAGCGGCCTCACTTCCGCTGGTACCATCTCCGTAAGCAATGCATCCATCGACAATCTCATTCTTCCGGAAGGCGGATCTCTGAAAGAACTGAACCTTTCGGACAACAAACTTAGCACCATCGACCTCAGCAAACAACCCAACATCACATCGCTGTCGCTTGCGCACAACTGTTTTACTGGAAAAATTGACTTTTCCTCGCTTAAACCGCTGCAACTTCTCAGCCTCGGCGACAACGCAATCTCCGAAATCGTTCTGGACAATCCTGTGCTGTGGTTCCTCGACCTCGCCCAGAACGATCTCTCGGAAATCGACCTCTCAAAGGTTCCAAATCTCGAACAGCTCTCGCTTGCCGGCAACGAATTCAGCAACGTGGATGTCGAAAGCCTGCGAAACCTCAAAGCCCTTGTACTGGACCAGAACAAATTCACCTTCACCACTCTGCCGCCTGTAAAAGATCAGTACATTATATATACATACGGCAACCAGGCACGCATCAACGGTGTTGTAAACGGTCTTACAGTCGACCTCAGCTCGCAGGCAATAGCCGGCACCACACCCACCACATATTTATGGTTCATTGATGACCCCGTTCTGGATGAAGAAGGTATCTGGACAGGCGAACAGCTGCTTGCAGACGAAGAATACACCGTAAACCACGGCGTTACTACTTTCGTGGAACCGCTCGACCGCCTTGTATGCCTCATGCTCAACGACAGTTTTCCAAACCTTGCCCTGATGTCAAACATGATAGACCTCAGCACGGGAGCTATTGAAGGTTCCGGGGCAGAAACCATTGCAGACGTTAAAGTTATCGGCTCATCGATAATCGCAGTTGCCGACGACGCCACAGCCCGCGTATACCGCACCGACGGCACTCTTGCCGCAACGGCACAGGTAAACGGGACATGCACTCTTGGAGCATTCACTCCGGGCGTTTACGTAGTAACCGTAGGCAGCAACGCATTCAAGGTTGCGGTGAGATAATTCAGTTCCGGAGACACACAAATATGCGGGGGCGGCATCTGTCGCCCCCCTCGTTTCTTTCAATCATAAAACGCTTCTCCTATACTTATTCGGAAATATGAGAAGGTGTACAATATTTTTATGCAAAAAATTTTTAAAAATATGCAGAATTTTTATTATTATTTGAAAAATTAATCGTAATTTAGCGACATAAATAACAGAAAAAAGTAACACCCTTTATAATCTTTTTATTAATGTCCTGAATGATAGAAACATACAACACCGATTACTGTGTCAGGGTAAGCCCGCACAAATCTATAAAACCTGAACAATGCAGGCGCTGACTATATGCATCACGCCAAACAATGAAAAAACATATCTTAAACCAAATCTAAACACCTCAATAATGGTAAGACCAGTATTTAAATCGCGTCTCGCTCTATTGATTTCCGCTTTCGTAGTGCAGATATGCGCAACGGCAGCCCTGGCAGCGCCACTGAACATCAAAGGCACTGTTACCGACGAAACAGGCGAGCCTCTTATCGGTGTATCAGTACAGCCGGTAAAGAGTAATAAGGGCGTAACCACCGACATCGACGGCAAATACGCTCTCTCAATTCCCGCTCCCGGCGAAGTAAATTTCTCGTACGTGGGAATGAAACCTAAAATTGTAAAGGTAAGCCAATCCGGCACCTATGACGTAGTTCTCGAACAAGGCAGCAACACCCTCGACGATGTTGTTGTGGTAGGTTACGGCACACAGCGCAAAGTGAACCTCACCGGTTCGGTACAGAGCGTGAACTCCGAAGAAATACTCCGCCGCAGCGTTTCCAACGGCTCGCTGGCCCTGCAGGGTATCGTTCCGGGCCTCACAGCCGTTCAGAGCAGCGGTCAGCCCGGCGGCGACCAGGCACGAATCACCATCCGCGGCCGCGGATCCATCAACTCCAATACATCGCCCCTCGTGCTTATCGACGGTGTCGAAGGCGACATGAACCGTATCGATCTGAACAGCGTGGAATCCATCTCCGTCCTCAAGGACGCCGCCTCAGCCTCCATCTACGGTTCGCGCGCATCAAACGGTGTTATCCTTATCACCACCAAGCGCGGAGCCAAAGGCAAACCCAAAGTAACTTTCAACGGCTATATCGGCTGGAACAAGCCTACCGAAATGGCTGAGGGCGTGGACGCCATCGGCCTTATGCAGGCTATCGACATGGCACGTGCCAACAACGACCAGGACCCGCTCTACACCGACATGATAGAAACCTACCGCACAGAAGGCGCCGACCAGCTAAACCGCTACGACACCAACTGGCGCGACGCTATCATGAAAAGTTCCGCTATGGTGCAGAACTACTCCGTAGGCGTCAGCGGCGGTTCCGATTTCCTGAACGTCTATGCCTCTGCCGGCTTCTACAAACAGGACGGCATGGTGCCCAACAACGATTTCAAGCGCTACAACCTGCGTCTTAACTCCGATATGAAAATCAACGACTGGATTCACCTCGGTGTCGACGCCAGCGTACGCCAGGCCGAAGTTCTAAACCCCATCGGCGGCGCGACAACTCTTATCGGTTATACCATGACCTTCCAGCCGCTGCTCTCCGGCATCAACGCCGACGGCACCTGGGGCTACGGTCTGCAGGGCAACAACCCCATCGCGACGATAAACGACGGCGGCTACAGCAAGAGCCTCGCTCCCGAATATGTCGTCAAGACCACCCTTACCGTTAACCCGTTCAAGGGCATGACTATTCTGGGAAGCTACAACTGGAAACGCAACACAGGAAGTACCTACACATTTGCCGACACCTACGAGGAATATGAATACGGCGCCCTCAAAGGCACCTTCCCCACCGAGGTGAAAAAAGCAAGCGACCAGCGCTCCAACTCCGATTACAAGCAGTACAATGCAATGGCCACCTACGAGAACACTTTCGCTTCGCACTACCTCAAGGCGATGATAGGTTTCCAGAGCGAGGAATTCAACTCCAACAACCTCACAGCAGGCCGCTCCGACTTCAAATACGACGGCTAAACGAACTGCAGCACGGCGACGCCTCCACGGCCACAAACAGCGCATATTCCACCGCGTGGAGCATGCTTTCCTATATCTTCCGTATCAACTATACCTTCCGCGACCGCTACCTGCTTGAAGTGAACGGACGCTACGACGGCACCTCGCGCTTCACCAACGACAGGCGCTGGGGTTTCTTCCCCTCGGTATCGCTCGGCTGGCGCATGTCGGAGGAAGCATTCTTCCAGGGCCTAAAGCCCGTGCTGAACAACCTCAAGCTCCGCGCGTCCTTCGGCCGTCTCGGCAACCAGGACCTCGACGGTACAACGAACTTCCCTTATGTATCGGCAGTGAGCACCGGCAACGCATACGGCTACTTCTTTGATGAAGAATTCACCCCCGGTGCGGCACAGACACAGCTCGCCAACCCACTCATCACCTGGGAAAAATCCTCGCAGTATAACGTCGGCCTCGACTGGAGCCTGTTCAACAACCGTCTATCCGGCGGCTTCGACTACTATGTCCGCAAAATCGACGATATGATCCAGCGATTCCCCGTTCCCGAATTCGCAGCACTCGAAGCGCCCTGGCAGAATGCCGGCTCCATGCGCAACAACGGCTGGGAACTCTCCCTTGGCTGGAACGACCGTATCGGAAACGTAAATTACTATGCCAAATTCAATATCTCCGACGTCCGCAACAAAGTTCTGAACCTATACGGCAACGAATACAAGAGCGGCAACACATACACCGCCGAAGGTTTGCCCTACGGCAATTACTACGGTTATATCGCCGACGGATTCTACCGCGATCAGGCCGACATCGACAACTCGCCCGCTTTCGGCGACCGCAATACAATCAAACCCGGATTTATCAAATATAAAGATATCTCCGGCCCCGACGGTGTGCCCGACGGTGTTATCGACGGAGAGGACCGTGCTGTTATCGGCAATCCCACCCCGCACTATGGATACGGTCTAACCCTTGGCGCCGACTGGAAAGGCTTCGACATAAGTGTATTCTTCCAGGGCGTTGCAAAACGCGACGTGCTGTACACCGGTGCCGGCGCACGTCCCCTCTTGGGCAACATGACGATATACACGCATCAGCTCGATACCTGGACACCCGACAACCAGGATGCCACTTTCCCGCTGCTGCTTGTCGACAACTCAGGCGGTCTGGCAAACAATATGGCATCTTCGTTCTGGGTACAGAGCGGCGCATACTGCCGTCTGAAAAACCTTGTAGTGGGCTACACTATACCCAAGAAAATCACACGCAAGGCCACAATTGAAAACCTCCGCGTATATGCAACCGCTCAGAACCTGTTCACAATCCGCGGCGACAACTTTTACAAAGGTTTCGACCCCGAGAGCTCGGCTGGTGCAAGCTGCTATCCCCTCAACAAGACCTTCCTATTCGGTCTGCAACTCGAATTCTAAAAATTGACTCCAATGAAAAAAGCATTATATACAGCAATATGTTCCATAGCTGCAATAAGCATGGCGTCGTGCTCCGATTTTCTTGATAAGAAGAGCACGGCATACGACAGCGACGGCTTCTATGAATCGGAGGCCGGTATGGACGAAGGTGTTACAGGTATCTACGCCGCTGTGCCCTACAATCAGAACTGGGACGTCCCAGCACCTGTAATGCAGGACGTTTACAGCCCCTACGGCCTCCAGGACGAGGAAAACACCACCATAAGCGCCGGTCCGGGCCTCACTGCCGACCAGACTTATGTCAACTCGTACTGGAAAGGGCACTGGGCAATTATCGCACGCGCAAACAACGTAATCGATGGCGCACGAACCGACCTCAGCGACGCCAGCAACACATACAAACGCCGCCTCGCCGAAGCTCACGTTCTGCGTAACTTCGCCTATTACAACCTGGTTATGACTTTCGGCGATATTCCGTTCTTTACCAGTACCGTAACGCCCGACCAGTACAACGAACCGCGACACGACAAAAAAGAAATCGCCGACTACTGCATTAACGAGCTTAAGGAAATTGCCGAAAGCGAAATTCTCGGCTGGCAGTGCGAACAGCGAGGCCGTGTAAGCCTCGGAATGGTATATACCCTTATCGCACGCTGGGGTCTGCTGGGTGGCAGCCATAACTTCGGCGGAGAAGCCACCCACTTTTTCACGGAAGCCGCAGAAGCTGCCAAAAAGGTTGTGGACAACGTGGAGCTGGCACAGAATTTCGGAGATCTGTTCACCAAACCGGGACAGATGAAAAGCGACGTGCAGAACGAGATTCTGTGGGCGCTGATGTACTCCGACGGCTCGGTACGCAAGACACACCGCACACGATACGGCCACACATCGCGCACCGCCGGCGGCTCATCGGTACGTTTCCCATCCAACTTCCTGGCAATGTGCTTCGAATGTAAAGACGGCAAACGAATCGACGAATCACCCCTCTTCGATCCAAAGCATCCCTCATGGAACCGTGATCCCCGTTTCCGCCAGACAATCCTTATGCACGGCGATACAATGGAGTATAACGACAAGGGCAGCAAAATTGTGCTTAACGTATACGATGCCAACACCCGTCAGTATCCCAATCCCCGACGCCCTGGCACCTGGTACAGCGGAACCAATGCCGATGTCAGCGGCCCGTCATCTTCTTTCGCTCGCAGCGGCAACGGATACCTGTACAACAAGTACAACACAGATTTCACTATTGAAGGCTTCTCTGAATCGACACTCGACATTATCGTGATGCGCGCAGCCGAGGCATACCTGTCGTACGCAGAAGCAAAGATTGAGCTCAACAGCATGGACCAGTCTGTTTACGACGCCATCAACGCTGTGCGCCGCCGCGCCGGAATGCCCGACTTCGACGTAGCACGACAGGGCGACCAGAACAAGATGCGCCAGATCGTACGCCGCGAGCGCAAAGTGGAACTGGCAATGGAAGGCCTCGCACTGTGCGACTTCCGCCGCTGGGGTATCGGCGACCTCCTCAACGCTGGCCCTATATACGGTCAGCCGATTTCCGATATCCGATACGACGGTCTTACGATGGCCGACATGCCTACTTTCAAACATTCCGACCGCCACGACCTCAACGATATCCCATACTACTCCGAGGAAATTGCAGCCAAATATACTAAACGCGACCGTCAGCGATACTGGAACGAGCGTTTCACATGGTGGCCCATCCCGCGTGCCGACCTCGACCGCAATCCCAACCTCTCCAACCCTGAAGGATATTGATTAAAAAACAATTATGAAGTACTTACCTGCAATAGCTTTAGCCACGCTTCCGTTTGTTGCCACGGCAAAGACAACCGTTACCACAGGCGACGGCACTGTTACACTGTCCAACAGCCACGCAACGGCTACGTTCAGCACAGGCAAAACTTTCGATATTTTAGAGATGAAACACTCCGGCTCGCGCAACCTTGTTGAAAAGGGCGCGAACCTGGAGCCGTGGAAAATCACATACCGCGGCGCGCAGGGCGAAACGCCGGAGTTAAGCCCCAAGACATCGACCTACCGTGGCGCCATGCAGGAGCGTACCGATTCTTCCACCGTTCTCCGTTTCCGCTGGGATACGCGTCTTGTCTACGACAACGATCCGCATCCCGTGGAGATGACGGTGGCTCTTTCGGACAATTCCCCGTTGCTGCAATGGAACATCAGCGCCGACCTTCCGGAAGGCTGGGAAGTTACTGAAATCAAGTTCCCGATTGTTGCCGTCGCATCGCCGCAAAACGCTAAGGTTATAACCCCCGCCGGCTGGGGCAACGAGTACAAGTTGCGCGCCGATACCGTCTACGAGGCAAACTACCCGTCGTGGTCCGCCTCCATGCAGATGATGATGGTGCACAACCCCGAAGGCGTATTTTTCTATTCGCCCCGCGACTATAAGGCATGCGGCAAACTCATGACTGTAGACGAACGCCTCGGCCAAAGCAATATCGGCACAAAAACCGTTGTCTCCGCCGCCTGGAACAAAGACGGCAGATTCACGCTGCCCTGGACAACCGTTACGGCCTATACACCGAAAGGATGGGAAGAGGCTGCTCGTGCATGGTACCGTCCATTCGCGCTGCAGACCCAATGGGGCAAAACAAAACTCACCGACCGCAAGATTCCAGACTGGCTTGTGAACAAGGACTTGTGGATGCGCGCCAAATACATGGGCGACACCACGGTTACCGCAGTTAACAAAGCCATCGACTACTATGGCGAGAACATCGCTTTCCACTGGTATTTCTGGCACAATCACCTCTACGATTCGCACTATCCCGACTACTTCCCCGCAAAGCCCGAATTCGCAGGCCTCGTCAAGATGGTGCGCGACCGTAACTGTCAGGTTATGCCATATATCAACGGACGCCTGTGGGACCCGGGAGCCGACAGCTACAAAGCACGTAACGGCGCCGCCGCATCGTGCCGCCGTCCCGACGGCGCGCTGTACACCGAAATCTATCCCACTTCGATCGTTCCAAACACGGTAACATGCCCGTCGTCGCCAATATGGCGAAACGTGCTGCTGGAACTTGCCGATTCCATCCAGGAACGTCTCGGAACCAACGGCCTGTACATCGACCAGATTGCGGCCGCGGCACCATATCCCTGCTATGCCGAAAATCACAGTCATCCCAAAGGTGGCGGTGAATTTTGGTACGAAAGTTACAGCGACATTATCAACGAGATGCGCCGCGAGCACCTCAAACCCGGCAACATAATCTTCTCCGAAGAAAACGCCGAGTGCTACATACCTGTATTCGATATCCTTCTGACAGTGAATACTCCGCACACCCCTTCGTGCAAAATTGTACCGCTCTACCCTATCATCTATTCGGACCGCGTGCTCACAACCGCATTCACCTACAGCCCGTACACCGACGTGCGAAACGGCGATTTCCGCTACGAGAACATGATGGCGCTGCTCTACGGCGCCCAGCTCGGATGGGTAGACCCGCGCCTGCTGTGGCAGGACGAGAAAACGGAATATGAGGCAAAGTTCCTTAAAGACCTCGCCGACTTCCGCAGCAAACAGCACGACGTGTTTGTTGGCGGCCGCTACATCCGCGAATTCATTCCCGAAGGCGACAACCCCGTGTTCAACGTACCTGTTTTCGGCATAGAGAACATGATAAAAGGCTCCGAATGGCTGTCGCGCGACGGCAAGCGCGTACTCTTTGTCGTTAACAGCGATTCCAAGCCCCACAAGGTTACACTACCCACAGGCAAAGAGATTACGATGAAACCTGTATCCGCAAAACGATTTAACCTCTGATAAATTCACCAACAACCAATTTTTAATTTCAATATTATGAAAAAATTTTTCCTCCTTACGGCAGCCGTAGCAGGCGTAGCCACAATGGCAAGTGCCGCCGACTATTTCCCCGGCTCTACCAAAGCGTTTAAAGACGGTTACAACCTTGAACTCGTATGGGGCGCAATGACCGACGGCATAGAATGGCCAGGAGTGCGCACCGGTATCGGTGTAAACGACAAGTTCTACCTCATGGACCACGCCGCAGGTAACGTCAAGGTTTACGACAAGTCCGGTTTTGTAAAGGACATCAATTTCGGCGGTAAACTGTGGGTATCCTGCACCGTCGACCAGGCCGGTAACGTTATCGCCCGCGCCGACAAGGGTGGCTGGGCCGGTCCGGAAGGCGCCGGCTGGTATCTGAGCGAGAACGCCGGTATCGGTGTAATAGATTCCAAGACCGACGAAATCATCAACAAGTTCATCGCCATGCCCGGTGCTCCCAAATCGCGTTTCGACGCCCTTTCGCCCGTGCTCGGCAACATTCTCACATCCGAATTCACAGCCATCTATGCCCCCACACAGGGAGCCGGCAACCGCTTCGAGGAATTCGCTTTCTCCAACGGTGAATGTATCGCTTGCACAGCCACACTGATGACACTCGACAAACTGTTCGACGCCGGCGCAGCCAAGAACAACCAGACACTCGGTTCCGTTCAGGCATATACAGGCGAGGACCTCGCTGTTTACGGCAATCCCCACGTGGATATAACAAGCTCCGTAAAAGGTCTTGGTAATGGTATCGCCCACTACACATATGTTGTAACAGACGACGGCGAAGGCTGGGAAAACACAGGCAAATATTTTGTTACTCCCCAGCACGCAGCTATGGGTGGCTTCTATGTTTTTGAACTCGCAGGCAAGCAGTATATCGTTTATCCTGCCGGTGGCGACGGCCTGCCCGCAGGCGATGCCTTCGCTATCTCCGAAGTGAAATTCACCGATTCTCCCGCCAGCACCGCGGCCGACGAGGACGCTCTCATCGCCCGTAAATTTGCCGCAGTGATGGAAAACGGCGCAGCACAGTACACCGCCAAAGCATACTATATGTCGTTCAACGTTGTTCCTGTTGAAAACGAGAACGCCGTTCTGATTTACACCTACAACGCCGGCAGCCCCATGTCGGTTCATAAATTCACCGTCAGCGATGCAGCGGTAAACGATATCGAAGTAGAAAACGCAACTGCTCCCGTAGAATACTACAACCTGCAGGGTATCCGCGTGGCCAACCCCGAAAACGGCATGTTCATCAAACGCCAGGGCACCAAAGCAGAGAAAGTAGTTCTCTAATTTCAGCACACTCTACCCTTCATATAACCGGGGCGCCGGAAGCGCCCCGGTTTTCTCAACAAAAAGCAGCGGCCCCTGCCGCCATAGATCAATCTACTTTTTTCAATGATTCGCATATCCGCACTCACAGTCTCCACAATACTGGCAATAGCCACAGCTACCGCACAGACACCGACAATCACCGAGTCCTCGGTACACGATGTACTCGGTCGGATGAGTCTTGAACAGAAAGCGCGAATGGTTGTAGGAACCAAAGGTACCGATCAGGCTCCCAGCCACTATACTCCCGGCGCCGCCGGATGGACATATCCGATACACTCGCTCGGCATACCGTCGCTCAACCTTGCCGACGGTCCTGTAGGTCCGCGAATCAACCCCACGCCGTGGGAAGAAAGCATCGTCGTATACGACAGCAACGGCATACCAACGGAAACATCCGTAAAAAATATCGCCGGCGCACCGGGCGAAGAAAACTGGTGCACCGCCTTCCCTTCCACGACCTCGCTGGCAGCCACTTTCGATACCGAGGCAGCCACCACGCAAGGCATCATAATGGGCGCCGAAGCTGCCGCATACGGCATCGACGTTCTCCTCACCCCCGGCATAAACATAGTTCGCAATCCATTGTGCGGACGCAACTTCGAGTATTATTCCGAGGATCCATACCTCACCGGCGTGCTATCGTCCAACCTTATCAACGGTATCCAGAGCCGGGGTGTAGGCACAAGTCTGAAACATTTCGTTGCCAATAATCAGCAGACAGGCAAGAAATTCAACGATGCCCGAATTTCGCAGCGTGCCTTGCGCGAAATATACCTTCCAGCTTTCGAGATGTGCGTGCGCGATGCCCATCCCTGGACAGTGATGGGCTCATACAACAAAATCGGGGGCGACTACACGCAGACGAATCCCGAACTTATGCTTGACCTCCTCCGCGACGAATGGGGATACAATGGCCTTGTACTTACCGACTGGACTGTATACCGCCCAACCGACAGGTTGCTCAAAGCACGCGTCGGCCTGATTATGCCCGGCAACGAGAAACTTGTGGCCGAGGTTATCAACGCCGTCAAGAGCGGCAAAGTAACGATGCAGGAACTTGACTCATGCGTGGCCGACGTGCTGCGCCTAACCGCACGCTCTATCTCGGTGAAAGGTTGGCAAAGAAGCGTTCCCGACCTCACCGCCAACGCTGCCGCTTCGCGACGTCTTGGCGCGGAAGGTATGGTACTTCTTAAAAATGAAGGCAACGCGCTTCCCCTCGCCCCCGGAATGTCGGTAGCGCTGTTCGGCACGGGTGCCTACCAATCAATCGGCGGCGGCACAGGCTCGTCTAACGTAAACAAGAAATATATTATTGACATCGACAAAGGTCTGGAAAACGCGGGATTCAAAGTGAATAAAGACGTACAGAACCTCTACCGGACCTTCAATCGCACGCAAGCGACCCTGAACGACAGCCATCCCGACTGTCCCGACTGGCAGAAAATATCGTATCACCGCCCCGTAATTTCCGAAATGAGCCTTTCCGGTGCCGGTTCTTTCCTCAATGCACAGGCAAAGAAAGACGATGCCGCCGTGATTGTGATAAGCCGTAAAAGCGGCGAGACATCCGACCGCACCCTCGAAAACGACTTTAACCTCAGCTCCGTCGAACGCGACATGATAGAAAAAGTCTGCGCAGCTTTCCATGCTCAGCACAAACCCGTTGTACTGGTGCTGAACGTATGCGGTATGATGGAGACAGCCTCCTGGCGCGACATGCCCGACGCCATTCTGGCTGCATGGTTCCCCGGTCAGGAATGTGGCAATGCGGTTGCCGACGTTCTCTCAGGCAACGTAAATCCAAGCGGACGCCTGCCGTTCACAATGCCTTTGAAATATTCGGATCTTTCGTCGGCGAACAACTATCCTTATTTAGGCCAGACAGCAGGCCGCAACTTCGATTATACCAATTACGAGGAAGATATCTGGCTCGGCTACCGCTACTTCGACAAATCGGGCCGCGAGGTCGCATACCCGTTCGGCTACGGTCTCAGCTACACCGACTTCGGTTATTCCGGCTCCAAAGTGAGCCGCAAAGGCGATAAGACCACCGTTACCACCACTGTAACCAACACAGGCAAGTACCCCGGCCGCGAAGTCGTACAGCTGTATGTAAGCGCACCGGGTATCGATATGCCCAAGCCTGTGGCAGAACTTCGCGGCTTCGCCAAGACACGCCTGCTGCAGCCCGGAGAATCGCAAAAAATAAGCATCATCATTCCGGACAGTCGACTGGCATCGTTCGACGAAGCAAACTCGCAGTGGGTAACCGAAAAAGGTACCTACCAGGCACGCCTGGGACGGTCGGCCGGCAACTATATTGTTTCGCTTCCTTTCACTGTTAAGAAAGAAACTGTCCGCAAAGTTAAAAACATACTCGCCCCGGTAGAAAAAGTGAAGACGATAACTCCGGCGCCGTCGCCCTACGCCGACATGCACTGGCACGAGGTTTCAGATTTTCGCATGCTCGGCAAATGCTACCCCGATTCCGACTGGATATATGCACGCGTACCCAAATTCCTCGCCGACAGTACCCGAGAGGACCTCAACTACCTCGGACAACATTCGGCCGGCATAGCCGTTCGCTTCAGGTCAGATTCGCCGAAACTGGCGCTCGACTGGGAGAACCTGTACAACATACCCATGACGCACATGGCCGATCTGGCCATACGCGGATGCGACCTGTACTACCTCGACGATAACGGCCAGTGGCGCTCGCTGTCGGTGGCCCGTCCGATGGGAAATCCCACTACATGGATGATGACCGAGAATATGGAACCCGTCATGCGCGAGTATCTGCTGCACCTCCCGCTGTACGACGGTCTTAAATACGCAAAAATAGGTGTTCAGAACGGATACACTGTGGAACAGCCCATTGTAGATAGCCCGCGCGCCCACAGCAAGCCCGTCGTTATCTACGGCTCGTCTATCGCGCACGGCGCCGCAGCATCGCGCCCCGGCATCGCCCCGAGCAACTATATACGCCGCGCGCTCAACCGCGATGTAATAAACCTCGGTTTCAGCGCCAACGCGCACATCGACTATGAGGTAGCCCGCATGATGGCGCACGTCGATGCCGCTGCGTATGTCCTCGATTTCGTACCTAACGCCAAAGTGTTCGAGATAAACGGCAAGACAGAGAAATTCATAAAAATTCTCCGAGACGCCAGGCCCGATGTACCCCTCATATTCATCGAGGACCCCTATTTCACCACGTCGCAGTTAGACAAGCGTCAGCACGCCGAGATATCGGCCAAAAACGCAGCCTACAAAGCCATGTACGAGAAGCTCACCGCCAACGGCCTGAAAAACACATACTATATTCCCTCAGAAGAAATCACCACACCCGACGGCGAATGGTCGTCGGACGGCATTCATTATACCGATTACGGTTTCCGCAGATATTGCGACGCACTTATTCCTGTACTCAAAAAATCGCTTGATCATAAATGAAAATCATTACCACTCTCGCTTTGCTCACAGCACTGGCAATGCCGACAGCCGCCGGTGCCGCCGAAATAGTAAACCAGTTAGGACGCGACACCGAAGTCTGCGACGTTTGTCTGATATATTCCGGCGCTGCACGCCGCCCCGTATGGGATGAGGAACATCTCACGCCTTATATCACACACGAATATTCCGACGGTCGCCGCGACTGGTTTTACGACGCTTTCCTTTTCAATGAATTCGACTGGGGCGGATACGTTCTGGCCAACCAGGGCGCTGGTCAGAAACCTGCGCTCCAGAAACACTGGATTGAATACCTCGATCACTTTTTTGAGGAGGGCCATGACCTCCCCGCTCTCGATGCCGCCATCGGAAAATTCAAGGAAGAACTCGGCGAACCGCGAATGCGCCACAAGGTGATTATCGGCCTTGCCGCGCCGGCAAAGGACGGCACCGGCAGTTCCACCGTATGGAAAGACATCAACTGGGGTTCAATAGACGGTACCGCCATGAACTTCGCACGCAAATCGCACAGGCAGCAGGCCGCCACCTGGTTTGTAGACCAGGTGATCGACCGTTTCGAAAAAGCTGATTTCAAGAACATAGACCTCGCCGGTTTCTACTGGATCGAAGAATCGCTATACTCTAACGGCGATATCATTGCAGCCATAAACGTACACATCCATCAAAAAGGTTATCGCGCCTACTGGATACCCTACTGGGACAACAACGACCGCTACGCCACCGAGTGGAAATCCATGTACCGATTCGATATGGCGTGGCGCCAGCCAAACTATTACTTCTATGATGTGAACGGCACCCAGTTGTCTCTCCCGCCTTTCAGCCGTCTGGAAGAATCGATAGAAAACTCAAGGAAATACGGTCTCGGCCTGGAGCTTGAGTTCGAGACACAGGCTCGCAACAACGGTCTGCATGAAGTTTCGGAAATGTTCCACCAGCGTCTTATCGACTATATAGACGAATTCGAACGCCTCGGCGTATGGGATGACGGAGGCGTAGCCCACTACAGCGGCACGCAGGGATTCTACCACATGCACACAAGCACCGATGCCGTGAACCATGCCACAATAGACCGTCTTGCATCGTTGGTGGCCAAACGTCAGGAACAGTTCGCTGGCGTGGAAGCGCCGGTTGCCGACAATCTGCCTTTCGCATACGCCGGCCCGGGCGAGATCTTCATAACGTCCGACGCTCCTAACGCCGTATGCTACAACACCTCCGGCATTGCCATTCACACAGGCACAGGCCGTTTTACATGCCCCGCCGGCATGTATATCGTTACCGACGGACAGGGGCGTTCAACCAAACTGATTGTAAAATAAGCCGAAAAAAATCATGAAAATAGCTTCACTGCTCGCCACCATGCTGCTGTGCGCAGGCTCAGCACTAACATCACACGCCTCCTGGAACCAGCCTGGCCAATACGGCAAAGATATCTCAAGCGACATGGCTCTGATATATGCAGGAGGAACCCAGCGTCCCGACTGGACTCCGGAGGAACTTGAGCCATACGTAGTGCATACCTACGCCGACGGCCATCAGGACTGGCTGTTCGACTCCTTCCTATTTCTGGAGTTCAACAGCGGCAAGACCAATGTGGCCTTCGGCAACGGAAACGGCAAGACTGGCGCCACCCGCACAGATCTTGAATGGCTCATGGATCGCCAGTTCGCCAAGGGTCGCTGCCTCGACGCTCTCGACAGCATAATAGGCATTTATAAAGAAAAAATCGGAGAACCGCGCTTGCGCCACAAGGTTGTGCTCGGCATCGCATGCCCGGTTAAGGCACAGCGCAACTGGGGCATCTACGGCTCCATGCATCTGGATATGAACAGCGCCAAGCACCGCGAATATGCCGCTCTGTGGTCTGTGGAACAGCTTATAAAGCGCTTCAACGAAGCAAACTACGACAACATCGACCTTGCAGGCTTCTACTGGACCGAAGAGGCGCTCTACACAAACGGCGAGATCGTGCCCGTTGTGAACGACTACATATATCGCCGCAACTATATTTCGTACTGGATACCGTATTTCAGTGAAAATCCGCACAAATATAAATGGCGCGACTACGGTTTCGACGTAGCTTATCTCCAGCCCAACTATTTCTTTGACAGAAGCATTCCCCGCTCGCGCCTGAAACAAGCCTGCAAGGAAGCCAAAGCCAACGGAATGGCCGTGGAATTCGAGTTTGAGACCCAGGGCAAGAGCAAGGCACAGCACGGCATAGAGGACAGCTATTACACCCGTCTGATAGACTACATCGATGCTTTCGAGAAGAACGGGGTATTCAAGGAATCGTCTGTCGCGTGGTACTCCGGCACCAAAGGCTTCCTGGACATGGCACGCAGCACCGACCCTATGGATCATAAGGCGATGGACCGCATCGCCGATATCGTGGCAAAACGTCAGAAAGCAAAGATGGAGCAGATGCCATACCCGGTCAATCAGATACGCGATCTCGCGCTGATATATCAGGGCGCTTCCTACCGTCTGCCGTGGACAAAAGACAATTTTGTGCCATACGTTACCCACACCTTTGCCGACGGGACTACCGAATGGCTCTACGACGGCTATCTGTTCCTTGACTTCGGCGACGGTGGAGGTGCATATTTCACACCGCGCGCCGGATATGAAGGCGCCAGGAAAAAAGACTGGGAATGGTATCTCGGACGTCTTTTCGAAAAAGGCAAATCCTTGGATGCGCTGGATAAGTGCATCGACGAACAGAAACAGAAAATCGGCGATCCCGGTTTCAGACATAAAATCGTGCTTACCATGCTCACACCCATCAAAGGGCTGAAGGAGTGGGGAGAAGTCGACGGGCGTATGCTCGATTTCAACAACGAAGCCGACATGCTCGCCGCATCCGACTGGTTCATAAACCGGCTTATCGAAGGTTTCGAGGCCGGTAATTACAAGAACCTCGAACTTACAGGCATATACTGGCTCGACGAGGACCTGTGCCATACCGGCGACTTCTCCGGCAAGGTTGGCGACCTTGTTCACAAGCACGGTCTGGAATACATCTGGATTCCGTATTTCAAAAGCCGCGGCTACATGACGTGGAAAGATATGGGCTTCGACATAGCCTATATGCAGCCCAACTATTTCTTTCACGAAATGAACGAAAAACGCCTTGACGAGGCATGTGATTTCGCACGCCGTTTCGGTCTGGCGATGGAATTCGAAGCCGACGGCGACGCCCTTTCGCAAAAGCCTGAATCCAAGGCCGACAAGATGGACGCATACGTGGAAGCCTTCGAACGCAACGGCGTATGGAACAACTGCGCCGTGGCACACTACACCGGCAGCAATCTGCTTGTCGATTTCGTGCGCAATCCCTCTCCCGAGAATCAAGCTGTGGCCGACCGTTACTGCCGCAAAATAGTAGACCGCCAGAAAAACGCGCGGCTCACCCCCAAAGGAAACAGAAAAAAGAATAAGTGAGGAATTAACTTATTGCAAAAATATTTTTCTTTCTATTACGTTATATACGAATAACTCAAATACATAAAAAGAAAAAAATGAAACGACGCGCATTCCTTATTCCCTTTGCAGCCCTTGCGGCACTCTCATTGTCTGCCGCTTCGGTTGTGAGCAACGGCAGAGGTTTGTTGTCGTACAGCGAGAATCTGCCGAACGGCGACACCATACGCATCAACTTCACCCGCTGTATGGCCAACAAGCTTTTCACATTTAGCGATGTATGGCTCAACGGCAAGCAACTAAACCACACCGAATCCGATAACATAGGTCCTTTCGGTATCCCGGGAAAAGGCTGGAGCGGCGGTAACCATCTGAACAACGACATGCGCTCGGCACACCATGACAGCGTTCGCGTAAGCATTGACGGCGTTCCCTTCGACATTACCAAAGCCGGACGCGCAGAAGGTACAGTGCTGACAGTGGTAGCATTCAATACCCTTCTCGTTCCCGCAGAAACTGCCGTTTTCGCGCAGGAAAAAATCGTGTATAACGTATCCGGGAACAGTATCGAAGTGAACGGATACCATACATTCATGAACGAGGAAGCGCTCACCGTGAATCCGTACTACGGCATGCAGTCTATGGCTATCGGTGAGACGGAAATCCTTACACCGGGCGGCGCATACAGCACCTGGACGCCAATAAAGGATGTGGACCGGTTCACAAAAGGCAGCGCACCCGCCTTCTGCCTTTTCGTAGAGCATCTGCCATACGGATATCAGGCCGCATGGATGGACCCGACTGTCGACCTCGGCGACAGGCATATGGTTGACAGCGGCGATGTGGTATTCATCGGCAACTCGTGGAATAAATCGTATCACAAGCTTATAGGCAACCGGAGCGTAAAGAATGGCGACAGCACCGAGTGGCACGGCGTATATACCTGGTTCGAAGAGCCGCTGACCGACAATGCCCGCGGCGGAGACGGAAGCTATTCATACACAGGGTTTATAAAGGGTACGCCCGTTGTATTCAACGCCGAACCGTCTGGAACGGTTAATGTAGACAGTGTTCCATTAAGTGTCGACAATACCACTATTACACCCAAAACACCCTTCGCATATTCAGGTAAAGGCGAAGTTATCATAACTTCCGACGCTCCCGATGCCGTATGCTACAACATTTCAGGAAAAACCATTCATACCGGGACCGGGCGCTTCAGCTGTCCCGCAGGACTGTATATCGTTACCGACGGCGTAGGCTGCTCCACAAAATTAATTGTAAAATAAAGAATAATGAAACGACGCAGGTTTCTAATCTATTTTACAGCAGCAGTTCTGTCGCTGTCCGCCGCAACTACGGAGAGCGACGGCACACTCTCCGAATCCGACACCGCCTCGTCTATTGTCAACTCGGAACAAGCCTTTCCTGAACGCAGATTCAAGATAATGAGCTACAACCTCCGTTTCGGAGAGCGCGCGTCTATGGACGAACTGGCCGAAATAATTAAGGCCGAGAATCCCGATTTTGTATCGCTGCAGGAAGTCGACGTCAATGCAGGCCGTACAGCCGCAGGCAAAAACCGGGGGCTGAACTACATAAACGAGCTGGCACAAAAGACCGGCATGTTCGGTTATTTCGGGCGAGCTATCGACTTTGCCGGAGGATACTACGGCATAGGCATACTGTCGCGCATTCCTGCGAAAGACATACAGACCGTACCGCTGCCGAACCCCGGGAACGCGGAAGCTCGCGTTATGCTGAAAGGAACATTCCTTATCGACGGCAAGCAGCCGTTTGTATTCGCATCCACACATCTCGATTTCACCGACCTGAACACAACCGAACTACAGGCACGCTATCTGCTGCCGCGCCTCACCGCTGATGGAATCCCCGCAATAATAGGCGGGGATTTCAACGCAACACCCGCCGATGCCGCAGTCCGCTTCATGGCCGAAAACGGCGCAACATTGTCCGGTAGCAATCCGACATTTCCCTCCGATGTGCCTCGCTCCAAAATAGACCATCTGTTCGGCTTTCCTGACAATGCTTTCATTCTTGAAGAGACTCACGAAGGCCCCACAGACAAAGATGCCCCATCCGACCATCTGCCAATCATATCCACAGTTATTCTTAAATCCCTGAAATGAAAAAGACCATAACATCACTCGTACTTGCCCTCTCGCTGCCATTGTCGGCACAGGTTCATGTACAGTCCAGGAACTTGTCGTTGTTGCTCGACGCACAACCCGGCAAAAAAATAGAATGTGTATACTTCGGCCCCGCACTGCACAAAGGCGATATTCCCTCGGTTATGAAATCGGAGAAACACGTGGACACCTACCCTGCTTTCGGCATGACGCCGACACAGGAATATGCTTTCGCCGCCACCCACGCCGATGGCAGCATGGCCACGGAAACTGTAGTGGACAAAGTGGAACAGACCCGCGACGAAGCTGCCGGCACCACACTCACAAGGGTAAAGCTAAAGGATAAGATCTATCCTTTTTTCGTGGATGTATGTTATCTGACATACGACGACAGCGATGTTATCGAGACGTGGACAGAATTCAGACACACAGAACGCAAACCCGTTACGCTCACGCGCTTCGCATCGGGATATCTGCCCGTACGCCGCGGCAACACATGGCTAAGCCACTTCACCGGAAACTGGGGTAATGAATGTCAGCTGATACAGGAACCCGTAACACCCGGCATCAAGAAAATAACCAACCCCGACGGTGTACGCAACGGACATAACGCCCATGCCGAAGTGATGTTCTCGCTCGACGGTAAACCCGACGAACGCACAGGCCGCACAATTGGGGCTGCACTGTGCTACACCGGCAACTACGATGTTACCGTCAACACCGACGGCACCAACTACATCAAGTTCTTTGCCGGCATTGACCCCGCCAACTCGGCATATACCCTCGAGAAAGGCGAAAATTTCACCACACCGGTGCTCGCTTTCACATACAGCGACCGCGGTACCTCCGGCGTGAGCCGCAACTTCCACAAATGGGGACGCAGCCACAAAATGATTCATGGCGACAAAGAGCGGAAAGTGCTTCTCAACAGCTGGGAAGGAATATATTTCGATATCAACGAACCAGTGCTTAAAGATATGATGCACGACATCGCCGACATGGGCGGCGAGCTTTTCGTGCTCGACGACGGCTGGTTCGGCGACAAATATCCCCGCGACAACGACAAACAGGGCCTCGGCGACTGGATGATAGATCGCCGCAAGCTGCCAAACGGCATTGGCAATCTTATCAAGACCGCCGACAGCCTCGGAATCAAATTCGGCATCTGGATTGAGCCTGAGATGGTGAACGAAAAGAGTGAACTGTACGCCAAGCATCCCGACTGGGTTATTAAGGCACCCGGACGCGACATAGTTTACGGCCGCGGCGGAGGCCAGATGGTGCTCGACCTGGGCAACCCTGCCGTCCAGGACCATGTATTCGGTGTTTTCGACAATCTTATGTCGGAATATCCCGATATCGACTATATCAAATGGGACGCCAACATGTCGGTACGTAACTTCGGCTCGCAATACCACGACGCGGCACATCAGAGCCGCCTGTACATCGACTATCACCGCGGGCTGGAGAATGTATGGAAACGTATACGCGCCAAATATCCCGACGTAACCATACAGGCATGCGCCGGTGGCGGCGGACGCGTCAGCTGGGGCGTAATGCCATACTTCGACGAATTCTGGGTAAGCGACAACACCGACCCCATCCAGCGAATATACATGCAGTGGGGCACGAGCTACTTCTTCCCCGCAATGGCAATGGCACAGCATATCTCGGCTTCGCCCTGCCACTCCACATATCGCACGTCACCTTTCAAATACCGCGTGGACGTGGCAATGAGCGGGCGTCTCGGCATTGAGCTGCAACCGAAACAGATGACAGAGTCCGAACGTGAATTCTGCAAAAAAGCTGTAGAAACATACAACCAGATACGACCCATTGTGCAGCTCGGCGAACAGTACCGCCTCCACTCGCCTTTCGAAGAAGACGGCATAGCCGCGCTGATGTATGTGGACGAACCCAAAGACCACGCTGTATTCTTCTGGTACAAGACAGAATACATGCACGCCCACCGCTATCCGCGAGTACCTATGGACGGCCTCGATCCCAACAGGATGTACCGCATCACCGAACTCAACAGAATAGACACGAAACCTCTCAGTTTCGAAGGAAAGGAATACTCCGGAGCCTACCTGATGGCAAACGGTCTCGACTTCCCCGACCGTCATGTGCTCGACGCCGAGAACCATACCGATTTCCAGTCGCGCATACTGCGGCTGGACGCCGTGAACTGATACAGCGAAAGAATAACCGCCAATAGTCCGCAGGACCGACGACTCAGGCCATCGGTCCTGTTTTCCGTCGGTATTTTTGGTATGTTTTACCGAAATATTGTGAAGAAGCATCCATTTTTTATTAATAATTTTGCGAACGAAAATTTATATCTGAACGCTATGAGAATTAAAGCATTACCAATCGCAGCACTGTCGCTGCTTCTTATGGGCACTGCTTGCGCCAAGTCGCAGGCATCAAACGAAGAAAACGCCTCTGCGGAAACTTCCGCCGACACCGTAGAAACCGCAAAAGTATATTTTACCTCCGACATTTCTCCCGAGGGCCTGCTCAAGGTATACAAAGCCCTTGGTGTAAATCCAGAAGGAAAAGTTGCCGTAAAGATTTCCACCGGCGAATCGAAAGAATCGAATCAGCTCAGCCCGGAACTTATCGCTCCGCTTGTACGCGAGGTTAACGGTACGTTAGTGGAATGCAACACCGCATACAACGGCAGCCGCCGACACACTGCCGACCATCTGCGCACAATTCATGAGCATGGCTACGACAGCATCGCCGTTGTAGACATTATGGACGCCGAGGGCGAAATCGACATTCCCGTAAACGACAGCACACACCTCCACTTCGACCGAGTAGGCAAAAATCTCGCAAACTACGACTTCCTGATCAATCTGGCACACTTCAAGGGCCATGCGATGGGCGGTTTCGGCGGTGTTCTCAAGAACCAGAGCATAGGCATCGCCAGCTCCGACGGCAAGGCATACATCCATACCGCCGGCGTCCACGACAAAGCCGAGGACACTTTCGATAACCCCAAAGGACAGGACGCTTTCATCGAATCTATGGCAGCTGCCGCTCAGGCAGTACATAACTACTTTGGCGGCAACGTGCTGTATATCGACGTTATGAACAACATGTCGGTTGACTGCGACTGTAACGGCCATCCCGAAAAACCGATGATCAAGGACATGGGTATTCTTGCCTCTACGGATCCCGTGGCACTCGACAAAGCATGCCTCGACCTCGTGTTCAACCACCAGTCCACTCCCGGCGATGACAGCGCACCCCTTATCGAGCGCATAGAAACACGCCACGGCACCCACATCATTCCCTACGCCGAGAAAATCGGTCTGGGTACAACAAATTACGAACTGATAGACATCGACAAGAAGTAAAAGGCCGATGAAATACCTTGCACTCGCAATAATAGGTGCGTCAACTGTCGGCACAGCATGCGCCACAACTGCGTTTTCCGATACAATCAACAGCCTCCACGAGGTTGTTGTAACCGGAACAAACCACGGTGAGTCGCGGAATCTGCTGCCCTACACCGTCAGCGTAGTTGGCGACCGTCAGCTCCAGGAAAGCAGCCGTCCGCAACTGCTGTCAACGCTGTCGGGCATGGTTCCAAGCCTTTTTGTTACGCAACGAGGTATTTTCGGCTTCGGTGTAAGCAACGGCGGTGCCGGCCATATAAAACTGCGCGGCGTCGGCGGCGATCGCGCCAGCGGCGTGCTCATGATGGTGGACGGCCAGCCTCAGTTCGCCGGAATCTACTCGCATCAGATCTCCGATTTCTACAGTAAGGATTACGTTGAGCGCGTAGAGGTGCTCCGCGGTCCCGGCTCGGTCCTTTATGGCTCCAACGCAATGGCCGGCGCAATAAACGTTATCACCCGCAAGGCGCCGGACGGAGTGAGGACCACACTGCAAAGCCAGTATGGTTCGTACAACACCTGGCTGACCACAGCGACAAACACCGTGCGTGCCGGCAAATTCTCGTCGCTGGTATCGCTAAGCTATAACCGGACCGACGGAAACATCAAGGGCATGGACTTCAAACAGGCCGACGGTTACGCCAAGGCAAGCTACGACTTCAGCAAGCACTGGACAGCCGCCGTGGATTATACCCTTATGAATTTTCGCGGCAACGACCCTGTCTACCCTACCCTGTCGAATCCCGAAAGTACAGACGTGTACCACCAGAACGTTACCCGGGGCGAGACATCGCTGACAGTTACCGACAGTTACGGCAGCACGTCGGGTGTTGCCCGCGTGTACTATAGCTACGGCAACCATTATGTTGACGATCCGCGCCATTTCCACAGCACCGACGACCGTTTCGGCGTTATTCTCTATCAGAATTTCCGCCCGTGGCAAGGCTCTACGGCAACGGTAGGCTTCGACTTCGACGTCTACGGCGGACGCATCCCAATGTCGGGAAACACGGCGCATAAGCCCGGCTCGTTGTCCACTATGGACCGCAAGAAGATAGTGGAGTATTCGCCTTACATTACGCTGTCGCAAGTGCTGTTCGCCGACCGCCTTAGCCTCAGTGCAGGTCTGCGCATGGCCAACAGCGACAAATTCGATACCCAGTGGGTGCCGCAGTTCGGTTTCTCAATCAACCCGGGACTCGACTGGACGGTGAAAGGCAATCTCGCTATGGGCTACCGCAATCCGTCGTTCCGCGAGTTGTACCTCTACCGCATGGCCAACCCCGACCTGAATCCGGAGAAGATGATGAACTACGAACTCACTGTCGGTCGCTCGTTCTCACGCCTTCTCACCGCCGAACTTACTGCGTACTACAGCCGCGGCAGCAACATGATTCAGGTGCTGGACCAGAAGAACCGGAATACCGGACGATTCATCAACAAAGGCATAGAGCTGACACTGCACAGCAATCCGTTGGACAATCTTTGGCTCAATGCCTCGTACAGCCTGCTGCACACGTCGCTCGACAACCTTGCCGGCGCACCCCGGAACCAGTATTTTGTGGGTGCTGAATGGCGTCCCCTCAGGTGGCTCGACATCACGGCTGATGTAAAGGGCGTCGCTGGCCTCTTTGTTTCCGATGGCATCAACCGCCAGAACTACGCACTGCTGCATGTAAAGGCAAGTTTCGACGTATGCCGCTACCTCGCTCTGTTTGTCGACGCCGATAACCTTACCGACGCCCGCTATACAATCAACCGAGGCTACACAATGCCCGGCATAACCGCTCTCGGAGGTTTCCGTCTCAGTCTCTGACATTATCACTCCCGCATACAAAAACTCCGGCGCCAACGCACCGGAGTTTTTTTTACTTTGCGTAAATCTTTTTGCTGTATTTGGTGGAATTTATTAACTTTGCGTGTATCTTGAAAAACTGAAACACAATCATACTTACTGACTTACGATGAAATCTCTTCCACCCTTTCTTTTAGGAAGCGTCCTAACTTTCTCAGTTTCAACAGCTTCCGCCGATACTTTCGTAGGCGACCGCTCCGATTTCAGGGACGAAACCATATACTTCGCCATGACCACACGTTTCTACGACGGCGACCCCACCAACAACGTATGCGGCTGGGACCATCAGGACGTACAGATTGCCAACGGCGATCCCGACTGGCGAGGCGATTTCAAAGGTCTTATTGATAAGCTCGACTACATCAAAGCACTGGGGTTCACCGCTGTATGGATTACTCCCGTAGTACAGAACTGTTCCGGCACCGACTTCCACGGCTATCACGCGATGGACTTCTCCAACGTAGACCTCCGCTACGAAAGCCGTAAGGAATGGGGCGCCGAGCAGGACGTGAAATTCCAGGACCTGATAGACGCCGCCCACGCACGCGGCATGAAGATTGTGCTGGACATTGTGCTGAACCACACCGGGAACTTCGGAGAGGCGCATTTCGCACACCTGTTCACCCGAAGCCAGGATATACGCAATCAGGCCAACCCCAAAAATGCCATCCGACCCAACTACGACAAGCTCCCGGCCGACTACAACAGCCTAGACGGCAACGCCCAGTATCAGGCCCGATTCCCCTACCTGAAAAATTCTGACGGCACAAACAAGGATTCGCACAACTACTGGCACCACGTGGGTACAGGCTGGAACTGGGACTATCCCAACCGCTGGTGGGGACAGATTGCCGGCGACTGCGTAGACCTGAACACCGAGAATCCCGCCGTAGCCGAATACCTGGTTGAATGCTATGGAGAATTCATCAAGATGGGTGTAGACGGCTTCCGTATCGATACCACCGGCCATATATCGCGCCTCACATTCAACACATCCTTTATTCCACAGTTCCTCGCCCTCGGAGAACAGTACAAGGACAAGCGTCCCGGCGGTGCGCCTTTCTTCATGTTCGGCGAATGCTGTGCGAGGTACAGCGAGGTTACATACCGCAACCAGCCCAATCTGTCAAGCTATTTCTACACATGGAAGTCGCCGCAGGATCTTGTGGATCAATGGAACCGCGACGCGTCGTTCTGGGATGGCATCTACATCAAGGAAGGCGACGACAACGGGCGCTACGGCAACATGGCGCTGTGCGAACAGGAACCGTCGGTAACACGCACTTCGGATAATGTGCTTATGAAAAACGGCGAGTGGCACGAGCCGGACTATAGCGACTACTCCGGCTTCTCGATTATCGACTTTCCGATGCACTACAACTTCAACAACGCCGGAGCAGCGGTAAACATCGCCAAAAGCGGCGACAAATACTACAACGACGCCTCCTTCAACGTTGTGTACGTAGATTCGCACGACTACTGCCCCGGACCCAACGACGGTACACGATTTAACGGCGGCACAGCTCAATGGGCCGAAAACCTGTCGCTGATGTTCACTTTCCGCGGAATTCCCTGTATATATTACGGTTCCGAGGTCGAGTTCAAGAAAGGCATGAAGGTAGATGCCGGTGGAACATCGAATCCCGTAAAAGACTCGGGCCGCGCCTACTATGGCAATTACCTCGAAGGAAACATCGAGGCGTCCGACTTCGGCGAATATACCGCCGACGGTAACGTGGCCACGACCCTCGGCGGAGACCTTGCCCAGCACATCATCCTGCTAAACAAAATACGCGCTGCTGTCCCTGCGTTGCGCAAAGGACAATACACATTCGACGGCTGTCGTGCCGACGGCAGCGGGTATGCCTTCCGCCGTGCATATCGCGAGAGCTACGCGCTCGTTGCCGTTAACGGCGGAGCCACATTCTCCAACGTTCCCGAAGGCACCTACACCGACATCGTTACCGGCACCACATATACCGGAGGTGGCTCTATAACCGTAAAGGCTCCGTCGACAAAAGGGCAGCTGCGTGTACTCGTAAAAGACTGGACAGGCGGCAAACTTGCCGAAGACGGTAAATTTATTTATACCGACAAACCTGTTGCCAAAGGCGGTAATCCCACATTCCCCGACGTACCCGCCAGCCGCTTCTACACCGCCGACGACGCCATCGACGATGCCGCCGTAATCCTTTCACCCGCCGGCGGATCATTCACGACACCACAACTTACCGTAAGCGCCTCACTCAACGTCTCGGCTGTATCGGGCTGGTACCGCATTGCCGACGGAACCGAGACAGCGATAGAAAAAGAATCGCCGGCTGTGTTTACTATCGGCGCAGACATGGATTTCAACGAAACCGTAACGGTACAATGGAGCGCTACCGACGAAAACGGCAACACATACACAGGCAACGCCACATATCGCAAGGCCGATCCCAACGCCTCCATCACGATATTTGTGAAAGGCAAAAACGGTGCCGACATTTCCGGCACCAATCTCTACGCCTGGGGTAAAAACAGAAGCGGTTCCTCCGTAGAACCATGCGGAAAATGGCCCGGAACAGCTCTGAAAACCATCACCACCGTAGACGGCGAAGAATTCTACAGCCACACATTCACCGATATGGATGCCGTAAACATAATCTTCAACAAGAACGGCAGCCAGACCCGCGACATTGTCAACGTATGCGCAAACACATATTACGAATACGACGGAGCCTCTGATGCGACCGAAATACAGATGTCGGGTATCGCCGGCACACAGACAACGTCCATGCGTGCAATCGTGCTCGGCGGTGTTCTTCACATAATTTCGGATATCGAAGCCGATGTAGATATTTACAATCTTACGGGAGTCGCCCGCCGCATTCACGTATCGCCAGGCATAACTGCGGCCGACAACCTCCACGGATTCCATATAGTCCTCGGCAAAAAGATAATGCTTCCCTAATCACCATACGCAAAACATTCCGCGCCGAAGAATGCAGAATTCTTCGGCGCGGTTTTCTTTTGCTGTTACAGTATTCAGCGGACAGCGATAGAATCAGAAGGCGCACGTTGCAGCAAAATATACGAAGCGCTGTCGGTATTCAGTGTAAGTACCGAATCATTACGGAACTCAGCCACCTTCACCCTGGGAATAACGCGACTGATATAATCCTCCATGCGCATGTCCGGACACGCCATCCGTGTCATCATTCCCGCGCCAAGAGTAATAGAGTCGCCACTCGACGTATACTCGCCGGCAATAGTATTGCAGCCCGTGGAAATGAAATAGCCACCATCGGCACTGAATTCGATATATGGCGCGTCCTCGGCCGACACCTCGGTCTTCGAAACATGTGTTGAATCGTTCACGAACACCTCGGCAACATTCCATACGCCCACGAGCGAGCGATCCAAAGCGGCAACCGTTTCAGCCTCATCGGCTGTTGCACTATCTGCGCTCTTGTGAGCGCACGAACCCATAAACATCGCCGCAACCACAGCCGCGGCTGAAAAAAGTAAAATCTTTTTCATATCATTAAGTATGTAACTGATTATTAAACCGACAGCCTCCGCAAATAGTTCACTCATGCCTGCTCCGCGACAAAAAATTGCGAGAAAATTGGATTGCTGGCAAAAATTTCCCGCAAAAAGATTTGGTATTAGAATAAAAAGACGTAACTTTGCAGTCGCAAAGCAAAACGCCACAAGCGCAATGCCGGTCCTATAGCTCAGTTGGTCAGAGCACCTGACTCATAATCAGGGAGTCCTTGGTTCAAGCCCAAGTGGGACCACTCCTTAGAAATAAAGCAGTTACGACTCAAATCGTAGCTGCTTTTTCTTTTGCTTTGAACACAAATCTGAACACAACTCCGCGCCAACTCATTTCAACCGCCAATGGCAGCCCCCTGTGTTCATGCTCTTGTGTTCAAATTCTGTGTTCAAACTATGGCTGAGGAAATGAATAATCAGGGGACAAGATGAAAATCAGCGGGCATCCATTTTCTTTTGCCCAGTCCCTATATATTGGTTTAGGTTTAGTCGGGCATATATAAAGCCCGAACCAAACCAAAAATACAAAAGGCGAGC
>CABPYL010000029.1 GCA_902461565.1 uncultured Porphyromonadaceae bacterium
AACCGACGACCACGTCCGCTACATCGTCTCCAAAATCAAAGAAGCAATAGCATAAATTTTTTCAACACCATTCATAAAAGGCCGGAAGCTCATTAAAGCAACCGGCCTTTTTCTATTGTGATATAACTTCTATCCGTCAAAACAGTTTACCCGGATACTGGCGGTCGGCATGGAGCTCTGCGAATTTGTGGTAGTGTTTCACCGAGTGTGTCTGGAAGAGGCTGCGATTAACACCGCCGTTCTCGGTCATTGTGTTACCGATGCGGAAGCCTACCATGCAGTAATCGTCTTTCCGGTCGTGATAACAGTTCAGCTCATTGGTGAGGACCTCGAAACAGTTGCAACCGTAGAAGTCATAGGAGTTAATGACGGCGAACGACTCCTTAATGGTGCTGTCTTCCATAAATACCACCTTGCCGAACCCGGTAAGGATGGCATCATAAGGCATTCATAACGGCTACCCATACCGGTAGCGAGTACACAAAGTGTAGGTTTCAGATAAGGTTATTTGATCTTTACTGTGAACGGTTTTGTATTGGCAAACACACGTAGCCTGTCGGTCCAGGAATCCAGCGTTATGTCTGGAATATTACGGTCCCATACAAAACCCCAGTAGTATCCGAGTTCACCATCGGCAAGCAAATCGGTTTCGCCGATTATATGTCCCTGTGTCTCGCCGGTACGGCTGAATCCAGCGGGAGCGACAATGCCAAGATATGCCTTACCATTGCCATCGCCCTGTGTCGGATCGGAGTAAGCAATGATACCGGATTTATCCGCTACCTTTCTGCTGCTGTCGCGTAGTGGAAAACCAACAGCCACTGGCGTGGTACCGGAAAGGCCTTTGTAGCTAACACAGCATTTGTTGAGCAAAGCATGTGAATCGAGTGATATGCGTCTTGTTTCGGTTACGACCTTATCAGCGCCTACCGCACGTGGTTCAAACTCAAGTTCAACAGTGAACCTCAGCGGTCCGTTATCGATAATCCGTGCCTTTGAATAGCACCACGGAAAAGCAAATTCGCCGTTGGCAAGCAAAGGCACAGCAATTCCGGCGCCCATAGTCGGCCCTACCGCATAGCAATCCATACCTTTGCCGTGGTCGTTGTGATAAGTAAACGATGCGATAAAATCGTCGGCCAATTTGGGATCGATGAGCCTAAGAGAATCGGCTTTCCGCCAGTTTTCGGCACTACACTGGGCAGCATACAATTCTTCGACAACGGGAGCGCCTTCGTATTTGAAAAAGATATCGTAGCCGTATCCCTTCTCACCCTTTGCCTGCGTAGCCGGACCATATACTCGGTAGCCTGCGGTTTCGTTCTCCCATGCCACGTCATCGGCACGCTCGGGATACTCACGCCCACAAGCTGCGAGGCTGTATTTGTGCATCGCCTGCGAAGGGATAACATTATAAACAGCCCTACCTTTTGCCGGAAGTTCCGCCTCAAAAAGCAACAGACTGTCCGAAGTCAGCTGCGATGGAACTTCGCGTCCGCTGCTGTCAATAATATAGCAAGCCGTTGATTTCGTCTTTGCAAATACTTTGCGGGCATCGGTCTGCACAACTGTCTTATGGCTGAAATCGTTGGGGTTTGCCACCTCTATGCACACTGCGATCGCCGCCAACGGCAGTACGGCCATCGCCAAAACAACTATTCTTCTCATTTGGCCGCATATGACAATGCCTCGCGGCATTTGTCGGTTATATATTTCCAATCGGCAGCCGCAACGCGTTCTTTAGGAAAAAGTTTGCTGCCCATGCCCACATAATCGGCCCCGGCGGCAAACCATATCTTTAGATTTTCAGCCGTCGGCTCTACACCACCCGTTACCATCAGTTTCGACCAAGGCATCGGGGCCTTTAAACCCTTGACGAATTTCGGGCCGAGTACATCTCCGGGGAATACCTTGCAAATTTCGCATCCGGCCTCCTGAGCGGCACCAACCTCGCTTACACTTCCGCATCCTGGAATATAAGGTATCTGGCGTCGATTACAAACGCGGGCTATTTCCGGATTATAGAGCGGACCTACAACGAAGCAAGCGCCGAGCTGCATATACAGAGCCGCAGAGTCAGGTTCAACCACAGAGCCAACACCGACAGCCATCTCCGGGCATTCCTTTGCAGCGAACTTTACCACTTCGGCAAACACCTCGTGAGCAAAATCGCCACGATTAGTGAACTCGAAGCAGCGAACGCCGCCGTCGTAGCAAGCCTTTACAACCGCGCACGCCGTAGCTGAATCGCCGTTATAAAATACTGGCACCATAGGAGCTGCCTCCATTTTATTAAAAACATCTATCTTTTTGAATTTAGCCATAATTATTTTATATTATTTTGCCGCTCCGTGGAACCGGAATACGGAAAGTGAATACGGCGGTACATCAATCGTACCATTAACAGCGACCACCTCTGAATATGGAATAACGCAATCGGCATCCGGCGAGCCTGTCAGAGTTGTGCACAATGCGTTGCCTTTATACTCCTGCTCTACCAATACGTTAGCCGGCAATAGATTGACAATTTTCAATATAATATCTCCCGACGTACTGTCGCGCATCAGCGAGTAGCCGATACGGCGTGCAGCCGCAGGATTGAGGGTATCGAATGATAGTTCCACAGGAAGATATTCATCACCCTGATTGGAGCCAAAGAGTTTCTGTACATAATAGTCAGTAGTAGGGAACACTCCATCGTTATCGAAGTATATAAGGTCCGGATTCCATTGCGTGTGCCCTTTCTTGGCAAATAGCGGAGCATATGAAGTCATTCGTACAATGTCGCTGTTACGCTCCACGTCTGTAAGATAAAGCGCTATGGAAAGCGCTGTCTCTATGTTGCTCTTTCTATCGGGAATGTGCGAGGCATATTCGCCAAGGTACACGTTTGTTCCGCCCCGAGGATAACCATTGTAGAAGTTGCGGTTATTGATAAGCCAGCCGGGCGACACATAGTAGTGCTCGTCTACCACCGGCACATTCAAACTGCGGGCGAAACGCCATCCCTCATCATAATCCGCACCACTGTGAAAGGGCCCGACAGTACCTATTACAGTGATTTCGGGATATGCCTTTGCAACAGCATTGTAAATCATCCGGAAACGCTCCTCGAATACGTCGGAAATAAGATCTTCGTTGCCTATCCCAATGTATTTTAGGTTGAACGGCGCGGGATGTCCGGCTTCCGCACGTCTGGCGCCCCATTCAGAATCGACAGAGCCGTTAGCATATTCGATAAGGTCAAGAACATTCTCTGTGTATTCTTTCATATCTTCGATAGGTACGCCACCCTGTTGTCCGGCGGAAGTCAGTTCGTCAATGGAACAATGCGAAGGCCAAGAACTGTTCTGGCACGGAACACCGGCGGCGAGCACCGGCAGCAGTTCAGCGCCAAGATCTTCGCACATAAGAAAATATTCATAGTATCCCAGCCCGCGCGTCTGATGGTATCCCCACAGATTACGTAGAGGTCGTCGAGTTTCAAGTGGTCCTATGCTGCCTTTCCAGTCGTAGATATTATCGATACCGTTGCCATGAGCCACACAACCGCCAGGGAAGCGAACAAAACGAGGGTGGATGCTGTCGAGAGCGGCCATCATATCAGCACGCAGACCGTTTTCCCGCCCTTTCCAAGTACCGGAGGGAAAGAGCGAAATCATGTCGAGGTCGCAGGCTGTCCCTTTGGGAATAACGATGCGCAGCTTGGCACCCGAAACAGAAGTTTCCGCCCGTAATTCAGCAGTAGCTTTTTGCCACCCTACACCACCTTGTATGCACACATCTGCCGCCGCTAATATCCGGCCGTCTTTTAAAAGTTCGGCGCGCAGCACAGCAGGCGCCCCATCGGAAGTCCGTGCGAAAACCGACAGTTTATAGTCAGCATCTTTCCTCAGAGTAATACCTCCGAAACCTGCGTTATCAAGCGCAATCCAAGAAGGACTGGCGGGAATTGAAATATAGTGCGGATTATTGGGATGAACAGGCTTTGACGTAGCTATAACAGGCTGGTGTCTCATACCTTTTGCATCCGTCAGTGTCCAGGAATACGTCGGTCCCCAACCGGGTTCGCGTCCTTCGCCGTTGAGAAACTCAAAATCGCGGTTCATCACCAACTCGGCATATAGACCTCCGTCGGCAGCGTAGTTGATATCCTCAAAGAAAATACCGAACAGATGAGGGCTTACACAAACCGTCGGCAGAGAATTACGCGTCGCTCTCATAGAAACTGGCAAACTATACGATGGGCATAGTGTGTCGGCGGTAACGCGCTCGGAGTTGCGAATGTCAGCAGCCTCGGTGCGCATTCCGTGAGCGAGTAACTCAAGCAGTTCGGGTCTGGACATCCGGACGATACCACCTTTGTACTCAGTTCCCCCGACAACCACTGTTGCCGGAGAGGTGCCGATCATGGAACTATCTATAAGTTCCAATGAATTTGCGGCTGTTACATATTTCTGCGGTTTCCAGCTTATCAGATCCGGCGAATCGGCGCTGGCAACCGTGAAATGGCTATCGGTTACCCACCATAGGCATCGCCAGCCCTGCGGGGTACGATATAAGCACGGCTCGTACATTTTTTTATGCGTGCCCCATGCACCGAAATCCGATTTTACCAGCTCGATTCCATCGCCAGAACCCACTTTTCGCCATGTTCCATTGTCATCCCATGCAACCCGTAGGCTACCTCTTTCGGGACTGATGCTGTAAACAAAAATATTTACGGAATCTGTCGGCACAGTTGCTGTTACTGGCATCTTCGCTATAACCGTCAGCACTGTAGCTGATAGAATTTGCAGAAATTGCTTCATAATTATTCAGCGCTGAACGCGACCGTTGGCCGAACCGCCTGCAAGAGCCCTGACTTCAGCTTCACTTACAAGGTTAAAATCGCCGTTGACCGTCTGTTTGAGTGCAGAGGCTGCTACGGCAAATTCAAGAGCTTCGCCTTGGGTTTCCATTGTAAGCAAACCGTGGATAAGTCCGCCAGAGAAAGAGTCTCCTCCCCCTACACGGTCGATAATAGGGTCGATATCGTAACGTTTGCTCTCGTAGAACTCCTTACCATTGTATATCATAGCCTTCCAGCCATTATGCGTAGCCGAAAAACTCTCGCGCAAAGTAGACGCAACATATTTGAAACCAAACTCGTCGGCCATAGCCTTGAAGATGCCCTTGTAGCCTTCGGCTGTGGTATTGCCGCCCTCAACATCGGCATCAGGTATGAAGCCGAGGCATAGCTGGGCGTCCTCCTCATTACCTATACACACATCTACATACTGCATCAGCGGCCGCATCACGCTCTGTGCCTTCTCGCTCGTCCACAATTTCTTGCGGAAGTTGAGATCGCAGCTCACTATAACTCCGTGTCGTTTTGCCGCCTCGCATGCGAGGCGCGTAAGTTCTGCTGCCTTATCGCTGATAGCCGGAGTGATACCGCTCCAATGGAACCAGTCGGCTCCTTCCATTATAGCGTCGAAATCGAAATCTTCCGGCAATGCTTCTGCAATTGCCGACCCGGCTCTGTCGTAGATTACTTTCGACGGACGCATCGAAGCACCGGTCTCGCAATAATAGATTCCCACGCGATTACCTCCGCGGGCGATATAATCCGTGTGCACGCCATATCGACGCAAAGCGTTGACAGCCGCCTGTCCAATTTCATGCTCCGGCAACTTGCTCACAAAATACGCCTCATGACCATAGTTGGCACAGCTGACGGCGACGTTGGCCTCTCCACCGCCCCAGATAACATCAAAACTGTCGACCTGCACAAAACGTCTGCATCCAGCCGGAGAGAGTCGTAGCATTATTTCGCCCAAAGTTATTATTTTACTCATAGCTGTACTTATTAATGGGATCATTTCATTTCGGTATAACCAACCTTGTCCATATCGCCGTAATCGAGGTTCTCGCCACCCATACCCCATATGAACATGTAGTTGGATGTGCCTGCAGCAGCATGGATGCTCCATTCGGGCGACATAACAGCTTGTTCGTTGTGCAGCCATATAAGACGTTCTTCCTGAGGAGCGCCCATAAGATGCAGGATAGCGTTGCCCTCGGGAACGTTGAAATAGAAATAAGCCTCTACACGACGGTCATGTGTGTGCGCCGGCATGGTATTCCATACGGATCCCGGCTTAAGTTCTGTCAGCCCCATCTGTAACTGGCAAGGACCTTCCTGAAGCACATTAGATACGATGAGCTGGTTTATTACACGGGCATTGCTCTCCTCTGCCTTACCCGCTGCAAATGAATTTGCCTTGATTGTACCTTTGCGGCCGTCGATAGTAACAAGCTGGGTCTTGTAAGCCTTGTGCGCAGGCGTGGAATTTAAGTAGAACTTGGCAGGCATAGAGTTATCCTTGCTTCTGAAAGTTACCTTCTTGTTACCTCGGCCTACATAGAGGGCATCCTTGAAACTGAGTTCATAGTCCTTGCCGTCTACATTCACAATTCCGCCACCGCCGATATTGATAACGCCGAGTTCGCGACGCTCGAGGAAATATTCGGCCTTGAGTGGGTCGATTGTCTCGAGTTCGACAACCGTCGTGGGAATGACACCGCCGTAGATTATGCGGTCGTACATGGAATAGGTGAGGTTAATAACGTTTTCTTCCATCACCTTGGGCATCATAAAGTGCGAGCGCAATTGTTCTGTGTCGTAATGCTTCACGTCATCGGGATGACATGCGCGAAGGATAGTATAGTTTGTCTTTGCGGGAGCGCCCATAGACAAGGCAAGCATCATGGCCGCGAATACAGTTTTTTTCATTCTTGTGTCAGATTAATAGTTGAATTGTTGGCAATCATCATTTTCTGGTTACGAATAATGTTAACGCGGTTTCGCCACATCAGGACCATAGAGACGAGCACGAGCAGTCCGGCGCCTATCCATTTCATATTGTGGGACAACTGGAATATAATCCAGGCGAGCGGCGAGCCGGCGAAGTCGAGGCTGCCCCCGCTGAAACCGACGGGAATAGCTACAGCCGAGTCGCCGGTAACGGAATAAACATCCTGCGCGGCAAGCGTAAACCACCCCGACAGATTCGTTACCATGTACAGCGAGCCTATCATAAATATCAGGCCTATAATAAACGTCTTGAACACGCTTCCTTTGGTGAACGGCAGTACAAGAGGGAACACATAGAACATTCCGGCGAGTGATGCCAGAGGCAAAAACTGATTGTCGGGTAGAGCCACAGCAAGAAACAGCGTTACCGGTATAAGGAGCAGCGAAACCACAAGCGTTGTCGGATGGCCTATAACGAGTGCGGGACTCATGCCTATGTTCAGGCCGTCGGCACCCTTGAAGCGACGCGCTATAAGGCAACGCGTTGCGTCGCTTATAGGTTTAAGACCTTCGATAAACAGAACGGTAACACGGGGAATAAGCTCCATTACCGCCCCCATCTTTATACCGAGACCGAATATATAGGGAATCTTATCTACTATCTCTTTCCAAGATGTGCATGTAAGACAGCCGATGGCCACGCCAACGATCACACCAAGGAAAAGCGGTTCACCAAGCAGACCGAATTTCTTCTTCATGCCCTCGGCGTCGATTTCGAGCTTATCAATACCCGGAATCTTGTCTAGGCCTTTGTTAATGGCCCACGCAAAGGGGGCGAAACCGGCACAGAAAGGCTGGGGTATGGAAATTCCGTCCATGTCCTTATAGAAGCGCTGGAATTTGAATGCCGTCATATCCGCCAGAACAAGTGTGATAATATAACATACGATGGCGCCGAAGAAACCCCATGCGAGGGAATCAGACGCGAAATAAATCACGGCTCCGATGAAGGCGAAATGCCAGTAATTCCACAAGTCTATATTGACAGTGCGGGTAGTCTTGGTCAGCAGCATGAGTATATTCACTCCGAGGCACACCGGAATTATGAGAGCACCTACGGCTGTGTTATAGGCCACGGCGGCCGCTGCGGGCCAGCCCATGTCGAACACTTTCAACTGCAGGTGGTAGATATCCACCACTGTATTGAGAGCCGGACCGAGCGCAGATGTAAGCAGCGCAGTTACAATCGAAAGGCCGATAAAACCGACGCCGACTTTCAGACCGGACTTGAGCGCATCGCCGATCCTTATGCCTATGCACACGCCAAGCACCGTGAAGATAACTGGCATCATCACGGCAGCGCCAAGTCCGATTATATATGAAAATATTTGTTCCATATAGTTATACCTCCAGCGGATTCTTGCCAATATAGGCCAGGATACCGCCGTCGACGTAAAGTATATGTCCGTTCACAAAGTTGGAAGCATCAGACGCCAGGAATACTGCCGGACCCATAAGGTCTTCGGGAGTACCCCAGCGACCCGCCGGAGTTTTCGAAACAATGAACTGGTCGAAAGGATGGCGGCTGCCGTCGGCCTGGCGTTCGCGCAAAGGTGCCGTCTGAGGCGTTGCGATATAACCAGGGCCTATACCGTTGCACTGGATGTTGGCCCCACCGTATTCAGAGCATATATTGCGCGTAAGCATCTTCAGACCACCCTTTGCGGCGGCATATGCGCTAACGGTCTCACGGCCGAGTTCGCTCATCATAGAGCATATATTGATGATTTTGCCGTGTCCCTTCTTGATCATACCGGGAATAACAGCCTTTGCGCAGATAAACGGGGCCACAAGATCAATATCGACAACCAGGCGGAAATCGTCGCAGCTCATTTCGGTCATGGGAATACGCTTGATTATACCTGCGTTGTTAACAAGAATATCTACGCCGCCCATATTGGCTTCGATGTCAGCAATCATAGCCTGTACTCCGGCTTCGTCGGTAACGTCGCACATATAGCCTTTGGCGTCTATTCCGGCTTCCTTGTAGTTGGCGATACCCATATCCATAGCAGACTGAGTATTACAGTTATAAACGATTTTTGCGCCTGCATCATGGAGCGCTTTTGCGATTGCAAAACCGATGCCGTAGACACCGCCTGTAACGAGGGCGACCTTGCCCTCAAGTGAGAAGTTTATCATAATGATGTTGGATTTATGTTAACGTGAGTTCGACGAAAATTAAGTAATTGAAAATTTGGTGATTAGCGATAAGAGTATTAAATTTATAGTGTTGAAATACAAAAAAATACCCTTATCGCTATGCTTACCGATGACAAAATTACAGAAATATTCGTAATGGCAGATGAATTCTGCAAAGTTTTTGATGCCATGCTCCGTCGCAGAGGCCTCTCGGAGCCCCGTAATGACCGAAAACGGGATTATCACAGAGACTGCCGCATGTCGCAGGCTGAGATTATGGTTATAATGATTATGTTCCACAGCTCCAATCATAAATGTCTCAAACATTTTTATCTCAATGAGATATGCGTCAGATACCGCCATCTTTTTCCCGATACAGTATCATACGGGAGATTTACGGAACTGGAAAAATCCATAGTGGTACATTTCGTCATATTCGTAAAGAAATGTCTGCTTGGCAAATATACCGGAATCAGCTTCGTGGACAGCTCTCTGCTGCGAGTGTGCCGCAACCAGCGATCCACATGCACAAGGTTTTCAAGGGGCTGCCACAACGCGGCAAATGCTCTTTAGGATGGTTCTACGGCTTTAAGCTGCATCTGATTTGCAATGACAAAGGAGAGATACTGAACTTCATGATAACACCCGGCGATGTCGATGACCGTGAGCCTCTGAAAATAAAATCTTTCGTAGAATTCATTTATGGCAAACTTGTCGGAGACAAGGGCTATATCGGCAAAAACCTGTTCGGCAAACTCTTCATTGACGGCATACAGCTGATAACCAAACTTAAAAACAACATGAAAGGTGGAATCAGGCCTATGTATGACAGGATATTGCTCCGCAAGAGAGCGGTAATCGAAACTATCAATGACGAGCTGAAAAATATCGCTCAGATTGAACACTCCCGACATCGTTCCTTTACGAATTTTGTCGTGAATCTCATCGGAGGGATTGCGGCATACTGTCTTTTCCCTAAGAAACCGATGATTAATCTTGAAAGAGTGTACGATAATCAACTGATACTCTTTTAATTATTTTCGTCGAACTCACGTTATGTTAGAACTGTCAGAATAAATCGTAAGTGCGTATCACGTCCTTCCACTGATGGTCCTTGGGGAAGGGATCGCCGTTCCAGGCTTTCTGCTGCGTGCAGGGCTGCGCGGCGTCGCTCCAGAAAGGATGCGTTGCCGGCAAGCCGAGAGGCATGAAAGCCAGAGAAGTCATATAAAGCGAACCGTTATTGGTATACCAGTCTGCCACATTGGGCTGACGTCCTGCGAAGCCTATGGTAAGGTAGCCTTTCTCGTTGAAGTTCTCCTTGCCGTCGAACATTCTGTGCATCACGGATGTGAGAGCTGCGCGTGCCTGACCGTTGGTTATGCCAGCGGGCAGTTTTCCGTACCAAGCCATTAGAGCAAGAGGTTGCAAAGTGGCCATGCGGTAAGGTATCGAACGGCCGAAAACGGGGAAGGAGCCTTCGGGCGAGATGAAGCGTTCGAGCACAATGGCATATTTCTGGGTGCGTGTGAGGGCTCGGTCATAATATTTGCCGTAGTCGATACGAGTACGGCGTCCGGCATCGCGCATGGTAGCGAGTGTTTCAAGATACATGGGATGGAACACATAGCTGCTGTAATAGTCGAATGCGAACACAGGACCGTCAGAGTACCATCCGTCGCCTGTATACCATTCTTCCATCTTGCGAGCGGCAGAATTAATGCGGTATTCATCGCAGGGAGCACCTGCTTTGCAAAGGAGGCTTTCAATTGTCGAAGAGAAAAGAAGCCAGTTGGTATAGGGAGGATCGATGCGGCGTATAAGTGTAAATTCCTCTATATAACGGTCCTTGGTCTGTTGGTCGAGTGGCTTCCACAGCGCATCCCATGCACGCAGGAACGACTCGGCTATATATGCAGCATCCACAAGAGGCTGCCCTTCCTTACGCCACAGGAGATAGTCTGGCGACTGCGGGTCTACCGCATTCTTGTAAGATTTCAGGGCGAGTTCGCGCAGTTTTGCACGACGCGCGCCTTCGGCGGTACCGTCGTCGGGCAATGCCAACCAAGGCGCAATACCGGCCATCAGGCGACCGAAAGCCTCCATGTATGTAACGCGCTTGTCGCGTCCGTCCCAATTGGGACTGACCTCCACAAGCATGTTTTTCTGCAAAGTGCCGTTGGCCATCTCGCTAAGCACAGGATATGCCATGTTATAGGCGAGTTCGCTCCAATAGGCACGATCCGCGTTGTCGTTTTTTTCGAGATGTCGGACATACTCGCATGCCGCCAGCAGGAAAGCGCCGGTACCGAAATTGGAAGTAGAGTTTTTATCTACCACCTGACCGGGAATGGCTTTCTCGCCGATAGGCTGAACATACCCTACCGAACCGTCTTTCTGCAGCGCGGTATTCTTTAAATAATTCCAGCCTTTAAGAGCCGTATCGAGATATTTGGAATCTTTGAGATATCCGTTGTTCATGCCCCACAACAGGCCATAGGTAAAGAACGCTGTGCCGCTTGTCTCGGGACCAGGCGCATGTTCGGGGTCCATCATAGAACGTGTCCAGTAGCCTTCGGGCTGTTGTATGGCTACGACGGCGTCAGCCATTTTCACAAATTTGTCCTCGAAAAATTTACGATTGCTGTAATCGGCAGGAAGGTCTTTAAGAACCTTAGCGAGGCCCGCAAGCACCCAACCGTCGCCGCGTGCCCAGAAATCCTTCTTTTCGTTCACGCTCTTATGTTTGGGCCATACATATTTGGCATCTCGGTAGTACAGGCCCTCGTCTGCGTCGTACATGATGCTGTCGCTCACCTGAACGTACTCGTACAGCTTATCCAGATATTGTTTGTTACCTGTTATGTTGTATAATTTGGTCATGACAGGCATAACCATATACAACCCGTCGGCCCACCACCAATAATCGTTCTGTGGAGTTGACATTTCATATTCCATAACCTCGCGTGCACGGCGGATACGGCTGTCGTCCGGCAGGATATTGTACAGGTCTGCATAGGTCTGAAAACATATCTGCCAGTCGCCGAAAAGAACATGCTCGGGCGTCTCGCCATAGTTATATTTCCACTTGCTGCGATCATTACTTGTAGCTCCGCACCAATTGTTATGCTCGGCCCATTTTTGAGAATAGTCGAGCCATTTGGTATTACCCGTAAGGGCATAAGCTTCCATGTTGCCGGTATGGTAGGCGGCATTGTCCCAGAACGGGTTATGTTCGGGGGTATGTGTAGCCTGCCAGTGATCGTTCACTTTTTCGATAATCTTGCGTACCTTCTGAGCCTCGTTGGGTGCAGCGGCAACCTGTGCTCCGGTAAACAGGAGCGTGGCGGCTGTGAATAAATGTATAATGCTGGTTTTCATTGTATCAGTACTTAAAGTTGTCGGTTCTTACATAAATTCTGTAGTTGCCGATGGCACCGGGCACTTCGGCTTCCATGCGCGGCAGATACTGGAAGCCAGAAAGCTCACGTTCCGAACCGAGGTCGATAACGACGGTGTGCGGGAACTTGGCTCCGGGAGCTGTCTGCCAATATGTTGATTCCTGAAGATCGAAAGTCTTGTCGGCGGAGCGGTTCACACCCTCGGTATCCTCGCTGTCGGCGTACATCACAACCCAGGGTTCGCGCGACAGGCGCTCGCCTTTGCCGTCGAGCAGATACATCTCGGCGATAGCGGCTATATCCTTGCCGTTGATGGCATCAAGGGCTTCTACGCATACGTAGCGGCCTCGTACCGGCCCAGCAAACCTTACTTCCTGCCAGCCGTTGCCAGGTTTGAATTTGCCTGCAGCAACAGGTTTCTCACCCGCGAGACTGAGTTCCTGACCGGACTCACGATGAACGGCACGCTTCTTTACAAGGAGCTGGTCGAGTTTGGGTTCTTTGAGGCCTTCGCCCTTCGGCTCTTTCGGACCAACTATATCGAACACAACAATCTCGTTCTCGCCTTTCTTAAGCCAGCATCCAGGCATATAGAGCGTTTGCTGGGGACCGATTTTCCAGATTCGACCCATTGGATGACCGTTAACGTAAACAAGGCCTTTGCCCCATGTCTCGAAGTTGAGGAATGTATCGGAAGGTTTCTTCACATTAAAGACTGCGCGGTAAGCTCCTATAGGATATCTGCCATCAGTCTTGTCGGCAGCCTCTAACGGACGGTATTTCATGCCGGTGTATGTGCTGTATTCGTCCTCTATATTGTAAACCTGCCAATTCTTGAGGTCGCAGACAAATTCATGTCCGTCATTATCAACAGTTACGGTAACGTTATCGGTTATACCCTTGAAGTCCTTTATCGCTCGGCCGAAGTTTATGCGGCCCATAGCCTCTACAAGGATATCGAGTTGCGCGCCCTTCTTGCATGCGGGAATAGTGATTTCTTTCTCGCCGTTGCGGCGGTCGAGGTTGCCGATATATTTTCCATCCACAAACACCTGGGCAAAGTCGTGAGGGTCGTTGACGGTGAGCAAAGCCGGTTTTATAAGTTCAGGCAACGTAGTTCGGTAGAGTATTGAGCCGAAGCCCTGGTCATATTCTTCCATTGTCTTTATCGCTGCGTCATGTTTCGGCTCGGGAAGATTGCTCCATAGGGGAGCCACTTCCTTAAAAGCGAACGCCGGAATCGAAATAGACTTTATGGATGCAGGCACAGCGGCCTGTTTTTTGCCGTCCATATATTCGGAGAGTGTCTTGCGGAGTTCCCAGTACTTGGGCGTGAGCTGACCGGACTCGCTGATAGGCGCATCGTAGTCGTAAGAAGTTATGTCGGGGGCGAAACCTGGTGAATTGGCACCTGCCCAATGTCCCCAGTTGGTGCCACCGTGGGTCATGTAGAGGCTGAAAGAGATGCCTTTGGAGAGCATTTCGTCTATACCGGCAATCATGTCGGCGGCAGGACGCGTCTCGTGATTGGCGCCCCATTTGTCGAACCAGCCGCTCCAGAATTCGGAACACATCAGCGGACTTTCCGGACGCACTTCCTTCAGTTTGGCAAACTGCTGGTCGATATTCGCGCCGGTGCCGAAGTTCATTGTCCAAATAAGGTCTTCAAGACCGTTGTTAAGGAAATTCGACGACCAGTCGCACTGGAACAGTGTTACATCGTTTCCAAAATTCTTGCGAAGCATATCGCGGATAGCGGCAACATAGGATTTGTCTATGCCGTAGGATCCATATTCATTCTCAACCTGAACCATTATAATAGGACCGCCGTCCGATATCGTCAGATCGCCCACCTGTCCAGCGACAGCTTTCTGGAATTTATCCACGCGATCGAGAAAATAAGAATCGGACTCGCGCAGACGGATATCTTTTTTCTTAAGCAGCCACCAGGGCAGGCCGCCCATCTCCCATTCGGCGCATACATAAGGACCTGGGCGAAGGATAACCTTCATATCGTTATCCTGGCAAAGTTTTACGAATGCGCGTAGATCGTTCTGACCAGTAAAATCGAACTTGTCGGGCTTAGGCTCGTGCGAATTCCAGAATGTATAGAGGCATATAGTGTTCATACCTAGCGCCTTGCACTGTTTGATGCGCTGGTCCCAGTATTCCCGCGGAATTCGGGGATAATGCAACTCGGCGGCTTTCACCACATAAGGCTCGCCATTAAGCAGGAAAGTGCCCTGCCCTGCCTCGAAACGCTTCTTATCCTTGTAGCCGTCGAGTGTTACTGTATCGCTCCAGGGAATGGCAGGCATGCTGCCCTCCCATACTATGGGGAGCCATACGTAACGGGAATTTTCAAGGTCGGTCTTGTTCCAACGGTCGAACATGGCGAGATAGCAATCCTCCTTTCCCTGCACAGGCTGCACGTATGTGCTCTGCGCATAGAAAGTCTTGTCGGCCTCAGGACCGCGGCAGGGGTCTCCCAAAACGGTCCAAGGACCCATTATCGAGTCAGCGACAGCCACCTGGGCTACATTAGGATCCCAACCGGAACAGCCGGACGTGAGCACATAGTATTTACCGTTACGCTTGAATACAGCCGGCGCTTCACGGCTCGCGCCAATGAAATTTCGTGTAAAACGTCCTGTCGGGCGCAGATAGTCGGCGGTAAGCTCGTTAATGTACATCGTCTGATTGTTCTCGGACGAGGCGAACTGATATGCTCTACCATCATCATCGACAAACACAGTCTGGTCGCGACTCATGGCGTTGTTAGGACGGAAAGAACCAAGATACTTGAACGGTCCGGTCGGAGAATCGGCCACTGCGACACCGGCTGCCGCTTTGCCGTAGTCGGCACTCTCCACATGTGCCCACATCACAAATTTGCCTGTCTTGGGATTGTACACCACCTTGGGGCGCTCGAGAACTTTGGATTTGTGGAGGTCGCTGGAGGGGTCATCCTCGGCTTTGAGAACAACGCCCTCGAATTTCCAGTTTCGCAAGTCATCAGACGAATAGCAGCTGACGCCAGTAACATCGGTGCGGTAGCACTCCCACGTCGCCCATTCGGGCAGAATGGTTTCGCCTATCTTGTATTCGCCATACAGATAATACTTGCCATTGTGATACAACATGCCTGCGCCGTGAGCATTGATTGGTTTGCCCGAGGTGTCGAGCCACTGCTCGCCCTGAACAAAGGGCAGTTGTCCCGGTTCCTTCGCAGATGTCGCGAAAGACGCAGCCATAAGGCTGACTAGAAATATTTTCCTTATGAATTTCACGATATATGATTGATTTTGTTGTTTCAATATTCTATCTCCGTAACGTTAATTATTGTAGGCATGGCGCCGCTCACCGTCTTTTCGCCGTCGCCCTGATGTGTCGGTTGGACAAAAACATTCAGTTTTCCTCTATCCTGCCATAGATTACGGTCTATGGTGGGTTCCCATGCGTCGAGGTCAGTATTACCAAGATCTGTGATTGTCCATTCGCTGTCGCCGTTTTCCAAAGTGGCAACCGATAGCTTCGATCCCCTTTCGGCATCTCGGAAAACCATCATCATGCACTTATCGCTCCAGACACATGCAGGCCGTGATATAGGTATCATCTTTGTGCCGCCACCACTGAGCGAAAAAGGCGTTGTACGTTTGCCTACCTGAGATGTGTGCCACGATTCTCCGTCGTGCCACACCATGTGGAACTGCGGAACCTTGCTGTCGCTGTCGCGCCAATATGTGGCTACACATGGATTTCCGTTTGCATCAGCGCTCATGGAGGTTTGGTTTATAAGTTCGGAGTTCTGCGGTATTCTTACGGCTACCTCAGCTGTGAATGCATTTATGGGCAAAGTATACTTTGTGCCGTCCGAGCGCTCCCACGTCTTGCCGCCGTCGCGCGAGCGGGCGTAGCACAGGTCGTGATTGGTTTCTACAAGCCATGTCTCGCGCCATACCCACGACAGATGTATAACACCGTTTCTATCTGTGCAAAGTTGCCAGTAAGCGTTGCGCTGACCTTCGCCGTCTACAAGAATATCGTGTACGCGATACCATTTGCGCTCGTTGGTTGAGTAGCGGTTGAGAACAAGGTTTCCGCGGCCAGAAGCACCGGAACGATAGGCGAAAAGCAAATCGCCATCCGGTAACGTATAGAAATCGGGGTAGGTAACATCGCTCTCGTCGACGCCTGTCATCGGCTCAATCTCGCCGAAAGTCAGCGAACCGGGAGCTTCGGACCTCGCATAGTGCAACGGATGACCGTGATGGTCGAAACTGAGATGTAAAAAACCGTCGCCATCAATGCCAAGCGATATCACATTGTGTGCGTCCTTTACATTTCCGCTATATTGAGTGACGCTCAGAGTCCAGTTCTTGCCTCCGATCTTCCGCTTACCAACAACAATTTTGCCATCGGGGTCATAGAAAGCTATATACTGATGTTTGCAGTCGCTGACTAACGAGCTGCCGCGAAATACTGCCGTGTTAACCGAGGTCGCGGCATAGCCGGGAGCTACGGACACCTCCCTGACCTTTATTGCCGACGCGCCGGAAAAGCAAGCCGCGATAAAAAACGATAGAATTATCCGTTTAAAGTTATACTTCATTTCATCAGAGAATTAATGTCCGAAGAATCCATTGTCGGCCTGTTTTTCCTGTTGCGGAGTCGTTACTGTCGTGGCTGCTATGTCGTAAGGCAACCAAACGGCCATGTTCCCTTCGCCACGATGAGCCCACGCATAGTAAGGAATCAGATTAAGAGTACGTCGCCTTGCCTCTAGTTCACCGCTTGCAGTATATCCGAGTGACTGTACTGGAGTAGATATACGAACAATACCGCCCAACGATTCCATATCATTCTTTACATTGAATTCCGGTTTACGGTTGAGTATGGTGGTATGGATATTGAAATCGTTATCCGGCCATTCGGCGCAATATACTATAGGACCACGTTCTACAGCTATACGACCACGGTCATCGGCCACATTCTCATTGGCTTTTACCATACGCACCGGCATATCGAAACTAATCTCGATATTATCGCCTTTCTTCCAACGTCTGTCAATTGCGAGATAACCGTTTTCAAGGGTTCCGGACACTTCATCGCCATTCACTTTTACAGTATACCCGGGATTTTCTGAATCAACATAAGCGTACAGATTGCCTGGGACTGGAATATTCTGAACCCATCCGGGTATTCGTACGCGCACTGCCATATCGGCACTGCCTTTGTCTACACTTATCCTAACGTTGCCATCCCAAGGATAGGCAGTCTTCTGCGACAACGTCAGCTTCTTTCCTTCCACCTCCACATTGGCAGTATTGCTCATATAGAGGTTTATATATAGATCCTTGTCCTTCACTGCATAGATATATCCAGGTAACGAAGGCATGAAGCGACAGATATTGCTCGGACAGCAGGCGCAGCCAAACCATGCCTTGCGGCTGTAATTACCGGTGGATGCAAGAGGGTTAGGATAGAAGAACGAGCCTCCGTCTATCGATACTCCGGAAATAAGTCCGTTATACAGCGTGCGCTCGAGCACATCATAATATTTTGCATCACCATGAAGCAGGAAAAGGCGATAGTTGGTGTACACGTTGCCAATGGCTGCGCATGTTTCATTATATGCCGAAGCATTGGGCAACTCGTAGTTGGCGCCGAAGGATTCTCCCTGATGACGAGCGCCGATACCGCCGGTTATATAGAGCTTCTTATTAACGATGTTCTCCCAAATTGAATCTATCGCACTGATGTACGCCACATCGCCGGTAATAGCAGCGACATCGGCCATACCCGAATACATGTATGTGGCACGCACAGCATGGCCCACAGCCTCTTTCTGCTCTGCAGGACGAATGTGGCTCTGGGTGTAAGCATCTTTATGGTCTGTCGTTCCGCGCGCATCTAAAAAATATTTGGCCTGGTCGAGGTATTTGCGATCGCCCGTAACAGTGTATAACCGCACAAGCGCCATTTCGGCAATCTGATGGCCGGGCACCACACGTTTCTGTCCATCTCCGTTGCCAATGTTGCGTATCACGCAATCGGCATATTTGATGGCGATATCGAGGAAGTTGCGTTTGCCTGTGGCCTGATAATGTGCAACTGCGCCGTCAATCATGTGGCCGAGGTTATAAAATTCGTGGCTGAGCACTTCAACTGCGGACCAGCGTTCCTTTCCGGCCCATTCATGCGGATGTTGAGGATTCTGTGTGCGGGCAGTAAACAGATACCCGTCAGGCTCCTGCGCGGCTGCCATAACGGCGATTACGCTGTCTATGTAAGCCTCTATTTTCTTATCCGGTCTGATTGCAAGGCAATACGAAGCTCCTTCGATGGTTTTGTAGACATCCGTATCATCAAAAGGGAAGCCTCCTACCTTATATTCCTCACTAGGATGCGCCGCGCGGTCGAAGTTAGCGTAGCGCTCGTTTTCCTCACATTTCCGGAACGCGAGAGGAATGGTTACATTGCGGCTCGCTTCCATGCGCGGCATCCAGAAATCACCTGTAATATGTACCTCAGTAAATGACACCGGTTCTATCGGATAACCTGTTGCCGTTGTTTTTGTTTTCGCATGTGCAGGCATTGATGCGAAAAAAGCTGCCACTGCTATTGCTACAATATCTTTGTTATTCATGATCTTTGCTCTTTGTCAGTTTGTGAATCGGTAAACAGAAAACGAACGAGCCGGAAGTGTATCCGTCCAGCCGCGGGTGGTATCTATCTGCGAAGTTGTGGATTCTGGTACGACCGCATAGGGATTGTCCAAGGTATTCTCAGCATCATCGGGCGCGGTCATTCGCGTGGTAGTCAGCTTACTGAAATTGCGTCCCTTTTTAAGCCCGCGGATATCGAGTGAGAAAGGCTGTTCGGCAAGCCCGGTGTTGACCACTTTCACAACTATATCATTACCATCTATAACAGCAGATGCAAAAAGTCCGTTCTGACCGTCAAGTCCTGCGATTGGCTGCCCGTCCATAGTCAACGGCAACACACGTTCGCCGCGATTGAGGCCGTAGAGTTGCTGCACATAGTAGCTTGCAGTTTTTACAGAGCGTGTGTTATCGAACCAAATCATATCCGGGCGCCACTGCCAACCATCGACATGAGCGAAAAGCGGAGCATAAGTTGCCATTTCAACAACATCGGCATTACGCTCCAGACCAGTCATGAAAGCGGCCTCGAGAAGCGATGTATAAAAGTGGTTCCATTTTTTGCCCTTGCCGTGGCAGGCATACTCGCCTGCGAAAACCTTGGGACCCTTGCGCGGATATTTGTCGTATCGTGTGCCTTGCGACAGGAACCAGTCCTCGTTGCGATAGAAATGCTCGTCCACAAGGTCAACATCGAGACGGTGCATTTCGGGCCAGAGATAATCGAACTTATCGCCTTCGGAATCGGGACCGGACGAACCGATTATCTTGATTTCGGGGTGCTTTTCGCGAAGCGCCTTTACAAACGGAGCCAAGCGCTCCACATATTCCGGGCCCCATTGCTCATTGCCGATTGCCATTACCTTGAGATTGAAAGGCTCGGAATGCCCCATATCGGCGCGCAAAGCGCCCCATTCGGTATCTGTGGCTCCGTTAGCGAACTCGATAAGGTCAAGCGCATCATCTATGTAAGGCTGCAAGGAATCCACGGGGACATGCGCCCCGATGTCGCTGTTCTGGTACTGGCACACAAGGCCGACGTTGAGCACAGGCAGCGGTTCAGCACCGATGTCTTCGGCGAGCTGGAAATATTCATAAAATCCGAGACCGCCCGACTGATAGTAATCCGGGAAAAAGCGATGCGGGAATGTGTACAACCATCGATTGAGGTTTGTTGGACGGTTTTCTACCGGGCCGACAGTATTCTTCCACTGATATCTGTCGGGAATATCTGTACCTTCCACAATACAGCCGCCAGGAAAACGAAACACGCCGGGGTGAAGGTCGCAAAGCGCCTGAGCCAAATCTGTACGCAAACCATTCTCGCGTCCTTTCCATGTGTTTGTGGGGAACATGGACACATGCTCGACATCGACAAAATGTTTGTCGGGATGAACGAGGAACAGACGTAGCACACCTTTGTCCGCACCGGTTGTCGGGCGAAGCTGCGCGGTATATTTCTTCCAATCTTTTGAATCAACATCAATCACAGAAGAAGCCATGACTTGCGATTCGCCCGGCGAGGCCGGGTCGCAGAGCTCCACGCGTATCTTGCCTGCTCCTTCGGGAGCTCGCATGTAGGCCGAGAAGTTGTAGAGTGAATCTTTTTGGAAAGTAACGCCAAAAAAGCCCTCGTTTTCAATGCCGGTATATTTTTCCCTGTGGCCCGACGGAAACAGCCGAGCAAAATGCGGATTGTTTTCAAACGGACCGCCGTTGTCCAACACATCTACGTTGCCAAAAGCTGTCCATCCGAGAAGCGACTGCGGGAATTCAAAAGAGCGGTTCTTCACCATCTCAGCATATAGTCCGCCGTCGGCGCCATAGTTGATGTCTTCGAAGAAAATGCCGTACATCGTCGGCGAGATGGATGCACCCGGCTTGTCGGCACGAAGTACCGCCACATTCTGCGTATAGCAAAGAAATGCACCGGCCAAGACACCCGTCAATATCAGAATCCTTTTCATAGTAATATCAGTTTGGAGTTACTGTTATTATGGTTCCATCGTGGTTGAACTGCATACGGTCTATGCACACTTCGCGGTGTATGCCCGGTCGGTCGTCTCGGTATGCAGGATTTATGCGATGATATACCACAATCCAGCTGTCAGTACCGGGTATCTGAAGTACCGAATTATGTGCCGTGCCGATTTTGTCGTCCTTCTGCGAGAGAACGACGGGCGACGCGGCCACTTCAAACGGACCGAGAGGCGACGCAGCTGTGCCGTAGGCGAGATGATAGTTGGCGGAACCGGTATCGTCCACCGACCACATGAAATAATATTTGCCGTTGCGGTAGAACACATACGGCGCCTCGCGGTATTGATAATCCTGAAGCGTCCCGCCTTCGGGCGTCATCACGGTAACGGTCTGCGGTTTGATTGAAACCATATCATCATTGAGTTCAGCACCGGCCATATACCCGTTACCCCAATAGAGATAATATTTGCCGCTTACGGGGTCGCGGAAAACATCCACATCTATCTGCTGGCCACTGCCGACGGGCGATTCGGCGATAATGGGTTGGTCAAGAGCCTTGAAAGGTCCAGTGGGGCTGTCGGCTGCCGCTACACCTATTTTCTTACCGCCACCGGCGACAGGATTGGCACTGAAATAGAAATAATACTTATACTTGCCATCGGCTTCCTTTTTCTCGATAATAGCCGGAGCCCATGCGTTGCCGTCGGCCCAAGGCACCTGGTTTGTAGAAACATCCAGATTCACACCACGGTATGTCCAGTCGCGCAGATTCGGCGAGGAATAACAGGTGAAGTATGTGCCACCCCAACCGGGAAAGCCGTCGGTGGTGGAATATATATAATACTCGCCGGTGTTTTCAGAGCACATTATCTCCGGATCGGCATGAAATTCAGGAAGAACGGGATTTTCAAGTCCTTTGATGTACGACGGGAAAGCATTCCGGAGGCGGTTGTATTCGTCGTCCGTAATCTGGATAACGGTGCCGTGGCGAGGATGGAAATCCATGCTGACAGCATCGTCCACAACCTTGAAATTCTCCAAATCGGAGGATTCGGTGAACTGGTATTTGCCGTCCATATATACGTCGTACATCAGGATGTATTTATCCGAGCCTATCAGCCTGAAAGTGCCGGCGCCCTCCACGGCCTTGTCGGTCTGCTGCTTGTAGTCGGGTGATTCGGTCCACTTGCCGGAGGTGAGCTTGCGCGTAGTGGCCTTGCGTATGCCGTTGCCGTGGCCCTCGGTTTTATAAAACAAGTGATATACGCCATCCTTATAGACAAGATCTCCGTCTATACACGATTTTTTGTCCTTTGGGATGAACAGAGGCTTGGGCTTTCCAACAAAATCGGTAAAATCGTCGTTGGCGTAGGCGTAGTATATGATATCGGGACCGTCGCCATGCTGCATGGACCAGTAAACCATGTATTTGCCGGCGTCGTGGTCGTAAATTGTCTGCGGCGCCCACACTCGTTTGAGGTTTTCGTTGCCTTTGTATCGTTTCTGAATGTTTATTACCGAAGCGGTCCAGTTAACCAGGTCGTCGGATTTGAGCAAGGTGAGGCCACGGTTGGAATCCCAACCCTTGCAGCTTGTCATGTCGGTAACGACCATATAGAAATGCTTGCCGTCCTCGGTGCGGAGGATGTGCGGGTCGCGCACGCCGCCGGTCTCGCTGATGAGACGCGAATCAATTACGGGGCAATTGTCGTTGAGGGCGGTATAGTTGAGCCCGTCGCGGCTGACGGCATATTTAATGGCCTCGTCGCGGACGTCGTTACCCGTGAAATAGACAAACAGATAAGCGCTCGTTTCGTCGGCAGCAGGAGCCGCTGCGACATTCACAGCGGCCAATGCGGCGATTATTCCGGCGAGCAGACAGTTTTTCATAATTGGTATTATATCTTGAATTGGTTTATTTTTGCAAATATAAGTATTTTCGGACTAAATCAGCACCTTCACACCGCTGACAATGTAAACTCCCTGCGGGAGACCATCGACGGTGCCCTCCTGCCCTGCCTCCAATGCGATACGGCGCACTACCCTGCCATCGGCTGCGACAACATCGCACTCGCGGCGCGCAGGCGAAGTGATGCAGAGGACACCGTCGCGCACGGCAACACGCAACTGTGCGGCGGCGGGGGCTTTTGCTCCGGCTGTAACATCGCAGCTTACCACGCGCGACCAGCAGGATTCATCGCCTTTATATGAACGGGCCTTGACGCGGAAAGAATAGCGGCCGTTGACATCATAATATATGACAATTTTATGACTCTTACCTACCTGATAATCCACATCACGTTCCAACACGCGGTAGGTTTCCCAAGGACCGTTGTCGATTCGGCGCTCCACGGTATAATTCACGCCTGTCTCGCCGTTATGGTCATAGAACGAAAGAGTGCAATAGTTGGTGTATGATTTGAGCTGCGGGAACGGCGGGGCGATATGCCAAGTGTGGATATATTCGGTATCGCGGTTGAAACCGGGGCGCGAGCGGAACGAAGCGAACACCTTACCTGCCGGAGTGAGCTTGCCGGCAAGCTCGACAGCGCGTGCGTCCTGCACCCAGTTATAGAACGAATGACGCTCCAGCCACTCGCAATCGTCGAAAGCCTGAAGCATAGCGCCGAGCCACTTCACCTGCACCTCCGAGTTGGCTGGGGTGTGAGGACGGTCGACAGTAGTCTGCTTGCCGTTTTCGTCCAGAATCACTTTAAAATCTGCATCCAGACGGGTGCCTTTTGAATCTGGCCAGTATTCGTTGGTCCAGTTGGCGCCGTTGTTCCATTCAGTAATCCACATAGGACGGCCGCCGTACACATCACGGCACAATCGCGAGATGTTGCCTGTGAGCCACCCGGAATCCTGATTGTTCCAGTACATGTGCGTGGCCACAAAATCCACGCGGTAGTTGAGCGAATCGGCTGTAGCGAGGAACCGTTTGAGCCAATCCTTTTCAATTGCATCGGGAGCGGGAGAACCCACACGCAGCCCGGAGTGCATGAAATCGTTCCAGTTCAGTATAGCATAATCGGGACTAAGGTCGCTTTGATCGGCATGATCCGGTTCGTTATAGCCGAGCAAATCAGCTGTATTTACGCGCGAATCTATCTTGTCCCAGCCGTCCCACCACATATTATGACGCATGGGAACAAATTCGTAGTCGGGAGCGCTTTCGTCGGAGGCTCCCCAAGAATAATACCACGACGACCGGGTAAGTGCCACCTCGTCGAGGCCGCAGATACCACGCTTGCCTATGCGGTCTGCCCGAGACACACGGATGAACGATGCAAACTCAAGACCTTCGGGCATTGACTCAACCACAATATCACTGTCGGTGGCGGTGAACACACGGGAATATCCGGTGCCATTGTCGTTGTTTGCGAAGGTAGCGCGGAAACCGCGTTTCAGCCTGAAAGAACGTATATTGTTATTAAAATCGCCAAGAAGTATCTGCGGCAGATGCGAGTCCCGCGGTGCAAGTTTTCTTCCGCGGTAGTATATGTCGCGCGCGATGTGCATGGTGTCGCCAGTACACTTTTCACCATTGTACACGATCAACGGCAGGAGCCAACCTTCGGGTATCACCTCGCAACCGTTTCCGTATATAGACAATCTATCTTTTGTCTCATCGAAAGCTCTGTCGCCGATAAAAATGCTTCCGAGGTACCTGTCGCGAACCTCCGTGCAGGTAAGGCCTTCGAAAATAACAGTTGAAGCATCCCCTTCGAGCACTATTCTACCGCCGTCAAAAGGTTCGGTACCTGTCAGACGCAGCACACCGCTGCCACGCACGGTAGCATTGCGCGCACCCAGACATTCTACCTCCACTTCGCCCGATTCAAAAAACAAATCTCCGGTCTCGCCGGCATATACAGACATCACCCATGCCATAAACACGGAAAATGCAAAAATATATTTGAGAGGTCTGCGCATATTGTCGTTAATTTAGACACTGTCCCCCTCCGGGCGCATTTACGCCACGAAGGAGAGCAGCGGCTAACCTAAAACATCTCCAATAAAACCATTTATTTATCCAACCGTAGAAAACTACTTCTATAACCTGATTATTAATTCGGTCTTGCGGCGATGGGCTTAGAGCACCATCTTGCTTGCCTTGGTGCCACGGAGAACAATATAAGTCCTGCCTGTACCACAGACAGCTTCGATATTATCGGCCACGCGCATGCCCTGAAGGTTATAAACGCCTGAAACATCGCTATCCCCAGCAAGCACACCCTCAATACCTGAAAGTTCCGCAAGTTCAAAATATGCTTTGGAATTACCTTTGCCGGCCTTGTCGCTGTAGAGGTGCGACCATGCTGTGGTATTGTCGGAACCGAAATATTTGCCGCTGCCCGCATTCTTGATAACAATTTTGCCGTCGGCAATCTCGAGGTTGAAGATATAATCGTTGTTTTTCAGTTTCGAGGCATCGTCTGTAACATAGAGATTCCAGCTTGTACGGTATACGTATTTTCCGTCGCCGGTAAGGATGTTGTAGCCTTTGGTGCTTGCGCCTTCCGGAGTCTCCACAAGGGTAAACATCTGGTTGTAACCTTCCTCGCCTTTGTTTAGGACGAGTACACACTCATGATTCTCGAACCAGCCGGTAGAAAGATAGCAGTTGGAGGCTGTATGGAGCAGCGAGAAAGGCTCGCCCACCTTAATGCCTGTGCTCATAGAGTTTTCATAGGTATCCATAGCACCTTGGAGGGCGTCGAGGGCTGTGTCGATAACTTCGTCATCGGTTGCGCCGAGCTGTTCTTTAGCAATCTCAATGGCGTCGCTCAGTTTTTTGCGTGCCTCGGCAGGGTACTGCATGGGCTCATCTCCTTCCATTGTACCTTCAAGGAGTTTCTCGGCCTTATGTATGCGATATATAAGAGCGGCATCGGCGGATGCAGGCTCATATACACGGGTATATTCCACAAGATATTCGGCGGGATAGGTGGCATTCTTGTAGTCGCCGCCATTGATACCGCCAAGAGCAAGGTTCAGCCACACTTGAAAGCCGTTGTCAGGATCGCGGTAGGGATTATATCCGTCACTGTTCACCGTCATGTCCAGATCAGTCTCGTTGAGCAGACGGTCGTCCAAATAGATACGCACGCTATTGTGATCCCACTCGCAGCGCCAGATATGATATACGTCTGCAAAGTCTGTGGCAAACTCGGCCATGCGAGGTGCACGGCTATTCCATTTTGTATGCTGCCAGTCATCGCCCCATGCAAGGTTGGCATGGATTGCGTCGCCGTAGTATTCCATAATATCAAGCTCGCCTGCGGAGGGCCAGCCTTTAGTGTTGCCAGTACCCCAGATAGCGGGCCAGTAGCCGCTGCCGATGGGGAGTTTGGCGCATGTTTCCCAAATTCCGAAGTGGAAACGGGGCACACTCTGCATGGATGCGGATGTGTGCGTGAATTTTTTCTTTTTATTCTTGTCGCTCGACAGAGGCGAGTAGAATGGATTCTTTGTAGTGTCGGAGAGTGCGCGGATTACGAGTTTGCCGTCGCGGATGAAAGCGTTGCTGGGGTCGTCGCGGTAGAGCTGGTCTTCTTCGTTACGCTTGAAACCATATTCAAAGTTCCATACGTCATGGTCGGGCACTGTGCCTGTTTCAAATTCTTCACTGAAGGATAGTTTGTATCCCGGATATTTGTTCGCAATTTCATCGGTAGTTCCGGCAAATACGGGCATTGCGATTGCAGCAAGCATAATGCCGGTCAATAGATTTTTTTTCATTTGGTATGAGACTTTGTGTTCTTTTTAAATAAGAATGAATTCTGGTTGTGAGGGAGGCGAATAAACCCCGGCGGCGCGCCAGGCGGCGCCGGGGCTGTCAATTTAATGCTTGAATGAATTAGAGTACAACCTTCTTGGCACCATTGGCAGTGCGGACAATGTAGAGTCCCTTGGCGGCACCGAGACTTTCAACGTTGTCGGCTACGCGAACGCCTGCAAGGTTATATACACCCAGAACGGCAGCGTTGTCGGCTACATTGACATCTTCAACCCCTGCGGGTTCGTTTTCGTTCCATACGCTGATGCAGTCGAGACCCAGGTAGTGGTCTTTCTGCTTCTTATTGCCGTCCCAGTAGCCGTTGTTGGTGATGTAGAATTTGAGGTGAGCCTTGCCGTCGGCGGGAGCGACGAAAGTAAAGTGCATGGGTGTCCAGTCTACAGATTCCTCGTAGCCGTCCATAACAGCGATATTTGTTGAGGAAATCAGCTTGCCTGCATTTTCGCCATCAACACCGGAGATAACTACACCGTAGTCGGGATCGGGACCCGAACCCCATGCAGTCATTTCCTTTTCGCAGAAGCTGACCATCATTACAAAGTCGAGGTTATATTCCTCACCCGGAGTAAGACCGGTAACAATTGTAGAAGCGGCTACATCTGCCCAGCCGTTGTTGTCATAGCCACGCAGCACAAGGAAAGCATCATCTTCTTCGGGGCGTGTGAAGCCGTCGCCCAGCCAGTCCTCACCCTGGAGGATATATGCGATGCCGTTCCATTCGCCACCGGTGGAAGTAGTCCAGCCGGGAAGATTGCTAAGATTATTATAGGTGTTCCAGGGATCCCAAGTATACGCGCCAGGAACAGCCTGTACGTAGTTGGGGTCGTCGAACGATCCGTTTACAACATGGTTCACGTAACCTTCCTGAGCGGAAGCGCCGAGTGCGAAGCATGCAGCTGTGGCAAGAAGTAAAGTCTTTTTCATCTTGAAAAAATGTTGAATTGGTTAATAAAGAATTAAAGTGTTAAATGTATTTTTATTGAATTTTGGATTACTGTAGGGCCGTGTCTTTGGCACGTCAGTATCGAGACACGTCCCCACAGATTTCTAATATTACTGTTGAGCGGCGGTGGAGTGTATCATACCCCAGTAGGGGTTTTGATAGATAGGCGATGTGCTGAGGTCTCCGTCGGTAGCCGTCTGAACAAAGTGGTCCTCGGCGATGGGGTCAAGATAATGGGCCATGCGCCAGCTGTAACCGCTTTCGTACCAGTCGCTGGCCGAAGAAACACGCAGCAGCGAGAAGTAGCGTGCATCACCGTTGAAACCGCCTTCAGTATCGTTAGGAGAAGATACGTTGTTCTTGTTCGGATCAGCCTGATCATATTTCATGAATTTCCATTCAGGATTTTTTCTGCTGATATTGGTGAACCATTCCTTCATGGGACCATAAATCTTGCACCCGTGCTTGAAGTAGCGGGTGGTCTTGAGCTGGTCCAGAGCGCGCCAGCGGATAAGGTCGTCCATACGCATGCCTTCGCCCATCAGCTCGCAGCGACGTTCGCGGCGGATGTTGTAGAGTACCTTGGAAGTGATGCGCGAGCCTGCTGAATAGAGGCCAAAATCGTGGGAGCATTCCTCCTCCTTGTCAAGGTCGGTTGCAGCGATGGTTATATGGGCATCGGCAGGAAGGCCGGCACGTGTGCGCAGCTTGCCCCAGTATGTCCATGCATCATTGTCAAGAGCGTCACCGTTCTTTTCCCAGCAGGCTTCCATATAAATAAGATATGCTTCTGCCGTACGGAAGATAATGGCTGCCGAAAGGTCATGGCCACCGCGGCTGTAGTCGGAAATGGGCGACCATCCTTTAGCCTTGTGGTAGCCGGTGGAAGTGGTGAAGTCAACACCGCCGGTTACAAGCGCAGGAGCTTTATATTCGGCATCCATTTTGTTGATTTTACCGCAACCGATGCGCATGTCGGCGTTGTCGGAGTAAACATACTCGTTTGGAGCCTTGGTGAACAGGCGCCAGCGCCAGTCGCGGCCTTCCTTTGTATCGGCAACGAAATCATCGCCCTTGTAGTTGGAACCGGGAGCGTAAATAGGCAGACCGTTGTCCATGAGGAAAGCACCCTGGAATTCCTGTGTGAAACCTCGTCCGCCGCGGATATACTGGCCCAGACAGCTGCCTCCGCCAATTGTGAGATCATACGAACGGTACATCAGGGCCTCGTCGCGCTTGGAAACGTCCTGAGAGCAGAAGAGGTCGTAGTAGGGATTGGCGGGGAAACCGTCGGCACCTGCCTTTGTACCCACCATCTTCTTGTTGTTGGCGGTGAGGATAGGATGTGCATCTGCTACAATCTTGGCCTCTTTCATGGCCTCGTCGAGGAAGAAGTCAACGGCTGCGGCGTTGTCGTAGGAATAGTTGGCGTTGTACTCCTTCTGTACGCCTGGCCAACCTGCGTTTTTGTCAGGCACGAAAGGTGTTCCGGCAAAGTATTTCTCGAAAGTGGCTTCGTATAGGGCCACGCGGGCTTTGAACAGACGTGCAGCATCTTTGGTGATGCGGTTACGACCTCCAGTGCCGGTACCGTCGCCCAGAAGCATGATGGCGCTGTCGAGATCGGAGATAATGAATTTGGCAACCTCGGTACGGGGCATTCGCTTGGATTTCACGATAAGTGTATCCTTGATAAGGGATAGTGTGTTACGGAGGATGGGAAAATCACCCAATGCGCGCAACTTGGCGAAATATTCAGTAGCGCGGAGCATGTAACCTTCACCGATATAATGTCGTATCTGAGTATCGGGACCATTAATCAAACCTGCCTCATACTTGGGGACCACAGTTTCAAGGAAATAGTTGATATTATTGATGGTTCTGAAGCTCCAGCTGCCATCTTTGTCACCGACAGTGTGCTTGGAAGCACCGTCGAAGAAACGGTTGTCGGTGCCGTCCTCGTTGTCGGTGCCTTTATCGCCGTCAAGGAATGTCTCGTAGGAGCTGCCGCCGATGCCGTGGTGGGGGAAAGCGTTTTGCCAACGTCCGCCCTGAGAATCGCTGCCCTTGTAATAATTGATGGTATAGGCTCCTAGCTGGTCGGCTGTGGCAAAGTATAACTCAGGCGATACTTTCGACGGAGGCGTGATATCGAGATAATCGTCGCACGAAACCATTGCGAGCGACATTGACACAGCGGCCGCGATGCCTGCGTATTTTATATATGCTGATTTCATTTTATTACTGAAATAAACGATTAAAAATCAATTGTTAAACCAAAAGAATAGGTCCTGGCGATAGGATAGGAAGAACCGGATTTCATCGACGATACTTCGAGCGATTCGGGGTCGAGCACCTTCGAGAGTTTAGTCCAAGTGCAGAGGTTTTCACCGGAGAAGAAGATGCGGAGATTGTTGCAGTAGAACTTACGGGTGATATTCTTCGGGATAGTATAGCCTACCTGCAGGTTCTTCAGGCGCAGATACGAAGCGTTCTGCATGTAGCGATCCTGATATTCACGGTTTTTGTTCGTATAATAGATAGGACGTGCATAATATGCGTCGCGATTCTCCCCAAGCGCGCTGCTTTCGTCTCGCCAGTAATCGAGATGGTCCTCAAGGAACAACGATTCCCAGCGACCGCCTGTTGTAGCGCCCCAGAATACCGCGCCCTTGCCGCCAGTACCCTGATCGCCGTAAGGCGAGAAGTAGTAGTCGCGCTTGAGAACACCCTGAAAGAAAGCCGTTACATCGAATCCTTTCCACTGTGCAAACAGATTGATACCGATACGATAGCGAGGCTGGTCATTGCCGAGTTTCTTTAGGTCGCCCAGATTGTTGAGACTTGTACCTTTCGTAATTACGCCGTCACCGTCAAGGTCTTTGTACATTATATCACCCGCCTGCCAGTTGGCGCCGATCTGGTCCTGGTTAGTAGTAGCCAGGTGAGCGTTCATCTGCTCGTCATCGCGGGCCACACCGAGGGATTCAAAACCGTATATATTGCCTATATATTCGCCTTCAATGTGTGTGTTGAGGAGACGCTCAGCGTTCGGGAATCTAAGAATCTTGGTACGGTCATCAGAAAGATTAAGCTTTACGCTGTAGTTGAAGTCGTTGATATGATCCTGCCAACCGATTTGAAGCTCCCAACCTGTAGTACGCATTGAAAGTAAATTCTCCGGCGGAACATCAAGGCCTACTACGTCGGGGAGTTTTACAGCCTTTCCCACCATATCTTTGTTGGTACGCCAATAGTAATCGAACGAACCTGTCAGACGGTAACGGAGGAGCGAGAAATCAATGCCAATATTGGTATGGCGGATTTTTTCCCATGTCAAAGCAGGATTAATTAGTGGGGGGAACCACGCGTTGTTGGAGAGCGCACCATTTACAAGCCAGTTACTGCCACGGTTTGCAACTCCCATCTGACGGTAAGTAGGATACCAGTTGGTAGTGTTCTGGTTCGACAGTTGGCCATAGGAACCACGAAGCTTCAAACTCGGGATAACAGGGCGAAGGCTCTCCCAGAAGTTTTCTCGGTCGATATTCCAGCCTAACGAGAACGAAGGCGACCACACCCAGCGACTGTGACGACGGAAGCGAGAGCTACCGTCATAACGGAGGTTGGCTTCTACCAGGTATTTGCTGTCGTAGTCATAGTTGATACGGCCAAAGAAGCCTACAGTACGCCACTTCTCGTATGCACTTCCAAGACTGTATTCTGTCTCGCTTGTTGTAAGATCAAGAACTGGAAGTTCCTCGGTAAGCATATCCTGACGACTGGCGTTGAGGTTACGGTACTTACTGTCCTCTGCCTGAAAACCGAGCAATAATTTGAAGTTATTTTTATCAGCTACATTAAAGGTGTAATCTGAATATATATTGTAATTGAGATATGTCTCACGGAAGGAGTACTCGTAGACACTGTTGTGGTCGGGAGAGTCGAAAGCGACGTGCACAGTTTCGGAAGAAAGTCCTTCGAGGTCATCGGCATCGTGAGCATAAACAATATTGGTCGACTGGTGCGTCCAGTCGTTCTTGATACGTGCATTCAGTTCGCCGACGATGTTCCATCCAATCAACGGTGTGATAACCAACTTCACCTGGTTGGAAAAGATATCGTTCTGCTCCTTGTGGCGACCACCGTTCTCAAGATGCTCTATGTAGTTATAGTCGGCAGCGATATAACCGTTGGGGTCGTATTTGGGGTTTGTAGGAGGCAGACGACGAATCACTTTCTCGTAGAAACCGCCTGTCATGATGGTAGGACGGTCGTAATCGGTACGCATCCAGCGGCCTGTGTACTGTATGTTGAGCCAGCTGAACATCTGAGAACTGAATTTGCCCATCAGCGAGAAACGGTCGTAGGTATCGTTACCGAACTTGAGGAAACCGTCCTGCCCGAGATAATTACCACTTACATAGTAGGTAGTCTTTTCGTTACCACCCGTAAAGGTAAGGTTATGCTCCTGGGCGAAAGCTGTTTTCTTGTACAGTTCGTCAATCCAGTTCACATTGGCGAAAGTACCGCCGCACTCGCCTGTACCCCAGCGACGGCTCTCTCCCTGCCATCTGTTCTCATATATATAATTATCGCTTGCTCCTGTGTAGTAGGCATAGGCCTGTTCGCAGAAATCCTCGCTGAACTCATGGCTACCAGGGTTTGTGTACGACGCTACATCATTCAGATAGTTGATATAGTGCCAGGAGTCCATGATTTTCATAGGCGTAAGCGGCTGGTTGAAGCGGAAGGAATTGCTGTAGCGAATCTGCGATTTACCTGCAGAGCCCTTCTTGGTAGTGATAAGGATTACACCGAACGGGGCACGCGAACCGTAGATGGATGATGCGGCGGCATCTTTTAGTACCGAAATACTCTCCACATCGCTAGGGTTGATAGAGTTGAGGTCTCCTTCCAGGCCGTCGATAAGAATGAGTGGGCTACCAGATGAACCATCGCCGATGGTTGCCATACCACGTACATTGACCTGCTTTGAAGAGTTGAGCTCGCCACCGGCGGTTGAGTTCGAGATGTTAAGACCGGGAATCACACCCTGAAGAGCAGAGGCCACGTTCTGGACAGGGCGGCTCTCGATGTCTTTGGACGAAGCAACGCCTACCGAACCGGTAAGGTTTACCTTCTTCTGAGTGGCGAAACCTACAACGACAACGTCGTCGAGCACATTTGTACCGGGTTGTAGTTTAATGTCGAGCGGGGTTCCGGGGTTCGCCTTGATAACCTGCGGAGCCATACCGATGTAAGAGATTTCGAGTGTTACCGGTTTGGAGGATTTAACAACGAAGTTGCCGTCGATGTCGGTTACCACCGACAGTGCCGGATTCTCCTTGCACTTGACAGAGGCGCCGATAACCGGCTCGCCTTCATTGTCATAAATCACGCCCTTGATTACTGAGGCTGAAGCCTGTGCCTGTGGCACTGTTTCAGCAGACACTGTAAGAGGAAGGCACGGCACGCCCGCGAGCATTGCCGACAAAGCCAGAAGTCTTGCAGTTCTGTTTACCTTGAAGGTTTTCATGGTTGTAAAAAATGAGAAAATGTTTTTGGTTTATGTTATTGTTAGCTCAATTACTTAAGAAAGGTCTCAGGTTTCCATTTATCCTGCCACAGAATCTGCGGAGTACCGTCGACAGTGAATGTGATGGGAAGCCATACATAGCGGGCATCGGAGGGATGTTTCGGACGCCATATATCTGCCATAAAAATATACTTGTCTTTACCTGGCAATGTTAATATATATGTGCTCTGTCCGCCGAAAGTGAGCTCTGCACCCGGGCCTTTGCAGGGATTGGGGTGACGAGTCCACGGTCCCCACATAGAGGGTGCGGAATACATGCGGGCCTCATTTGGATCCCAGCCAGTGCAACCGCTTGTTACCATCCAGTATATACCGTCTTTCTTAAACAACGCCGGCGCCTCGTTCTGATCGCCGGGAGCAACACGGATATATCTTCCTGTGTGCGAGGTATAGTCGGGCGACAGTTCAGCGATAACAAGGGTAAGGTTCTCCTCCGACGAAAAAACGTGATAGGCTTTGCCGTCATCATCTATATATATGGTCTGGTCGCGTGCCATCTGACCTGTCGAGATATCTCGTGCATTGAACATACCGGTACGAACATCGGCGCGCCATGAATCGCTCCAGGCATCTTTCCAGGGTTCGGACAGACGTTCGATCGACTCGGCCTCGCAGCGTTGCTCATATGTCATGTTCCCGGGGTACATTCCGGGGAGAACGCGACCAGAGCGGAGATAGGTAAACGGACCTTCGGGCTTATCCGCCACTGCCACTCCGTAACGGGCGGCCGAATAGCCCTTGTCTTTCAATTCAAGATGGAACCACATAACATATTTGCCGGTAAGTTCATTGTAAACCACCTTCGGACGTTCAAGAACACAGCCGCGTTCTATGTCACTACCCTTCGTATCCACTACCGCAAGCGCGATGCCGCGGTCGGTCCAGTCAACAAGATTGTCGGACGAGTAACAGGTAACGCCGACAAGAGCAGAACTGGTATCGTCGCTTTTATGCTCGCCATACCAATAATAAGTACCGTCTTTTTCCATTATACCACCCCCATGCGCGTTTATGTGCCGTCCATTATTGTCGGCCCATATCTCACCGGGATGTATGTACTCGCCTGCAGACGCATATCCGCATCCGATTATGAGGGAAAATGCTAATGTAGTAATGTAGCAGTTTTTCATATTAGATTAAAAAGCGTTTAGAAACGTGAATTTTTTCCGGCTGCAAAATAACCACTCAATTCAGAAGGAACGTGAGAAAAAAATCCCCCAATAAAGGGCGTTTTTCTGATTTTTCAGCATTTTCAAGGCATCTCGAAGCCGCTATGTCATAGAATCAGAATTTCCACCTCTTTTGTACGAAAATACGCTCCATGCCCTGACGTTACAAATCGTAAATTCGCAACAACATTTTAATACACTTTCAATTGCATTTCCCAAAAACAGATCTGATGCCATGCACTATGTTTTTTGCCCCGCCACAGTAGTAGCTTTTTTAATGTTTTTAATTCCGGCACGTTCTGTAGCTATCCCGGCAGTGGCAACGACATACTTCAAAGTTTTTGACCTTGCAAGTGGATTACCAGACAATTCCGTAAACGACATCACCGAGGATAATCTCGGCTTTATATGGGTTGCAACTTGGAACGGTCTGGCCAGGCTCGACGGTAAAAACATAACCACGTACCGCTGCGCCGAGGATGGCTCAACTATCTCGAACAACATGGTTAGGTGTCTTTTTCCTACTGAAACAGGCCTATGGGTAGGCACAGACCAGGGTATTGATTTCTTCCGTTTTTCGGACTGTCGCTTTTTTCACGGATTCAGAAAAACGGGCAGTGGTGAACTGGAAATGATTAAAAACCGTGTCAGCCGTATTTTCGGCAACGACAGATACCTGTTTATTCTTACCGGTGACGGCGATATTCTCAGACTGGACCTGAAAGAAGAAAGACGCAGCGAGAAAGACATTGTGTTCTCAATTATCGCACGCCCGAACAGTAGAATTTATGCAGACCTTGTTCCTTTCACCAACGGCCGCATAATGGCGGCATCCAATGAAGGGGTAACGGTTCTTTCGCACAACGGCGAAAGTGAACTGCTGCACAATACCCTCCCCCGTCCCTTCGACAACAATATCAATATCTACTGCGATACCATATATAATAAAGTATACATCGGTTCCGGCATTGGCTGTCCTATGACTGTGCACGACATTGTTTCGACCGACGGCAAGCTATCAGCTGCGAGCAGCCACAGCATAGACGGCCTGATGAAAATAGCCGCTACAGATGACGGCGTTTACCTCGCTACCGACGGCAGCGGACTATACCACATAGACCGACGCAGCGGTGAGCAAGTACATTACCGACCCAACAATCCCAATTTCCCATGCGACGCGCTGTATACCGTCTTCGTAGACAGCTACAAGAACGTATGGTGCGGCAGCTATCGCCACGGCCTGTTTATGGCGTCACACGAACTGAACACCTACACCGTATCCAGCCTCTCGTCAGGCTCTATAAGCTACGACATCGTTACTGCCATAAGCCCCGTTGATGACAAACTGTTCCTCGGCCTCGACGGCGGCGGTCTGGATGTCTACGACACCAAGACAGGCCGTTCCAGGAATTTCAATTCCTCAAATTCCTCCTTGCCCGGACCAAACATAGTGTCGCTGCTCTACGACGGCAACCTTATCTGGGGCGTAGACTATTCCGGCGGCCTTTTCGAGATGTCGCCACAGACCTACGAAATACAGACCCATCCCACCGCACAGAACGCGAACAGAAACGCCAAATACTGGGTGATTGCCGATGACGGACTGGGCAACATCTGGATAGGCCAGACTTCGCTGCTAATTTTCAATAAAGCCACGCATACTTTTACCGAAGTACAAGGTGCTACCGGATGCGCCGTAATGTCGATTGTGGATGGCGGCGACTTCATGTGGGTCGGCACCCGCGACAGTGGCATATTCAAAGTAAACAAGAGAACGCACAAGATAGAAGAACGATATTCCGATAGCCCGTCGAAAGGCGGCGTGAAAGTTCCTGGATACCATGCAAAATTCCTATTTATCGACTCATACGGCATCCTGTGGGCAAACATAGCCAACAAATATTTCTGCTCGATATCCCCCGGCAAGGACAGTGTTCCCGTATTCTACGACGCATCCAATGGCCTGGGCAACAGACATGTCCTTTCAATGATTGAGGACGAAGACAAAAACCTGTGGCTCGGTACCGACAACGGTCTGTACAAATACATTCGTGCCCGCAATACATTTGTACGCCGAAACAATTCCAGGATGCCCTCCAGCTACACTCCGCAGGCAACAGCTTATGCCGGCGGCAATATCTATTTCGGCACCACCTCAGGCTTGCTCAGTTTCAAACCCGATGACTATAACCGCAATTCCGAACAGATTCAGACAGTCTTTACGGGCATACGCATTCTCGACGAGGAATATACCGAAATCCCCCTATATACACACGGGGACAAGAGAATTGAGCTGAATGCCGACCAAAACTTCTTTATAATCAACTTTTCTGCGCCGGACATGTCGAATTCCGAACAAATGCAGTTTGAATGCCGTCTCGATGGCCTTGAAGATATCTGGCACGACGCCAGCGCGATACGTTCGGCCACATACACCAATGTTCCAGCCGGCGATTACACACTGCTTGTAAAGCACACCAACCCCGACGGCTCCTGGACGGAACCTGTATGCTTAGACATCAACATAAAACCGCACTGGTACGACACAAACTGGATGCGGGTAATATGGCTCGTACTTATCCTCGCGTTTGTTGCACTTTCGATGTCGATATGGAGCAAATACATAAAAAACACCGAAAAAACAAAACTCGTGGAGATTGAGCGCGATTCAATCAAACAGCTCAACGATGCCAAACTTAATTTCTACGCAAACATCACGCACGAACTTCGTACGCCGTGCTTCCTTATATCTGCCCAGATTGAAGAACTATTCGATTCTGGCCGACAGTCGGTACCAGTAAGCTCGCTTGTAGGCGTCTACCGAAACTCGGCCAAGCTCAATAAGTTAATCAACCACATAATCGACTTCCGCAAAAACGATACAGGTAATCTTCAGCTTAATCCGTATAAAATCGAACTCGTCAGCTTTCTGAAAGGTATAACAAGCGACTACGAACAGCTGTGCCGACAGAAATCGCATCAGTTCACGTTCATGCACGACACGCCACCCATCGAGGTCGACGCCGACCCCGATAAACTGGAACAGATTGTGAGCAACCTGATATCAAATTCCTATAAATACACCCCAAAAGGCGGTATAATAGAACTTGCCGTACGCGATAAAGGCGACAAAGTTGTTATCTCCATAACAGACAACGGCATAGGCATCGTAGAAAAACTGCAGAGCAAGATATTCGAGCCTTTCTACCGCACCGAACGAGGCAGGAGTCAAGGCCCCGGCGACGGCATTGGTCTTGCATTTGTAAAACAGCTGGTAGAACTGCATCACGGCACAATAACCGTAGAAAGCCGAGTAAACGAGGGCTCCGTATTCACTGTAACTCTCCCCAAAGTACAGGGAAAAGACATCGAAGGAGTACATAACGGCCGAGAGCGCAGCCTCCAGCCCATCCTGCCGTTGGCCGACGGGCAATCAATACCGGATGACAATCTGAAAATACATAACCCTACGGCTATACGCTCCATGCTCATTGTTGACGACAATCCGCAGATTCTGACGCTATTGGGGCATGTGTTCGATGACGAATACTCCGTAAGTACCGCTTCCGACGGCAAAGAAGCGTTCGAAATGGCAAAAGAAGGGGATTTCGACGTTATTATAACTGACCTTAAGATGCCAGAAATAGACGGGCATACGCTTACAAGCATGCTACGGGCAAACGGAGCGACCAAGAAAACTAAAATTGTAATTTTCTCGGCAGTAACATCCGAAGAAGATGTCCTCAGTGCCTACAAAGAAGGCGTGGACATATTCATTACCAAACCGACATCGCTCAAACTTCTACGCATGCAGGTTGATCGTCTGTTCGAGGAAACTGCGGCCGACCACACCATAAAAGAGCCTCAAGGCGGTGTCTACAACCGTGAGGAACAGAAGTTTCTGATGAAATGCCGCAGCATAATCGACGAATGCATGACCGACGAAAACTTCGGCATAGACATGCTCGCCGGACGTCTTGCAATGAGCCATTCTTCACTCTACAAGAAAATCAGACGCATGACCGGCATGTCGCTTATCGAATTTATCAACGAATACCGTATATACAAAGCCGTGGCAATGTTCCGCAACGGCAACACCAACGTGCAGAAAGTTGCCGAAGCGTGTGGGTTCAGGGACATAAAAACATTCCGGGAGACATTCAAGCGCAAGATGGACATTCCGCCAAAGCAATTCATCCTTAAAATGAACAATCCATCAGCAGAATAGATCGAACAATTTTAACATAAATGGTGTTGTAATAACTGAGATATTAACATCATTTTAACAAAACATTAATTCGATTTATGGAAAAGAAATATGTATGTGAGGTATGCGACTGGATTTACGACCCAGAAACCGGAGACCCTGATAACGGCATCAAACCAGGCACGTCGTTCGACGACTTACCCGACGACTGGACATGCCCCGTCTGCGGCGTCGGCAAAGACCAGTTCAAACTGGTAGAATAAGCTGTCTTTTTTCCGCAGTGATAATAATAGCCGCCCCAAAGGACGGCTATCTTTTTTATTTGTATGAGAATTGCACTGAGGAACGGATATCGGTTGAGGATGCTCCAATCATTGCTCTGAACTTACCCGGTTCGGCAATCCATTCATGCCTGGAATCATCGAAAAATTTAAGATCATCCGGTGTGATTGTGAAAGACACCTCTTTTGTCTCACCGGGTGCAAGTGTGATTTTCCGAAATCCCTTGAGTTCCTTTACAGGCCGCGGCAGAGAGGATTTTTCGTCCCGGATATAAAGCTGGACAATCTCTTTGCCCTCGACACTTCCGGTATTTGTAACCGGAATAGTAACCGTAACGGTTCCATCGGGCGCCATATCTTTTGAGGAAAGTGTTGCGTTACCATATTTGAAAGTGGTATAGCTTAATCCGTAGCCAAAGGGGAACAAGGCCGGAATATTCCTGGTGTCATGCCAGCGGTAACCCACAAGAATATCTTCAATATACTCCTGCTGAGGGTCGTTACCGGCGCTCACGTCGGCACCCTTGAGGTCTGCGGCTGCATTTCCGGCAGTCGCGCCTTCGATACCAGGATAAGATATCTCACCGAAATAATGCGCACCATTGTCCTCAAGTTTCTTAGGGAACGAGAAAGGCAACTTACCGCTTGGATTGACCTTTCCTGATATCACATCGGCCATTGACGGACCAATCATCGTTCCGAGGTACCAGCTCTGCAGAACAGCCGGCACTTTATCGAGCCAAGGCATTGCATAGGCGTTGCCGGATACATTTGCAACGATAAGATTGGGATTCACCGCTGCAAGTTCCTCTATCAGTTTATCCTGATTCCAGGGCAGATTATATTCGCGGCGGTCGGTAGATTCACAATCCTGAAACCCGTTTTTATTCAGTCCGCCAATATATATGACGACATCGGCATCCTCTGCCATACCGACAGCCTCGTTGCGCAAAGAATCAAGAATTGCAGCAGGTATGATCTCCTCGGCATCGTACATCGGGCGTCCCGTGCGATAACCTTCGGCAAATTTCACTCCTTCGCCATAAATGCCGCGTATCGCATCCAACGGCGAGAACATATCTTTCACTTTAAGTTCCGAAGAACCGCCGCCGTCGGTGAGTTTGCGCACAGCATTTTCACCCACAACAAGGATATTAGGCGTATTCGTCGGATCGAGCGGCAGGATACCATTGTTTTTCAACAGAACGATTGCTTCATCTCCTATCTGCTTGGCGGCTGCATAATGTTCAGGCGTAGTGAGCGAGCCGAAAGGCTTGCCAGTGTTCATCGATGTGCGGAATATAAGACGGAGAATACGACGAGCCTTATCGTTTACGGTAGATTCCGACACTTCGCCGCTTTTTATCATATTGAGATACGGGTCGGCAAGATAGTAGTCATTATAACCGAATTCCGATTCGGATGTAAGGCCGTTTGTGAATGAACCCATTTCGATATCAAGCCCGTTGAGCGCCGCCTGCTTCGTATCATGAGCACCACCCCAGTCGGTAACGACCACTCCGTCAAAGCCCCATTCTCCGCGGAGAATATCGTTGAGCAAACGGGAATTGTGGCAACAGTGTTCATCCCATATTTTATTATAGGCGCCCATTATGCTCCAGGCGCCGCCATCCTGCACGGCGCGTTTGAAAGCCGGAAGATAGATTTCGTACAGCGCGCGGTCTGAGACTTTTACATTGATATTGCCACGCCACTTCTCCTGATTGTTAAGAGCGAAATGTTTCACACATGCCGCGACACCGTTTTTCTGGAGTTCCTGTATGTAAGGGACAACCATTTCACCGGCGAGATAAGGATCCTCGCCCATATACTCGAAGTTACGGCCATTGAGAGGGGTGCGGTAAATGTTGACGCCCGGGCCAAGGAGTATGTCTTTTTCGCGATAACGGGCTTCTTCGCCCACATTCTTGCCATACAGAGCCGACATTTCGGGATTCCAAGTAGCGGCCAGAGCTGTAAGGGCCGGAAATGCTGTAATAGAGTCGTTTGTCCAGTTGGCATATCCCCAGTCGTTCCAGTTGATTTCAGCGCGCA
>CABPYL010000030.1 GCA_902461565.1 uncultured Porphyromonadaceae bacterium
AACCGACGACCACGTCCGCTACATCGTCTCCAAAATCAAAGAAGCAATAGCATAACACGCCATTCGGCGGAACTGAAAGGCTGCGATCCAAAGTCGCGGCCTTTTTTATATTTATATGTAATATTTAGGCACGGAATCGTGTAATGGATTTGTGTGTGTTGTCGGCCGGTACTATAAATTCATATTATTTTTCAATGTTGGGATATACTATTTCTCGAATTCTTGCGTTAGTAGTTAAGAAATATTGTATAACCATAAACTTGGTAAATTCGAAATCATGATACTGTCAAAAATATCGAGATGGTATTTCTCTAAGAGAGCGCTCCCGCTGTGGGGCATTTTGATGCTTGACTGTATGATAGTCTTGCTGTCGGAATTAGCGGTATATGCTGTAAACAATGGGCCTGGATTCACATACGCTCATTTCGGTGCCATTTTCGGTGCCTTTGCTTTTTATCTGATATTTTATATTATTGGTTTCCGACTGTTCCATACATATTCGGGAATTATCCGCTATTCTTCGTTCGTGGACTTGCAGCATGTCGGTTTTGCAATGCTTACCGGTCTTGCAATGATTGGAGTGTGCAAATATGGTTTCCATTCAGATATGTGGCTTTTCCCGATCCGGATGAAAGAACTGATTATATCAGCACTTATCTCTATTGCTCTTATGTGGGCACTTCGAGTAGCGGTCAAATATCTGTACGATACAATGTCTACCAATATTAATACCAAACCTGTATTTATTTATGGTGTGAAGGAGGGTGGCGTGTCTCTGGCAAAGAGTATCCGCAACTCGCCGCGTCCGGAGTACCATATAGATGGTTTCATTACAGATGGTGATGATATGCAGGGCCGTATGCTTATGGGAGTCAGGGTTTATCCTAATGATGACAATGTGGTAGACATAATGAAATCCCGGGGCGTCAGCACCCTGCTGGTATCTCCTCTGAAGAACGAGAACATCCGCAACAACCAGTCAATGGTCGAACATCTGATAAAAGCCAATGTCCAGATACTGATGCGGCAGGCTGACAAGGAATGGGACGGCAAGACCGACCTTGACCATACCCAGTTGAAAGAGGTGGATATTGTCGACCTGTTGCCGCGTGAGAAGATTGAAATCAATCTCAAGACAGTTGCCGATCAGCTTGCCGGAAAGTGTATACTTATAACCGGTGCCGCAGGCAGTATCGGAAGCGAGATTGTGCGCCAGGTTGCTCAATTCAACCCATCGCACCTTATCCTTATAGACCAAGCTGAGACCCCGCTGCATGATATCCGTCTTATGATGGCTCGTGAATGGCCAGATCTTCATGCCGAGACCATTGTGAGCGACATAGCCATGCGTCAGCGAATGGAAGAGATTTTCAGCGAATGGAAGCCGGATTATGTTTTCCATGCCGCCGCTTACAAGCATGTGCCTATGATGGAGAACAACCCCGGCGAAAGTATCCGCAACAATGTGGAGGGAACACGAATAATTGCCGATCTCGCTGTGAAATACGGTACCTCGAAATTCGTCATGGTTTCTACCGATAAAGCCGTCAATCCGACAAATGTAATGGGCTGCTCCAAGCGAATATGCGAGATATACGTTCAGAGCCTCGACAAAGCAATCAAGGATGGCAAAATCGAAGGTAAGACTCAGTTCGTTACCACCCGCTTCGGGAATGTGCTCGGTTCAAACGGATCGGTAATTCCGCTGTTCCGCGAGCAGATACGTCATGGAGGTCCCGTTACTGTAACTCATCCCGATATCATCCGCTTCTTCATGCTCATCCCCGAGGCTTGCAAACTCGTTCTCGAAGCAGGCACTATGGGGCACGGCGGTGAAATATTTGTTTTCGATATGGGTAAACCAGTCAAGATTGTAGATCTTGCCAAACGCATGATCAGTCTCAGCGGTGCGAAGAATGTCGAAATCAAGTTCACCGGTTTGCGAGATGGCGAAAAACTATACGAAGAGGTACTCAACGCACAGGAAACCACCAAGCCCACTTTCCATCCCAAAATCAAGATCGCAACAGTACGCGAATATGACTATTCCGATGTATGCCGCGACATAGACGTTCTGTACGCATCCAGTCTTGAAGACGATGATATGACTATCGTTCGCCACATGAAAGAAATCGTTCCCGAGTTCAAATCACGCCACTCGGTTTACGAGGCCCTCGATAAATAAGCGTAGTAAATAGTTTTTATGAATACCTTTGTGCCGGGAGGATTTTTCTTTCCCGGCACAATTTTTTTATGTATGATATTGTTTGGCATGCGAGGTAAAATGCGGTCTGTTAAAAAAAATTAAATACTGCGATTCTGGCAGAATTTTATTTTGTCGTACGTAAATTTTAACATACTTTTGATAAACCACAAATATTGAGTTTGCAATTAATAACTATCCGAACATAAATTCAATCATAATATCATGAAAATTAGAACCTTGCATTATGCAATGCTATTACTCGCGCTTGTTGTCGCCGGCTGCGCTTCAACAGTTGACGAGCCGATTGTAAAGGGTGGCGATGTTACGCTGACAGTAAGCACCCTGCGCCTCAGAGCCGTGCCGACATTACTGTTCCGGCCGGATACTCGATGAAATGCGTGCTTCAGTTGCTTGATGAAAACGGCAATAAAGCACTGAACCAAAAGATAGTAGATGTAGTTAATGGTACTGCTTCGTTCACAATCACTTCCGCAGAACGTGCAAAAGCGAAAAAGGCTCTGTTATGGGCTCACTATGTAAAGAACAATAGTAGTGTATATAATACGTCTGATTTAAAGGCTGTTACTTATAATACCACGAATTTCGACATGACGGATGCCGCCCTTATGGCAGCAATGGATGCTTTCTGCGGTAAAGTTGAGTCGCTCGACGATGATGCCAATGTTACTTTGATACGTCCCTTTGCGAATGTTCGTTTTACTGCAAAGAATCCTGAGGTTTGTGCATTGGCCAGAAATCTGGAGGTTACGTATACAGCGCCTGCGTCGTACAGCGTTCTCAGCGGTACCACTACCACAACATCTGCAATAACGCTGAGCAACAGCAATTTCAAAAGTACAGATGCTCCCTGGTTCAGTACGTTCGTATTCGCTCCGTCCGGAACTACATATCTTGGGAGCGACATAAAGTTGGCGTTGTCAAGCGGATTGAAGCAGACTATAACATTACCGGGTAATTCTATTCCATTGGATGCTAACAAGCAGATTAATGTTTCGGCAACAATTGGCGGATCAATGTCTGAATTGGATAATATAACCATATCAGTATCAATAAATCCCGATTTTAACGGAACTACTTCGTCGAATCCTTCTACCGATGATCCGGTTACACCTGTTGTTCCGGACACACCTATCGATGATCCTGCAGGATTTGCAGTCGGCGCTTATATAAATGCCAATGGTGAGGCTGTGAGTTCAAAGGATAATGCAGTAGCGATAGTATTCCATGCCGGAGCGCTTGGCAGCGACAATGGCGAGAAATATGGTGATGCAAACAAGACTATCAAAGGTTATGCGGTAGCACTTGATAATGTATCTGATACTCCTAAGAGTGTAGAGCTTAGTGCCGGAGGTCCCCAGACTAACTATAATGATAAGACAGCCAAGGTCTGCTCCGATAAAGTTCTGGATGTTTTAAGAGATGCTGAATTGGGAAAAGCCTATACTGAGTACGTGAACTCCCATGCTGTAACATCTGAAAATACAAGCGGCTGGCTGATACCTGATTATGAGCAACTGTCTACATGGCTTAATATGCTGTATTCGTTTGCCGGCGGAACAAGCTATACCGGATCTTCGGAATTCAGAGCAATATTTAGCCAAAATAATATTTTCGGTTCTGACGCGAGCAAGTCTGTGGCATTCGTTTCGCGGACTATCCCGGAGAATGAAATTCTAAAAACTGTTGTGCTGACTCCTGGAAATCCTGCTCCGACACTTACAGCATCAACTACAGAGAAACTATGGGAGAGTCAGGAAACGTTCCACATCCGCCCTATAATTGTAATTTTTGAATAAAATTATAACAGTTTAAAAGACCTGTAAGAAAATATGGCTGTGTCGTAATCAATTTTTACGGCACAGCCTCTTTTATGCAGGTGTAGTTGACTTAACAGAAACCGATTATCATCACAGATAAACCTTCCATAGTGATTCTTTTTGCAGAGTGCGCGAAAATGGTTAACTTTGCGGTGGATTTAAACCGAGAAATTTTAGAATTATGAAATTACTTGAAGGAAAAACGGCGCTGATAACAGGCGCTGCCCGCGGCATCGGCAAGGCCCTTGCCTTACGTTTTGCCGCCGAAGGCGCCAACATCGCTTTCACCGATCTTGTCATTGACGAAAACGGCAAAGCCACCGAGGCTGAGATTGCCGCCCTCGGTGTACAGGTGAAAGGCTATGCTTCCAACGCCGCCGATTTCAACCAGACTAAAGAAGTTGTTGCCGAAGTGCTTAAAGATTTCGGCCGCATCGATATTCTTGTTAACAACGCAGGTATCACCAAAGACGGTCTGATGATGCGTATGACCGAGGCACAGTGGGATGCAGTTATCGCTGTAAACCTCAAGAGCGCTTTCAATTTCATCAACGCCGTGCTCCCTATAATGCTGCGTCAGCGTGGCGGTTCCATCATCAACATGGCTTCCGTTGTAGGTGTTCACGGCAATGCCGGTCAGGCAAACTACGCCGCTTCCAAGGCCGGTCTGATTGCTCTGGCAAAGAGCATCGCCCAGGAAGTAGGCTCGCGCGGTATCCGTGCCAACGCCATCGCTCCCGGTTTCATCGAAACTGCCATGACCGCCCAGCTTCCCGACGCCGTGCGTGAGGAATGGATCAAAAAAATCCCCCTGCGCCGTGGTGGCAAGGTAGAGGATATCGCCGATGTGGCAACTTTCCTCGCTTCCGATATGTCGTCCTACGTCTCCGGTCAGGTTATCCAGGTGGACGGCGGCATGAATATGTAATAACCCCATCCTCATATAATAGTTGCCGGGTTGGATAAACCTGCCCGGCAATATTTTTCCAATACTCCTCGCTTTTCCGCTTTGAGAGCGCTACTTCTTTACATTTTTCTTTTCGTGACGGCAGTTATGCTGGCACTTGTGAGTGATGTCGTGCCCGACGGTGTCGGTTTCGATACTCCTGTTGTGCCGGAACTTCAGAGGGATTCAGCTCCGGCGGAAGGAGCTCCGGCTCCTGTGGTTCTGCCGGCTGTACTTGCCTCCGACAGTCTTTCCGACTCGATATTGGTTGTCCCGGCCGACAGCTCGCGTCTCCCTGCCCGAAAGTCAAGAATTGTGTATGTGAAAACCGATCTTGATGCACCCGTCGATTTCTCGGCCGCCGATTCGATGCTGATTATACGCCGCGATTCGGCCTTCATGTACGGCGACGGTTCGGTGAAATACGGCGACATCCAGCTCGACGCGGCCGAGATTCAGATGGACCTGAAGGACAATACTGTCTATGCTGTCGGCCGTCAGGATTCCGACATGCTTATAGGCAAGCCGGTATTTACCGAGAATGGTACCGAGTACGAGGCCAAGACGATGCGTTATAACTTCAAGTCGCAGAAGGGCTATATCACCAATGTTATTACGCAGCAGGGCGAGGGGTATCTTACCGGCGGTACAGCAAAGAAAGACATTGACAACGATTTCTATATCCGTAACGGCCGCTACACGACATGCGACAACCACGAACATCCGCACTTCTACTTCCAGCTTACCAAAGCCAAGGTGCGTCCGGGCAAAAATGTGGTTACCGGACCTGCGTATATGGTGCTGGCCGGACTGCCGCTGCCGTTGGCAGTGCCTTTCGGCTATTTCCCTTTCACGGATAAATATGCCTCCGGTATCATAGTACCGACGTTTGGCGACGATTACAACCGTGGTTTCTATCTTAGCGACGGTGGCTATTATTTTGCCATCAACGACAACATCGACCTCGCGCTCACCGGCGAGGTTTATACAAAAGGCAGCTGGGGCCTTCGTGCCACTTCAACATACGCCAAGCGATACAAGTTCTCTGGCAACTTCAACCTTAGCTACCTTAAAACTATTACGGGCGAAAAGGGTTCGCCTGACTATTCTACCCAGACCAACTTCCAGGTTGTGTGGAGCCATTCGCAGGATGCCAAAGCTAATCCGAACATGAACCTGTCGGCCAGTGTGAACTTCGCAACATCCGGCTACTCGCGTAACGACCTGAATTCGTACTATAACTCCTCTTTCACGGAGAATACAAAAAGCTCCACAATCAACATGACGTACCGTTTCCCCGGTACCAAATGGAGCCTTTCCACAACATTCAACATTAACCAGCGTACGCAGGACTCCACACTCTCTATCTCTTTCCCCAACGTTACCGCAACACTCTCGCAGTTATACCCGTTCAAGCGCAAGAAAGCAATAGGCGCGCAGAAGTGGTATGAGAAAATAAAGCTTTCCTATACCGGTCTGTTGCAGAATTCGCTCACGGCCAAGCAGAATGTGTTTTTCCAGAAAAGCCTTATCAAGGACTGGCGTAATGGCATGAGCCACCGTGTGCCTGTGTCGGCTACATTCAATATTTTCAACGTTATCAATGTAACGCCGTCGCTTAATTTCAACGACCGAATGTATACCACCAAAGTCAACCGTTCCTGGGATCAGGAGCGTGGTGTGGAGCAGATGGATACCACTTATGGCTTCTACAACGTGTGGGATTTTTCGGCGAGCGTGTCGATGGATACCAAGATGTATCTCTTTTTCCAGCCGTTGGGGTTCTTAGGCAAGAAGGTGAAGATGATTCGCCATGTTCTCACGCCCTCGATATCGTTCAGCGGTGCGCCCGACTTTGGTTCTTCGTTCTTCGGATACTACGGGCAGTACAGCTATGTGGACAGCCGCGGCGCACAGCAGGTGCGCAAGTACAGCAAGTTCCCAAACGCGCTTTTCGGCGTGCCGTCGCAGGGTAAGAATGGCTCGATATCCCTAAGCTTGTCCAACAATCTGGAAATGAAAGTAAAGAGCGACAATGATTCCGTCGGCGACAAGAAAATATCGCTTATCGAGAACCTGAACATCAGCCAGAGCTATAATATCGCCGCCGACTCGCTGCGTTTCAGCGACATCAGTACTTCCATACTTCTGCGTCTCACCAAGGGCTTCAATCTCAACCTCTCGGCTACGTGGGACCCCTATATGTACGCCCTCAACGAAGCCGGTAACCCCGTAAAAGTAGATCGTTTGCGTATCGCTCACGGTAAAGGCTTCGGACGCCTGATGCGTACGGGAACGTCGTTCAGCTACACGTTCAATAACGATACTTTCAAAAAGAAAAACAAAAATAACGATAACAGGAACAACGATAACAACAATCCGCCCGAAAGCGGCGCCCAAAACGATCGCGACCGTCAGGACCGGATGGACGACCATAACGGTATGAACATGAACCCTGATGGATACGTGAAGTGGTCGGTACCGTGGAGCCTTACGTTGAACTATTCAGTAAACTACGGCTACGGTGCTTTCAATAAGGAAAAGCTGGAATATGACGGGCGTATAACGCAGAATCTCTCGTTCTCGGGTAACATACAGCCTACACCTAACTGGAATTTTTCGTTCTCGGCGTCTTATAATTTCGATACCCACAAACTCGCGTATATGAACTGCAACATATCGCGCGACATGCACTGCTTCCAGATGCGTGCAAGTTTCGTACCCGTTGGACCGTACAAGAGTTATAACTTCCACATTTCCGTGAAGTCGTCGCTGCTTTCAGATCTCAAATATGACAAACGGTCCTCACGCAGCAACGGTATAGACTGGTATTGATACCGTCTTACTCCGCTTCCGGGAATGTGTCGGGCTGTGCCGGCGTGCGGTCGGGTTTAAGCCATTTGCCCCAATATAGGCGCCCGAGGAATATCAGGCCTCGGAAGGTGAGTTCTATGCACATTGCAATCCATACGCCGCGTAATCCCATTGTCGGTGCCATAATTGCTGCAAGAGGTATGCGGATAAGCCAGATGCTGCCGAAGTTCATCGAGGCCGGCAGCATGGTATCTCCTACACCGACGAAAGCTCCGTATGCCACAATCGAAGCAGCATACATCGGCTCGGCCCAAGCCTCGATGCGCAGGATTTCTGCTCCAAGGTCTACAATGGCATCCACCGGCGACATTATTTCCATCATCCATCTGGCGCATACAAACATGGCTATGCCCATAACGCTCATAACAGCTATTCCTACGCCTGTCGTGAGCCATGCGAAACGGCGCACCAAGTTGTAGCGGCGTGCCCCGTAGCATTGTCCGCACAGGGTGGTGGCGGCCTCGCCTATACCGAAACCGGGCATGTAGCACAGACTTTCGGCGGTTACCGCAAAGGCATTCGCCGCTATGGCAACCACGCCGAGCGGCGCCACAATAACGGTTATAGTAATTTGCGCACCGCAGAAAATGATGTGTTCCAGCGTCATTGGCACGGCGATGTGCGAAGCCCGTTTCAATACCTGGAGGGTAGGGCGGTAGCTCTTGCGTGCTTCCTCACCGTACAGACACAGGTCGGGCTGGCGCCGGCATACCCAGTACATTACTGCTGCTGCGCACAGACATTCGGCTGCCACTGTGCCCAATGCGGCGCCGAGTACGCCGAGACCCGCCCCGGGCAAGTGCATGTGCACGCCTAAGATACAGAGGTCGTGCGATGGAAATATGAGGAAGAAATTGAATATGACGTCGAGCAGACACATGCCTATGTTAAGCAGCGCCGGCACTTTCATGTTGCCCGCGCAGCGCAGCATTCCGCCTGCAAGATAGTTCATGGCAAGAACAGGCATTGCCGATACAAAAACTAAGAAATAAACCGTCGCCTGCGGGGCAATATCCTCTGAGCCGCCGAGCCATAGCGGCAGCTTCCAGGCCAGCGATATGCCCAGCAGTGCGATTATTGCTCCGGCTATAGCGCAGGCCACGATTCCCTGACGCAGAACTGCCCGCGCGCTGTTTTGGTCGCCCGCGCCAAGCCTGTGGGCTACTTGTACCGAAAAGCCCATTGTTATTGTGGATGTTATGCCCCACGCCATCCAAAGGCTGCTGTTCATCAGGCCCACAGAGGCAGAAGCGTCAGCGCCGAGATGTCCAACCATAGACGCGTCGATATATTGCATCATGATTGTGGACAGCTGGGCGATGATAGCCGGCACCGATAGCTTGGCCGTGAGGGCAAGCTGCTGCCGGAATGATATGTGTTCGCCGAGGCGTATTTGTGATATGTCTGCCATTGCGTCTGCAAAATTAGCTAAAATCGCTCAAACTGCGAATATGTCGCGTTATTCGACTTGCAAGCCGAATGAAAGAACGCTTCCGCAGTATTTATTCCAGTGTTTGAAAAAATCGGGGTCGCGTGGTGATATTTGGCGGATTTGTCGTACCTTTGCACTTTGAAAAAACACAACAGCAATGAACGAATTACCGCAGAAATACAATCCCGCCGAAGTAGAGGACAAATGGTACGCCTACTGGCTTGAGAACAAACTGTTTGAATCGCATCCTGATGCCCGCGAAGCCTATACGGTTGTGATTCCTCCGCCAAATGTTACCGGCGTCCTCCACATGGGACACATGCTCAACAATACAATCCAGGATATCCTTGTGCGCCGTGCCCGTATGCAAGGCAAGAACGCTCTTTGGGTACCCGGCACCGACCATGCTTCAATCTCTACCGAAACAAAGGTTATTGCCAAACTGGCAAAGGAAGGCATAAAGAAAACCGACCTTACGCGCGAGCAGTTCCTCGAGCATGCCTGGGACTGGACTCGTGAGCATGGCGGCATAATATTGCAGCAGCTGCGTAAACTCGGCGCTTCCTGCGACTGGTCGCGCACGGCATTTACAATGGACCCGTTGCGCAGTGAAAGCGTACTTAAAGTGTTCGTAGATCTTTACGACAAGGGCCTTATCTACCGGGATCTGCGTATGGTGAACTGGGACCCCCAGAACCGCACCGCCATCAGCGACGATGAGGTGTTCTTTGAGGAAGAACAGTCGAAACTGTATTATCTGCGGTATTATGTTGCCGACGAGTCTCCGGTAGTTACCGAGGAGGGCAACGTGGTACACAAGGATGAGAACGGACGCTACTATGCGGTTGTGGCTACGACGCGTCCCGAGACCATCATGGGCGATACCGCCATGTGTATCAACCCCAAGGATATAAAGAATACATGGCTCAAGGGCCACAAGGTATGCGTTCCGCTCGTAAACCGTATTGTTCCGGTTATCGAGGACCGCTATGTGGACATCGAATTCGGAACCGGTTGCCTCAAGGTTACCCCGGCCCACGACAAGAACGACTATATGCTCGGCCAGACGCATAAACTGGAGATTATCGACATTTTCAATGAAGACGGTACGGTTGCCGAGGTAGCTGGAATGTATGTGGGCATGGACCGTTTTGATGTGCGCAAGCAGATTGCCAAAGATTTGCAGGAAGCCGCGCTTATGGAGAAGGTAGAGGACTACGTGAACAACGTCGGTCTGTCCGAACGCACCAAGGTCCCCATCGAGCCACGCCTGTCGTTGCAATGGTTTGTGCGCATGGAACACTTTGCAAAGCAGAGCCTCGCTCCCGTTATGGACGATATAATCCGCTTTGTGCCTGAAAAATACAAAACCACATATCGTTTGTGGCTCGAGAATATCAAGGACTGGTGTATCAGCCGTCAGCTGTGGTGGGGACACCGTATTCCCGTATATTTCTACAACAAGGAAGACGAGCCCGAGAAGTTTGTTGTGGCAATCAACGCCGAGCAGGCGCTTGAGAAAGCGCGCAAGGAGAGCGGGAACCCGGATTTGCAGGCTTCCGACCTCCGCCAGGACCCCGATGCACTCGACACCTGGTTCTCTTCCTGGCTGTGGCCTGTCACTAACTTCGACGGCATCAACAACCCCGGCAACGAAGAAATAAATTACTACTATCCGACAGCTACACTCGTAACAGGCCCCGATATCATTTTCTTCTGGGTTGCCCGTATGATTATGGCCGGTTACGAATACGTTGGCAAGCAGCCGTTCAACAACGTTTATTTCACCGGTATCGTGCGCGACGCTATCGGCCGCAAGATGAGCAAGAGCCTCGGCAACTCTCCAGATCCTCTTGAACTTATCGCCAACTACGGTGCCGACGGTGTTCGTATGGGCCTTATGCTGGCGGCTCCTGCCGGCAACGACATCATGTACGACGACAAACTTGTGGAGCAGGGACGAAACTTCTGCAACAAAATCTGGAACGCTTTCCGCCTTTACCGCGGCTGGACAGTAGACAGCAATCTGCAGCAGCCCGAAATAAACGCCTACGCTTTCCGTTGGTTCCGCAGCCGTCTCAACGCCACTCTTGCCGAGGTCGAGGATCTGTTCGGCAAATTCCGCATCAGCGAGGCGCTTATGGCCGTTTACCGTCTGTTCCGCGACGACTTCTCGTCCTGGTATCTCGAAATGGTCAAGCCGGCCTACGGCGAACCTATCGACGCCCGTAGCTTCAAGGAAGTGGAGACTTTCTTCGACGATCTGTTGCGCATGCTCCATCCGTTCATGCCGTTCATTACCGAGGAATTGTGGCAGAATATTGCAAGCCGCGCCGCCGGCGAGTCCATCATGTATGCCAGCATGCCTGCCGGTGGTGAAGTCGACGAGAAAGTACTTGCGCAGATGGCTCAGGCCCAGGAAATTGTTAACGGCGTGCGCAGCGTACGCGCCCGTAAGAACATTCCGCAGCGCGAGAAACTCGTCCTTCGCGTTATCGGCACCGTGGACACTGAAATCTGCCCAGTTGTTTCCAAACTTGCAGGTGTGGAAAGTATAGAACAGAACGCCTCCAAGGACGCTGCTGCAACGGCGTTTATGGTCGGTTTGGTGGAATTCAATATTCCCCGTAGCTCCAATGTGGATACTGCCGCCGAGATAGAGCGCATAAACAAGGAAATCGAATACCTTACCGGTTTCCGTGCCTCCGTTGAGAAGAAATTGTCTAACGAGCGCTTCGTGGCTCACGCACCCGAGGCTGTCGTTGCTGGCGAGCGCAAAAAATTGGCCGATGCAGATGCAAAACTGGCAACCCTCCGAGCTTCCCTTGAGGCACTGAAATAAGTCCTTATCGATACGTCATAAAAGAAGGTCCCGTCAGCTCTCTGTCGGGACCTTCCCACGTTTCAACTATTTATTTATGAGAACCGATATATCCAGTATCACTACTCGATATACAGGAAGAGGGATGTTATGCCAAATCCTTCTTTGTGTACGGGTATAACGTCCTCCGGAAGCGAATTCCCTCGGGATAATAGTAAATAAAAGCAAAATTTTGTGGTTAAAATGCAAACCATTTGGAAATATATCATTATCTTCGCAGGATAAAGACAATATCATGAAGATAAGAAATTATTTCGCAATAGCACTCCTGTTGGGCTGCATGGCAGCAAATGCCGGAAATCCCAAACGTGAATTCCGAGGAGCATGGCTCCATACTGTGTTTCAGGATCAGTATCATCGTCAGTCTACCGACGAGAATATAAAATATCTCCGTAATCAGCTCGACCAGCTTAAAGCCTCCGGTGTCAATGCCGTGTTGTTCCAGGTACGTCCGCAAGCCGATGCGTTTTATAGGAGCGACCTTGAGCCGTGGAGCCGTTTTCTGACCGATAACGGCAATGCTCCGCAACCATTTTGGGATCCCCTCGGATTCATGGTTCAGGAATGCCATTCCCGTGGCATGGAACTGCATGCGTGGCTCAATCCCTATCGTGTTACAACATCGGCAAAGCAGACCCTTCCGAAAGGTCATATATATCATCAGCATCCCGAGCGCTTTATCCGCTACGACGGAAAACTCTATTTCGACCCCGGTATGCCCGAGAACCGCGAATTTATCGGGAAGGTAGTGGAGGATATAGTAACGCGGTACGATGTGGACGGTATCCATTTCGATGATTATTTCTATCCTTATCCTGTCGAAGGCAAGAAATTTGGCGATGATGCCTCTTTTGCCAAGTACGGTAAAGGAATGGACCGCGGAGACTGGAGACGCAAGAATGTAGACCTCCTGATAGAGGACCTGCATAAGCGTATTTATGCCATAAAGCCCTGGGTACGTTTCGGCATCAGTCCTTTCGGCATCTGGCGCAACAAGAAGAGCGATCCCCGTGGCAGCGATACAAACGGTCTTCAGAACTATGATGCCCTCTATGCCGACGTATTGCTGTGGGAGGAAAAAGGGTGGATAGATTATCTCCTTCCGCAACTATACTGGAACCTCGCACACAAAGCCGCATCGTACATGGTACTGGTGGACTGGTGGAACAATAATGCCGGCAAGAACAGACACCTGTATATCGGTCAGGACGTCGGGCGAACCATGAAAATGGCCGACATCGCTCCTTCTGCCGAGAAAACACAGTTGCGCCACAAGGTTGAACTGGCTCGCAAAGGTGATAACATAAAGGGCAACTGCTGGTGGCCTGGATATTCCGTAACGTCCAATACCGGCGGCGTGGCCGATTCGCTGCGCACCAAATTTCAGAGCACTCCTGCAATAGTGCCCGCATACACTTGGATAAGCGATGCCGCTCCCGCGGCAGTGTCGGGCGTAAGCCTGAAAGACGGCGTTATCAGTTGGAAGGCCCCAAAGGCTAAAAATGCTGTTACCGACGTCGTTCGCTATGCCGTTTACCGTTTCGATGATGCTGATAATATCGATACAGATAATTCAGAAGCACTTTTAGAGGTCGTTGGCAAACCTTCGTTCAGGACAACTGACCCAGGCGTGTATGTGATAACCGCGCTCGACCGTGTAAACAACGAATCAGAGCCATCTAATCCCATATTGGTTAGATAGATATGCCGAAAGTATCAGTGATTGTGCCGGTCCACAACTCCGAACGCTATCTCGACGCATGTGTCCTTTCCGTAGCGGCGCAGACAGGCTGCGCCGTGGAACTTGTCCTTGTGGACGATAATTCTACGGATAATAGTTTCACGCGGATGGAAAGTTATGTATCCAGGTATCCGGAAATTGATATAAAGTGCCTCCGGAACACCGGTACAGGCGTGAGCGACGCGCGGAATACTGGTATCGGCGTTGCCACGGGCGATTATATCGCTTTTCTGGATTCCGATGACGAACTTGCGCATGGCGGATTGCAGGAACTCCTTGGGCTTTTCGTCCGTTTCCCCAAGGCTGATATAGCAGTAGGACAGTTTAAGGACAACATTAACCTCAGGCGTCCTGTCTGTATCGCGTCGTCCACGGCAATCAAAGCTACACTGTACCAGTATCCCGGTTTTCATGAATCGGCATGCGCCAAGCTGTATCGCCGCAGTCTTTTCGACGGCACCGTACGTTTTGAGCACGGCAGAAGATACGAAGACCTTGAATTTTGTCCCGATATCTATGCCAAGGCATCGGAAATCGCTTTTACCGGAAAGATAGTCTACCGTTACATAGATAATCCTGACAGTTTCATCAACACATGGAGTGATGTGCGCACCGACGCCCTTTGGGCAGTGGACAATATCGCAGCCAAACATGGCGACAGATATCCCGGCGCGGTGCGGAATCGTCGTTTCAGCGCATATTATAATATTTTTAACCTCGCAGTTGCCAACAACCGTCCCGAAATTGCCATGCGATGCTGGAAAGAGTTACGTAAGATGCGTGCCGCCATTCTTGGCGACCGTCATTGCCGCAGCAAAAACCGTATTGGCGCGGCTGTTGCGATGCTGGGGTTACATTCAACACGTTTAATATCAAAAATCCATAATTAATTCTATGAAAAGCTTAGTACTTACCGCACTGGCCGTTGCTGCATTGCCGGCTGTGGCGTTTGCCGAAAAACCGACAATCACTCTCGGTGGTGAAACCATGACAATCGACACTACCTTTCATGCAAAGGTCGGTCCGGGAACAACACAGACTGCATTGCATCTTTCCGGTGCCCACGCATTGAATATTTTCTATCTTACCATCGACAAGAGTACTCCCGGCGTAAGCATCCGTGTTGTCAACGGTTCCAAACTTGCCGGTAACATGCGTGTATCTCAGATGGCCGCACAGAACAGCAACGAGACTATGAATTATTTCTCAGGTGTTAACGGCGACTTCTATTTTACCAGTGGCAGGGCTACCGACGGCAGCAGTATTGTGGGTACTCCTACCAACGCCACGATCGTAGACGGCGAGATATACCGTACATCGGACGGCAGCTATCAGTTTACCGTCGACGAGGATGCGGTAGCCCGTATCGGTCGCCTCAGCTTTAAGGAAGGCACCGCAAGCTGCAACGGAACATCTGCCCCTTTCAAAGTCGTGAACAATACTTCGGCCAACAATGCCGTTAGCCTGTATACCTCGCGCTTCTGGGGGTCCACCAATCAGCAGGATTATGCTGCTAACAGCGCTGAGGTAACTGCCGTGCTTGCCGATGGCGAGACTTTCCGTGCCGGCCACGACTATAAGCTGCGGGTAACCGGTGAGCCTACTTTCACCGGCGATGCAACCATTCCTGACGGTGGCTTCGTTCTCAACGGCCGTGGCTCCGCCAAAGCCTTTGTAGAAGGGTTGCATACTGGTGATATTGTGGAGATGCACGCTCCCGTGCTTAGCGACGGCACACAGATTTATCCCCTGCAGTGTGTAAGCGGAAATCCCAAGAATGTCGGAGGCGGCGTGAATCTTAACAGCGAGGCCGAGCGCGGCGATGCCAAAGACCGTCATCCCCGCACTGGCATCGGTGTCAGCGCCGATGGCAATAAAATTGTCATGATGGTTATCGACGGTCGTGGTGTTTCGGCCGGGGTTACAACCGGTATGCTTGGCGATATGCTTATCTATGCCGGCGCTGCCGAAGGCGTCAACCTCGACGGCGGAGGTTCTTCGACTCTCTACGCAGGTGCTCTGGGAGTACGCAACCGCTGCTCCGACGGTTCTGAACGCTCCGTTTCCAATGGCGTCTTTGCCGTTAAGGAAGGCGATGTAAACAGCAAGGAGGTTGCCGAGATTGCATTCGCCGACTGGCGTTTCGACTGTCCTCCGATGGGCATCTATACCCCGCGTATCTTTGCTTTCAATGCCGCAGGTGTTATGATTGACACCGATTTTAAGAATTACACCCTCAGTTGCGGTCCCGAAATTGGTACCGTTTCCGAAGATGGCAAGTCGCTGTATTCGGCAGAGAGTGGCAAGGGTGTGCTTACAGTCAGCTATGGCAACGCAAAGGCTCAGCTTCCCGTATATATTACCGAGAGCGCTATTGAGCCTGTCGACGCCACTGTTATTCTCGACGGAGCGCAGCCTTACAATATCCGTCTGCAGGCCAAGGTAGGCGACAACTATGTTCGTGTACGCTCCGCAAGTTTCGACTGGGAGAGCAGTGATACCGAGATTGTTACCGTGGATGCCGAAGGCAACGCAATGGGTATCGCAGACGGTACTGCCACGCTGATCGGCAAATACAAAGACCAGACCGTTACCATAAATGCCGTTGTTCAGTTGGTTCCCGGCGACGCCGCACCTGTTGCACAGAGTATCGAGAACTGGAAAATTACCAAAAGCTCCGTTTCTACCGTTTCCGCATCGCCCCTCGGAACAGGTATGCGGGTGGATTACACAATGGGTTCCAGCGTGCGCAATTCTAAGATAACATTATCGTACAAGAACGATATTTTCTCGCGTCCCGTGGGTCTGCGTATCAACGCCTCTGCCTATGCTGCCGCTCCCAAATCCATCACGATAAATTTCCGTGCGGCCAATAGTAAAAGTCCGGTAAGCGTAAGCTGTCCCGAAATAGGAGCGGAAGCAACCGACTGGACCATTGACTTCGGCGATTATCTTGACCTTGCTGACGACGGTATTTATCCCATATATCTCAGCCAGATAGCCTTTGAACCCTCCGAGGGCGCAAAGACTACGGGATTCGTTGACTTTACCAATATCGACGCTATCTATAAGAAGGGTGGTGCAGGCATCGAAGAAATATCCATAGGCGAGGCATCTGTTACTGGCAACGTGGAATGGTATAATTTGCAGGGTATACGCGTGACTCCCGCAGACCTTGAACCGGGTCTTTATATCCGCCGCAATGGCGCGCATAGCAGCAAAGTGGTGCTTCGTTAAACCCTTACGAAAGTAACTTGTTTATTATAATATGAAATATCTGAAATTATTTATTGTGGCGTTCGCTGCTATTGCGTTGGGCGCGTGCTCGGGTAAGCAGGACAAGGCGTCCGAAGCTACGGGCGAGGAAACTACAGCCGGACAGGTGGTCCCGGTGGCTGCCTCTTCCGGCGAAGTTGTTGAACTGACAGATGCGGCCAGCCTTGCTCCCGGAACGAAAGTAGATAGGCTTACCGTTGTCGATTTCAATGCCGTGTGGTGCGGTCCGTGCCGCATGCTCGCTCCGGTAGTGGAGGAAATGGCAAAGAAATATGCTGGGAAGGTCGATTTTATTTCGGTAGACGTGGACAAGTTCGGAGAGTTGATGGAAACTTATCATTTAGGTAATTCCATTCCCGTTGTACTGTTCCTGAAACCGGACGGAACTTCCACATATTACGTCGGCACCGATCAGCTTCTGCCTGCGGAAAAGCTGGATAAGCTAATACAAAGCAACCTTTAATATCAATAACATTTTGTCGGGAGCAGCGGAACAACATCGCCGCTCCCGATTCTATTTCAAATAACTATCCCTCATGACCGTTCAGGAAATACGCTCAAGAATCCAATCGCGACTCAATATAGACCGCCTTCTGCCGATGCAGGAGGACATGGCTACGATATCTATGCCCGTGCGTTCCCTGCTATGCGCACCCACCGGCAGTGGCAAAACACTTGCTTTCGCCATAGCGTTGCTCCGTGCCCTCCCTTCAAAGGGTACGTCAGGTGTAAAAGCTCTTGTGATAGCGCCCACACGCGAACTGGTGCTTCAGATTTTCGATACAGTACGTGTGCTTGCTGCTCCTGAATACAAAACCGTAGCTGTATACGGTGGTCATTCTTTTGCTGCCGAAGCCAAGAGCCTCGAGGCCGCTCCTGATATTGTCGTGGGTACTCCCGGTCGTATTCTCGACCACATCCACCGCGGTAGGCTTGAACTCGGAGGCACACCCGTTTTAATTATCGACGAATACGACAAATCATTGGAACTCGGTTTTGACGAGGACATGCGCCGTATCTGCGGTCGAATGAAAAAAGTTGCCAGTCTGGTGCTTACCTCGGCTACCGATGGCGAGATTCCCGCTTTTGTCGGGGCTGTGGACAATCGCCTGGATTATAGCAGCGCCTCTGCCGAAACTCCCCGGCCGGATGTGGAGGTGTTCCGCGTAGACAGCCCGGATCCCGATAAATTAGAAACTCTCGACTGCTTGCTGCGAGCCCTTGGAAACGTTAAGGTTATGATTTTTGTGAACCACCGCGATGCAGCCGAGCGTGTTTTCAACTATCTTAACAAACGACACTTCCCGGTAGTGATGTATCATGGAGGTCTGGAGCAGCAGTACCGCGAGCGTGCGCTCATTCTTTTCGAAAACGGCACACTGCCGGTTATGGTATGTACCGACCTTGCTGCCCGCGGCCTGGACATAGAGGGCGTGGGTGCGGTCGTGCATTATCATCTTCCGGCGAGCGCCGAGGCATGGACGCATCGCAACGGGCGCACGGCCCGAATGGGAAAGCAGGGTAGTGCGTACGCTATTATCTCGGCGCATGACAAAGCCGAGCCTTATTTGCAGAATCTATCACAGATGCCGCAGGAGATGGCTGGACCGGATTGCCCTGCGCCCTCACAAACTGCGACACTATATCTTAATGCCGGGCGCAAAGAAAAAATCTCGCGCGGCGACATTGCAGGGTTCCTTATTCAGAAAGGTGGACTCTCTGCCGACGAAGTAGGCAAAATAGATGTTAAGGACCATTGTGCCTATGTGGCGGTCCCGGTTTCCAAAGCCCGTGAGACGGTGGTGGCGGTGGCGCCGTTCAAAATCAAAAATACTAAGGTGCGCGTAACGCAGATTAAAAAATGAAATACAATTGAACAAAAATCGGCGGACATCAGTTCTTTAAGTTATAATTCATCGCTTAATTAATTCATCGTATATCACCGTGAGCATAGGTAAAACAGCAGCAAAATTATTGAGGTTAGCGGCGTTTACGCTGTTAGCCGTTGTACTGCTTATAGTAGGATTGATATTGATGTTATATTCGCCGTGGGCACAGGAAGGCTTGCGCGTAGCTTTGGTTAATAAACTGAGTACCCCGGAACTTAATTTGCGTCTGGACAGTTTCAGCCTTCGCTTCCCGCTTACCGTCGAGGCATGTGGGGTTGCCCTTGTTGCATCGGGCGACACTGTTATGGCTGCATCGTCGGCCAGTGCCGACGTCTCGCTCTTTCCTTTGCTGAGCGGCGAGGCATACGTCGACAGGATTATTGTCAGCAACGCGCGCTACAATATGGGTGGCCCGGATTCAGCCATGTGGATGCGCATTGCCGCCGACAGCATAGCAGTGGAACCTGCGACAGTAAGACTGTCCGACATGGCGATAACCGTACACGACGGAATTATCCGTGGCGGACGTCTGTCGATGCAGATGAATCCTGATACGGCACCTCCGACAAAGCCCGCACCGCCACAGCAAATGAGCATTGCTATAAAGCATATCCACCTCGATGATTTCACGTATACAATGCGTATGATGCCAACTATCGACACCCTTTCTGCTCATATTGCCCGTTCGGAACTGAGCGACGGATTGGTGGATATGTTGCATCAGACGATACATCTCAATGTTTTCCAGGGAAACAGGCTTTCGGCACGTTATATCGCGCCTGACAGCGCTTCAATTGATGCTTTCGGCCCCCTCCCAGTCCCGCAGCCTGTGCCCGACAGCCTTGTGTCGCCACCGTGGACGGTGATGATAGACAGCCTTGCATTCACCGAGTCGGATGCTCTGTATGCCACGGCTGGCATCAGGCCTTTGCCCGGTTTGGACTTCGGCTACATATATGTCGACAGTCTCGATTTGCGAATAAACGATTTCTATAACCGGCAGACCGTCGTTAAGGTCCCTCTGGAAATTTCGGGACGCGAGCGTTGCGGCATTGATCTGAATATTACCGGAACACTCGATATCGATTCCGCAGCCCTTACTTTCAATAACGTGAATCTCCGCACGCCGGAAGGTACGGCAGCCACATTCAGCGGACAGTTGGGCATGGGCGATATGGCTACGGATACCACCCTTCCGCTACGTCTGAATCTGGACGGTCAGTTCGCGCCCCCCGATATGGGCGCCATGTTTCCGGCATTCAAGCCGTATTTCGCTGCAATTCCGCATGCCGAGGATATCCGTGTGCAAGTAGATGCTGGCGGTACAACAGGACATTTAGATATTGCCACATTAGCACTCGACCTTAACCGCTGCATAAGCATTGGCGCCGACGGATATGTGGAGAATTTTATGAATCCCGACCGCTTTGGCGGTGATGTGGCTATTGAGGGTAGGATTTTAGATGTAAATTCTTTCAAAAATGCTATCCTGGAACCTGCTGCGGCCAAAACCCTGCGAGTTCCGCCCATGAGTGTGAACGGCCGCGTGCAGATGCGGGCCGGGGTTGTCAACGGCCGGCTTACCGCAGCTGCAAAGGGAGGAAGAATAGGTATGGACGGACGCTGGAACAGCAAAGGCGAAGCATATAAAGCATCTGTTAAAGTTTCTGCATTTCCTGTAGACGCATTTATGCCCTTGCTGGGTGTACAGGATGTTACCGCCAATATCAGCATGGACGGACACGGCTATTCGCCATTTCGGAAAAGTACTTCTGTCAATGCTACTGCCGATATCGCGAAGGTAGTATACGAGAAAACCGCCTATACCGATATTAAAGCCGAGGCCCAGCTGCACCAGGGATTGGCGTCCATAAAACTGGAAAGTGATTCCGAAGCTGCCGATCTGTCGCTTGAGGCCAACGGCAATCTCGACGGCGATACATATAACTGGACATGTTCACTTGACGGTCGTTACATAGATCTTTATGCGCTCAAAGTGGTAACCGAACCGGCGTCATTGGAGATAAACATGACTGCAGACGCCACAATAGGCCCCGGCAAGAACGATATAGCCGGTCGTATGCATCTTGTCGACCTGTTTTATCGTGATGTGGCCGGCACAATTGCAGTAGGAGAGACCGACGCACATCTCAATGCTACCGACTCGTCGACGGTCGCATCGGTGATTAACAGCGACATGACTGCGAATTTCACCTCGCCGGAGAGCCTGGACAGCCTTGCCTCACGATTTGGTCGGGTAGGGCAGGTACTTGCCGAGGATATGAAGCATTATAGTCTCAATTTGGATACACTGCATAAGCTGATGCCGCGTTTCGACCTTGACATGCGAGGAGGTTCGAACAATTTGGTGAACAATATTTTAGCCCCGTCGAAAATGTCGCTACGGTCTTTCGGGATCCGTGTAGGTAACGATAGTATCATCAGTCTCGACGGATATGTACACCGTTTCAACACCGGCAGTATGGTACTCGACACTATATTCATCGACGGTCGAGAGCACCATCGTCATTTCCACCTCAACGCAGGTTTTGCAAACCGTCCCGGCAATCTTGACGAGTGGCACAAGGTTACACTTACCGCCGCCGCCGAGGGTAGCGCTATGGGCGTGAGACTGCAGCAGGAGAATATCAAGGGAAAAACTGGCTTCGATATCGGGCTCGTGAGCGAGGCATCTGCCGCCGACAGCACCATCACGGTGCATGTAAAGCCTTACACCCCAATTATCGGTTACAAAAACTGGACCGTTAACGAAGACAACTATATCAGCTACACTTTCCCTTCGGGCCATATCGACGCAAACCTGCATATGGAAGGCGATAACAGCTCTTTGGCTATATATACCGAAGCCGAGGAAGAAGGCCATCAGCACGGCGACGTGCAGGAGGACCTTGTGATTCAGCTAAGCAACATACATCTGCAGGACTGGATTGCCGTAAATCCGTTCATGCCGGCCATGAGCGGCGATATCAATGCCGACATGCGCCTGAACCGCCACGAAGGCCAGCTTGTGGGCAATGGCAGCGCCGGAATCTCTAAATTCCTGTACGGCAAGCAGAATGTGGCCGATCTTAAGCTCGATTTCAATGTGGCCGCCACTATGGGAGGCCAGATAAACGCCGATGCCGATGTATTTGTCAACGGTGTCCGCACAATGAAGCTTGCAGGCGCGCTTAACGACAGTACTGCAACGTCCCCTTTGGCACTCGACCTGTCAGTAATCCATCTGCCGCTTGCTACTGCGAATCCGTTCCTCCCTTCCGCAGTGGGCAAGCTCTCGGGAATGCTAAACGGAAACCTTAAAATTTCGGGAACCAAAGAAGCGCCGATAATGAACGGCACGCTCGATTTCGATTCCACAGCCGTATACCTGGCAATGACAGGAACGCCATATCGTTTCAGCGAGGCTCCCGTAACCGTTACCGATAATATAGTCGATTTCCGTGATTTCAGTATTTCGGGCTGCAATGACAATCCGCTGCGGGTGAACGGTACCGTGGATATAGGCGACATGGCAGACATGAAGATGAATCTGTCTCTCAAAGCCGACAATATGATGGTTGTGAACAGCAATCGCGCGGCCCGCGGTGCCGATATATTCGGCAAAGGATATATCTCGCTGGATGCCAACGCTCACGGTTCCATGAGATTCCTGCAGGTAAATGCTAACCTGTCAGTAAACTCCGGCACGAACATAACATACATACAGACAACTGCGGCAAGTTCTCTTACCGACAAGTCATCAGGCGATATGGTTAAATTTGTCAATTTCACCGATTCGGCGGCTGTTGCCGAGGTAGATTCGATTCAGCAGACAGGCATGGCCATGATGCTGGATGCTGTCCTCACAATCGAGGAAGGCTCCACCGTGAATGTATATCTCTCGCCCGACGGTAGCAACAGGGCACAGATACTGGCAAACGGAACGCTGACATATACTATGACACCTCTCGACACACAAGGACGCCTCACCGGCCGATTGAACATTAGCAACGGTTTTGTGCGTTACACGCCCCCGTTCATGAGCGAGAAACTGTTTACATTCGAGGATAACAGCTGGGTATCTTTCAGCGGCGATATGCTGAACCCCGCGCTTAACATCCACGCTGTCGACGTTCTCAAGGCCAATGTTACAGGTGATGGACAGAACTCACGTCTTGTAAATTTCCGGGTGCTTCTGAACGTTACCGGTTCGCTCGACCGTATGGACGCCCAGTTCGACCTTGCCACCAACGACGATATGACTGTGGCCAACGAACTCGAGTCCATGACACCCCAGCAGCGTGCCAACCAGGCAATGAACATGTTGCTCTATAACGTTTATACCGGACCTGGGGCAAAAGCCAACGCATCGCTCTCCGGAAATCCGCTGTTCTCGTTCCTGGAATCCCGCATAAATACATGGGCGGCGAATACCATTCGCGGTGTAGACCTTTCGTTCGGAATCGACCAGTATAACCGTACTGTTAACGGCAACACGTCGCAGACAATGAGCTATTCATATCAGGTTTCAAAGAGCCTGTTCAACGACCGTTTCAAGATTGCCGTAGGCGGCAACTATAGTTCGGATGCCGATGCCGACGAGAACTTCTCGCAAAACCTGATAAACGACATATCTTTCGAGTATTTCCTTAACGATGCGCACACAATGTATGTGCGTCTGTTCCGCCACACCGGTTACGAGAGTATTCTCGAGGGCGAAATAACCCAGACGGGTGTCGGTTTTGTATACAGCCGCAAGTTGCGCCGCCTCGGCGATATGTTCCTGCCTGCAAAACTTGTTAAACGGCGTATTGAAAAACAGAACGAAAAACTAAAGCCACAGGAAGAACAGCAATGATGATGCGTAGAAAAATACCTGCGATTATATGCGTCCTGTTCGCGGCATTGATTGTGTCGTGTTCCACTACCTCGCGTATTCCGGACGATGAAATACTATATACCGGTGTCAAGAAAGTGGCCATCGCCAAATCGGACAGCGTAAAGATTCCCTCAAATGTGTCTGCAGTGTTGAAGGAAGCGGTGGATGTCGCACCAAACAATTATATTAAGATGCTGGGCTGGCGCTATCCATTCCCTTACGGCCTATGGGTGTACAATCACTGGAACGAACCCAAGGGAGGAATTGGAAAATGGATCTACGACCGCCTGGTGGAGCAACCCGTGCTGGTTTCCGATGTGCGTCCCGAGGTGCGCACGCACATGATAGAGCAACTATTGGACAACAACGGCTATTTCCGTGGAACGGCAACTTATAGCCTCGTGCAGGGCCGCAACAAAAAAAAGGCCTCCATAGCGTACGATATATCTCCCGGACCCGCATATCCGATACGCGACATTGAACTGTTACCAAAAAACACCCAGCTGCACCGCATGATAGACTCGCTGGCGATGCAGGACCGTTATCTGTCGCTGAAAACTCCCCGCTATTCTACCGATTCGCTCAGTGTGGCGCGTACCCGTATAACCAACAGTCTCCGCAACCGTGGATATTATTTCTTCCGGCCCGAATACATAGAATATCTCGCCGACAGCATTGCATATCCGGGAGAAATTGTACTCAGGCTTACCTTGGATTCCAAAGTCCCTCCCTTTGCCTTGCAGCCGTACCGCACGTGCAAGGTTACCTTGCACGTAGACCGCAACGAAGGCGGAGGAGTGCCCGATACTGTAGCTCTGAACCGCGCCACCCTTATACAGATGATGCCGAGCAAACTGCGCCACAAATCAATGGATGAATGTATCACATTCCGTCCGGGCCGTGTATTCTCGGTTCGGAGCATGAACAGCACGCAGACAAACCTGTCGCGACTGGGTATATTCCGTACAATAAATATCGAGGCGATGCCCGACACCGCATCGCAGCAACGGCTACTGAATGTGGATATATACTGTACTTTTGATACCCCTCTGGAAACGGCGTTGGAAGTAAATGCCTCGTCAAAGTCCAACAGCTATATCGGCCCGGGTATGTCCTTCGGCGTTACAAACAAGAACCTTTTCGGTGGCGGCGAGCAGCTTTCGGTGAAACTTACCGGTACCTACGAATGGCAGACTGGCCACGACCGCCGGAGCATATTCAATTCTTACGAAGTGGGGCTCACTGGATCCCTGGCTTTCCCGCGACTGTTGGCGCCCAAGTTTATCCCCCGCAGCCGCTACCAGCTTAACTGGACGCGCTTCCAGCTTAACGCCGATCTGCTCAACCGCCCGCATTACTTCAAGATGGCTCAGTTCAACGCATCGATAAACTACGACTGGCGTCTGCGCAGGTATGTTAGCAATACGCTTACGCTGTTCAAGCTGACATATACAAACCTGATGCACACTACTGCCGATTTCGATTCCATCATGACGGCCAATCCGGCTGTGGCACAGAGTTTCAAGAGCCAGTTTATCCCGCAGATTATGTATACCTATGTCTACGACCGCGCCGTCGACCGGTTCAACAACATAAACTGGCAGTTCTCCATCCAGGAAGCCGGCAACGTTTTCTGGGGTATATACAGAGCCTTTGGCAACAAAGGCGAAAAACGGCTTTTCGGTACACCGTTCTCTCAGTTCATAAAGGCACAGACACAATTCGTCTGGAACGCACGCATCGGGCATACCGGTCAGTGGATTGTGAGCCGTGTGGCTGTCGGCGCAGCGCATGCCTATGGTAATTCGTCGCAGGTGCCATATGCCGAACAGTTCTATGTCGGTGGTGCCAATTCCGTGCGCGCCTTCACTGTCCGCTCCATCGGCCCCGGCAGCTACAGGGCTCCTGACGGACAGCCTGCCGATTACTTCGATCGCACCGGTACTTTCAAGTTCGAGGCCAATGTAGAGTACCGTTTCCCCATCGTGGGGCCGCTACACGGTGCTCTGTTCATAGATTCCGGTAATGTATGGCTCCTTAAGGCGGATTCCATGCGTCCCGGAGGCAAACTCCGTGGAAGCACATTCTTTAAGGACCTTGCCTTAGGTACGGGCGTCGGATTGCGTTTCGATATCAGTATGCTCGTTATACGCGGCGACCTTGGCATCGGTATCCATGCCCCATACGATACCGGTAAGCGAGGTTACTATAATATGACCTCTTTCGGCAATTCACTGGCATTCCACCTCGCAATTGGCTATCCTTTCTGATTGGTGGCATTTTGAATGCGTATTTATATAAAAATGCTTAAAATGGCTGTGATAATCCGTTTTTCGTTGTCAAAAAGCGTATCTTTGCATAATAAGCATTAAACCACCTTGCCGGTGGCGCGTCTAAATACTAAAAGGAAACATTTACAGATAACAGAAATGAAAAAGGTCACCATCAAGTTTGCCTTACTGGCTGCAGCAGCCATGTTGGCCGTACCCCAGGGTGTCTTCGCCCAAGATTACGAAGATGACCTCTACTATTCGCCGTCCAAGGCCGCCAAAGAGCGCAAAGAGAAAGAGGCTGCTCTTGCCAAAATACGCGAACAGCAGCGTATAGCGCGCGAGTACAAGCCTGCCGATACATATACGGTAACAGCCGAAAAACCTCTCTCGGTGGATGTCGACGCTTATAACCGCCGCACTGTCGATACCGTCAGAACCGTACGGAAGGCTACGGACGATACAGAATTCTCGTACACCCGACGCATCGAGCGTTATCATAACCCCGAAGTAGTTTCTTCGTCCAACGACGAGGAACTCAAACAGTACTATTACACCACTCCCACCGAGGCGGATGTGAACGTGTACGTTATCAATAATATCGACCCCTATATGTGGAACAGTTTCTGGCCAACATATTCGTGGAACAATCCATATTACTGGAACAGCTGGTACCGCTCGTACTGGTATCCCGGCTTTAGCTTCAGCTTCGGTTTCGACCCCTGGTTCAGCTTCGGCTGGAACTCGCCGTGGTACGGCCCGGCGTGGGGCTATCCCTGGGGGCCCGGCTGGGGTCCTGCCTGGGGCTGGGGCCCGTCGTGGGGCTGGGGGCCAGGCTGGCATCCCGGACACGGTCCCGGTCATGCTCCCGGTCATGGTCCCGGTTGGAATCCGGGTCGTCCCGGTGGCGGAGGTTGGGCTGTCAATCCTCCGGGTGCAAGTACGCCGCGCCGTCCTACATATCAAGGTTCGAGCAGCCACACCAATTCGTTCGATCAGAGCCGTCCCGGAGCTATGGGGCAGAGTCGCCCGAACAATAACAGCGGTTACCGTCCTTCGCAGAACGGTGGAACTAACTATCCGGCAGGCGGCTACGCGCCCTCCAACAACAGCCGCCGGGGCAGTGGCAGCAGCCGTTACGGCAGTTCGTCTACTACACGTGGCAGCAGCAACAGCGGTAGCTACAACAACAGCAGCTCTCCACGCCGCAGCAGTAGCAGCGGCTACAACAACAGCGGCAGCTACAACAGCGGTTCTAACCGTAGCAGCTACAACAGCGGTTCGAGCTATGGATCTGGCCGTGGATCAAGCTATGGCTCAGGCCGAGGCTCATCCGGCGGTGGCGGTGCTTCGCACGGACGTCGACGCTGACACATACAAGATAACGGCTCTATTCTCGATTAAAGATTGAGCCGTTATCACATTTTATCCCTTCTCAACATATATCATCACATCATACAGGCATTTGCAGAAAATTATAATGTCAAAACGTCTGTTTCAAAAAACTTGCAGAACATCCCGATTGTTCTAAACGTATAAAGTAAAAGCTCAACTATTTTATTATGAATAAAGGTTTCATTCTGGCATTAGGCATCTCTTCTTTGGCCGCTATAGGGGCATCCGCACAGACGGCAATCGACGCATATACCATATCGCCTACGCAGTTGCGCGGTTCGGCACGCTTTGTCGCTATGGGCGGCGCCTTCACATCGCTCGGTGGAGATCTCACTTGCATGCGGCAGAATCCTGCCGGCCTCGGTCTATACCGAACAAGCGATATAGGTTTCACATTCGATATAAGTATACGGAATTACGCCACAAATTCCAACACTGGCAAGAGAACCGAGAACCAGACCAAGGCATATTTCGATAACTTCGGATATGCCGGCGTAACGATGATAGACAACTCGGCGCTGAAGGCTTTCCAGTGGGGCTTCGGCTACAACCGAATGGCTTCTTTCGACCGTATGATAAACGCCTATTCCAATCCGGCTGGTGGTTCGCTTACCAACTATATCGCCGGATTGTCCAACGGGATTCCTTCTGGCGATTTGCTCGAAACCGATGATTTCGATCCATATTTCGACGGTTCAGCAGACTGGCTGTCGATTCTAAGCTACAATTCGATGATGATTTCCCAGACCGGAGCCGACGATCAGTATACCGGCCTGCGTAACGATAAAACTACAGGCGATGCACTCTCCCGTGTCCGTGAAAGCGGATATGTGGACGAATACAATATCAACTTCGCCGGAAATGTGTCAGATATATTCTTCTGGGGCCTTGGGGTTGGTATTGTGGACATGCAGTACAACCGCAACGTCCTTTATTCCGAGAGCATGGCCAACGCTACGGTCTACGATGTGGATACCGATATGCTTATGTTGGGAAATGCCGGTTATAACCTTTACAATAACAAATACATAAGCGGTTCTGGCGCCAATCTGAAGTTTGGCGTTATCGTACGTCCCGTAGAGATGCTCCGCATAGGTCTGGCAATCCATACACCCACATGGCTGCATGTGAATCACAGCGGTTATGCCGATACAGATTATAATTATACTCCGGACGCCAGCAGTGCGGATGCCAAAACTACCTCCGGTAATTTCTCTACGCCCGAATATTCTTATCGCTCGCGTCTCAACACCCCTTGGCGCTTTATGATTGGTGCTTCGGCGATTCTTGGTAACAACGCAATCCTCAGTGCCGACTATGAACGTGTGGCCTATAACGATATGCGCGTCAAAAGCCAGTCGAGCGACGTTTTCGGCGATAGTTTCCAGACCGACAAAGTTGTAAACAGCGATGTAAAGGCCATGTGCCGTGCTGCAAATATTTTCCGCGTCGGCCTCGAGTACCGTCTCAGTCGTAATTTCAGTGCCCGCTTAGGCTATAACTACCAGTCATCGGCAATAACCACGCGCGCACAGGATGGCGTTTATGAAGTTCCCACCGCTGGTACCGATCCCAGCTTCAGCTTCAACCACGATACAAACAACATCTGCCTTGGTCTTGGCTACCGTTATGGCGGATGGTATATCGATGCCGCATATCAGTTCACCCGTCAGAAGAGCACATACTACGCATTCACCACTATGGGTAACAACGTGGCGCCTTCTGCATCTGTTACCGATACGCACAATAATATCGTTATCTCCACAGGCTTCAGGTTCTGATTTGCGGCAGTTCGGGATTTTTTCGCTAATTTTGCGGAAAATATCACAACTGTATGAACCCTCGCGATATCAGAATAGAAGACTATAATTACCCATTGCCCGGCGAGCGGATTGCACAGCATCCGCTCGCCGTCCGTGATTCTTGTAAACTGCTCGAATTCGATGGCAATGTGATTTCCGACCATATATTCAGAGATTTACCTTCGCTTATGCCCGTCGGCGCTGTGATGGTTTGTAACAATACACGCGTTATTAACGCGCGTCTGCGCTTCTACAAGGCTACCGGTGCGTTGATAGAAATATTCTGCCTGGAACCTGCTGTCCCGGCCGATTACGCACAGGCTTTCGCAAGCCGGCGCAAATGCTCCTGGCATTGTCTGGTGGGCAATGCCAAGAAGTGGAAAGAGGGCGCGTTGGAAATGGATGTGGATACACCCGCTGGGCGCACGCGCCTTACTGCTACGCGAACAGCCAACGCTCCGGCACCCGACAATTCGCGCATTATCTTTTTTGAATGGGACAATGACGCTGTAACATTCTCGGACATTATATCCGCTATTGGCGAGATCCCGATTCCTCCATATCTTAACCGCCGCTCGGAGGAAACGGACAAGAATGATTATCAGACAGTATACAGCCATATCGACGGTTCGGTGGCAGCGCCTACAGCGGGATTGCATTTTACGCCCGGACTGTTGGACGAGATCAAGGGCAGGGGAGTGGATATCCGCGAGGTTACTCTGCACGTGGGCGCGGGTACGTTCCGTCCTGTAAAGAGCGAACGCATAGGCGACCACGACATGCACAGCGAGCTTATTGCCGTGCCGCGGAATGTGATTGCCGATCTTGCTTTGGTGGCAGGAAAACGCCCTGTAGTTGCCGTGGGAACAACGAGCGTACGCACGCTGGAGAGCCTGTGGCATATAGGACGGCTGATTCTCCAAGGGAACTGGACAGGGGAGGTTCCGCAGTGGACACCCTACGATAGTACGGTTGCGGCAAAAGATTTGCCGACAACCGCGCAGGCTTTGGAAGCAATTGTTGATTATTTGGACAAGCGGGGCGATGACACTCTGCTCGCACATACTCGCATCATTATTGCGCCGGGCTATCACTACCGCGTGGTCGATGCCATGATAACAAATTTCCATCAGCCGCAGTCAACGCTCCTTTTGCTTGTATCTGCTTTCATTGGCGATGCGTGGCGTGATGTGTACAGCCATGCGCTGGACAATGGGTATCGTTTTCTGAGCTACGGCGATGCTTGCTTTTTCCGCAGAAGTAGTTAGTGAACTTTCGGCTCGGTAGCGCGTTATTACATTACGCAGACGAAAAAATGTCTGATTAATGTTTTAACCTATTAATTAAAAGAACTATGGACGCAAAAGCAAAAGCTGCCGAAGAAATATCGAAAGACGCCGCGCAGGTATCTGCGCAGGCCGCTAAAATAGCAGTGGAAGAGAATGCCAAAACAGCCGCACAGACTGTCAAGAACAAGATTTCCGATACAGTAGACTCTCTTAAGGAGAAATATGCCCAGCAGCAGGCCGATCCTGATTCTGTTATGAATCAGGCCAAAGACAAGGCCGGAGATATCGCCGGCAAAGTGAAAGATACCGCTGGCAATCTCCTTGACAAGGGCGCCGACCTTCTCGACGGTCTTGCCGGTAAGGCTCACGGTCTCGCCGACAAGATGTCTTCGAAATGAATCTTGTCAAACGATCATATTGTAAAACAATAAATAAAGCCACGGCGAAAACCGTGGCTTTATTAGTCGGAAAATTATTTTGTATCGGTTTGAATAGTGTCAGAAAGGATAATTGCCGGAGCAGGCGCCTTTCATTATTCCGTTGAGCATGTGTGGAATCGCTACGACACCGGTTGTCCGGTTGATTATTCCGAATGTGCCGCTCTGGGGCTGACCGTTGTCCCAATAGAACGGTGCCAGGCCGTTGTCTTTTGCAGCTTTGGTAACGTATTCAAGATAATAATGGTCCGATTTTTTGACCGTTTTGTCGGTGAGCGAATGGCATACCGTTCCATATTCGCCAAGAATCACCGGATAGCCTTTATCAACGAAATTTGCTTTAAGCAGCCCGAAAAGATTGTCGATATAATCTTCTTGGTTATTGTTGTCGGCAGTGTAGAAGCCTTTGCGGTAGCCCCAGGAACGTAATTTCTTGTCTGTATGGGTAAAATCCATCGGGTCATAGAAATGTACTTCGGCCATGAGGTGAGACTCCGCCTTGTCGGTCGGCATAGAGAGTGCGTCCAATGCTCGCCAGGGATTGCAGCACCATGACTGTATAACGAGATTACGCTGAGCATTCTTGCCGCCGGTAGAACGCACGGCATCAACAAAAGCCTGATTGTAGGCTTCGAGCGCCTCGCGTTCACCTGATGATGGAGTTCCCCAGTTCTCGTTGCCGCCCACTTTGTTGCGGATTTCATTGTTGCCTGCGAAAATCAGCCGTTGGCCGTAGTCGGCGAATTCAGCGGCAATCTGCGTCCATATAGCCTTTTCTTTCTTAACCACAGCAGCACAGTCGTTTGCATTCGCATGCAGCTCAAGCCAGCCGCCGTCCCAGTGTGTGTTTATTATCACATACATACCGTTGCGATAGGCGTAGTCCACAACTTCTCGCACTCTCTTGAGCCATGCAGGGTCTATCGTGAAAGGTTCTGCATCTGCAACAAGATGCGAGTTCCATGCGCACGGAATACGCACGGCGTTGAAGCCTGCGGCTTTTACTCCGTCTATCAGTTTTTGGGTAGTAGCGGGATTGCCCCAGGCCGTTTCTCCGTCGGGCACCTCAAGAGAATTGCCTATGTTCCAGCCGGCAAAGATATTCTTCACAGTCTGCTGCGCGGTTTCGCCTATGTTGTCGTCTGTGGGAAACGATAATTCCGGCAAAGTATAATCGGCAATGTCGGGGTCGTCTGTATCAGAGGGATTGTCGGATATTGCGGCAGCTTGCTCGATCTTTACTGTTGTTTTTTGTCCGTCAGCCCCAACGGCTATCGTCGCTGTTCTCGTTTCTGTCGCTTTGTTTTCATCCGCCGATACCTTTATCACCCATATACGCGACGATTCGCCGTTGCGTACTGCATTTTTCACATGCAGCCACGATACTTCGCATACGGCCTCCGGAGAGGATTGGGATTCAACGTAAATCGAGTTTTCGCTCTGCGATGCCGGAAACGACAATTCTGTCTGTGCTACCTTGAAAGCGGATACAGGCTCCGTATCGCCATTGCTGCCGCAGCAAACAAGACTTAGAACAAGGATTTGTAACAATAGTACCAATAGTGTTTTCTTCATGTTGGTGGTTTGCAATAATAATGGCCACAGAGCAATGCCATATCGCTCTGTGGCCCAAAGTTACTAAATTAATGACGGATTACGAAATGATAGGCGAGATACTCGTCTTTTTCGGAAGATTTGGCACCGAGCCACATTCCGGTTACCTTACCGTTGTCATTTTTCTCGATTGTCATTACTCGCAGAGCATTGTTGGCATCCGGAGCGAAACTTGCCCAGCCTATCACGGTGAACGACGGTATGGAACCTTCGAATGTAAAGATACCCTTGTCGTCCAGTGTGAAAGTTGTACCATACCCAAATGCGGGATGGCCGGTTTTTGCTCTATAGAACGGTGGTTTGTTGTTGTGTCTGCTATATGTTTTCAATTACGGTACCAAATGTAAATTAACAATCCGATTGCCCTGAATAACATATGTTTATGTTATATATCAAATGTTATCGCTAATTTTGCGATAAGAAACGGTGTAGTACACCCCTCTGTTTCCTTTAATTTAAGAATTAACCTATAATCAGCCAATGAAATCGAAAGGTATAGCTTTTTTACTGTTTACAGCGATCTCCGCGCATGGAGCAGTCGCTGCAGGATACACATCCGTGAAAGACGGGGTTATTGTGAACACGCCAAACGGTGATGTGCGACTGAAAGTAATCAACGAAAAAATTATCCGTGTATCGGCAACGCCCGACCATACTTTCCCGGAAGATGCGAGTCTTGTGGTTCTGCCTGTAAGCGGCACGCCACAGTACACCGTTACAGAGACAAACGGCAATGTCAATATCGTTACCTCTGAAATCAAAGCCGTCGTGTCGGAAAAGACCGGGGCGGTTTCGTTCTTCGATAAAGACGGGAAAAAAATCCTTCAGGAGAATCAGAAGGGTAGGACCTTTACACCTATAACGGTTGAAGGCACCCACGCATATACCGTGCGGCAGACTTTTGAATCACTCAACGACAACGAGGGTATCTATGGCCTCGGACAACATCAGGCCAACGAATTCAACTACAAAGGCAAGAACGAGGAACTTTTCCAATACAATACTAAAGTATCGGTTCCTTTCGTAGTATCCACCGACAACTATGGCATTCTGTGGGACAGTTATTCTCTATGCCGTTGGGGACGCCCCGACGACTACAAGCAGCTTGGCGATGTTTTCAAGCTGTATGACAAAAACGGCAAGCCGGGAGCGCTCACCGGGACATATCTTGCAGCCGACGGCACAGAACTGGTACGCGATGAACCACTTATCTATTTCGAGCACCTTATTCGCGGCGATCTCAGTCATGTTGTGAATCTTCCCAGAGATTTCAATTTCTGGAACTCCCACGTAACTTTCGAAGGAGAAATCGAGGCAGAGGAATCGGGTGAATTCGAGTTTATACTCTACTATTCAGGCTATCAGACAATTTATATAGGTAATAAAAAGGTTGTTGACACGCGGTGGCGCACTGCATGGAATCCCAACAGCTATAAATTCTCTGTGAATCTTAGGAAAGGGGAAAAGGTTCCCGTAAAGATTGAATGGGAACCCAACGGCAGTGTCGCCTACTGTGGTTTGCGTGTTTATGCTCCTGCCGAACCTTCCACAAAAAAACAGATGTCGTGGTGGGGCGAGATGCAGGACATGATTGACTATTATTTCATCTATGGCGACAATATGGACGATGTCATCTCCGGCTACCGCACCCTCACCGGTAAATCACCCATTATGCCCAGGTGGGCTATGGGTTACTGGCAGAGCCGTGAAAAATACAATACGCAGGACGAGGTGCTTTCGACTGTCGCTGAATTCCGGCGCCGCAATATTCCGCTGGACAATATCGTAATAGACTGGCTCCATTGGCCTGAAAACGCGTGGGGTAGCCATGAGTTTGATCCTGTGCGCTTCCCTCAGCCCAAACAGATGGTAGATTCTATACACGACATGAATGCCCATGTGATGGTGTCCGTATGGCCCAAGTTCTATGCCACAACCGAACACTTCAAGGAATTCGACCGCAACGGCTGGATGTATCAGGGCGCTATCCGCGATAGTATAAGGGACTGGGTTGGCCCCGGATACCTCGGCTCGTTCTACGACGCATACGATCCCGACGCACGCAAACTGTTCTGGAATCAGATGAACGATCACTATATGCCCCTTGGCATAGACGCATGGTGGATGGATGCCAGCGAGCCTAATATCCGCGACTGCACCGATATTCAGTATCGTAAAGACCTTACCACTCCTACTGCGCTCGGTCCATCCACAAAGTATTTCAACGCGTATGCGCTCATGAATGCCGAGGCTATATATGACGGTCAGAGAGGTGTTGATCCTGATAAGCGTGTGTTCCTGCTCACTCGTTCCGGATTCTCGGGACTTCAGAGATATTCCACGGCCACCTGGAGCGGAGATATTGCCACGCGTTGGGAGGACATGGAGGCTCAGATTGCCGCTGGTCTTAATTTTGCCGTAAGCGGTATCCCATATTGGACTATGGATATCGGTGGTTTCTGCGTTGAGGACAGATATGTGGATGCTCAGAAACATTACGACGAGACTGCCGAAGAAAACGAGGACCTTAAAGAATGGCGCGAGCTCAACACCCGATGGTATCAGTTCGGTGCTTTTGCCCCGCTGTTCCGCGCGCACGGTCAATGGCCTTTCCGCGAAGTTTATAATATTGCTCCCGAGAATCATCCCGCATATAAGTCCATTGTGGATTACACCAAGTTGCGCTACCGCATGATGCCTTATATATATTCGCTTGCCGGTAAAACCTATTTCGACGACTATACAATAATGCGGCCTATGGTGATGGATTTCACAGCCGACATCAACACCCGCGATATAAAAGACCAGTATATGTTCGGCACCGCTTTCCTTGTCGCACCGGTCTACAAATATGGCGCACGAAGCCGCAATGTATACTTCCCCGAGAACGAGATATGGTACGATTTCTATTCCGGTAAGGCTGTCAGGGGTGGTCAGACATTAAATGTCGAGGCACCGTACGAACGGATTCCTCTCTACGTCCGCGGAGGTTCCATTGTGCCTATGGGAGGGCAGATTCTGTATGCGTCGCAGCCTACCGACGAGCCTGTAACCATTCTTGTGTACGCCGGAAAAGACGGTAGCTTCAACTTCTACGAGGACGAGGGCACAAACTACAACTACGAGAAAGGTAAGTATTCAGATATTCCGCTGATATACAGCGACAAAACACGTACGTTGACGATAGGCGACCGTAAAGGTTCTTTCGATGGTATGAAAAAAATTCGCGATTTCAATGTTGTCCTCATCGACCCGACACATCCCGTGAAAGACGCCTACACTACAAAAGGAAAGACAGTGAAATACAATGGAAAAGCCCAAACCGTTAAACTCTGACTATCCCGTGAAAAAACTCATTGTTCTTTTCTTTCTGCCATTGCTCCTCGGGGCATGTTCCCGGGGGAACGACGGCAATGTGAACGATCGGGAGCCCTTCAACGACGGTTGGAGTTTTTACCTTCAGTCGGTAAACGACACAACGGATTTCGCCGCTGTCGATTATGATGATTCCCGCTGGAGAAAACTCGATTTACCGCATGACTGGGCCATTGAGGGCACTTTCAGCAAAGACAATCCTTCCGGAACGGGAGGTGGTGCTTTGCCGGGCGGAGTAGGGTGGTATCGCAAGACATTCGACACTCCCGCAATGAACCACGGCGACCGTGTATTTGTGGATTTTGATGGCGCATATATGAATACATCGGTATATGTCAACGGCAAGCTGCTCGGTACACGTCCCTATGGCTATGCCTCGTTCAGCTACGATATCACTGATTATCTTAATAAAAACGGCACAAACATCATTGCAGTAAAGGTTGACAATGCCGACCAGCCTAATTCCCGATGGTATTCGGGATGCGGAATATACCGCAATGTTTGGCTGCGGCACACTGCGGGAGTATTCGTGCCTCTTTGGGGACAGCATATAATATCCGATGTCAATGCCTCAGGTAACGGAATTGTATATATGCACACCCATATCGAGAACTCTACCGGTAACGCTTGCGATATAACACTTGAAAGCCGCATATTTGCCCCGGACGGCAAGGAAGTGGGGAAAAACACAGCGGAGATATCTGTAGAAAGTGACTCTGTCGTGTCCTGTGAGCAGAATTTTACCATACCTTCGCCATTGTTATGGAGTACTGAAACACCAAATCTGTATCGTGTAGAAACGCGCTTGATAGCCGATGGTAAAACTACAGGGGTGTATGACACAAAAATAGGTTTCAGGGTATTGGCTTTCGATGCCCGGGACGGATTCAGTATCAACGGTGAGAGAATGAAAATCCGTGGTGTCTGTTTGCACCATGATGCCGGCGCTTTGGGTGCTGTCGTAAACCGTCGTGCCATAGAGCGCCAGCTTGAGATAATGAAGGAGATGGGCGCGAACGCGATTCGCGTATCACACAATCCCCCCGCGCCGGAACTTCTCGATCTTTGCGATTCAATGGGCCTGTTGGTAATGGATGAGACATTCGATATGTGGCGCAAGAAAAAGACCGAACACGATTATGCCCGCTATTTCAACGAGTGGCATGAAAAAGACCTTGCAGACCTCATTCGTCGCGACCGCAATCATCCGTCCGTATTCATGTGGAGCATCGGTAACGAAGTTCTTGAGCAATGGAGCCATGCCGATGCCGATACTCTGTCGCTCGAACAGGCCAATCTGATATTGAATTTCGGGCATGGTGAGGAAATGCTTGCCCATAAGGATTCTACTCTGTCGGTCAATTCTCTGCTCACCAGGAAACTGGCAGATATGGTAAGAGAACTTGATACCGAAAGGCTGATTACAGCCGGCTGCAACGAGCCCGCTCCGGGTAACCACTTGTTCCGGGCCAATGCGCTCGATGTGATTGGGTATAATTATCACGATGAGTGGTTCAAGGATGTGCCTGTCAATTTTCCCGGAATGCCATTCATTGTTACCGAAAGTGTTTCCGGACTGATGACCCGCGGCTACTACCGCATGCCTTCGGACAGCATGTATATTTGGCCCGAAAGTTGGGACAAACCGTTCTGCGACCCTTCTTTCGCATGTTCCTCCTACGATAACTGTCATGTTCCCTGGGGTTCGACACATGAAAAATCGATGTACGAAGTCGAGAACAATGATTTTATATCCGGACAGTTTGTGTGGACGGGCTTCGATTATCTCGGAGAACCAACACCATTCGGTTGGCCCGCGCGCAGTTCATACTTCGGTATTGTCGATTTGGCCGGTATTCCTAAAGATGTGTACTATATGTATCAGAGCCAGTGGCGTCCGGATATGACGGTACTTCATTTGTTCCCGCATTGGAACTGGGAACGTGGAAAGAAAATAGACATGTGGGCCTATTATAATAATGCCGATGAAGTAGAGCTTTTCGTCAACGGTGTGTCGCAAGGTGTTCGTATGCCCGAGAAAGGCAGTTATCATGCCGCTTGGAGGGTGAAATTCGAGCCGGGCATCGTAGAAGCCATATCACGCAAGAATGGCAAAGAGGTAGCGCGGATGAGTATTACAACCGCTGGAGAGCCTTATGCTGTAAGACTCACTCCGGACAGAAATACGATTCGTGCCGATAGAAAGGATTTGAGTTACATCACGGTCGAAATCATAGATAAAGATGGCAATCTATGTCCTTGGGCGGAAAACGAGGTATGCTTTGAACTCGACGGTGCCGGATACAATGCCGGTGTCGATAATGGCTCGTCTGTTTCTCTTGAACCGTTCAAATCCGACAAACGCAAGACATTCTACGGTAAAGCGATGCTGATTGTCCAGTCGAACGGCAATAACGGCGAAATTGAGATTAGTGCAAAATCAAGCGGACTTAAAGACGGCGAAGCCGTGATTACCGCTAAATAATTAATTAAAAATGCGATTAAATAAATATTTTCTTATAGCCGCTATCACAACAAGTATGCTCCCAGCCGCCGGGCAGACAGACATGGCAGTTTATCTTGACCGGAATAAACCGATTGAAGAGCGCGTGGAGGATGCGCTTTCCCAAATGACACTCGAAGAGAAAGTCGCTTTATGCCACGCGCAAGGCAAGTTCTCCTCTCCGGGTGTGCGTCGTCTGGGTATTCCTGAAATATGGATGAGCGACGGCCCTCACGGAGTGCGCGCTGAAATCAACTGG
>CABPYL010000031.1 GCA_902461565.1 uncultured Porphyromonadaceae bacterium
TCGTGTTTATCAACCTATTTTATCCTGAAAAATTTGCTCAAATCATAAGAATATGTCAGATTGCCTGCGAATAGCGCAACAATATTTGTTTGCGGCGATAGGAAAGACGCGCTTTGAGCATCTGGCCCTTGATTCCGCCCTTTTGCAAGAAGTCCTCTTTAATCAATTCAAGCATTTTATCAAGCATTTTGATTGTCCGGAGGATTATTGGGAATGTGCTTTTGCAAAAACAGGTATGTAAGGTCGTAGATTGCCTCAGTCTTGCGAAAGACATGCAACTTGCGGTAGCTTGTCTTAGGTCGGGCAAAATCTGCGTTTCCCATTGTCGGTTGAGTTATGTTGACAATAAACCTATAATAGCTATTTTAGCTAACTTAGCTATTTTATTTACCGCAAAGATAAGGATTATTTGATATTTTTCATTCGGGAAAGTACAAGTTTCAGTGAAAATCACTATTTTTGTGTGAAATAATCAAAAGAGCTTTAGCGAAAGCTCCGCTACGCAGCACTTTCGTGGCTGCCGCGCGTTATTTCAGTTGCAAGACTTAACTCACCAACATAAAAACACGAACTATGAAATTTCTTACAAACGACAAACTCCTTATTGTCGGTGCAGCCGGAATGATTGGCTCCAACATGACCCAGACAGCTCTTATGCTGGGCCTAACCCCCAACATCTGCCTCTACGACGTATTCAGTGCCGAAGGCGTTGCCAAAGAAATGCGCCAGTGCGGTTTTGATGACGCAAACATCACCAGCACTACCGATCCCGCCGAGGCATTCACCGGCGCCAAATACATAATTTCTTCCGGCGGTGCTCCCCGTAAGGAAGGCATGACCCGCGAAGACCTTCTGGCCGGCAACTCCAAAGCCGCTGAAGAACTTGGCGAAAACATCAAGAAATACTGCCCCGATGCAAAATTCCTTGTTGTTATCTTCAACCCCGCCGACATCACCGGCCTCGTTGCCCTTATCCACAGCGGTCTGAAGCCCAACCAGGTTGCAACTCTCGCAGCCCTCGACTCCACCCGTCTGAAAGAAGCCCTCGCCCTCCACTTCGGCGTTAGCCAGAACGTTGTTAAGAACGCTTATACCTACGGCGGCCACGGCGAAAAGATGGCAGTATTCGCTTCCCCCACAACTGTGGACGGCGTTAAGCTCACCGACATCATCGCAGCCAAAGAAACTGTTAACGGCAAGGGTCTTACCGGTATCGAATGGGAACAGATGCAGAAAGAAGTTACCCAGGGTGGTGCCAAGATTATCGAACTGCGTCGCCGCAGTTCGTTCCAGAGCCCCGCTTACCTGTCTGTAAAGATGGTGGAAGCAGCTATGGGTGGCGAAGAATTCGAATATCCCGCAGGCGCATACGCCGACAGCGCACGCTTCAACCACGTTATGATGGCTATGCCTACCCGTATCACCTCCGACGGCGTTTACAGCAAGCCCATCGTAGGAACTCCTGCCGAAATGGCTGCCCTGCAGGCAAGCTATGAGCACCTCTGCAAGATGCGCGACGAAGTTATCGCTATGGGTGTTGTTCCTCCCGTTGAAAAATGGAACGAACTCAACCCCAACCTCTGATAAGTTAACCTTATTCATAAAAAAACGTCCCCGGGATCGAGGACGTTTTTTATGTCGTTACTGGCGCCCTACAGAGAGGGGCCGCACCGAGTGCCGGACGGTTCGGCCGGCAAATGGCGTCCATCCACACAGGCTCACGACCTCGCTGTCGGTTATGATGTGCTGTTCCGACGGAGCGACCAGAACCAGATCCGACGGCACACCGGATTCTATGCGTCCGGCAGAGCCAAGGCCGAAAATTGCATGAGGAGCGGCAGTCATGCGCTCTACTATCACATCGAGCGGCAGATATTCCAGCATCATAGCGAGTGCGAACTGTATCGACGGCGCACCTGAAGCTGCCGTGAGTGCGCCGCCAATCTTGTCGGCAGGCAGATGCGGAGCATGGTCGGTACCGATGGTATCGATAGCGCCCGACAGCACAGCCTCACGTAAAGCAGCGGCATCGTCGGGTGTCTTTATGGCGGGATTAATTTTGTGCAGCGACGTCCGGTTGGCCTCGTCGGCCAGTACAGGGTCCATGTACATGGGCGTGGTTTCAGCAGTTATCTGCTTGTCGGCCACAGCGCCGGGACGGAAGAAGCGGCGGACTTCCTCGGCAGTACTCACATGGGCAACATGCAGGTGTACTCCCGTGCGGAGGGCCATTTCTATGGCACGGTCGGTGGCTCGCAAGCAAGCCTCGGCACTGCGTATGCGGTGATGCTCGCTCACGGGAACTGCAGCCGCACTCCCGTATCGGGCTATTGCCTCTGCCGCGTTGGCGGCAATCATATCGTTATCCTCGGCATGTACCATCACCGGCAGCCCTGCCGAGGCACAATAGCGCATCAGTTCCAGTAGTTCCGCCTCCGGAGGACAGCTCATAGAGCCGGTACTTGTGCCGAGGAACACTTTTACACCCGGTATCTCGCCGGGGGCAAACTTCACAACCTCCTTCATGCAGCCCGGAACGGCACCCCAGAAGGCGTGATAATGGACAGCAGATGTAGAGCGCCCCATTTCTACTTTTGCCCGGAGCGCTTCCGCGGTGGTGGTGGCCGGAGATGTGTTCGGCATGTCGCATACTGTGGTTATGCCGCCGAGCAACGCTGCACGGCTTTCGGTGGCTATCGTGGCCTTGCGCTCGAGGCCCGGCTCACGGAAATGGACGTGCATGTCGGTCAGGCCGGGAATCAAATCGGCACCGGAAGCGTCGATAACATCAGCGGCCTCGGCAGCACGTGGGCACGCCCCTGCGCCTGCTGCAATGACAGTCTTGTCGTCAAACAGTACCCACGAATCCGGAGTTCCGTTGACGCGTGCGTTCTTTATAAGTTTCATTTTCTGGATTTGCCGGAAAGTTTCTTACAGATGCTGTCCCATTTGAGACGTATAACACCGAAAACAGCCTCGCTGAAAATACCCGAGTTCATCTTGCTGGTGCCGAGCACGCGGTTCACAAAGATAATCGGTACCTCTACCACCTTGAAACCGTTGGTATAGGACGTGTATTTCATCTCTATCTGGAAAGCGTAGCCCTTGAACTTTATTTTGTCGAGATCGAGAGCCTCCAGCACACGGCGGCGATAACATACGAAACCGGCGGTGGTGTCGTGTACCGGAATACCTGTTATAAAGCGCACATACTTTGAAGCAAAGAACGACATGAGCACGCGCCCCATCGGCCAGTTCACAACGTTGACGCCGGAGACATAACGGGAACCTACAACAACGTCGGCACTCTGGTCGATCGCCGCCTGCCGCAACCGTTCAAGGTCTTTGGGATTGTGCGAGAAATCGGCATCCATCTCACATATATATTCGTAACCGCGCCGCAGACATTCCCTGAAGCCGGCGATGTACGCCGTTCCGAGGCCAAGTTTGCCGCTCCGCTCGATAATGCTGACGCGACCGGGGTGTTCCTCTATTTTTCTCTTCACGATGGCAGCCGTCCCGTCAGGCGAATTATCGTCCACCACAAGTATATCGAAGGGCGTAGGCAAAGCGAGAACAGCGTCGATTATGGCAGCGGCGTTCTCGCATTCATTATACATCGGAATGATAACCACGGCGTCGCTGCGCCGTGCTGATTCGTTGCTCATGTTATCTGTGCTTTAGAAGCGCAAAATTAACTAAAAAGTGCGGAATTTCCATTCTTGTGCGGATGCAGCATCGGCAGGCGTAACGTTAAATTGCCTTAAATGCATATCAGCGGACATAGAAAACCGTATCCACCGAAATGCGCACATCGTAGGGGGTGGCCTGGTCGGCGCGCTGCGGGACAGTGGAACGGCGGTAGTAGAAGGCATTCTGCACATCCCACGACCGCAGGCTCAGCTGCCTCGTTTCTCGCGCAGGTATCGAAGTGGCCGAATGGTGGCTTGCGGCATGCAGCTGACGGTTGGAGCCGTCGAGATAGGTGATGGTAAAAGCTATCGCAGCAACTGCGCGGTCGCTGTTGTTTGTAGCAAAAAATGTTTCGCGGCGCGAACGGAGCGGTTTATCGTATCCGTTGATATCCAGAAGATGCCCGCCAGGCGCGACAACAACCGTATCCAGTGATGTCCTGACAGTATCGGCAGGACTATCCATGTGCTCGGCGGCACGCAGCTTGCCGCGGAGAGTACGCTGGGCACCGGCTCCGATAACCACGGCGGCCACAAGGCATAGAGAGAGAAATTCTTTCATGATTACAGAACAATTATATCACCCGAAGGTTCCGGCGCCACGCGGCGCGCGCCGTCCAGCCCTTCGGGACGCGTATCGGTGGAAGATACAGAAAAGCGGAAAAGATACGGCAGAAGCCGCGCGAAATTCACCCGCAGCCCCTTTGTATACTGCACAAAATTCATCGTACCCTCCGGCGACAGGTTTATGGCGAAAGTGCGCTTGCGTTGTTTGCGCCAGCTCTTACCGTTGTCGCGGGGATTCAGAAGCAAGGTGGCATCGTACACACCGGGCTTGGCCGTGCGCCTCATGGTGCCGAAATATGTGCCGGGAGCAATAGTAAGGTCATCGGAATAAAGCATTTCCAGACAGAACTCGTCTTTGTTTCCCGGTACCGGCGATACTGTAAAAAACGCGCCGGCTGGCAATTTCTGCCATACACCGATCTCGTATGTTCCTGCCGCCACAACAGAGTCAAGCCTGATCCACCGCGCCTGCGCCGCCGCACGGGCGGCAACGAGCAACAACAGCGACAACAGGACGCCACGCATCATAACATGCTGAACTTGTATGCGAAGCCGATAGAAAGAATTTCCTTTAGCTGCAGCTTCTTCCATTTGCTGTCCGGATTTTCTGTGGGAGGCGTCTTGCTGTCGAAGCGGGCATGCACAAATATCTGGGTGGAAAGGAAGCGGTTGATTTCGAAGGAAACAGTATTCTCCCAGTCGGCCTGAAAACTCTCGTAGTCGGTGAATGTGAAGAAACGCGACCGGTAAGTGATGTTATATGCCAGCTTCCATGTCCAGTTCAGCGTGGCGCTGGAACCGAACTTGCTCTTTGTCTTGTGATGCGGCTCAAGACTGTATATCGTGGGGTCGATATCGCTGTTCACACAAGTTTTCAGCGAGTAGGACAGCGGTGAGATGGAGGCGTCGAAATTGAAAGTTTTCTTCTGGTTAGTCGTATTATACGTCATACCTATACCGGCTGTAAATTCACCTGGCGAGAGGAAAGCCGAGCGCAGATTGCGCGAATTCACCGGATAGTAGTTGAACAGCTGGGTCTTCAGCTGAGCGTTAAAAGAGTAGTACCATTTGCTCACAGCCTTGATACCAAGCATGGTATTGATCTGCAGAAGGTCGTCGGAGATGGTATAGTCGTGAATGGAATCGTTGGGTGCGTTGTTCAGACCTAGCTTGTACTGTGCTGTTGTCTCGAACAGCAGATTGGGATGATACTTCGGATTCAGTTTCACATTATAGTACAGATTGCCGAGCACAGTAAGGCTGTTGTTGCCGCCCTGATACCAGTTGGGCGAAACATAAGCCTGTGAGAACTGAAGCGATGCCGTGAATGTGCGTATCCAGTGCCGTTTCTTAAGTTCCTCGGCGTGGAGGGTGGAGGTCACCTCGGTGTTCGTTATGTTCTCGGTAATCTCTATGGTATGTTTGGTGGGATCCACCGTGGCTGTGAAACGCTTGGGAGCCTCAGGCAACAGATTGATGTTGTATGCCACCACATCGGGATGCTTAAAGAACAGATAACGGTTCATCCTGTTCATACGCTGAGCCAGTGCGGCCTCCTCCTCTACCCACCTGGTGGCCGGATTGTCCGAAAACAGCGGTGTTTCCACACTCGTGGAATCTGCAAGTAGGAAATCCTCATACACTGCCGGACGGAACGAATAGCGCGGCAGAACACGGTCGTGCCACGAGGGATCAGTCGCGCTGATATTCACAGTGTCCAGATGTGCGTGAAGCTCTTCCAGAGTACGTTCGACAAAGAATGCGCTGTCCGGCATAATATAAATGCTGTCCAATGCTTCCGTAACAGCCGTAGCATCGGGTATTACCGATGCTATGGATGTTGTGTTCTGGGCCGCTGCACCGACAGTACTGAACAACATCGCAGCAGAAGCTATTATGTGAGTGAGGTGTTTCATGTCTGTTCTATGAATGTGATGGTTAAGCCTTTGAGGCAGTATATAGTGTGCACACACCGAACGGCATGCGGCGGAAGCGGGCGTTGCTGAAGCCCGCACGAAGCATGATATCCGTCATCGCCTGGCCTGCGGGAGCTGCGGCGATACTTTCGGGAAGATAAGTGTATGCCCGGGAATCACCCGAGACAATCCGTCCGGCAAAGGGGATTATAACGCGGGTGTAGAGAGCGTAGAAAGGTTTTACGAACGGATTCACCGGCTTCGACAGCTCCAGTACTGCTAATGTGCCGCCGGGGCGGAGTATACGCAGCATCTCGCGGTAGCCGGCCCCGATGTCGGCGAAGTTACGCACTCCGTAGGCAACGGTAACCATATCGGCACACGCATCGGGAAGCCCCGTGGCGAGGCAGTCGGCACACCGGAACGAAAGTCTCGGGCCTTCAGGAGCCGTCTTGGCGCGATTACGTGCCTTGTCGAGCATACCCTCCGATATGTCCAGACCCTCCACTGTAGCTTTCGGCAGCGTCGAGGCAATAGCGAAAGCCACGTCTCCGGTTCCCGTTGCAAGATCTATCACATGCGCGGGAGCTGCTTCTCGCACTGCTTTGAGCAGAGCGCGAAGCCACAGTCTGTCCATACCCATAGACATGGCGCGGTTCATAAAATCGTAGGCGGGCGCGATAGCATTGAACATCGCCGCCACCTGCTCCTTTTTCCCGCGGGAATCGTCGCTGTAGGGATTAATCTGTTCTACCTCCGTCATGTATATCCAACTGAAAAATCAGTTTGCCAGACGGTCCAGAAAATCGAGCACGTTCTTTTCTATGCGGGCTGCAGCGTTCTCTTCGGAGGCGGGCACGAATTTGCGTCCCGTAAGATGCTCGTACAGCTCGATATAGCGTTCGGATATGCTGCGGCATACTTCCTCGGTCATCTCGGGCACTTTCTCGCCGGGACGGCCCATGAAGCCATTGGCCATGAGCCACTGGCGCACGAATTCCTTCGACAGCTGACGCTGGGGCTTGCCGGCCTTGAAAAGTTCTTCGTATGTGTCGGCATAGAAATAGCGCGACGAGTCGGGGGTATGGATTTCGTCTATAAGAATCACCTTTCCGTCGTGCTTGCCAAACTCGTATTTTGTATCCACCAGCACAAGGCCCTTATCGGCAGCCATGCGTGTACCGATTTCAAAAAGCTTGCGGGTATAGTCCTCCATAACGGCATAGTCCTCGGCGCTGACAATACCCTGCTCCACAATCTCGCGTCCGGAAATGTTCTGGTCGTGCCCGGCCTCAGCCTTTGTTGTAGGGGTGATGATAGGTTCGGGCAGACGCTCGTTCTCGTGCAGCCCCTCGGGAAGGGTTACACCGCAGATGGTGCGGTTGCCTGCAGCATAGTCGCGCCATGCGCTGCCGGCGAGATAGCCGCGGATAATCATTTCCACGCGGAATCCCTCGCAACGGACGCCTGCAGTTGCCATCGGGTCTACTTCGGCAAGCTTCCAGTTGGGAACGGCGTCGGATGTAGCGTCAAGGAAATAGTTTGCTATCTGGTTCAGCACCTGTCCCTTGTAAGGAATGCCCTTGGGAAGTACTACATCGAATGCCGATATACGGTCGGTAGCGACCATTACAAGGAGGTCGTTTTCGATAGAATAAACGTCGCGAACCTTGCCGTGGTACACGGGAGCGGTTTCGTTAGGAAATTTGAAATCTGTGATAGTGAGTGGCATATCCTTTATGTGTTTATTGATTAATTCAGTTGTCTGACCCTTCGGCAGCCTGCTGTTCCTCCAGGCGTGCAATGGCACGGGCACGCTCGGCTTCTTCGGCGTCGTGGCGCTCGTAAGCTTCCACAATCCGCTGCACCAGCGAGTGGCGCACGATGTCTTTCTTGCCGAACTCCACCTTGCCCACACCGGGGACATTGTCGAGTATCTTCAGAGCCTGCACAAGACCGGATTGCGTGCTTTTGGGAAGGTCTATCTGTGTAACGTCGCCCGTAACAATCATCTTTGCGTTCATTCCCAGGCGGGTGAGAAACATTTTTATCTGATGTGTGGTAGTATTCTGGGCCTCGTCGAGTACTATTATGGCATCGTTGAGCGTACGACCGCGCATAAAAGCCAGCGGCGCTATCTGTATTATCTTGGACTCCATATACTCGCGCAGCTTAACGGCGGGTATCATATCTTCCAGTGCATCGTAGAGCGGCTGCAGATAAGGATCGATTTTGTCCTTCATGTCGCCTGGCAGGAAACCAAGTTTCTCGCCCGCCTCCACCGCCGGACGCGACAGAATTATCTTGCGTGCCTCACGGTTCTTGAGGGCACGCACAGCAAGAGCGATGGCAATATACGTCTTGCCTGTTCCGGCGGGGCCGAGGGCGAACGTAAGATCTTTCTCCGCAAATGTCTCTACAAGTTTTTTCTGGTTGGGCGTGCGGCCTACGATAGGTTTGCCGTTTATGCCGTAGATTATGGCGCCGTCCACCTTCACCTCGCGCGGAGCGTTCCCTTTTACGATAGAGATTATCGTTTCTTCGTTAAGAGAGTTATATTTCTCGGCATAGGCTTTCAGTTCGTTGATACGAGCCTCGAATTCCCGGGTCTCGCTTTCCTCGCCCACGACACGGATTACCGAGCCGCGTGCCGAGATGCGCAGCTTGGGAAATAAGTTCTTTATCAACTGCATATTGGCGTTGTTTACGCCGTAGAAGCAGATAGGATCGACGCTGTCGACTATTACAATCCTCTCAATCATACGTGATGGCCGAATTGGAAGCCTGTTACGACTGCAAAGTTACAAAAAATAACTATCGCCGCATAGGAATATGTTAAACAAAATGAATAAAAGCCCGACGGTGCTCCCCGTCAAGTGTTACATAATGTTAACACATGAAGACGGGCGATAGTTTAGCGTCTGCGATATGTAATGAAATCGGCGGGAGGCTCGGTGCCAGCATGGAGCGACGAGACAACAACGAAACTGTCGGGAATTTCAGGAAAATAAGTGTCCGGCGCCTCTCCGGACGCATGTATCTGCGTAAGCTCGATTTCATCTGCCAACGGTAGTGCCGCAGCATAAATCTGGCCGCCGCCGATAACGAAGACTTCGGCATCGCCGGCCATACGCAAAGCTTCTTCAAGCGAGCCTGCACGCTCCGCACCCGGCGCAGAGAAGGCTTCGTTGCGGCTTATTACAATGTTGCGGCGCCCCGGAAGAGCTCCCTTAGGCAGCGAATCGAATGTCTTGCGGCCCATGACAAGAGTGTGTCCCATCGTCAGCGCCTTGAAGCGTTTCAGATCCTCGCGGAGATGAAAAAGCATATCGCCTCCGCGTCCTATTCCGCGATTGGTGTCTACGGCTACTATAATATGTATCATACGGAAACTTCGGCTTTGATGTGAGGATGCGGGTCGTATCCCTCGAGATGAAAATCGGAATACTTGAAATCAAAGATATCCTTCACCTCGGGGTTAATAATCATCTTTGGCAGCGGGCGGGGCTCGCGGTCAATCTGAATGCGAGCCTGCTCGATATGGTTCAGGTACAGATGGGCATCGCCGAGGGTATGCACAAAGTCGCCCGGTTCGAGGCCGCAGACCTGCGCCATCATCTGCAATAGCAGCGCATAGGATGCGATATTGAAGGGAACGCCAAGGAAGCAGTCGGCGCTGCGCTGGTACAGCTGCAGGCTCAGTTTACCGTCGGCGACATAGAACTGGAAAAAGGCATGGCACGGCGGCAGATTCATGTTCGGCAGATCGGCCACGTTCCAGGCGCTCACAATTATACGGCGCGAGTCGGGATTGTGTCTGATATCGTTTACAGCCTGGGCTATCTGGTCGATGGCGCCACCGTTATAATCCGGCCACGACCGCCACTGGTAACCATATATATGGCCCAGATCGCCGTTCTCGTCGGCCCACTCGTTCCATATCCTCACGCCGTTCTCCTGCAGATACGCAACATTTGTATCGCCGCGCAGGAACCACAGTAACTCGTGTATAATGGATTTAAGATGCAGTTTCTTCGTCGTTACAAGAGGGAAGCCGTCGGCAAGCCGAAAGCGCATCTGGTAGCCGAAAACCGATATGGTGCCCGTACCGGTGCGGTCGCTCTTTACCGTACCGTGGTCAAGGATGTGTTTAAGAAGGTCTATGTACTGTTTCATTTTTCTGCGACAGGTTTATTTTCGTAGCCGATACATTCTGCGTGCCGCCGTCGCCCTGCGCAGTAGGCTGCATCATCGGCATATCCAGGCGATATTTGCCTGATTTGTATGTTATCGCTCCGTTGGGGCATACCGCAGTGCAGTCGAAACACACAACGCAGCGGCTGGGATTCACTATTTTTTCCGGCAGCTTTATACATTCCGCCTTGCACACGCGCTCACACTCACCGCAGTTGATGCAGCGATCAGGATCTATCTCAATGTGAAACAGCGGTTTGGAAGCGGTATATCCAAGAATGGTGCCCACGGGGCACACTGTGTTGCACAGCAGACGGCCACGCCGCCACGATATTGCCACTACGGCAACGGCCGTGAGCACGGCTATCGAAAGCGACGAAAGCGTGAACGCGAACGCACCATAGTCCAGCCCCAACGGACGCGCGACAAACTCCTCTACCATCCGGGCATAGGCGCTATAGGGATCGAAAACCGTAGGAAGAATGCTGAAACCGCTTATTATTGTGGCAAACGCCACTATCAGAAACACTATGCGTGTGCGTGTGGCCGGCGGTGAATAACGGAAGTGCTTGCCGCGGCGCCGGATAATGCGCGATGCCGCGCCTACACAATCTGTAAGCGTACCCAGCGGGCAGGCCGTAGAACAATATATGCGGCCGTACACCAGCGTAACAATAAGCCAGAACAACAGACATACCGACGCGCCAGACAGCAGAGCCGTAAATATCTGCATGCGTACAAAAACACTCTCATAGCCAGCCAAGAGCGCCCACGTAGGCACGCCGAGAGCAAGCAGAGAGATCAATATCCGCAAAATACGTATCGATTTATACATACGGCAAATTTACACAATTTTTACGTACGTCCCGCAAAACCCGGCAAAAACTTTCCCCTCACCTGTTCAGCAGCCAGCCTCTCTTTTCAAAAAGTCTATAGCTCTCGCTTTATCCCTGAACACGCAGTTGATCTGCGTGCCATCGTTATAAAAAATTCCAACTACATACCTGTCAATAACAGCATCGTGTGGCATTATATCATATTCCTCAATAAAACTTACCGCAGAGTCCGGATTTGTGAAACGCACTTCTTTCCCATGCAGCGGAAGTACAAATATATAATCTATTTGCCTTTCAAGAGTAAGCTCCAGCGAAGCCAGAAATGTATCTATCTCTGTTTCGTTAGATGCAATTATATCATCACCTATTTTGTCTAAATCCTTGCAATTCTTGAATCTATCTACAATCGCATATAATTCCTGCCCGGATGTATTCTCATCAAAGAAAATATCCACACCGAATTTCTTAAAAGAATCAACAATTTGGTCAAAAGGAATATAAAGTACATTAAAACCCTGATTTTTCAGTTGCCTCAATGACGGTTCCGTAAAAACTCCGCTTAATATGACACCCTTGAACGGCGCATACTCACGATACTTTTCCGCAATAGGCAAAATAGCTCCGGATATTTCCTGAACTTTGTTTTTGGAGTGTTTTGTATATCGTCGCCAAGCAAGTTCGATAAACGCGACAGGCACGCCGATTTTATCAGGCGTACCCCCGCGCTCAAGCACATAATCCAGGTCATGCCTGCTTCCGTTGACATCCGCCCAGGATATTTTCTTGGTCGGCCTTGCGGGACGAGAGCCGACAGTATCGAAATATACATCATACTTGTCGCAAAGACGCCTTATAGGTGCCTTCATGATACCTTCAAAAAAATTTCCGATTAATTCGCCCAATATATGTGAAGGAGAAGTTGCCATAATATTATTTGTTAATCCAGAGCCGTCCTTCTTTCAGAGGCACACGGTGTTTTCTGTTCTTCCATTTAATATTTCTATCTCTCAGTTTCTCAAATGAAAAGCTTTTGAAGCCGGAATTGATTGCCAGTTTACCCAACCATTCGTCGACAGGAATATGTATTCCATACGGAGCCGAATCGCCAATTACAAAACACATTTTGCAATTATCAGCAGTTTTAGCACTTAATGTATTGAAAACTTTGGCCAGGTCATAAAAATAAGCGACAATCATCAAATGATAGTTCTTTTTACCGCCATGATTCATTCGTTCCGCAGCCAATTGGTCGAATTTATCTTTCAATTCGGTACGTATTGGTTCAAGGAGTGAAGATTCCATCATTTCATAAACATCGTTTTTCAGATGCGAGACATGTTGCGTGCAGGCTCTTACCAAATGGCGGCTCACGTCTTTCAGTCCTTTGTAATTTTCCACATCACCCCAAAACGACATTTCCAAGCGCATAGCATCGGCATAATCATAATTGTTGGCATAAGGAGGAGAAGTAATCACAAGATCTCCCCATTTATCTGGAATATCGACGCATCCTCGGGCATCCTGCTGGAGTATTACCGACTTATAATTATTCGGCAAAAGACAGCATCTTCTGATATCGCCACATATTTCCGCAATCTTTTTCTCAAATGCCGCGAAAGGGTCCAGTACTTTCGTCTTGGATTTATTCGGAAGAACATATTGCCACTGAGCTGTACCTACAGGTGATGTACTTCGCAAAATAGATGTTATCACGAACCACAAGAAATCCCGTATTTCACCCTCGTACATTCTCAGACAAGCCTGTTTCAAGACGTCAAGCTTTAACAATGTTTCATCGGGAAAGCACTTTCTGATTATGGAGGGATAATCATCTACCGAACCGGTGATAGTGTTTGCCAATTTCAACAAACCGTCGGCAGCGTTCTCGATCCGCTCGGCATCAAGATGATTCCACAGGATTTTAGCTGAAGCAATTCTGAAAACATATGGGTTCGATTCCAACCCGAAAGATTCGACACCGTGCAACGAACTTTCCAAAGCAACCGTTCCCGAACCGGCGAACGGATCTATAATGTGAGTTCTGCCGTTCAGTTTTTCTTCCTCGATAACCTTGGCTACCCACCCGGCGGAAAAGCCTGCCGTGTACCTGTACCATCTGTGAATCGGCAATTTCATATTATCCTCGAAAGTAGAGGACTTCTTGTCTTGCAGTTCAATATCAAGGTCGGGAAATAAACTATGCTCAGTAGAATTTGTAACCATTTGCGCGGATAATGATAACGCAAAGTTAATAAATATTCCAAAACGCCCCAAATGACGCAGCCCCTATTTACCGACCGGCTTTGAAAGTCAGGAGCATAAGGATTTCTTATAATTTTTGCCTGGGAGCAACGTTTGAGTATATCGACGTTTTTTTGTAACTTTGGCATACTTTTTCGGTGTTTATGCGCCGGTTTCATTTTACTCTCTCATTTATAAATTCTTATGTCGCAATTTGTACATCTTCACGTTCACTCGCAATACTCCGTCCTCGACGGTCTGTCGTCCATATCGGGGCTTATCAAAAAAGCCGTCGCCGACGGCATGCCCGCCATCGCCCTCACCGACCACGGCAACATGTTCGGCTGCAAGGCGTTCTTCAACGATGTGAAGAAACACAACGGCAAAGTGAAGGACAACGTGAAGGCTGCCAAGGAGGCCCTTGCCCAGGCCAAAGCCGCAGGCGATACCGAAGCCGCAGAAAAAGCCCGCGCCGACATGGAAGCGGCGGCGGCAAAGCGCATTATCCCCATCCTCGGATGCGAGATGTACGTTGCGAAAGGCGACCTCCACGACAAAAACGACACCAAGGACAAAGGCGCCCACCTTGTGGTGCTCGCAAAAAACGAGAGAGGCTACAAGAACCTTATAAAGCTGGTGAGCAAGGCGTGGACCGAGGGCTACTACTTTCACCCGCGCACCGACAAGCAGGAACTTGCCAAGCACCACGAGGGCCTGATTATTTGTTCGGCTTGCCTTGGCGGCGAAATTCCGCGACTGCTGCGTAACGGCGACTTCGAAGGTGCCGACAAGGCTGTAGCGTGGTGGAAAGAGACTTTCGGCGATGACTATTACATTGAGTTGCAGCGCCACAAAGCCACAGTCCCGCGCGCCAACCACGAGACTTATCAGATTCAGAAGTCCATAGAACCACAGCTTATAGAGCTTGCGCGCAAGTACAATATAAAGATAATAGCCACCAACGACGTACACTTCGTCGACGAAAGCGACGCTGAAGCCCACGACCGCCTTATCTGCCTGTCCACCAACCACCTGGTGAACGACGAAAACCGTATGCTCTATTCCAAGCAGGAATGGTTCAAGACTACGGCCGAAATGGAGGCTGTTTTCTCCGATTTTCCTGAAGCGATTACCAATACCCTGGAAATAGCCTCAAAAATCGAGGAATATGACATCGACCACGCGCCTATTATGCCCAACTTCGCCATCCCGACCGATTTCGGCACCGAGGAAGAATACCGTAGCCGGATAACCGAACAGGAACTGTTCGACGAATTCACTCGCGACGAGAACGGCAATGTGGTGCTCAGCGAAGACGATGCAAAAGCCAAGATAAAAAAACTCGGCGGCTACGAAAAGCTGTACCGCATAAAATTCGAGGCAGACTATCTGAAAAAGATTACATACGAAGGCGCGGCGCGCCGCTATGGAACACCGCTGACAAAAGATATCGACGACCGTATCCGGTTCGAGCTGCATATCATGAAAACGATGGGTTTCCCCGGATACTTCCTTATTGTGGAAGACTTTATCCGCATGGGGCGCCAGATGGGCGTGAGCATAGGCCCGGGACGCGGCTCCGCTGCTGGCTCGGTGGTGGCATACTGCCTCGGCATCACACAGATCGATCCGCTGAAGTACGACCTGCTGTTCGAACGCTTCCTCAACCCGGACCGTATCTCGCTGCCCGATATCGACGTAGACTTCGATGACGATGGCCGCGAGACTGTGCTGAACTACGTTACCGAACGCTACGGTGCCCCAAACGTAGCCCACATCATCACCTATGGCACTATGGCGGCAAAATCGGCCATAAAGGACGTTGCCCGCGTAATGAACCTGCCGATAGCGACATCTAACCGCCTTACCAGACTTATTCCGCGCCACATGCCCCCGGACCCAAAAAAGCCCGAGAAAGAACTGAAGCCGACTGTATCCAACTGCATCAACTTCCTTCCGGAGTTCAAGCAGGAGATGTCCGCCGATCCCAGCGTGAACGAACTGATGAACTTTGCCGACAAGCTGGAGGGCACCGTGCGCAACGTGGGCGTACACGCCTGCGGCGTTATCATCTGCCGCGACGACGTGTCCGACTGGGTACCTGTCAGCACTGCCGCCGACAAGAACGGCGATAAAATTCTGGTTACGCAGTACGAAGGTCGAGTTATCGAGGACACCGGCCTTATAAAGATGGATTTCCTGGGTCTGAAGACCCTGTCCATTATCCGCGACGCCGTGGAGAACATCCGCCGTTCGCAAAACGTGGAGGTGGATATCGACAATATCCCCATCGACGACAAGGAGACATACGACCTTTACAGCCGCGGCGCCACAGTCGGTACCTTCCAGTTCGAATCGCCCGGCATGCAGCGCTATCTGCGCCAGCTGCATCCCACCGTGTTCGAGGACCTCATTGCAATGAACGCCCTCTACCGTCCGGGACCTATGGAAAACATTCCCGAGTTTATCGCCCGCAAACGCGGCGATTCCAAGATTGAATACGATATCCCCGAGATGGAGATGTATCTTAAAGATACCTATGGTATTACGGTGTACCAGGAACAGGTGATGCTTCTGTCGCGCCAGCTGGCAGGCTTCACCCGCGGCGAAAGCGACACCCTGCGCAAGGCGATGGGTAAAAAGCTTATCGAAAAGATGAACCACCTCAAGGGCAAGTTCATTGCAGGAGGCACCGAACGCGGCCATAAGCAGGAAGTGCTGGAAAAGATATGGAAGGAGTGGGAAAAATTCGCCTCCTACGCTTTCAACAAGAGCCATGCCACCTGCTACAGCTGGGTCGCCTACCAGACGGCATATCTGAAAGCGCACTATCCTGCCGAATTCATGGCAGCCGTGCTGTCGCGAAACCTGGACGATATCACGAAACTGTCGTTCTACATGGACGAATGCCGCGCAATGGGATTGCAGGTGAAAGGACCGGACATCAACGAATCGTACGCCAACTTCTCTGTAAGCGAGCCAGGCGTGGTACGTTTCGGCCTCAACGCCATCAAAGGCGTGGGCGGCGATGTGGTTCGCTCCATTGTGGAGACCCGGCAGGCGGGAGGCAAATTCAAGGATATTTTCGATTTTGTAGAACGCGTGCCTTCTTCCACCATAAACAGGCGCGTGTTCGACAACCTGAACCTCGCAGGCGCCTTCGACTGCTTCGAGAACATCAAGCGCGAGGACCTTTGTGCCGAAATGGGCAAGAAAGGCGAGACTATCTCCGAGCTGCTGCTGCGCTACGGCCAGCTGCGCCAGCAGGAAGCGCGCGAATCGCAAAACTCACTCTTCGGATTCGACGATACGGAGATTTTAGAGTCGGCGCGCCCGCGCATTCCGTCCATGCCGCTGTGGGACAACCTCACACGCCTCAACCGCGAACGCGATCTTGTTGGAATGTACCTGTCCGCACATCCTCTGGACCCCTACTGGCTCGAAGTTACCTACGGGGTGAACTGCACCGCAGCCGAGAAAAACGAAATAGAAACCCCCATGCCGCAGCCGATAACCTTCGCCGGCATGGTAATGAACGTCGAGGAACGCAAGACCATGAACGAAAGTATTATGACTATCGTTAAAATAGAGGACTTCACCGGCGTTACCGAAATCACGCTTTTCGAAAAGCAGAAAGCCGAGTACGCCAAGCTGTGTATACCCGGCGTGGCAGTGTGCGTAACAGGAAACTACCGCGCCCGCACAAACCGCGCCACCGGTGTTACCACCGTACGTTTCGGCGTTGACAACATCCGGCCTCTCGACGGACTCAAAGGCAATCTGCTGGGCGACATCGACATTACGATAACCCCCGACCAGGCCCCAAGCCTCGAGTCCCTGCTCACCGAGGAAGTTACAGCTTGCAAGAACAAGCCGTCCGCGGCCAAGGAAGCTGGTGTGAACATTGTGCTGTTCTCGCCCGAACACAGCCGCAAACTGATGTTCGCATCGTCGCTGCACATTCCGCTCTCGCGTCGTTTCATAGAAAGCCTCGAGGGGATGGGATTCGACTTCTCGATAGAAAGAAAACAGATAAGTTAACATATAAAACATTACAACCATGACATTTACCGACGAAAACATCAAAGAGATTATCGCAAGCGGCAAACCCGTAGTAATCGACTTCTGGGCCACCTGGTGCGGTCCCTGCAAGGCAATGGCACCCTTAGTGGAGCAGATTGCCGAGGAATACGCCGACCGCGTCGTTATCGGCAAATACAACCTCGACGAGGAGAATGATTTCGCCGTTGAATGCGGTATCCGCAGCCTTCCCACCATCCTTTTCTTCAAAAACGGCCAGAAAACCGACCTGCGTCTGGTAGGCGGCCAGAAAGCCGAAGCTATCCGCGAAAAAGTTGAAGCGCTTCTGGCGCTCTGATACTGCTGTATGAAAAATATCTACACCCCGGCAGACATTGCCCGTATCACCGAAGCCACAATAGGCAACCTCGATGAAATCCTCGGTCTTGAAGGACGCCAGCGCGAGGCGGCTATGGCGCGGCGTGCGGCTTTTGTTGACGATGTTGGCCGAGCCGTCGCCAGCGAGGTAATGGCATTGCGTGCCGGCAGCGATGCGGAGGTGCTGATATTTGCCGGAGACGGTATCTGCGGTGCCTACGCCCTTGCCGCAGCCCAGGTGCTGTCCGCCGAGGGATGCCAGGCCAAGGTTACGCTGTTCAATATCGGCGGCAACCTCCTTACAGCCGATACCGTCGCCGCCCGCGACAGATACATCGCTGCCTGTGGCGACAGCTGCCTCAACGAGGTGGTGAACCCGGGCAGCGACTTCACAATGCCGCACATGAATTCCCGCACCTTCGTGGTAGATGGTATTTTTGGCAGCGAGTACGGCAGGCCGCTGCGCGGCGGATACCAGGCAGTGGCTCGCTACATCAACGAACACAACGCGCGTGTGGTGGCCATAGACGTTCCGTCGGGCATGAGCACCGACCTCGCCGTTGGCATGGTGAACCGCAACATCATCCACGCCGAGCTTACACTCACCCTCGTGGGTCCGACGCTGTCGTTCTTCATGCCCGAGAATGCCGAACTGGTGGGCAAATGGAAAACCCTACCGGTGGCCTTCGACGAGGAAGCGATGATGAACACCGAATGCTCCTGCCGCCTTGTCGACACCCCGGCCATACGCAACGCTTTGCCGAAACGCTCGCGGGTAATGTCGAAGGCCGACCTTGGCGACGCGCTGATTTTCGCCGGCTCGTACGGCATGCTCGGGGCCGCCGTACTCGCAACCCGCGCAGCCACCCGCAGCGGATGCGGCAAAGTTACCTGCCATGCGCCCCGTTGCGGCTTCTACGTGCTACAGACATCCGTTCCATCGGCCATGTTCGCGACCGACGGCTCCGACTACGACATCCGCTATTTCGAGGACGAGCACGACGCCGCCGGGGTTGCCATAGGCCCTGGTATTGGTCGTTCCGAAGGTACCTCCAACGGCCTCGACACATATCTGAAAGATTGCTTCGCATCGCAGAAACCCCTTGTGCTCGATGCCGACGCCCTCAACATCATCGCCGAGCGCCCCTATCTGCTCGATTTCATTCCCGTGCGTTCGGTGATAACGCCGCACGCCGGAGAATTCGACCGCCTTTTCGGCCAGCAGGCATCGCACAGCACACGCACCCTCATGGCCATAGAGATGGCCAAACGGTACAGCATCGCCATTGTCCTTAAAGGACCGTGGACATTCACAATCTGGGTGGACGGTTCCATTTTCGTAAACTCCTCCGGCACCGAAGCCCTTGCAACCGCAGGCTCCGGCGACGTGCTCACTGGTCTTCTTGCCGGCCTGATCGCCCAGAAGATGGCTCCCGAGGTGGCCGCTGTGGCCGCCGTATACATCCACGGCATCGCAGGCCGCATCGCCGCCAGACAGTGCGGTATCGCAGGCACCACCGCCGAGGACGTGGCCGACGCCATAGGTCCGGCTATCGACTCTATCCTTAACAGCAAACCCGACGCTCATAGAAACAAAGGCTTATGAAAATCCAACGAATACTCGCTGCCGCCGCTATAGCTTCCCTCGCCCTGGGAGCCGCCGCGCAGGCATCGCACAAAATCACTGCCGGCAAAGCCAACGAATACGGCCTTGCGTACACCCTGCCGAGCACGGTGCTCGACCTCTACATCGAAGCGGAACTCACGAACGAGCAGCCCGGCGACTTCCACAACTATGCCGGACGCTACTTAGGTACCGACAACGCTATCCACGAGCCGTCGCGCAGCGCAAAGGTAAAAAGTGTAACGATTGTGCCCCGCGGTATAGCTTCGGACGCCGACCGCCATCTTGCGGAATTCAAACCGGGCTCATCGGCCTTCATAAACCTGACGCCGGACAATCTGCCTCTGGCTATCAACACCGACGAAGTTTATAATGCCCTCGTGCCGCAAATACCTGTTGCACAACCCGCACAGCCATCACCGCTCGAAGGCAATGCGGCGCGTGAGGCAGTTACTGCCGATATGGCGCGCAGTTCGTCGCTGCCCAAGAAGGCCGAACTGGCTGCACAGCGCATTTTCGAGATTCGCGAGACACGCAGCGACCTGCTGAGCGGCAATGCCGACAATCCGCCCGCCGACGGAGCAGCCATGAAGCTCGTGCTTGATAACCTCGCCGCACAGGAAGCGGCCCTCACTGCAATGTTCCAGGGTGTCCGCACCACAGGCACCGTTGTAAAGAAAGTTTCGCTTGAGCCTGACAGTGCCGAATCTGTCATCGTTGCACGCCTTTCGGCTGTAGACGGCATAATCGACGCCGACAACCTTGCCGGTGCACCTATCACAGCCGAGATAGAGCTGTTGGAGGAAGGCTCGCTGCCGGTAGATGAGAAAGGAACAGAAAAATCGTACCCCAAAGGCGGTGTGGCATACACCATTCCAGGCACAGCGCGGATAACAGTCTATTACGCCGGAAACAAAGTGGCACAGACCACCCTTCCCGTAGCGCAGTACGGTGTTGTTTTCGGTCTGGATCCCAAACTGTTCACCGACAAGACACAGCCCTACAAGGCAATCTTCGACCCGGCGACAGGCGCCGTTACCACACTCGCACCCATAGAGAAATGATTCCCAAGATTATCAACTACATCTGGCTGGGCGGCAACCCACTGCCTGCCGAGTTTGAAAAATACCTTGAAGAATGGCGCAGACGTCTGCCCGACTACGAAATAAAACGATGGGACGAAAGTAACTTCGACATCAACGAATACACATATGCCCGCGAGGCCTACGACATGGGCCAATATGTTTTCACAGGCGACGTAGCCAAATTCCATATTCTATATCACTACGGAGGAATATATCTCGATACCGACATCGAGGTGCTCAAATCCTTCGATCCCTTCCTGCATCACAAATCGTTCATCGGCTACGAAACCGATGCTATCGGCACAGGTGTTATCGGCGCCGAGGCAGGCTCGCCGTGGCTCAAGGCATTCCTCGACAATTACAGGCAACGGCACTTCATAAGCTGGTGGGGCCATCCCACACGCACACCACAGCCGTCGGTGCTGTCGCGTGTAGTCATGCCCTCTGTTCCTGAGGAAGAACGGCCCGTAATCTATCCCATAGACTACTTCTGCGCCAAGGACTGGCGCGACGGCAGCATCAAAACAACCGACAACACCGTCAGCATCCACCACTATGCCAACACGTGGAAACGGACACGCAAAAGCCTCCTGCAGAAAGCAGGAATATTGCTTAAAGGCATCGGAACACGATACTTCAGATAGGATTGTTGGCTTTTGCGTAGGAATATTTGTTCCATTTACCCACAACCGTTGCACATCAACCGATTTTTGTATTACTTTGCAATACAGACATCAGTCAACTCTTTAATAGACAACAAAGTTCAGGAATTACGACCGACCGTGAGGCCGGTCTTTTTCTTTATCCATACAATTCCAACGACCCGTTGCCCATTGCAGATTTCCGGCCACGAAAAAAAGCCTCCCGGCGGGGAGGCTTTTATGGTTATGGGAAGGTTGCTTATCAGTCGATGAGTTCGTCGGCCTTGTAGCCGCCCATTTCGCGGATAGCGTTCTTGAGCATGACGTACTGCTGGAAGAGGTGGTTGACAGGCACCTCGTTCTTTGTGTAGTCGTGCATCGGGCTCTTGAGGAAGAAGCTGAGGAAGCGCTGGATGCCGTAACGGCCGGCGCGGGCAGCGAGGTCGCTCAGGAGCACGAGGTCGAGACAGAGAGGAGCTGCGAGGATGGAGTCGCGGCAGAGGAAGTTGATCTTGATCTGCATGGGATAGCCCATCCAGCCGAAGATGTCGATGTTATCCCAGCCTTCCTTGTTGTCGTTGCGCGGGGGATAGTAGTTGATACGTACTTTGTGGTAGTATCCGTTGTGGTCGTTGCCTTCGCCGCCGCAGTTAACGCCGTAGAGGTCGGGCTGCTCCTCGGGAACGAGGATAGATTCCAGAGTGGACAGTTTGGAAACTTCTTTTGTACGGAAGTTTGCGGGTTCATCAAGCACGAGACCGTCGCGGTTACCGAGGATGTTGGTAGAGAACCAGCCGTTGAGGCCGAGGCAACGTGTGCCGATGATGGGAGCGAAACCGGATTTTACCAGAGTCTGGCCGGTCTTGAAGTCCTTGCCGGCGATAGGCATCTTGGTCTTTTCGGCGAGTTCCCACATTGCGGGGATATCGACGGTGGTGTTGGGAGCGCCCATAATGAAGGGAGCGCCTTCTGTAAGTGCTGCGTAAGCGTAGCACATGGAGGGTGCGATATGCTCCTTGTCGTCGTTCTTCATTGCCTGCTCGAGAGCGGCGAGAGTGTAGTGTACGTTTTCATCAACGGGAACGTAAACTTCTGTCGATGCAGCCCAGAGCACAACAACGCGGTCGCAGTTGTTGTCAGTTTTGAACTTGCGGATATCCTCGCGGAGCTGCTCTACGAGTTCCCAACGGGTACCCTGCTTAACGTTCTCGCCGTCGAGACGCTTTGCGTAGTTGTGGTCGAAAGCAGCTTTCAGAGGAACGATTTTCTCGAGTTCGTCCTTAACGGGAAGGATATCTTTTTCCTTGAGAACCTCGGCGTGCATTGCCGACTGGAAAGCGTTTGCGGGATAAACGTCCCATGCACCGAATACGATGTCGTTGAGGTCGGCAATGGGAACGATGTCTTTGTAGTGGAGATATTTTTTGTCGGCACCTTCACCTACGCGCATTTTGTCGTACTGAGTCATGGAGCCGACGGGTTTTGCAAGACCTTTGCGTGTCATGAGAACGCCAGTCATAAATGTGGTGGAAACAGCTCCGAGGCCAACCACCATAACGCCCAGCTTACCATTAGCGGGCTTTACTTTACATTCGCTCATTTGGATAGATTTAAACGATTGATTATTATTGATTTTCTAAAATTTCTAATTATGTTGTACGCCGCTGAAACGGCGGGGCCTCTCAGCGAAGCCTCTTTTGACGCCCCAAAAGTAGTAATAGTTTTTATATTCTAAAAATATTCATACTACAATTTTAGTGAACTATTGTTAACCTAACCTAAATAATTGCCAATATTGTTTCTGTGTGTTAATATTACAACGTGTTAGATTTTATTATGCTAATATTTATTAATATAGCTTCTGCAATTCCTTCAGGTTATGAATCTTCAGTCCGGGCGCTTCTTTTACCTCATCGAAGAACCAGGGACGTCCGGTTATCCAGGCTGTTGCACATCCCAGAGACCGTGCCGGCATGATATCTTTGCCTACGCTGTCGCCAACAACCAACACTTCGTCCGGTTCGAGCCCGAGTGCATCGACGCCAAGTTTGAAAATTGCCGGATCGGGCTTGCGCACACCCACTACAGCACTCTCCACCACCGTCCGGAAATAACGTTCGAGATCATATTCTCGCAGCACGGCGCCGATGTTGCCGTAGAAATTGCTTACGAGCGCCATAGGATAGCGGTCATACAGATAGTCGAGGGTAGGACGGGCGGCTTCCACACATGCGCGCGCGCGTTCATCAGTATATATGGCGATGCGGCGTGCGAAGTCGGGAATGTCGGATGGGCTTATGGGCGCACAAAGGCGCACAAGTTCCTCCAATTCCAGCCTCGCCTTAATCTCCATCATGTCGCGGAAGTTGTGTTCGGGAAAGATATGGCGCACACGGGCCAGCTCGCGCTCGGCGAACACATAGCCCTTGCAGAACAGGTCGAGCGGCAATTCGGGTATCGGCAGCGTGGCGTATGCCTCGCGGATAACTACCGCCCAATGGTCGCCGGCGTTGTCGATAGTGCCGCCGTAGTCGAAAATTATGCCTTTAACGGGTTTCATGGTCGTGAATCCATTGCGTCATGCGACGGCACAGAGCCTCGTGGCGCACCATCATATATACAAGCAGCACGTTAAGCACCACAAGCTCGAAAGCAAAATACAACCACGGCATGCGAATAAACATAGAACAAAAGAGAGCTATGCAACGCCAGTTGAAAGAGAGAATATTGGTGTACTTCATCAGCGGCAGACTGCCCTTGCGGAATTCATCGCGAAAAGCCTGCGGGGCAATACCGCCGGGGTATTCCGCAGCTATGGTGCGCCGCAGCGTCTGCATGGCCGGTGTGAATTTCTCCTGGTTTTTGGTGTAGTTCATATAGAAGTACAGCACAAGTTTAGGCAAAAACTGTCGGTTCCAGCTCATGTCCTTGTAGCGTTTGCGCAGCACCCCAACACTATCCAGCTCACTGCCCTCCTCTCCTTTGAGAAAATACAGATGGAACTGCCTGTAATAATCGGCCATAGCGGCCTGCTTGGCATGACAGACACCCGTAACGACAGCAATAAGCCATATCAGCCAGGGATGCTCCATAAAGAACGGAGAAGTAACGTTCTCGCGCAGGCAGATACACAGATAGATGGTAAAAAACCAGATGTCGCCGCTCAGACCGTCGAGAATACGGCCTATACGCGAGTATTGCTTGGTCATGCGTGCAAGCTGCCCGTCGGCGCTGTCGAACGAATTTGCCCACATAAGCAGCAACATACCTATAATGTTTATCCAGATATCGTTGAAGTAGAATGCGATACCGGCACCTATTCCAAGGAATATAGAGGCTATGGTTATAGCATTGGGTGTAATGCCTAACCGGCGCGCCAGGCATGCCCAGGCGTAACCTATCGGACGATAGAAATAGAGGTCGATATGTTCTTCGGTGTCAAGCGATTTAAGCGACGCCTGATAAGAGGAATCTTCGGTGCTCATGCTACTTGTTGTTCTTGAGTGCGTAGGTTTTCTGACGCAGATAGGCGCCCAACTCTTCGGGTGTAGCACCGTGAGCAGCCTGTTCTTCTACAGAAATGGGCTCGCCAATGCTCACGTGCACGGTCTTGTGGCGTTTCAGGTCCACTTCTGCGGGAAGACGCAACGAGCGTGCCGGCCAACATGCGTGCCCGAGAAAATTGAACCACCAGCTGTTGCTGCCGTGGAAAAATATTGGTATTACCGGCACTTTGGCGCGGTGTATTATCTGGAGGATAGAGGGTTGCCACGGACGGTCCTGAAGGCCGTCGTGCCAAGTAGTCTTACTCATGGCTCCAGCAGGGAAGAATCCCACTGGTTCGCCGTTTTTGAGCATGGACAGCGCCTTGCGTATGCCGGCGACAGAAACGGCGCGCTTGGCGGGATCGTCGGAAGCCGACTGGTCTACGGCAATGAAGTTTGGACGCATGGCCGAGATATGATTCAGAATCATGTTCACCATCACGCGGAACTTGGGACGTTTGCGCGTAATAAGATATATCAGCACAATGCCGTCCAGGGCGCCAAAGGGATGGTTGCTCACAGTGATAAAAGCACCTTCGGGCAGACGGTCGAGCACATCTTCACCATCGACACGCACTTTCACATCCAACTGCTCGAACAAAAGACGCTTTACAAATTCCGGGCCCGGAGTATCGCATACGGCGCCGTGCCATTTGTTCACTTTGTCTACTTTAAGCACGTGCAGAAGCCACTTCACGATTTTCGGATGGCCGTCGAGTGCCGGAATCATCTGGCGGATGTCTTCGTAATTGAGCACATCAGGCCTGACTTCATCTTCTATATTTACCTTATCTTTTGTATCCATTCGATTCATTTTCTGGCGGGAACCGCTACGTATGCCGCGTAGCGCGACACAAAACGTGCGAAACCGCGTATTTTCATAAATCCGTATTCAAACAGCGCCGTACCGGCCAACGCAGTGGCTATGCCGGCAAGAACGTCGAGTATATAATGATGCGATGTATATACGGCTGTAAACCATATTCCGAGGGTAACGACACACAGCACGATTTTCCATGCAAGCGACGAGCGGCAGCGCAAGGCATAAATAAATGCCACAAGGGTATAGGCCGAGTGCAGCGATGGCATAGCCGCAAACACATTGGCATTGCGGGCATACAGGCCGTTGAATATGCCTAATCCCGTCATCGCGTCGAAACGCCCTAGACCAGCCACCTCGCCGGGAGTTCCCTCGATGGCGGAGAAACCATGCGATGCCACATACCACGGCGGAGCTGCCGGATGAATATAGTAGATTGCGAAACCAAGGAGATTAACAAGCAAGAACACCATAGCGAAATGCAGGTAGCCCTCGGTTTTTCGGGTGAAATAGAGCCACAGACCGTAGAATATTGGCAGAGGCACCCAGCACAGATAGAATATGCCAGCGAAGAAATCCATCAGCGGGCAGTTGTGCGCGCCGAAAAACTCGTTGGGAGTAAGTACACCGGCAGCGGTGGTTATGCCGAACATGTCCTTTTCTGTATTATATAGGGCCGCCACATCAACAGGGTTGACCTTATAGTTGGGCACAATGTTCATCCAGTCGTAGCTTATACCGAAAATTATAAACGGCAACAGGGCTATGACAAGGCGCCTTGAGGGAGCGCTCACAAAGAACAGTCCGAAGATAAGAAGTGCCAGGAAAATATGCTCGGGCCTGAAGCCTACAAACAGCACGGTAACCACAAGCCACACCGCGAGCGCCGCGGCACACCTGAGTGTATCCCGGAATGCTGGAAAACCGCTTTTCATTTGCGACCGGCCTTTATCAGTTCATTGCGGCTGTGGGTTATGCGGGCAAATGCGGTGATATTGGCGAAAACTGCGATAAAACCCATAGCCACCACGAGGATAAGATTAGGATCGAAGGTGGAGCTGTATGGCAGATTCTGACCCACAATACCGGTGGAGATGGCTGCAACGGCAGTGATTACCACTCGCTCGGGGCGCTGCAGGAAACCGATCTTGCACTCTATTCCGAGACCTTCGGCACGAGCGCGCACATAGCTTACCATGATTGAACCGACCATAGCCAGGAAAGTGATTACGGCGCCGGTCATGTTGCCGCAGCCGATCAGGAAGAAAGCGATGCCACCGAGCGTAAACATCTCGCAGTAGCGGTCGAGCACAGAATCGTACATGGCGCCGAAAGTCGATGCCATACCGCCGAGGCGTGCAACCTGGCCGTCGAGCATGTCGAACAGCGAGAAGGCTATAATCAGCGCGCCTGCAAGGGTTATAAGCCCGTAGTCGGGAGCGTTTCCGTCGGACACGAGGATACCGGCATAGATAAACACCGCCGCTGCAGCGATATTGCCGAGCAGACCGATAGTAGTAACCATATTCGGTGTTATGCCCATGCGGATAAGCATGCGCACAAAAGGATTGATCACACAATATATGCCTTGCTGAAGGCCGTTGCGTGCCGTTTTGGCACTTTCTTTTACGTTCATTTTTTCAAACAGTTATTTTTACCGATACCAAGCGCACCCAGTGCCGATGCCAGATATCTGTCGACTCTGAGTTTGCGATAAACGAAATAGCGCTGTAAAGCGAAGTTCCAGAACCACGACACTATCAGCGATGTGAATATACGTGCGGCAGCGTAATATCCGTCGGGACGGAAACCGATTTCCTCGAGCCACTGCCACGAGCACATAAGGTGGTACACAGCCTCGGTGCCGAAAGAGTTCAGCAGCATACTGCCCGTCCATACCATAGCATACTTCACCATGACAGCGCGCCAGTCGCAGCCGTCGGCGTGGAATGTGAAACTATAATTGAGAATACAGTTGAGCACACCGCCGCAGAAAGCCCCCACTGCCGTCGCCCACAATGGCGACAGGCCAACCCAGGCGAACATTATGAAACCTATACCCAGATCGGTCCACCCGGCAGCCTGCGACGTAACTATAGAGCGCAGGTAGACGTAGAAAAGCGAGTCGCTTTTCAGCATCTTCTTGCCGATGCGCTTCATTTTGCCGCTGTCTTCGTTACCGGTGTGCATGACAAGTTCAGACATAATAGAATTTCATGTTAATTATCAATAGAATAATGGCGGAGTATATGCCGGCAAGCACATCGTCGGCCATCATGCCGGCTCCGCGTGGAATTTTCTCCATAGCACGAATTCCGAGAGGCTTGAAGATATCGAAAAAGCGAAACAGCGCCAGCGAGAGAAGAATCTCCCACCAGGGACATATCCCGGCGCCCACAACAGGCAGCAGCGACAGCCATTGTCCCACCGTCTCGTCAGCGCAGGCTACCACGGGGTCCTCGCCCCAGTATTTTTCGGCGATATTGCTGGCCCATATACCTGCGAGACCGTACACAACCACAGCGGCGGCGGTAATGGCGATAGTCGTTACCGGCGAGGCCCAGATATACAGCGGCAGCCACAGCACAACGGCCACCAACGCGCCCCACGTACCCGGTGCTACAGGCAGAAATCCGGCGCCGAACGATGTGGCGATCATCTTGGGGAACCAGTGGAACTTGCCGTGATCGTCGGGCATTGCAGTAGATTTACGGTATTTTCCCATGCTTCAGCGCTTGTTGTACTCCTTGATACAATTCATTACAAAACGGGCAATATGCGGCGCGGCCTCCTGACGACACGGCGCAAAGCTGGGCCAGTCGTTAAAGTCGATGATGCTGAAATTGCCGTTTTCATCAACAATACAGTCGCCTCCGTATATTTTTACATCGAGTATGTCGGCCGCTTTCTGGCACACGGCTTTGAGCCTTTCCACATCAAAGGCATCATGCTGCGGCTTGCCGTTGATAGCCTCGTCGCCGTACTTGCTGTGTCCGTTTTCGAAAGGATAGAACCAGTAGAAGAAACCTGTACCGCTGATACCGTAGAACTTCACCAGGTCGCCCTCGAGATGGCGGTTGATGACGGCACGCTTTATCCCGCGCAGAAAGAACTCCTGAAGAATCTCCTGGGCTTCCTCGGCATGGCGCACAAACGTAACGTCCTCGCGATGCTGCGCATGCGATTCGCCGCGTTTAATCCAGCAGCGGTCTATCTTCGCTTTCTTCAGGATATCGCGCACAGCCTCGTCGGTATCAACTATCACGCTTTCGGGATAGGGTATTCCGGAACCTACAAGCAGACGCGTCATACGCTCGCGCATGCAGTTCTCTATGCCGTAGCCCGAGTTTATTACAAGGGCTCCTTCGTCCTCTTTTTTTTGCAGAAGCTTCACCGAACGTGCCTCCCGGCACATGTTCAGTATCACGGGATTGTCAACGGCGCCGGCGATGAATTGCTCCTCGCTGTAGATATTCACCTCGCAACCGCGCTTGCGCAACTGCTCGGCAACAAGATTAAAAATAGCGGCATCGTTTCCTATATGGTTGGGCGAGAAAGCACCCGCCCGCATTACACCTGCGATTTTAATTTCAGCCATATTTATATGCTGTGATAATGATTGATTATATATCAATGTGCAAATTTACTATTTTTTTCGTAAACGGCAAGCCCCGAAACAATCGCGTCCGGACAGCCTCACCAAATATTCCATAAATATTACTGTTTTTACCATCTGGCCGCCGCATATGCGGCGCAACGGATTATCACGGCAACTCACAAATAGAAATTTTGCGATTTTTATATCAATTTGTTTGCTGAATTAAAAATTATATATAATTTTGCCACAGAAAATCAACATTCTCAAACAAACGCCGGATTTTACATTCGACTTAAACCATTTTTCTATGAAGAAACTCTACACACTGATTCTTCTCGGCGCCATGACTGCCTCGGCCGGCGCTTTCGAGGCTTCTCCTGTACGTGGAAATTCGAGCATTCTCGGATATGCGAAAGAAAACCAGCCCGCACGCATCATCGCGCCTCAAAAAAATATGCAGAAGGCTCCCGCCAAAGCTGCCTCCGGCACATGGAGCGACTGGACTTCGGCAGGCACATGTACATTCAATATCGACAATGGTCTGGCAGACTTCGGCACGATGGTGGATTACACCGGCTCTTTCACCGGCATACCTCTGGACTACCGCGAGGATACGGGCGACGCCAACGTTTGCCAGTACCGCCTCAACGGTGTTTACAATGGCAAGGAACTGGTTATCGACGTAAACCGTAATACAGGCGCGGTATATGTTTTCCCGCAGGAAACAGGTTTCGACTGCTACGGCGCATCACCCATGCAGGTGATGGACTGCGGCACTGCATTCCGCGAGATTGCACAAGATGATGAGATGGCCGCCGTATACGATGCCTACAACTACTTCATCGAACCTTTAGGACGCATATACATCTACCTTGGCTATACCTTCGAAGGTCTCGGCGACCTTTGCGCCCTTACAGACGCCACCGTGCAGTTCGACGGCTATCCCGACTTCACTCCCGAACTCTCGTTCAATCAGCGGTATTCCGCCGACGGCGAGGCCAAGGGCATCATCAAGACTACCGAATCGGCCGAATACGTGAATGTAGGTCTTTTCCCCGGTTTCGTTACACAAAGCAAGATTAATGCCGTGATGGCCGGCGGTGAGGGAATCTTCAAAGTCGCTTCCGGCGAAGCAGAATTCACGCTCCCCGAAATGCAGCCCAATGTGCCTTACACAATGTTCGCGATCAGCTATGTAGGTAATGTCGCATGCGAAATGGCTTCGCAATATGTTACAAGAATCGATGCCGAGGAGGGCAAATGGAAATCGCTCGGCTCAACAGATGTAACAGCCGACCTTATCGAAAGCATTTTCGGTATGACTCTGACACGGACACAGGCCGAGATTCAGCAGAACATCGACAACCCCGGCAGATACCGCGTGGTGAACCTCTATAAGAACAGCATGTACGCTCCCGACGACCTCGACCAGTACCTGACATTCGACCTCACCGACCCTGATTACGTTACCCTCGAGCCCTCCAACATCGGTCTGGAATTAGGCTCAGGCTCGATTATCGCTCTCACAGGATATTACTATTATCTTGACAAAGGCAACTCGGAAGAAAGTGCCCGCTCCAATGCAAAAGCCGGCAAATACGACGCCGCCACACGCACCGTCAGCTTCAGCGACGATTGCCTCCTTGTAAGCTCCGACAACTGGGCTGCAGTAGGCGGAGAAAACGGCGCATTCTATTATGCCAACTCTTCCGGTAAAATGTCATTCACCATTCCTGATGAAAGCACCGGCATCGACAGCATCGCTGTCGACGGCAACGGAAGCTGCCGACTGTTCAACCTTCAGGGCGTAGAAGTAAACGGCAACCCCACCCCCGGCGTATACATCCAGACCCGCGGCGGCAAAGCCACCAAGATACTCGTCCGCTAAACAGACAGAATCATAATCTCACCGGCAGGACCGCGCAGCGCGGCCCTGCTTTTTATTTTCAGAATTCAAAGTATACGCTGTCAAGGAGCTATAAAGAGATAAAATTTCAATTTTTTCACTCAGCTCAAGCACTTTACGGATGGTAAAGTAGTGATTTTGATGAGAATTGTATTAACTTTGTAGATAAGAACTGGATTGATAGAGAGATGGCCCAAAAAGAATATGAGAAAATGATAGCCGATGCAAGGCGCAGCGTAAGTCGAAAATATGGCTTTCGCCAAAGTTCTTATATCAACTTCAAGGTAGAGAACGGCTACTTTTTCTGTCTGATGTTTCTGGGAGACGTTTGGCTTACAGTCAAGCCTATGTATGCCGATGATTTATGGTGAGATATATTTGAGGCGACAGAAAATAAGGACGAACCTCTGAGCTTGCGTGGAAAAGGTGCTTTCTCTCTAAATGGGCAAGTCTTATCTTCAGTGGAGATGGCAATAATTGATGATAAAGGCGAACTCAATGATATAATTGAGAATGTATTCAAAAATGCAAATGATGTGATATCAGAATTTCTAACTGCGAATCCTGATGCAGACACCTTTTTCCCAGACGAGTCAAAAATGTATTACGACCCCGACCGATTGCAATATCTTATGGCTCTCATTCATAATGACAGAGAGGAAGAAGTTTTGGCTATAATCAAGGAAGCTCGCAAAAATAAGCATCACTGTATGTTTCAAAGCGGATTATTCAGCGATAGCTACACATATATCCGGAGGTGGTGCCATCACCGAATAATTTCTAAAAGAGCTTCCGCTATTAGAAATCACGCAGTCAATATGATCTCCAAGTTCTATGCTTCTGTCAAGAGACGTTTACACGTTCATGGTTCACATCGTTGATTAAGCATATCGGAATTTGCTAATCCACACCATTCACCAACAGAACCAGGACCGCGCGGCCCGGCCCTGCTTTTTATTTTCAGAATTAAAGAAGGAACGTGTCTGCACATAGCTGAAAATCAAAATAAAAGTATTAATTTTGTATATGGAAACAGCCATTCATATTCATAACGAATCAGAATATAATGAGATATTGCAACAGGCCGTTGCAGTTATTGAAACCGCGAGAGGCAATGCCGCCCGTGCTATTGTCAGTACATCCAATGAAATGCACTGGCGGATTGGTCAGCTACTATATGAGCGCAAACTTGACAGCGCACATGGAGATGGCGTAGTAAAACGACTCTCTGCGGATTTGAAAGCGATGTATCCCAAAATGGGTATGTCGGTAAGTAATTTATGGAATATGAAGCGTTTGTATGCACGCTTTCATAACTCAGATCCAAAACTACAACAAGCTGTTGGAGTTTTACCGTGGGGACACATCAATCACCTCATTACTAAATTTGGGGATGATGATAATTCTATACTTTATTACGCCGAGAAAACAGTTCAAAAAGGCTGGAGCCGGGCATTATTGATCAACGCTGTAAAGCTGGAGATGCACAAGCATCAGCCGGAAGCCAACGTGTCAAATAATTTCGCCATTGCTCTGCCGGAGGCTCAGGCGGCATACGCCAACGAGATTTTCAAGGATTCCTATTGCATGGGGTTTCTCGGCGTTACTGAGCCGCTTCTTGAACTGGAACTTGAACGAAGATTGGTAGAAAAGATTAAACAGTTCCTCCTTGAACTCGGTCAGGGATTTACATACATCGGCAATCAGCACGTTTTATCCTACAATGGCAAAGATTATAAGGTGGATATGCTTTTCTTTCATCGCGGACTTAGGTCGCTCGTTGCCGTCGATTTGAAAATATCCGAGTTCATGCCTGAATATATCAGCAAAATGAATCTTTATCTCTCGTTGCTTGACAGACTTGAACGTGGAAAAGACGAAAATCCTTCAATAGGCATAATCCTATGCGCCGAAAAAGACAATGTGGAGGTTGAACTGGCTCTTGAAGGCCTCACAAAACCCATCGGCGTTGCCGAATACAAACTTATCGTTCCCCAGAAAGAGCTGAAACAACTAATCACCGATGAAATAAAGACTTTCAACCGAGAGATTGCCGACAAAACAGCAGAACACTCTGGAAAGAAAAGCTGAGCATTGCCGAAATTTTCTTTTCTCCAATGGTATAAGGACCGCGCGGCACGGCCCTGCTTTTTATGTAATAATCGGACTGTTCCGCCGTTATTATACTAATGAAAAAGATTTTCTACATATTCGCGCTTATTCTCGTGTGCGTTTCGTGCATCGAGGACGGCTTCACCACGTCGCCGTCCGACCAGCCCGTATTCTCCACCGACACCCTCGACATGGGCGTGGTGTTCACAGAGCAGCCCACCACAACGCGCCGTTTTCTCGTACATAACCCCCATTCAAAGCAACTGTCGATAAGCGACATCCGTCTTTCCGGCGATTACGCCGACTGTTTCCGCCTGAATGTGGACGGCATCAACGGCGACGTGTTCCAGAACGTTGAAATCCGCGGCAAAGATTCCATATTCGTATTCGTGGAGGCAACATTGCCCGAAGGTAGCAAGCCGCTTACCACTTTCGAAGCCAGTATCGACTTCACCACCAACGGAGTCATGCAATCGGTTGTTCTGTCCGCACAGGGCCAGAACGTACACCGCATAAAGGCCGAGACGCTCACCGCCGACACCCGCCTGGAAGCCGACCTGCCATATGTGGTATACGATTCGCTTGTAGTGGCTCCGGGCGCCACCCTTACCATAGGTCCCGGCACTGAAATGCTGTTCCACGACCAGGCCATGCTTGTGGTGCGCGGCTCCCTCAAATGCGAAGGCACCCCGGAGCAACCCGTCGTACTATCAGGCGACCGCACCGGCAATGTGGTTACCGACATCTCGTTCGACATTATGTCGCGCCAGTGGATTGGTGCTTTCTTCACCTACACCTCGCACGACAACCGATTGGAAAACACCGTTATAAAGAATACCTGGCAGGGCCTCACCATCGAAGGCGCCACCAATATCGACTATTCGGCACAACCTCAGCTCACAATGATAAACTGCCGTCTGCGCAACAGCGGCGGCCTTGTCCTCGAAGCCTATCACACTGGTATTCGTGCCGTCGGTTGCGAGTTTGCCGAGGCTGCCGAAGGCCTCGTCTACCTTCAGGGCGGATCGTACCTGTTCAACCACTGCACATTCGCCAACAACTATCTGTTCGCGGCCATCTCCGGACCGGCGATAGGCCTCGGGCATGTCAACGACGATCCCGACACGGGTCTTGACGACGAATCCGGCCTGCCCTACACCGCCGCAGAAATCACCAACAGCATAATCTACGGCTACGGCGCCGACATATCACACGGCGACCTCGCCGGCACAAACATCTACGTGCGCAGCAGTCTCCTCAAGAGTGCCGGCAGCGATGACGACAACTTCATAGGCTGCATCTGGGACACCGACCCGCTGTTCTATACCGTGCGCAACGATTACTTATTCGACTACCGCCTCAAGCCCGAATCGCCCGCCATCGGCGCCGCCGATCCGGCCCTCACCCTTCCGGAGGCCGCTACCGACGGCTACGGCATGACACGCACTACTCCCGCCGATCTCGGCGCCTACGTCTTCACCCCACCCAGCGAAGAGGAATAGACAAAATATCGCATAACGAAAGGGGCCGCGAACGTTCGCGGCCCCCTTGGTTTCTATAGTACAGGAATTATTTCAGGACAACCTTGTAGGCCTGTGTGCCTGCAATCACAATGTGGAAGCCGGGAGCAAGACCGCTTATGCGGTGCTCACGACCGCTGTAGACAACAGCACCTGAGGCGTCCGTAACTTTGATTTCCACGTCGGCGCCCAGACCGGTAACGATGATATCGTTGCCGCGTACGGCTACAGACACTGCTTCAGCGCTGACGTCGTTGATTCCGGCTTTCTCCTTCACCGTTACAACGCATACAGCGTTGAGTGCCGTGCCGTCCACTGTCGATGCAATTATTACGGCGGTACCGGGCGAGAGAGCGGTTACGGTGCCGTTCTCGTCCACTGATGCCACATCCAGAGCACTGCTGCTGAACTCTGCTGTCTGCAGGGCCTCGGCAGGCAGGATGGTCGCCTGAAGCGTGGCTGTATCTTCGGTTTCCATTTCAAGCATACTGCTGTCCAGAGTAATCGACGTCGCCAACGGCGGCAGCACGGTAACAGTACAGCGGTCGGAAACATCATAGCCACCGTTTGCAACAGCCGTGATAACCGTCTCGCCTATGCCGGTGGCAACAACAGTACCGTCTTCGCTGACTGTAGCAACTTCCTCGTTCTCCGATATCCATGTAACGGTGAGGTCGGCTGCCTCCTCGGGATAAACGGTAACATTCAGTTTTTCCGTATCGCCCAGACGCATTTCCATACTGTTGCGGTCGATAGATATGGTCAGAACCTGCACAGCACGTACATCCACTGCACACTCGGCATATACGCCCGAGCCGTCGGTGGCTGTGGCGGTGATAACAGCATCGCCGGCGGAAAGGCCGTATACCACTCCGTTTTCATCCACTCTCGCAATATCGGGTGCCGACGATTTCCATTTCACATCCTGCGATGCTTCTGCAGGAACTACTGTGGCGGTAAGCTGCTCGGTATCACCGACGAACATCGGCATATCCGTCCGGCTAAGCGTTACCGACGTCGCCAGCGGCGGCAGTACGGTAACGGTGCAGCGGTCGGAAACATCGTAGCCACCGTTTGCAACCGCCGTGATAACCGTCTCGCCTATGCCGGTGGCAACAACAGTACCGTCTTCGCTGACTGTAGCAACTTCCTCGTTCTCCGATATCCATGTAACGGTGAGGTCGGCTGCCTCCTCGGGATAAACGGTAACATTCAGTTTTTCCGTATCGCCCAGACGCATTTCCATACTGTTGCGGTCGATAGATATGGTCAGAACCTGCACAGCACGTACATCCACTGCACACTCGGCATATACGCCCGAGCCGTCGGTGGCTGTGGCGGTGATAACAGCATCGCCGGCGGAAAGGCCGTATACCACTCCGTTTTCATCCACTCTCGCAATATCGGGTGCCGACGATTTCCATTTCACATCCTGCGATGCTTCTGCAGGAACTACTGTGGCGGTAAGCTGCTCGGTATCACCGACGAACATCGGCATATCCGTCCGGCTAAGCGTTACCGA
>CABPYL010000032.1 GCA_902461565.1 uncultured Porphyromonadaceae bacterium
GCACCGCAATGTCCATTGTAGCGGATATTTTGGTTTCCTTGTCTACGACGGGCACGCCGTTCTCGGTATTGATCGTTACGACAGGAATAGTGTAAGTCGGTTCGGCAGACCGGCCGGTAACGGCAGCCGCCGATAAAAATACTAATGTAAGAGTGCGTAATAAATGGTTCATCTTAATGATTTTTTGGTTTATCGCAAAGTTAGCGGAAGGCAAGGAGGCGGTTGCTAAACAATAGTGCGAAAAGAGTGCGAAACCGTAGTTTCGCACTCTTTTCGCACTGCTGCAATCGAGATAATGCGCTTAAACGCAGCGTATTACATCATCGATATATTTGCTATCGATCTGTTGTTTGAGAATAATCTCGCAGACATGCTTGCGCCGATAGGATATTGTTCCTTTCGTACGTCCGAGAAGTATTGTCATCTGCGACGGAGTAATGCCACAGCGGATCAGGAGCACCATGTGATAGTCGTGTGGCTTGAGGTCCTGACCGGCCAGCAGCTGCAGCCGTTCCTTGAAACGCGGCGAACAGGAAACAATGGTCTGTTCAAGCTCTTCCCAAATATCACTGTTCTCGGAAATGGTCTTGTACTCCGAAAGGTGTTTGTTGATCACCCGATATATCCCGGAGCCGAGTATAGCAGGATCCACCGGCGTTTTGAGCGCGTTTTCATCTCTTATATTGGCAATTTGCGCCAGCAATCTCCTTTTGAGGTTTTCTATATCGCTGGCGTTCTGTCGGTTATTTGCGAGAGAGAGACCCCCGTCGTTGAAAGACGTATCGTCCGATAAAGATTTCCGCAAGTCATCAAGTTCGAGAACGGTAGACTGCAGGGCGAGCAACAATGCCCTTTTGCGGTACCTGAGGTAGAGAACTATTATTATACATATAAATACACACAGGACAAGTAAACCTGTGACATATACATATTGGTGTATTCTCTTTTCTGCGCGGATTCGTTCCCGCTGGTGAATCTGATAGTTGTAATATGAATTTTGTATTATTGCCTCCTGCGATTCATGGGAGTTATAAAAGTCTTCGAGCGTAACGAAATAGTCATCAATATATGGCTTTATAGAGTCTTTTGGTATAAAATTATATAATTCATCCGAGAACAGGTTCCAATACCCGTTCTTGCGATTACTGTCTCTTTTGTAGTGAATCACTTGGTCGGCGTGGTAGTAAGCTGTATCCAAAAAACCGGCGGCCATATAAATGTCAGATGCATAGGCATGTGCCAAATTGTGTTGAATGGGAGTCGCTTTCTCAGGAATTCCACGAATCAGAATTAAAGCTGAATCTATATCTTGCTGCATAAGTTTGGTCGCGGCACGGTAAATTTGCATTTGGACCTTGTCTCGTTCTGTGAGGTGCGAGGCCAATTTGGCCGCTACCCTAAAGCAATTATCGGCATCTGAGAGATTCTTTTGGTGCATGTATATCGCACCTAAGAGTTGGTAGTCGTATGCAAGGTTAAAGGTATCGCACTCGATGGAATCGATACGGAGAGCTTCTTTCAAATATGGAATTCCCTGGCTGTATAATCTGAGAGAGTTAAGCAAACGGGCGGTCTGGCTTGTTACGGCGCCTTTGAGATGTAGTGTTTTCGGGTCGTCGTCCGTAAGACAATCAAGGCTTTTCTGAAAATAATCCAGAGCCGAGGGGAAGTCTCCGAGGTCGCTGTAAACCCTTCCGCCGTAGTACAGAGCCTCGGGGTAGTTCTCCTTGTCGTGGGAGGCGTAATAATCTATTACGTCTAAGATTAGGCTGTCGGATGTGTGATCGATATAAGCCTTGTCGTTTGCTTTTATAGAGAGCAAATCATAATAATGGCGGTCGGCTTCGGCCAGACTGCCCGGACTGATGCTGTCGAGGCACCGCAATGCCTCCTCGGGGTTATCGGATACAATTTCTGCGATATGTACAAGCCGTCCGTCGTGCGGAGATTCCGCACATCCCAGGAGCAGCAGTATAACAGGTATCAGTATTGAACAGCGCTTCATTTATATCTGGCAGTTGTCGGTTATGATTTGTATAATGTGATGTATCAGCACAAAGATAGCGTACGGGGAGGAGAAGTCCGCTATACAGGAGTGCGAAAAGTGTGCGAAATTGCTGTTTGCTCACGTTTAATTCTTTGAGCCCGCAATTCTACAGCGGCGTCTCCATATTCCCAATGTTAAATAACTCTAAAATCTGGCTAAAAAGCAAAAATTGGCAGAAATTTTTGTAATTTCGCCTTGTGCGTAAAGTGCGCCTTACCTTGAATAGAATATCTAAAACAAATACTATTAACCAAATCAATTCACTAATGAAAAAACAGCTTCTTGCTGCCGCACTCCTTATTTTCAGACTGGCAGCTTCGGCCCAGCTCGTCGAAATCAATTCGATGCAGCGCGTCGACGTGCCTCAGGGCATGATTGTAAGCGTTCCCACCATCAGCCCCGACGGTTCTTTCGTGGTAGTTTCTGATGCTTCGGGTACAGGCCTTACTAAACTTGGTGTTGACGGCGGCGCCCCCGTCCGTGTTACCAACAATGCCAGCGGTTACGACGTACAGATCAGTAATGACGGCAACACCGTAGTGTTCCGCCAGAGCACCACCGGCAAGAATCACCTGCGTTACACCTCGCTCAATAGCGTAGACCTGCGCTCGGGCAAGGAAAAAGTGCTTGTAAAACCATCGCGCAAGCTCAATGCCGGCGTGGCAGTAAACGCCACAGGCGTATCGGCTGTTGAAAAGGGCAAGCTGCAGGTAAAGAGCCTCGGCAATGCCAAGGCTACCGCCGCCCCCGTGGTTTCCATCAACTACGGCCATCTTGAATACACCGCCAACGGCAAGACCGTTACCCTCGACCCGCAGGGCCGCGGCAGCTACCTGTGGCCTTCGCTCAGCCCCGATGGCACCAAGGTTGTATATTATCTCGCCGGCCGCGGATGCTTTGTATGCAACACCGACGGTTCCAACCCCGTTGCACTGGGTATGCTCCGCGCTGCCAAGTGGCTCGGCAATGACATGGTTGTTGGTATGAACGACGTTGACAACGGCGAATTCGTTACCTCGTCGGCCATTGTGGCTTCCGACCTCAAGGGCAATCGTCAGGAGCTCACCAACGAGACTCTTATCGCTATGTATCCCAGCGTCAGCGCCGACGGCAAGAAGATTGCATTCGCCACTGCGGAGGGTGAACTATTTATTATTAACCTTAAATAAAAACGGAGTATGAAAAAACTTCTCATTGCTGCCGCAGCAACCATGATTGCCCTGGCAGCTCCGGCAAAGACCGCCGACGAACTCCGCGTCTATATCAACCCTGGCCACGGTTCCTGGACAGCCAACGACCGTCCGAACCCCGTTACCGGCCACGGCGCATACCAGCGAGTGGGCACCGATACCACAAACTTCTTTGAATCGAACACCAACCTCCGCAAGGGTTTCGGTGTTATGGAACGTCTTATCCAGTACGGACTTAAATTCGACCGCACACTGAATCAGGAAGGCGACCGCCATCAGATCGGCGCAGCCCGCGATATGAGCAACAACATCGTGATGAGCCACGTTAAATGTGGCCCTTACCACGAAGATAACGGTACCGGCAGTCAGCTTGGCGACGCAGCACCCGCCGACCTTGAATACTACAACCGTTCGCTTAGTGAAATCAGTCAGGAAGTGGATGCCAACAACTTTGATATGTTCATCTCCATCCACTCCAACGCAGCTACCGAAGGAACAAGCACAAACTATCCCTTGTTCCTCTATCGCGGTTATGACACCCCCATAGCAGAAGACGGTGTAACACTCGAACACCAACAGACTTCCCGCGAAATGGCCGACAAGTGCTGGGGTTATGCACAGGGCAACCCCCACATGGTTTGGACATACTATTCCGCCACCAACAAAAACATCCGCGGCGACATCAACTTCTACGGAAGCTCGAGCACCAGCGACTATACCGGTGCCAAAGGTTATCTGGGCGTGCTGAAGCACCATGTACCCGGCTTCCTTGTTGAAGGTTACTTCCACACCTACCAGCCCGCACGCCACCGTGCCATGAACTGGGACGTTGACTATGTAGAAGGTTACGCATATGCCCGCGGTATCGCCGACTTCTTTGAACTGGAAAAAGAAAAGACCGGTACAATCTACGGTATAGTCCGCGACCTCCACGAAAAATTCAACGATCAGTACTACAAGCCCAATTCGGCTTCTGAAGACATCTGGAAACCCCTTAACGGAGCTACCGTAACTCTGTACAAAGGCCAGGAAGCAGTTGCCACTTATACAACGGACAACTATTACAACGGCGCATTTGTTTTCGACGGTATTGAACCGGGTACATATACCATTGCCGCCACACATCCCGACTACAAGGCTATGGAACCCGTCGAAGTTGTTGTTGAGGCCGCAAAGGATACTTATCCCAACATTAAGCTCGAAAGCACATCGTACATACCTCCCAAGGTTGTTTACGAAAATTATCCCGACCCCGCCGCTACCATCGGTAACGTACGCGCCGCCGAGGAATATGCATTTGAAGCCGCATATACCAACGAACCCATTGCCGAACTCGAAGGCAAGATTGTTCGCCGCGCTATCGCACAGAACGGCAAGCTCTACATTCTGGCTATCGACAAACTGCCGACCTACGCACAGGTTGTTCCCGATGCCGACAAGCCTGCAGCCACCATTCTTGTTTACGACCTTGAAAACAAGACAGTCCTGGCTAACGTATCTACCGAAGGCACCTACGGCAGCATCCAGAACGTAGCCGACATCCAGGTAACCTCCGATGGCTATCTGCTGGCTTCCTGCCAGACCAAGAACCAGTACTCCGCCGATTATCAGGAGAAACTTCCCGACGGTACAACCGAACCCCGCGGCACCATCTACATCTACAAATGGGCCAACGATGAAAACGGTCTTCCCACCGGCGCTCCGCAGCAATGGCTCAACACTCAGCTCGCCGGCCGCTGGTTCCGCTCCTACGGCGGCGGCACATTCGGTTACACTGGTACATCCTTAGAAGGCAAGCTGCTTATCCCGCAGCCCACAATTACCGCTCCTATGCACACCCTGCGCTCGTCGCTCATCACTATCGTCGATGGTGCCGACGCCGGTGGTGCCGACTATCTCACTCCCGGTTCTTATGGCGAATTCGCATCGGAAAGCCAGGACGGCTTCGGTCAGGGCTACCGTGTTATAACCTCACCTCTGGACAATGAACAGGCTATCTTCGTCGGTCCCGACTGCACCGCTGTATGGGATTACAACATGGGCGACAAGACTCCCGCAGATTTCCTTGGCAACGAAGCTTTCGCCGGTGTTCCCGGTGCTGTCGGCGCATTCAAATATGCCGGCACAAGCTACCTCGTAGTTCCTGACGTTCAGGACGGCATGGCTGTAGGCGTTAAACTACTCGATATCAGCAAGCACGTGAACAATGCAACTCAGGTTTCCACCATCAACACTTCCATCGCAATGCCGGAAGGCGAATTCGATGAAAATGCAGTTCACAGCTGCGCAACATTCGGCGAAGTAGGTACAACTTACGACGAAGTAAACGAAGTATATACCTCTGCCTGGATCAACCTGTACATGATTCGCGACGGCAAGATTACCAAGCTTACAACCAAAGACGTTAAACAGCCCGTTTACAAGACCGCCTTTGCTTACGGCCTCAGCGCTGAAGGCACAGAAAACGGTTACACTGTCAACTATGCGCTGACTACCGACGCCGTTTCGGCAGAACTCGTTCTGACACCCGGCGAAGGCGACGCAGTTGTTGTTCCTCTGGAAGCTACCAAGGGCGAACACACCGCTATAGTGGATATGTCTCAGCTGTCCGCAGCCGAATACACCTGGGAAGTGAAAGTTGCTTCGAAATCGAACGCCGCCTGCGGTGAAGTCTTCTTTGCAGAAGCTCCCGTTACCAAGCGCGGTTCTGTCATCACTTTCACCGATCCCGAATATGAAACCTACGGTTACACCGTTATCGGTCATAACTCAGGCACCGGCTTTGATATTTATAACCCCGCAGGCGAACTCGTTGCAACCGGTGTTCACAAGAACGATCCGCTTCTTGGCAGCGATTCCAACCAGTCCAACCCGCTCCGTGGCGCAGAACACATGGGCCACGCACTCGTAGCTGGCTGGGGCGACGATGCCCACGGCGTAACGGCTTTCAATCCTCTTGATCCCGAAGAACCTCTCTATTCCGTATTCGAAGGTGAGATGGCCAAATCCGGTCTTATCTCTTACAACGGCGTCGGCATCGGTAGCGGTACACCTTGTGTTGCTATCCAGGGCAAAGGCGAAAACGCCCGCATGTACACATTCGACGAAGACCTTCTGGGCAACGCCATCGCAGTTTACAACATCGGCACCTCGCGTACAATAACCACCGCACCCGAAAACTGGGGTCTGCACGGCCTTGCCAATACCAACGTTGAACTGCAGGCTATTGAAAACGGTATCTTTGCATCGCAGGTTCGCGCCGATTTCTATGACGCTACTCCTTCCATCAAATTTATCAGCAACGAAGGCGAAACCATTTGGGTAAGCAATGACAAAACAGACTGGCCCGCAGACATGATCAAGGACTGCAACTCCGGTCTGGCTGTCAACAAGGAAGGTACTCTGCTCGCCGTATCCGGCAACAGCGGTATCCGTATCTTCGACCTCAGCTTCAACAAATATGAAGAACCCGTTCTGAAATACCGTGCAGCTATCGACGCTACATCCAATGCCTGGTCGACAATGCGTTTCGACGCCGCTAACAACCTGCACTACTATGCACGTGGCATCGGCTACAGCGTATATGCTATCAGCAACGAAAAGCCCGTTGTCTCCACACCCGGTAACGGTGTTATCAAAGGCGTTTCTACCGGTGTAGAAGATATCGTAATCGGTGCAGAAAATACAGAGGCTCCCATAGAATTCTACAACCTCAACGGTATCCGCATGGACGGCAGCAACCTTGCTCCCGGTATCTATATCCGCAAGCAGGGCAACAAGGCCGAAAAAGTTCTTGTGAAATAATCATTCTCCCCAATCCGTAAATATCGCGGGACGGCCAAAAGCCGCCCCGCGATTATTTTATGCGCCTGCGCAAAAAAATAAACAGGCTATATTATGTAGGCTACCTCCTTGAAGGCGTAGGTGCGGCCGTTGCTCAGCGAAAGATGGCCGGAGAGGGCCACATCGGTTATGGAGGCGGCGAAAGGTTCGCCGGACGGCTCACGGAAAAGATATTCGGCGCCGTCGGCACGGTACATGCGCGCGCGAAAACGTTCCAACAATCTTTCGGCATCGGGTTGCGCCATATATCCGGCAAGGCTGTCCATAATTTCCTCGCATACCTCGACAAGGAATGGACGCAACGGTGTCTCGAAACCTAAAAAATGAATCATCGACACAGGATTGGGCGCGTCGGAGATAAACACCCGCTGGTTCACGTCAATGCCAATGCCCGCGATGGCGCGCTCTATGTTGCAGCCGTCGAGTTTGTTCTCTATCAGCGTACCGCAGATTTTTTGGTCGCCCACATAGATATCGTTGGGCCACTTCACGGTGGTGCGTTCCGGCACGCCTGCGGCGATGAAGCGGCTGTCGATTGCATCGGCCACAGCGAGGGCGACCAGCATCGACAGCTCGAACTGCCGCGCGGCATGGAACTGCCGCGGCCGCAGAAGTATCGAAAATGTAAGATTTTTGCCCGGTTCGGCTTCCCAGCTATTGCCTCTCTGGCCCCGGCCTGCCGTCTGGCAGTCGGTTACCACAACTGTGCCCTCGGGCGCGTCGGTCATGCCGGCAAGAACCGCGCTTGTGGAAGCGCAGATCGCCGGGCTGACAATGTTCAGCGTCATTCCGATATCAGCATAGTGCGGGAATCATCGTCGTTCACCTTTATCTGCACCGTAACTGTATCGTCGGGCAGTGCTGCGGCGATGCGCTCCGGCCACTCGATAAGGCAGATGGCGCCGGAGTCGAAATAGTCTTCGATACCTAATTCAAGCGCCTCCTCCAGGCTCTCGATACGGTAGAAATCGAAATGATATATCAGTTCGGCTGTGGTATCAGAGCGATACTCGTTGATAAGCGCGAAAGTGGGCGATGCCGTTTCTTCGGCGTCGACACCCAAAGCCTGGCAGAGAGCGTTTATAAAAGTTGTCTTGCCTGCACCCATGTCGCCATAGAAAGCAAACACGGTATTGTCGCCCATCATGGCGGCGAACTCGCGGGCGGCCTGCGGCAGAGCGGCCTCGTTAGGAATCTGTATAGTTTTCATTTGATTTACTTGGGAGAAAGGGTTATAAGCGGCACAAGCATTTCCTCGAGCGATATGCCGCCATGCTGGAATGTGCCGGTATAGTATTGTACGTAGTAATTATAATTGTTCGGGTAGGCGAAGAAATCGTCGCGAGAGGCGAAGATATAGGTGGTGGACACATTAGGCGACGGCAGCCCGAAGCGTGCGGGATTCTTTACCTCGAACACCTGTCTGGGGTTGTAGGCCAGATTCTTGCCTAACTTGTAGCGCAGGTTTGTGTTTGTGTTCTTGTCGCCCACAACCTTTATCGGGTTGTCCACGCGTATGGTGCCGTGGTCGGTGGTAAGCACAATCTTGTAACCGCGCGAAGCAATGCGGCGGAAAATCTCCAGTGCCGACGAGTGGCGGAACCAGCTCTCGGTAAGCGAGCGGTAGGCAGCGTTTGTGGCGGCAAGCTCGCGTATCATCTTCGATTCGGTGCGCGCGTGCGACAGCATGTCTATAAAATTGAGCACGATTACATTCAGGTCGTTAACTTCCAGCTGGTTGAACTCGCGCAACAAGCGTTCGCCTCCGGCGCTGTCGTTCACCTTGTTATACGAGAAACGGTAGTTTTTGCGGAAACGCGCGAGCTGCGTCGCTATCAGCGGCGACTCGTTTATATTCTTGCCCTCTTCAGAATCCTCGTCTATCCACAGTTCGGGGAACATTTTCTCGATCTGCAGCGGCATCAGACCTGAGAAAATAGCGTTGCGGGCATACTGCGTTGCAGTGGGCAGAATGGATGTATACAATTTCTCGTCGAAGTTGAAATACTCCGCCAACAGCGGTTTGAGGGTACGCCATTGGTCAAGGCGGAAATTGTCGATAAGAATAAAGAATACTTTCTCGTCGGCATCGAGCAACGGGAACACCGATTTCTGAAAAATCTGCGGGCTCATCAGCGGATGGTTGTCGGTAGTAACCCAGTCCTCGTAGTTGCGCCGCAGCCACTTGTAGAACTCCGAGTTTGCCTCCTTCTTCTGCGTCTCCAGCAGCTCGCTCATGTTGGTGTCGGCCTCGGCAAGCTCCATCTCACGGAACACCAATTTCTGGTACAGTTCATACCAGTCGTCGATGCTCGACGCCGTGTTTATCAGCATGCCGAGTTTGCCGAAGTCCTCGCGATAGTCCTGCGTTGCTTTTTCGGATACAAGACGGTCGGAATGCAGCTGTTTCTTGATGGCTATAAGAATCTGGTTGGGATTCACAGGTTTTATAAGGTAGTCGGCAATCTTGCTTCCCACCGCCTGGTCCATTATATTCTCCTCCTCGCTCTTGGTAATCATGATCACCGGCGTCTGCGGATGCTGTTGTTTCAGCAGTTGCAGAGTCTCTAATCCCGTAAGCCCCGGCATGTTCTCGTCGAGGATAATAAGGTCGTAGGGCGTTGCCGCAGCCATGTCGAGGGCATCGCTGCCATTGTTGGCTGTGGTAACGTCGTAACCCTTGTTGCGCAGAAACAGAAGGTGCGGCTTCAGAAGGTCAATTTCATCGTCGGCCCACAATATGCGTTGCTGATTGCTCATAGTCATTATAATTTATGCAAATATACGCAGAATATTCGATGAAAAAAATAGCGGATGTCCGCTGCAAAAGTCAACCGCATCAAAAATAACACAAAATACGATTCACTTGTTAAAGCTTTTTGTGTATTTCGCAGAAAATTCATATTTTTGCAAATAGAATCTACCATGTGTCTAAACTCTCTCTGCTTTAACGGTTCCGGCCGTTGAACTAATCCAGATTATAAACAATCCATATTATTAATTTTAAATTTCTTCTGCATGAAAAAGTATTTACCCTACCTCGTCGGCGGTATACTTCTGGCAGCCCCTGTACCGGCACAGGCACAGACCCAGTTCTTTACGCCTAACGATGTAACAAATGCGAAGGTAGAATGGAATTTCGAAGAAAAAGTATTCGATGTTTCGTTCACAGCACCCACTACAGGTTTTTATTACGATGAAAACTACAACACCATTACCGGCGACCTTACAACTATCGACAAAATCGAAGTGAACATGGGTCAGGGTTACAGCGGTCTCGAAGTTGTCAAGACTTTCGAGAATGCCACTCCCGGTCAAGACTATTCTTTCAAATGCAGCGAAGGCCATGCAGGCGCGAACTATAATTTCACCTTCAATGTTTACCTTGGCGATTCAAAGAGCAGCGGCCGCTGGCTCTACGACTGCTTCGCAGGTGGTTTACCTGAGGATATAGGCGATGTGAATGTGGAGACCGTAAAAGGCCAGCTTCCCATCACTCTCAAATTCAAGGCTCCGGAATATTACAAGGGTCGCGACATACGAATGGAGCGCCTGGACAGTATCCGTATATACAACGAATTTTATGACTGGAGCACATACCAGAACATCATCACCAACTATGCAGTCCTTACCGACGTAAAGCCTGGCCAGGACTGTGAGGTAAGCATCGCCGACCCGGCCATTGGCAACGGATCGCAGAGCCTTTATATACAGGCATTCGCACCCGACGGCGCCGGTGAACGCAAAAGTGTTTACTTCTACATAGGCGAGGACGCTCCGGGTATGGTTTCCAATATTATTCTTGCTGAACAGGCCGACGGTACCATCCTGGTAACTTGGGATGCTCCCACCAAGGGTGCTAACAACGGCTACTTCAATCCCGAAGGTCTGAACTACACCATCAACCTGTACAAGAACGGCAGCTACACGGGTACATTGCTGAAGACAGGCCTCACCGAGAACAGCTTTGTATACACTCCCACAGCCACCGAACCCGAAATAATAAGTTTCGGCATTGCTTCCAGCAACGCAAACGGCACAGGCAGCGAGGTACGTTCCGGCCAGACTATTGTCGGCCCGGCTTTGAGTTTGCCTTTCATGGACGGCTTCAACAAGGTTGACGGATATAATACAACATCCGAGCACGTATGGAGCAATTCCAGCAACAGTATCGACAACTATCCTCCCACATGGCGCTACGGCAACACATCCTACCTCAGTGACTCCAACTATACTCAGGTCAAGCCCCAGAGCGGCGAAGGCGGTTTTGCCTATATCAACCTGTACTCCAGCTCACTGAATGCCGACTACAACCTCGTTTCTTCCAAGATTGACGTTGCAGGCAAAGCACAGATGGACCTCCGCTTCTCCTACTACCATGTAGAATTCAGTGATACCCGCCTTGTTGTCGGTGTAAGTTTTGACGGATGCGCAACATTCAACAATGTATTCACCGCCGATTTCAGCACCAAGACCACTGATACCGGCTGGAAGAATATAATGAAAACTATTGACATTCCCGCCAACGCCACATGCGCTTACCTCAGCTTCACATGCGCAAAGACTGGCGACAGCCATCTCGAACCTGTTATCATAGACGAAATCACACTCAAGGAAACCGGTTCCGCTGCTGTTGTATTCCCTGCTTCGGTAAGCGACTTCCAGGCTACCTACAACAAGTCCGAGGGCAATGTAACCGTCAGCTTCAAGGCTCCCACTCTCACCCACGCATCGCTTGGAGAGGTTAACGGACAGCCGTTGGAAAGCATTACACGCATCGAGCTATCCCGCCAGATAGGCAACAGTGACTACTCGCTTATCAAAACTTTCGAAAATCCCGCTCCCGGCGAAGAAATCACTTACGCCGACACTGACCTTGCTGTAGGTGGCGAATACTATTACAAGGCTGTTGTTTATGTTGAGAACTGCTGCGACTACGGCATGTTCCTCGACAACCCTGTTATGGTCGGGCAGGTTCCCGTAGACATAAACGATCTTGTAGCCACTTGCGACGGTGGCGTTGCTCCCGTATTCCTTAAATTTACAGCTCCTACAAAGGACAACCAGGGCAATGACCTCGAAGAAATCACAAAGATTTATGTACAGACCTACAACAACTCGCGCTACATCTGGGAAGACCTCGACGAAATCGAGAACGTAACCCCGGGTCAGAAAGTCGTTTACACCGACAATACCGTCTCCACCGGCCAGACAGCACGCTACCGCGTTATAGTAGGTGGCACAGCAGGTAACTCCTATGGTACCGAAGTGAGTGTTTATGTTGGCCTCGACACACCTCTGTCTCCGTCCAATGTTGTCGCTACAGTGAACGACAACGGCACAATCACCGTAACCTGGGAAGCTCCCACCGAGGGTGTCAACGGCGGTTATATCGATGTCGATAATCTTGTATACACCGTTCTTCGCGGCAACGGCTACAGCGATTACGATGCAACGGTTGTTAAGGAAGGCCTAAACACCACCGAATTCACCGACGATACCGAATTTGCCGAAGAAACTATTGTGAAGTACTTTGTAAAGGCCAATAACAAAGGTTTGGAAGGCAATTCGCGTGCATCCAATACCGTTGCCGTAGGCCCAGCCGCCACACTTCCTTTCGTAGAGAACTTCGACGTTAAGAACACCCGTGGCTACGTTACCGCCGAACACAGTACGTGGACCACAACATCATCCGACGGCACAGGCTACTGGGAATATGCCGAAATGGCATATCTCGCCGACGGTCAAGTTTCTCCTGTCGAGGGCGGTATCGGTCTGGCATACGTTTACTATGGTCCCTACACCACCTATGAACGCGATGACTATCTTACTTCCGGCAATATCAACGTTGAGAACGTAACCTCCGCCGAACTCGTATTCTGGAGCTATGGCTCGCCTGACTACAACAGCAGCGTTGCTGCTGAAGTAGCTTACGACAAGAGCGATGAATTCACCGAAATAGTGAAGATGAGCAACGAATACGACGTTGCCGACGCCGGCTGGATCAAATACACCGAAACTATCGCTATCCCAGTAGGAGCCAAGACAGTGCAGCTTCGTTTCCACGCCCACAAGGGCAATAACTCTACATCCATAGCCATCGACAATATATCGCTGTCGGCTCAGACTGTAGGAGTTGAGAACGTGGCCACCGGCAACATCTGCATAACCGTTGCCAATGGCGCTATCATTGTAGGCGGAGCTGCCGATGCCGATGCAGTGAACGTATATACCGCCTCGGGCATGACTGTATACAGCGGAAACGGCAATGTAACACTTCCCGTTGCTCCCGGCTTCTACATCGTGAAGGCCGGAAACGCTTCCGCCGTCAAGGTTTGCGTTAAGTAATCCCCCCGAATAAACATAGTAAAGGCTGCGCCGGTTCAGACGCAGCCTTTTTATTATATCCGTGCAGTTCGCATGATAACGGAACTGCCATTTTTGCTCTTTGTTATTCCTGCTCCTGATAATCCTGGTACAGCAAATCGTTATATGGGAAACGGGCAAGGTGGATTTCGCGGGCCATTGTATACAGGCGTTGCTTCAGTTCGTCGATGTTTATGCCTTTGCGGGCGCTTATAAACACACAGTTGTCGTTCATCTTTGCCATCCACGACGCTTTCAGCTCCTCCAGTGTGGCATTGCAGCGTTGCCGCGGCGTAAGGTCATATTCGTCCTTGGGTACACATTTGAATGCGTCGATTTTGTTGAAAACGAGTAGCATGGGCTTGTCCGCGCCGTTGCACACCTCTCGGAGGGTTTTGTCCACCACCTCTATCTGCTCCTCGAAGTTGGGGTGCGATATGTCCACAACGTGGACAAGGATATCGGCCTCGCGCACTTCGTCGAGCGTAGATTTAAAGGAGTCCACAAGATGGGTGGGCAGCTTGCGGATAAAGCCGACTGTATCTGTCAGCAGGAACGGCAGATTGTCTATCACCACCTTGCGCACAGTGGTGTCTAGTGTGGCAAAAAGTTTGTTTTCGGCAAACACGTCGCTCTTGCTCAGCACATTCATCAGTGTAGATTTCCCCACGTTGGTGTAGCCTACAAGCGCCACGCGTGTTAGTTTGCCGCGGTTCTTGCGCTGTACGGCCTTCTGGCGGTCGATGGCGCGCAGTTCTTCTTTGAGCAGCGATATGCGGTTAAGGATTATACGACGGTCGGTTTCTATCTGCGTCTCACCGGGCCCACGCATACCGATACCGCCACGCTGACGCTCCAGGTGTGTCCACATACGTGTGAGGCGCGGCAGCAGATACTGGTATTGCGCCAGTTCTACCTGCGTTTTCGCGCTCGCCGTCTGGGCGCGCTTGGCAAAGATATCGAGAATAAGATTCGTACGGTCCAGAATCTTCACGCCAAGTTCGCGCTCAATATTCAGCACCTGCTTGCTGGTGAGATCGTCGTCGAAGATAGCCAGCGATATGTCGCCGCGGTCCTCGATGTATTTCTTTATTTCCTCCAGTTTTCCCTTACCCACGAACGTGCGCGGGTTGGGATAATCTACTTTCTGCGTGAATGTCTGTACGGTGGTCGCCCCGGCGGTATCAGCCAGGAATGCCAGCTCGTCCAGATACTCGGTAGCCTTGACCTCGTCCTGCGTCGGCGTTACCAGACCGACCAGAATGGCGTTCTCGGGCTGGGCGGCCTGCGGTGTTACGGAATTGATTTTCATATTAACAATACATTGCCTCTATCTCGTCGGCGTATATGCTGTTTATGGCCGGACGGCGTATTTTAAGAGTGTTTGTAAGTTCGCCGTTCTCAATTGTGAAAGCACGTGGCAACAGAGTGAACTTCTTTATCTTTTCAAAGCCGGCAAGACCCTTTTGCAGGCGGTCTATTCGCTCGGCGATGAACTTGCGTATCTCGGAATTCTGCACGAGTTCCTCCATAGAGCTGAAACTGATACCTTTGCTGCGGGCATACTCCTTTAGGGCGTCGAATGCCGGAATTATGATTGCAGTAACATACTTGCGCTGGTCGCCGATTACGGCTACCTGCTCTATGTACCGATCGGCACCGAGCCGGCTTTCGATGGCCTGCGGAGCAATGTATTTGCCGTTGGAAGTTTTGAACAGATCCTTTATGCGCTCGGTAAGCACTAAAGCGCCGGTGTGGTCGATAAGACCGGCGTCGCCTGTACGGAACCAGCCATCGGGCGTGAAAGCACGATCGTTTTCCTCGGGACGGCGGTAATAGCCGCGCATAACCGTAGGACCTTTTACAAGTATCTCGTTTTCCTCACCTATCTTCACCTGTACATTTGGCATCAACGTACCTACCGAACCTATCTCGTATCCGACGGAGGGGAAACAGCTGACTGTGGCCGTAGTCTCGGACAAACCATAACCTATGACAATATTCAGACCACAGGCATGCAGAAATTCAACTATTGTAGACGACAACGGCGCGCCTGCAGTAGGGAATATGTTCGGATTCACGATGCCTATGGCGTGTCTGAGTTTGGAAAACACCATGCGGTCGAAGAATTTGTATTGCCACTCCAGCGTGCGGGGCGGAACCAGGCCAAGACGCACATATTCCAGATTGCGCTTCGCGCCTACCTTGAGGGCCCGGCGTACCATCGCGGCCTGCAGGCCTGTCATTTTTCCGAGTTTATCCTGAATGGCCGTGTAAACTTTCTCCCAGAAACGCGGTACGCTGCACATGCACGTAGGTTGAGCAATGCGTACGGCGTCCTGTATCTGTTTGGGATTGCGGTTTATATCCACGCGCATGCCTTCGGTGAGGCAGAAATACGTCCAGGCTTTCTCAAAAATATGGCTCATCGGCAGGAAGCTGACAGATGTATCACTGTCGCTGAGTGTATCCAGACGCGTGTGATGGGTTTCTATCGCCGAGTTGAAGCAACTGTGAGGCAGTATCGCGCCTTTTGGCTCGCCGGTGGTGCCGGAAGTATATATAAGCGTGGCAATGTCGTCGGGAGCGGCGGTAGCGCAACGCTGCTCCACCTCGGCGCGGCAGGCACGCGAAGCGGCTGCTCCAAGTTCCAGAAATTTGGAATAATGGAGAGTATCGTTATCGTCATTATCGATAACGACATCATCATCGATAACCACTATCTTCTTAAGCGAAGGGCAGTTACGGAATATGGTGCGCGCAGTGCGGTAGTGAGACGCATCACCCACCACTACAATTTTTGCGCCGGCGTCGTTAATAATATACTGCACCTGTTCGGGGCTGCTGGTAGCATATATGGCCACGGGAATGGCGCGGTTGCGATAGCATCCGAAATCGGTGTACAGAAATTCAGGGCAATTTGGCGCGAAGACAGCCACCATGTCGCCGGGAGCGATACCGAGGATCTCGAAAGCGCATGCGGCATAACGCACGCGGGCATCAAAATCACCCCAGGTTACGGGGTCTAACTGCCTGGTATTCACATTTATGGATGTAAATGCCTCGCGATCAGCACCGTATCTTTCCAGCTGGCGTCCGGTAAGGTTTGTAAGTATATTAGACATAGTGATTTGAGTCTTCGTTAACTTGTGCAAAGATACACTCTTTGGCTTTCTCAATTAACAATTGACGGGCCAAAAATGACGTATTGTTAACAAATCTTTCCAAGCGCGGCGCAAAGATTAATGGATTTTAACTATTAACTCTGTTTTTTCACCGGAGAGTGCTTGTCCATATTCTTGAAATGAAGATTGTTCATCTCCATAGGGGTGAGCACGCGTGCATCCGGCAAATCGGGAAATACTATTTTCTTTATTTTACTCATGTCTGGCAAAAAACGGCATTACAGCATTTAGTACAAGCAGGGCAACCACATATGTTGCCGCGAGCACAAAAAATTGTATATCCAAGGGGAAAGAACCGGCAAACCATCCGCCGAAAATGAAGCAGAAAAGCGACAGCCAGAGACACGCCTGTGTTATCAGGCAAAGAGTACACCATGCTTTGGCACGGGTTTTCTGATACCACACGCTCCATATCGAGAACGGGCAGCAGCAGGCGTTTATAAGCGCCAGGTAACCCATATATTCCGGGAAGATGAGAAGTGCGCCAAGACTAACCGAGAAATAGGCAAAACCAACTTCGCTCCAGCTGAACAGGCCGAAGAAACTCGATGCTGTCGTACTCAGAACGGTGTGGCAGCCCGTGCGGTCAATCAGGCCGCAGATGCTGTCGCCGGTATCGGAGTGGATATTGAGCGACTTCAGCAGCAGATGGTATGTTACAAACAGGCCGCCAATGTTTATAAGCGTGAGCAGAACGGTGCTGAAATGCGCATATATTCCATTGGCTATGAACAGATACAGGAATATGAACGCCGCGGCGCCCATCAAAATCCATTTTTTTGCCATAGTGGCGTCCTGCATGAACAGGTTGCGGTGGTAGTCGGGCTCGCAGGCGTTGTCGTGCGGCGATACAAGCATCACCGTACCGGTCCACATGCGCATGAAATCGTTGCGGCTAAGTGTCTGCGACCCCGTACAAGTGTTCACCTTCACTTTGTCGGCATCCACTTCATCCACCACCACAAAGCAATCGGCAGTGGCGGCAAGAAAAGGGGTTGGCAGCAGCGGCAGGTCTGCAGCCTTGTCGCCCAAGGCAAGGGCACGGCTGTCCACACCATAGTCCTGCAACACTTTCGACAAACCGAAAAGCGAGCGGAACGTCATGGTGTTGAACCGCATGTCGGCGTAGGTGCGCGTATGCGGCACACCTAAGCCGGCAAGCAGGTGGGTAAGGATTGTAGGAGCGGAAGAGGCCATTGCTCAGCTCATAAATCCCTGGAGTTTCTGGAGCAGTACATTGCCATCCATCTCGCCGGCATATCGCCATACCTGACGGCCGTCGCGGTAGATGATGAAAGTAGGAGTGGCCTCGATACCTTCCGCCTCGGCGGCAGCTTCGTTCTTGTCGATGTCGAGCTGATAAATCTGCGCGCTGTCTCCGACAAGCTCCCGGATTTGAGCCACGACGGGCATCATCTCCTGGCAGTGGGGACACCAGGTGGCATAGAATTCAACCATAACGAGGGGGGCGGAATTGATTAGAGATGTGTAATCGGACATAATTAGTGGCGTTAAGTTCCACGGCGGCAATATGCCGTCGCAGAAATATAACGTCCGCGGCAGCCGCTTGGTTCTAACGCCGGTCGCAGGAAGGGCACAGGCCTTTGACCATGTAGTTTACGCTGTCCATACGGAATCCGTCGGGCAGCGGAATGCGCGGCACTTCGGTATCGTGGAGACAGAATGTGCGATGGCATCCGGTACAGTAGAAATGTGGGTGAAGGTCGTCGTCGTTTTGCTCTCCGTAGCTTCTGCAAATCTCGTACATCGCTATACCACGACCGTCTTCCAGCACATGCACAACGTGTGAAGCCAACAGCAGGTTCAGGACGCGGAAAATGCTTGATTTTTCCATCGTAGGAAGTGCGGTATCCAACTCGGGAAGTCCCATAGGACAGTCGGCGCCGAGCAGAGCGTCAGCCACAAGCAGGCGGTTGGGCGTCGGTTTAATGCCTGCGCGTTCAAGGATCTGGCGTGCTTCGCTAATCATTCCTCCCGCTCCTCTCCGTCTATTAAATCCGGCATCTGTATGTAGCCGCGCGAGTAACTGCGATAAGTATCGTCGGGTATGGTGTCGGCCTCGGGCGGTTCCTGCAAAGTGCGTGATGCGTCGGGTCGCATACACAGATATTTGATTGTGAGGCCGCGGTCCAGCCACTGCTGCTCGTAATGCGTGCGTATGGCAACAAGGGGGTCGGAAGCATCGCGCTCGGCGTGGATGTCGGTGCCGGCGTCCAGTATTTCCATGCCGTTGTATTCAGCCATCATTCTTGTGTAGGCATACAGGAAAGGGCTGTCGGATTTCAGCTTCACCAGGCCGCCGGGTACAAGCACACGGGTGTACATCTGCATCATACGTGTGCCGGTAAGGCGCTTGTTCTCCTTGCGCATCTGCGGATCGGGAAAGGTAATCCAAATCTCCGACACTTCGCCCGGCGCAAAGAAATGCTCGAGCAGTTCTATAGAGGTCCGCACGAAAGCAACGTTCTTCATTCCGTCGCGCATTGCTTTGGTGGCTCCGCTCCAGATCCTGGCTCCCTTTATGTCAATGCCTATGAAATTCATGTCCGGGAAACGTTGCGCCAGGCCTACGGTATATTCTCCTTTGCCGCATCCGAGTTCAAGAACAATGGGATTGTCGTTGCCGAAAAATGCGTTCCAACGGCCACGGTATTCGAATTCCTCTTCTTTCAGTCGACCGAACGGATATTGAAGCACGAGCGGGTTTCCTTCAAGCTCGGCGAATTTGCGTAGTTTGTTCTTTCCCATAATGGTCAGATAACGAATTTAAGAGAATATGACGAGCCGTCGGACAGCGTGGCCGCAACAAGCACAACACCAGATACAGCATTCTCCAGATTCATGCTGCAAGAGTCTGCACCGGGCGTGCACGAGGCCACAGCGAGACCTGCGGCGTTATACACGTCCACGCGTACAATATCGGCACTTTCGGCAGCGAGGACAAGATTTCCGCTTTCTATTCTGCCGCGCAGGCGTGATATCGGAACCGTCGTGGGGTCCACACCGTTTTCGGTCGCGGTGAGTATTTCAAAATCGCGCCATACATCGGCATCCCTGAAGGCATCCTCCATTCCTGCCGCGGCATACAGCCGCACCGCAGGGCGATCGATACCCTCGAAGACATCTTCACCGAGAGCGGGAACGGAGTTAAGTGAGCCGGCGAATATGTTCTCCAAACGCGACATGTGCGCCATCGCGCCGTCTCCGAGGCTTATCAAGGTCTGGGGCAGCACCACACTGCTCACCGAGACATCTCCGGCGAGGCAGTAGCGTCCAAGCTGCTCTATCCCGGGTAATTCCAGCATACCGGTGATGCCGCTGTTGGCAAAGGCATAGTCGGGAACGGTAGTACATTGTCCAGGCAATTCTACCGTACGGAGGTCGAAACAGTCCATAAACGCCATAGCACCTATACTGTCGGCGACGGCATTACCCATAGCGGCTTTCTCGAGACCGGAATACAGGAATGCCTTTGGACCGATGGCGCGCAGCGAATTACCGAAAGAGAAATCACGGAGACCAACGCAATTCACGAAAGCCTCTTTGTCTATCTTTGTTACAAGGGCGCCTCCATCCACTTCGGCAAGGCTCTGACAGTCTTTGAACATTGCTTCCGGTATGGTTGTGAGGCCATTGAGGCTAACTTGTTGCAGAAAGCGGCAACTGCTGAAAGTATAGCCGTCGTAATGCGCGGAGCCACAAAGCGTGGCGGTCTCAAGGCTGATACAACCGGCAAAAGCGCCTAATCCCACGCGACGAGTACTGTGAGGGAGGATAATATTCACCAATTGTGTGTTGCCGAAAGCCATATCTCCTATGTCAAGACCGGGCGGGAGAAGCACCTCACGCAGCCTGCTGCCGGCAAAAGTACCGGAAGGAATGGCCGCGGAAGGATATGAAGCACTGCCGCGCAACGGTTTGCCGGCATACGCGGTGATCGTCAGGGCCGACATGTCCAGATGCTCCAGCGCGGGCATTCTGTCGCCTATAAAAAACAGGTCGGAGGCATCGGCAGTACCTGTGAGCGTCAGGTCGGCGACATTCCAGAACTCCTGGCCGACGAGTTTGCAGAGTTCACCGGGGCGACACTCGACGGTTTTCGCTCCGGCCGCCCAAACAGCAGCCACAAGCGCAAGCAGGAGATATGTATAGCGTTCAATTCTCATTATAATGATAATGTCATTTAAGCATAATACGGCCCGGATATGCCTCGAGAGCATGCTGCAAGACAATCATGGCCTTTGCAAGCTCTTCCTTTTTGAGCACGTATGCCATTCGTACCTCGTTATACCCCATGCCCGGCGTGGTGTAGAAGCCAGATGCCGGCGCCATGAACACCGTCTCGCCGTTATAGTCGAATTCCTCGAGGCACCATCGGCAGAACTTATCGGCGTCGTCTACAGGCAGGCGCACAACGGTATAGAAGGCTCCCATAGGGATAGGCGTGTAGCATCCGGGAATTTTGTTGAGCTGGTCGACAAGAAACTTGCGCCGCTCCACATACTCGTTGTATGTCTCGAGCATATATTCCTGCGGTGTATCAATTGAAGCCTCCGCCACAATCTGGCCGAGCAGCGGGGGGCTGAGACGCGCCTGACAGAATTTCATCACATTTTTTTTAAGTTCCTTGTGTTTGGTAATAAGGGCGCCGATGCGTATGCCGCATTCGTTATATCGTTTGGATACCGAATCGATAAGCACCACCTTGTCCTCTATTCCCGGCAGATGGAAAGCCGAGATATATGGCGCACCGGTGTAGCAGAACTCGCGGTACACTTCGTCGGAAAAGAGGAAGAGGTCGTGTTTCAGCACCAGGTCTCGGATCTGCAGCATCTCCTTCATTGTGTACAGGTAGCCCGTGGGATTATTGGGGTTGCATATAAGGATGCCTTTTGTGCGAGGTGTAATCAGCTTCTCGAACTTCTCGACGGGAGGAAGCTCGAAACCGTCGTCGATACTCGACGGAATTGTAACGATTTTCGCTCCTGCCGAAATGGCAAAAGCCATATAGTTGGCGTATGCCGGTTCGGGCACTATTATTTCGTCGCCGGGATCGAGGCAGGCCATGAAAGCGAACAGCACAGCTTCCGAACCGCCGGTGGTAACAATGATATCATCGACGTCCACATCGATATTGAATCGCTTATAATACTGCTGTAGTTTGCGCCGCAGCGACAGCAGCCCATCTGAAGGGCTGTACTCCAGCACCGTGCGGTCTATGTTGCGCAGGGCTTCGAAAGCCGCGGGAGGCGTTGGCACATCGGGCTGACCGATATTCAGGCGATAAACTTTTATGCCTCGCTCAATAGCCTTATTGGCAAGCGGCACCAGACGTCGTATAGGGGAAGCGGGCATAATCTCGCCGCGCTGTGATACTTCAGGCATAATATTCTATAGATCAAACATTGCACAAAAATAAGCAAAAGTTGGGGAAAATCATAATTTAGGTGGTTAAGATAGCAGTTTTAGCTTAATAGCAATTAAAAAGAAAACTGCCCCGCTCCCGCGAGGCAGTTTCGAAAATATGAAACAACTATTTATTATTTCACAACTTTGGTAACATTTGCGCCCTGACGACGGATGTAAACGCCGTTTTCGGGGTTTGCAACGCGTACGCCCTGGAGGTTGAAGTATTCAACGGGAGCGTTGTTGTCGGCAACGATGCCTTCCACACCTGCGCCACCATTGTATTCGGGTTCTGCGAAGAGGTAGTAAGCAAAGCCGTTACCGGTTTTATAAACGAATACGTAAGCTGCGTGGTTGCCGTTATCGTCGGTAACAACCTGTGCGTCGAAGGTTACCACACGAGCGCCGGGGCCACCTTTTTCATGACCGAGACCGTCGGTGGGGAAGAGAGCCATACGCTTCATGCCGCCGAAAGTACCGCCTTCGCCGAGTTTAACAAGGTTGCTGCGGCAAGCCTGCTCGCCATCATATTCTTCGATGGAGTAGAGAAGGAATACGTCGTCGCCGAACGAGAATTCAACGGCGCCGGAGGGGTTGGTGCTGGGAACAAGACCTTTTTCGCCTTCAGCGAGTTCAGGCTCTTCCACTTCCTTGAAGTTGCTGATTGCGCTGCCTTCGGTTGTGAGGAGCACGGGGGTGCAGTTCATGTCGTCGAGGTAGAAGTTAGTGTAGTTCTGGTCTTCGTCGGCAACGATGTTAACGGTAGTACCGCCGTTGAAGTTGTCAATTTCGGGATAGAGGCTTTCTTTTTCTACATTGAGGCAGTAGTATTCGCCGTCAACCAGGTGAGGACCGAATTCATCGGAACCCTGTTCGCAGGCCCAGCCGTAGATGTAGGTGTTGTCGGCTCCGGAGGGAGCAGCCATGATAACGCAGCGGCCTTCCTGACGGGTGAGGTCACCGGCAACGTCGATAAAGTCGACACGACCCGAGGAGGAGCGGTCGTCTTCGGTGAGACCGACAGCAGCCTGAAGCGTGCAGGCACCGGTTTCGGGATCTACGGAATAAACTTTCAGAGGATTGGAAGCACCGTCGGGATTGCTTTCGGAGGTGGCCCACATTGTGCCGCGGTAACCGCAAACGTAGAGGTGACCGAAGTTGTCGTGGTCAATGAAGTTGGCGCAGAGCAGACCTTCCAGAGGAGCGCCGTCAACGGTGAGCTGGAGAGTCTTTTCATATTCGCCGGTAGCAGCATCGAAAACAGCCACAGCACCCTGATCCATAAGAGCGCCGTCGCCGCCAAGAACCTTGGAGCTTGCTACATATACCTTGCCGTTGAGAACGGTACCGGTACGTACGTAGTCCAGCGAGGGGAATGCGGTGTTGACAAGTGCGCTAAACTTACCGTCGATAGCACGGTTGGCGGAAATCGAGGTGAAAGTGTAGCCGTCTACAGATTCGTAGGTGTTGCCGTCGGTAGCGGCGAAAGCACCGAACGATGCCACGAGGGCGGAAGCAAGAAGTAAACTTTTCTTCATAGTCGGTTTAGGTTAATTAAATGTATTATATTATGATTGTTTTCCATGAAAAATAAGCCGAGTAGCCCGGTTCCTTTGGGGCGTGCTTATTACGCGGTGTAAAGGTAAGTATCTTTTTTGGTTTCTACTCTCAAAATATGATAAAAAATCTATAAACGATTGTTAAATAATGTATACAACTATAGAAGGTGCCTGATAAAGAGGTGAGACATAGGGTTGTTTTTATCTTCGCTCAATCGCGCGGGGAAAGCGATTCAGGGACGCGCCGGAGGCGCGTCCCTGTTCAGTTTTGTGGTTTGGCTGTCTAAAGCGTTGATACTCAGTGCCGTTGCTGACGTGCCAAAGGCACGTCCCTACATTGGTCGGTTGTCAGTTTTGTGGTTTGGCCGCTTTTTGCGGGTTACTTTGCGGGGTAGATGAGAATCTTGGAGATGTGAATCTGGCCGCGTTTTGCTGCGCCGTCGCTGCCGAGCGTGGCGTCATGGCCGACCGTAAAAGTTACGGAGGAAGAATCGCCAACCCATGTTATTGATGTATCGCCGGAAGCCTGCGCGGGATTTAGCGTGCCGTTATCGGGCGTGAAAGTGGTGTAGCGGAACTTGTTGGTGGATGCTATCTCGAACACAATCTTTGCGATTTTGCCACTACCGCTCACGGTGAGCTGGTTGTCGGCATATGCACGGAGCACGCCGTTGTTGAGGGCCGGAGCAGTGGCACCGGACATCTTCTCTACATCAATGGTATAACCGTCCACTGTTGTGGATCCGGGAAGTGTTAGAGCGGACGGGGTGATGGTTACTGCCTCGCCTGGCTCAACGACGGGAGGCGTGGGAGTGTCGCCGCCTTCGCCGAGCTTGTTGGCGGTGAGGTTCTTCACGCCGGGACCGCCGCAGTACTTCATGATATCGCCTTTGACGGCGAGTTTCTTGCCGAGGTTATCGGGCTTGTTGGCGAGGGCGAGCGCACCGCGCATGGACGAGGGCAACTGTACGCCGACGCACTTGGTGTAGTCGGTGCAGTCGGGCGTCGGGCCTATTACAAGGTTGGTGGCAGCGGCATCTGCGGTGCTGAAATTGGTGCCGGAAAGTACTGTGGAGCTGCCGCCGGTGGGCATGGAGCCTACGATGTAGCCTTCCACCCATACGCCGGATTCAACGGCCTCGGTAGTGCTCTGCGGATTCTTGGCAACAATCTGGGCGCAGTTGTAGGGCTTCTCCTCGGTGCCGTCGCCGTTGGCGATGGAGCCGTCGTCAACGGTTACACCCTCGATTTCGAAGGAATCGGCTTTACCGGTGTTGCCGGTGAGGCCGTATGTGCCGAGGTATTTGCCGAGTTTGCCCTTGATAAGAATCTCCTTGCCGAGGTTACCGACATTATTAACGAGGTTGCCGTACTGCTGCAGCGGGGTGTCCATAGCCACGGGCACGACAATACACTTGCTGTAATCGTTGCAGTCGGCTGTTGGAGCGATAACGAGCGAGGTGGAGATTACGAAAGGCGGAATGAACTGGAGGTCGTCGTTGGAATCGATGTTGTCCTCCACTTCCGGGGCGAGTGTGCCTACGATGTAGCCTTTCACCCATGCCTCGTCGGTAACGCCGGCCGTAATATCCTCGATGGCGCGTTCCACACTATATGGTTTTTCCTTTGTGCCGGGGAGGTCTCCCACGCGGATAATGCCGTCGCCGTCGAGCAGCATAAGCTGCCACGAATCGTTATAGTAGCTGAGGATACCCACGATATCGATGTTTCCCACCGGCAGTGTGGTGTTGAAGAAAGTAGAGTAGCCGGATGTGCGCACGTTGAGGTTAGCGCCGTTGCGGTCTATGATGGTGGTATTCTGCTCCTCGTTCTCCTTCGTGTGCCATACCGACAGCTTGCGCTTGCCGCCGTCCTGGAAGTAGACATTTCTGAAGCGCACCAGACGGCTCTGCATCTTGCGGAGGCAATCGGGTGTCTGCTGCTGTATGTCGCTGAAAGTGCTCATGGTGAGCGTGTCAATCTTCGCGAGGTCGGGATAGCCGTTAAGTTCTGCGCGGGCATAGAATGTTTCGGGAGCCATAAACGATACCTGCCACGATTTGCCGTTCTCGTACCACGATTTGCGTCCAATCTGCTGCAGGGAGGCGTATTTGCCGATTTCCATGCCTGTAACGTCCAGCACAATTTCCTGGCCGCGGCGGTAGCGCAGATAGAGGTTGTAGCTGTCGATGGAGAATGCCATCGCAGCCGTTTCGTCCTGGATTATAAGGCTTTTGAAGATGTTGCCTTCCTCGTCGGACGATACCACGGTGCCGTGGATGATGAATCGATGCGAGGGATCGTCCTTGTCCAGAATGGAATCGGCGTAATTCTTATCGTCGCTCCAGAATTTTTCCTTCAGCTCGAGGAGCGTTGTATTGGGCTGCAGCTCCGACACCGGCGCGTTTGCCGAGGGGTCGTCTACATCATCCTGGCAGGCGCTGAACCCGGCCACGGCGACAGCCGCCAGAGCGAAGGTCTTGATATATGATATGAGATTTGCCATAGTTATTTGGTTCCGTTGATTTTGACGTTCTTGATTTCCCATGTGTCGGCGCCGGCTGCCGAGGAGGCGTATTTGAAGGCAATCTGTATCTTCTTGCCGTCGAAAGCGGCGAGTGACATGTTGCCCGAGCCGGCGAATGTCCACGCTCCGGCTTCGGGCCAGGTTATGTCTGCGAGTGCAGTCCACTCCTTTGCGCCTTCCTCGCGTGCCACAACACCACACAGTGTGCGCAGCGTGGTCTGGAACTTGGCGGCGTGGTCGAAGTTCACGGAGCAATCCTTTGCGCCCGTAAGGTCGAGCACCGGCGAGATAGCGTATGCCTCGGAAGCGAGGGCTGTATTATTCATATATGCGGATGCGTTCAAGTAGCCTTTCTCGTTGTATGTCTTCCACGACCATACATAGCTGAGGCCGTCGGCGAGGCTTGTATTCTCGAGGGTCCATCCTTCGGGAAGCGCCTGAAGGTCGTCGGTAAGCATGGTGTAGAGCGTGGTTGCCTCTCCGCCGGGCTGCTCGGTTGCGCCTCCGGAAGTTTTTCCGTTGTAGCTTACTATGCGGCTTCCCTGAGTGAGCTGCTGAGTGTTGCCCTTGAAGTTTACGAGAGTGCCGAGCACAACCACTTCCGCACCAGCCTGAAGCTGGTCGGCGGAAGTGAATTTGGCGCCGTCGAACCAATAGCCGCGGTAAACGCCGAGTGTCGGGCTTCCCGCCACGTCGCTTATGGCGTATGTAGCGTTGCCGAAGCTGCCGGTGTCAATCTCGCTGATGGAGGCGATTATGCCTTTAACGTAAACGTTCTCCAGTTTGTCGTTCTCGCCCATAGCGGCGGTAAGCTCGAGCGCACGGGCAACGTTGTAGGGGCTCTGGAGCGTGCCATCGCCGGCAGGGGCGGGAACAGGCACGGGTTCGGGGGCGATGTTGTCGAAGCCGGTGCAACCGTCCTTGTCTATCAGCACGAGTTGCCAGTCGCTGCCGTAGTAGCTGAGGATACCGGTAACGTCGCCTTTGCCGTAGGGCAGAATGTCCTCGCTGAAAGAGGCATACGAGCTGTTGCGCACGGCCAGACGGTGTCCCTCGCCGTCGTTGAGATATCGTGTAACGGACTGTGTGCCGGCAAAAGGCTGGCCGGCTTCGGCGAAGCTTACGCCCTGCACGCGCACAAGACGGCTCTGCCATTTCAGCATTGTTTCCTGCGAGCTCTTGGCGGCGCTTATTTCAGCGATTGTGGTGGCTGTGGTATCAACCTTGGCCGGATCGGGGACACCTATATGGTTGCGGACAACGTGTGCCTTGAGGGTCTCGACGTCCATAAACGTCATTTCGCTGCCGTTGGCGGCGCCGAACTGCAGCAGGCCGCGGTAGCCGCCGATCTGCATGCCGGAGGCATACACGGCCACTTCCTGTCCGAAGGGGAAGAGCTGATAGAGGTCGTAGTCGTTCACCGAGAGGGTGATGGCCACCTGGTCGCCGTTGGCGTCGCGGGTCTGGACCACGATATTTTTGAAAATGTTGCCTGTCTCGTCGGAGGAACATACGCGACCGGTGAAGACGAGCGTGTCGCCTTCCTCGCCGTATCCCACTGTTGCAGGAGCCGTGAGCGAGCCGGCATACTGCGCTTTAAGGTCGGTGAGAGGAATGTTTCCCTCTACTTCCACCGTCTCGGGCAGGATGACGGGCGGATAGGTGAAATTGTCGTCGCACGATACCATCGCAGAGGAAAGTGCGGCTGCCGCAGCGACTATATATAAAAATGAGTGTTTCATCTTGCTTTCGTTATTATGGTGTTAGAAACGTACGCCGATGTTGAGGTACATCCTGAAGCCCTGCGCATAGCTGAAACGCGTGGGATATGCGTTGCGGTCCCATGCGGTGTTTCCGGTCTCGCGCAGACGGCCCTGCTGGTAGGCATTCGTAACGATGTTGCGGTTGTTGGTGATGTTGTTGAGGTTCAGGTTGAAGTTGAGCGACACGCCGTGGAGGTATACTACCTTGCCGATAGAGGCGTTGAGCGAATATGCGTTGCGAATCTTGTCCTGCGTGGACAGTTCCTTCACCTTTGCCTCGAGTTCTTCCATCGAGCTGCCGTAGTCTTCCCAGAGGTTGTCGAAAGCCTCGTGGTAGCGCGGAGCAAGGCTTACGTAGGCGTCGCCCTGCCATGTGCAGTTTACATTGAAGTACCAGTTCTTGGGCGCCTGCCAGTCGAGGCCGATGTTTGCGCAGTACTGCGGAGTGGCGCCGACGTAGTAGTTCTTGAGGTAGACGGTCTGGGTTGTGTCTGGGTACATGCCGTTTTCGAAGGAGCGTGTGCCCTTGGGATTGTTCTTGAACTGATAGCGCGAGTACATTCCGGCGAAAGTGGCCGTGAGGGACGGCGTGATTTTATACGACATGCCGAGTTCGACACCTTTGTTTACAAGTTTGACTCCTGAGAGGATATAGTTGGCGTATGTCTGATAGTCGTCGTCATAGAAGCCTGTGCGCTCGATGCGGTCGTTTATGTCGATATAGAATCCGGTTATAGAACCACGGAAACGGCGGTAGTTCCATATATAGCCAATATCGCCGGAGAAGTCGCGTTCGCTCTTGGCGTTATCTACCACGGTATTCTTAACGCGAGGAGCGATATACACCTGGTCGAAGAGAGGGGCGCGTGTTCCGTAGTCGAGATGAATTGCGAACATGTTGCGTCCGTCAAGCTTATATAGTGCTCCTATCTTGAGGCTGGCATTGTCGAAACGCTGTGTCTCGCTCTTTCCGAGGGAGTTCTGGGGTGCGCGTCCGTTGCGCATGTGGCCGTCGCGGTAGTACTGGGTGTACGACATCTGGAGGCCGTAGTTGAAATCCCATTTGGGGAGGTTTATCACGTTCTGGAGCCAAGCCTCGGCGCGGAGGGCGTGGATATCGTAGTCGTATCCGAAACGGTCGCCCTTGCCGACGCGACGGTTGGGGTTGTCGAGGTCGTTCTGCAGGTTGCCGGGTCGTACGCTGGCCTCACGGTTGCTGAAGGGGTCGATGTCAAGCCAGAATTCGCCGCCCATGAGGTCGCGGATGGTCTTGAAGTTGGAACTTTTGGTGTAGTTGAACGAAACACCGCCCTGGAGGCTGAGCCATGAGTTTATGCGTGTGTTGATATAGCTGTTGAAGGCTCCTACGAGCTGATGGTTGATTCGGTTCTCCATAATGTACGACGAACCTTTTTTTGCAGCTTCGGGCAAACCGAGGTTTTCCTGGTTGTTGAGGTAGTTCACCTCGTAGAGCTCGTCCCACTTGATCTGACGGAAAGCCTCGTCGTTTTCCCACAGCTCGGTGTACATCTCGGCGGCAGCTTCGTTGTCTTGATAGCGGAAGTAGGAGGGCAGATATTTATAGTACGAGGGATTGGGGTCGTTGGCGTTGTAGTAGTTCAGCGCGGTGCGGTTGTAGTATGCCGAGCGGAACATTACGGCGGTGTTCAGCGTGGTGTTTTCCTTTTTGAAAAGCCAGTTGAGCATCACAGTGGGGTCGAAAGTCTCGGTGATTCGCGAGCTGCGTTTCTCGCCGTTCTGATAGCCCCAGTCGGGGTTGTAGAGGTTGGAGCCTGCGAGGTCGTATGCCTCCTGGACCGTGGGACGACCGGTGGCGCGCTGCGTGGGACCGCCGAAAGCGGTCAGGACGAGCGAATGTTCGGAATTGAATTTCTTTTCGAGCGACATGAACAGGCCGGCCGAGTTGTAGAAAGTTCCTTTCATGACGCCTTCCTTGGCGTAGCGCACGATGCCGTTTACGGTGAATGCCCAGCCCGTGTTGCTAAGACCGGTTGCGTAGCTTGCGATGGCGCGGAGCATATAGTTGGAGTTTGTGAAGGCCACGGAGCCGTTGAAGCCAGGGGCGTAGAGGTCGGTGACGGTATTGTAGTTGACGCTGCCGCCGATGTCGCCGAAGCCATAGGTCGAGGCTTCCGTACCGACGGTTGTGGTCTTGTTGCGGAAGCCGCGGCTCGTCAGGCCCATAAGGGTGGAGAAACTGAAACTGCCGCGCACAAGGTCGTTCATCCTCACGCCGTTAAGATATACACTCTGCATTGGACTTACCGTGCCGCGGAAGTGATAGTACATCGGGCTGAAGTTATATGACGCCGTGTTGTAGAAAATGTTGTCGTTGGCGCCGGTAAGGGCCGAAACGCTTTGGGTAGCACCCTCTTCGTCCTCCAGAGCGGCTTCGTCGAAAGTCAGCTCGGTAATATCGGCGTAATAATCGTCCTGTTCGGCAGGGGTGAGGCGAATCTCGCCCATGTTCACCAGAAGGCCAGAAACGTCAATATCGGCCCCGAAACTGTCGTAGCCTTCGCACATAACAACAAGATAATCCTCGCCGTCTTTGGCTTCTATACGGAATTGTCCGTTGAAATTAGTGGTGGTGCGCGCCTCTCCGTCGCGCAGGTAGACAGTGGCGCCGGAAAGAGGACTTCCGCTGTTGCCGTTGACAACCACGCCGACAACAGAAGCTGCCAAAGCTCCTATCGCCGGCAACATCGTTGCCAGGCAGAGTAGTAGAAACAGTCGCTTTCTCATTGGTAAAGAAAAAATTATTTTTGTTTTTTATTCCGGATTAGAACCTGCCGTAGCGCCCTGTGAGACACTATTTCGGGTTAACCAACAAAATTAACACTTTTTCCCGGATAAGCGCAAAACCTCCAATGATTTTAACATTTTGGAGAAGGGGATAGCAATGGAGAGCGGTGTCAAATGGATTCTCTGCGGCTTTTACACTTCTATAGCAGGCGGATTATTTCGTCGATAACTTTTACGCCTAATTTGCGGTCGAAGATGCGCATGCTCAGGGATTCGCGGCGCGATACTATCGTGCCTTTGGTGCGGTTCAGCAGCACCGTCATCTGCGTGGGGGATACGCCGAACTTTATCAGTATGGACGTATGCATGTCGTAGGACGTGAGTTTGCCGCCTACGAGCAGCTGAAGGTTGGTACGGAAATTGGGGGAACATTCCAGCACTGCCGCCTCGAGCTCTTTCCATAGTTCTTCGTTATCCTTTAGTTCCACGCCCTTTTCTATCACCTCCTGTAACTTGTGATATGCTTCCGATTGCAGAAGGCGTGGCGACAGGCTCGTTTGCTCCTGACTGTTGTTGTGCAGCGACAAGAGCTTGTTTCTCAATCGCTCCCTCAGTACCGGGATTGTTTCAGAACAATTCTCGCCCGTTGCCGGTTCGTCGTCCGCAGGAGTGTCGTTACGCACGTGCAGCGAACGCTCCAGTTTGTCGATGTTGTGCAGTGCCTCGTGCAGTTGTATAATTGTGTTTTTATTGCGGTTTTTAAGCATCAGTATTATCAGCATCATAACGAGCAGAATAAATACCGCACCCGTGATAAGACTTTTCAAAAACTTGTTCGATTTTTCGGCCCGCATCCGTTTTTGTTCATGCTGCTGGTAATTGTAATATGCTTGTTGGGTGTTGGTTAATTGAAGCTCATTCTCCCCATAGAATTTATCCAGTAAATCACTATATCTATATACGTATGTTTCAAGAGAGTCCGGATTTATATATTCCCTTAGGCGGTAATCTAAAATATTCTGATATCCTGTATCCTTATGTTCCCAGTCAGCACTATGAATCAATTCATCGGCGTATTTATATGCGGAATCCAACATTCCGGCTTTCAGATATATAGATGATGCGTAGGCAAGACTACCATTTCTATTGAGAGAATCTATCTGATTGGGTATGTCTTTGATGTAGTAGATAGCGGAATCAAGCTGGCCGAGTTTGTATTTAGTTGCCGCTATATACATATTGGATTTGGCGACTTTATATTCTGGAAATCCGTTACTTAAGTAATAAGCATCGCGGAAATATTTTTCGGCCGGAGCATAGTCGCAGGCCCGCAGATAGGTACCACCCAACAAATGCAGGTCGTTGATTATTTTCAGCGTGTCGTTATCTTTTCGCTCTATTTCCAGGGCCGCTTCTATATAAGGCACAGCCTCGTCAAACAGATTTATGGAATTAAGCAAACGCCCTGTTTGGCTAAGGAGCCGGTACTCAAGTTCTGGATCGGGTTGTTTTTTTGATTCCTCAATAGACATTTGATAATACCGCAACGCCAAAGGGCCGTCCCCGAGGTCGGTGTAAACTCTGCCGCCATAGTACAACACTTCGGGGTAAAGTTTGTCCTCGTCGTGGGAGGCATAGTAATTTATCACATCCAAAATAAGGCTGTCGGATTTGTGCAGGATATAGGCCTTGTCGGTTGCCTTGACAGTGAGAAAATCATAGTAATGGCGGTCAGCTTCGGTCAGACTGGCCACGCTTATGCTGTCGAGGCACCGCAATGCTTCCTCGGGGTTATCTGATACAATTTCTGCGATATGTACAAGCCGTCCGTCGTGCGAAGATTCCGCACAGCCGAAGAACAGCAGTATAACGGGTATGAGTATTGAATAGAGCTTCATCTGCATAGAACGATTGCATGAAACGGTGATGCGAAGATAATACTAATTGCCCGTAATGCAAAACAGAAAAGCGCTGTAAACCCGCCCGATAGTACGGAAATAGTACGTCTCTGGTAAATCCGTACTTTTTCCGTACTAAATTATTCCTTCCGAAATAGGCCGAAAATCTAATTTTGCAAAAAACCAAATCAAAATAACATGATAAAATTTTTCAAAACTCATCTTCTCCTATTTGCGATGATAACTGTGTTGCTCGTCCCACAGATGACAAAGGCTTTAAATATTGGTATGACGTACACAGTCAATATGCAGAAACTAAAACGTGAAGAACCTAAAAAGGGGGAACTGAATAATCGTGATGGTAATAGAATACCTCCCCGTCCGATTATTTGCACTATCAGTGAAACGGATGGTATTCAGATTGATCTTTGCAACGATGATATATATGCCTATGAAGTATGGAACGAAACGGCAGAAACATGCTTTGCCTCATATAATGACGAAACAGATTTTGTACAATATATATTCTCCATACCTGGCACGTACCAAATCAAACTAATTACTGAAGAATACGTCTACACAGGGTGCATTTCTACCTTGTGAAGCTACCTTTCTTCACTACTCCTATTATACAAATGTAAATCGATTCTATGAAAGGCATCTCAATTACAAACTTCTTGTCGGCGCTTGCAGCAAGCTGCATTCTGTTTTCATGCGCTGAAACTGTCGAGGAACCTCAAATTCCAGAAACAGACAGCGAAGTAAGCCCCAAAATACAGCGCATTATCGACCTCGCAAACAGCGAAGCCGAAAGATATTTTCCGTCCAAATCGCGCAGCGAGGCAAGAATCGCCAAAGCAAGCGGCATCAGAACTGTATGCGAGAATTCATCGAGGGGAGAAAACGATACATTGATTTATGTTGTAAATTACGAAAACAACAACGGCTTTGCCTTGATTTCGGCAGTAGATGCAGACGACCCCGTATTAGCTGTTGTGCCTAACGGAAGTTACGACCCGGCAGTAGGAACCGACAATCCCGGCTTTAACATGTTTATGGAAGCGGCAAAATACAACGCGTCCAACGCAGTAATTGATACTACTTTAACGATAATCCCCGGGGGATATCCAATGACCGACGATGGCAAATATGTAAAACAGGAAGATGAAGTAGAAATACATTTTGGCCCTGTCAAACGAATTGGAGCCCAGCATGTATGGGGACAGACGGGAATATACGGACAATATTGCCCCGAAGGCATAACAGGATGTGTGCCTATTACAATAGCTTGTATAGCAGCATATCTGCGTTATCGAAACAACCTGAACAACAGAATATATTACACTTTCCCAGGCGCTGACGTCCCTTACGAGGATATCGAATGGATAGAAATATTCAGACACCATAGTTCTTTTGCATACCATAGTGATGGATCACACATTGAACATGTTTGTTGGGCTGCCGATAAAGATGCCGTTCACAAATCATTAGGACGCATCTGTCGCCAGATAGGCTATGACGGAAATGCTCAATATTTTAACGGTCATAGCGGATATGTAAATAATGACAGTATCAGTAGATTATTAAGAAAATATTTGCCTGAGTTCGAGGTTACAGAATTTGCTGATTTCGGCACATTCAGAACTATGAACTGCATCGAGCGAGGCTTGGTTTTAATAACCGCTAATACAAACTATATCCCTTCGTATACACATACTTGGTATACCGATGGTTATGAATACAAAAAGATAGCACACAAAACATACATTTCCGATCCTCCATTACCCGATCTGGGCTATATGTGGGTACTGCAAAAAACTACCTATACAGAAGTCTGCAAAAATTATATGTTCTGGAACTGGAACGGTGAGTATGATGGTTGGTTTTCTGAATCAGTACTCAATCCGAGGAAAGGCACCAATGAAAAATATATTGATGCAAAATATATCGCTGTGATGGAAAAGAAATAGTTGCATAGATATACTTTGATTTGTGAGCCGCCTGTATGTGTCTACAACCCACACTGCAAATTCAAAGTATTGTAATAACCTATTCCCCCCTATTGAAGCTATTCAGGTACCCTTAATATGATGAGAAATTTTGTACTATTAACACGATTTAACTAATGGGGGGGGGTTGTGAACTAATGTTTAATTTGTGCCATAGCCATATAGTGTTTGACTGTTGCTTTTGACTGCTTTACACCCCGGCGGCAGCTGTTCGATAATCAGGAATCGTTTTACCGGTCTTGCTAATAGTATATTACATTAGAAGATATGTCATCCAGTCCACGCTTCCTATTACACAATAAAAAGGTCTTAAGGACTGTAAGACCACAAAAATCATTAAGATGAACCATTTATTACGCACTCTTACATTAGTATTATTATCGGCGGCTGCCGTTACCGGCCGCTCCGCCGAACCGACTTACACTATTCCTGTCGTAACGATCAATACCGAGAACGGTGTGCCCGTCGTAGACAAGGAAACCAAAATATCCGCTACAATGGACATTGCGGTGC
>CABPYL010000033.1 GCA_902461565.1 uncultured Porphyromonadaceae bacterium
GATGCGCGGAGTCCGAGACCGCGATTTCTTCATATTCCGACTTGTCAAACTATACGCCTAAATTTTTAACATTCCATTCGCCCGGATTTAACAAATGCACCGTAATTTCGGCTTGGGCCATAATTATGAAGATTGAGTCATGTTTCAACAAATGTCACGGAATTTCGGATTGAATTTATGTGCCAGGCTCGGTCCATCGTATTGGATTAGTCGCTTTTTAGCTGGCTAACAGCTCCTTATGTCGGATAATCTCGGCCCAGTGTGATAGTTGCAGAAAATGCAACAACCACTCAACATGTTATTGTAAATGTGAAATCGAGGCCTGTGCGCTAAGGCATAACTTTAGCGCAGGAGGACAAAAGGAGGACAATTTTGAGAAAAGAAATAAGCCAAACTGCTGAATATTAGCAATTTGGCTTATTTTGTTGGTGATCCGCCTGGGGCTCGAACCCAGGACCCCAACATTAAAAGTGTTGTGCTCTACCAGCTGAGCTAGCGAATCTCGTTGGTGCTTTTCTCAAAAGCGATGCAAAGTTAGCCCTTATTTTTGATTCATGCAAATTTTTGAGCAACTTTTTTATAGGCAATTTTACAAAATCGCATCTGTTTTCTCTATATTTTTTTCGCACAACAACTATAATCTGCTTACAGGCCACAAATTGCATTTTTATACATTTTTTTGAATGAATTTGCTCTTTTCAGACTTTTGATTTAACTTTGTTCCAAATTTTAATACCGATTCTATGAAGAATTCCTTTTTTTGTAATATCACCCGAGGCATGATTTATGCTTCTCTTCTTGGCGTTATCGCCTGTTCAGCCGGTACCGACACTACCGATAATAACACCAACGAGGCTATCGACTGTATTATGACACGATACACGGTACGCAGTTTTGCTGCAAAACCGATATCAGATGATACTGTCGAGGTTATTCTCAAGGCAGGTATGAGCGCTCCCTCGGCGATGAACAAGCAGCCTTGGAAATTCGTGGTCGTGCAAAACGAGCCACTTGCAAATTTAATGGATTCCATGAATTACAATGCTGGAAAGCGTAACGCTGCGTTGGCAATTGTTGTGTGCGGTGATTCCGCCAAGTTCATCGATGGACAGGGCTCGGATTTCTGGGTACAGGATTGCGCTGCCGCCACCGAAAATATTCTCCTTGCCGCACACGCTCTCGGTCTTGGTGCCGGCTGGAACGGGTGCTACCCTGCCCTCGACCGCTGCGAAAAAGTAAAAAATTGCCTTAACCTTACAGATAATCTCGTTCCTTTAAGCATTGTTTTGGTAGGATATCCCGAGGGCGTCGGGGAGATAAAAGACAAATGGAATTCCGACAATATAATAATGATAAAATAGGATACGATAAGGTTGCAAAACCGCAATTTTTATATGTTATGAATTTTTGCTAAATTTGCAGAAATTTTCAAACCACATTTTCTACCCATGCAGGAAAAAATCGTAATTCTGGATTTCGGCTCTCAGACAACGCAGCTGATAGGGCGTCGAATCCGAGAACTTAACATCTACAGCGAGATTATTCCCTACAACAAATATCCCCGCGGGCACGAAGCTGATGAGAACATTATCGGTGTTATTCTTTCCGGTAGCCCTCTGTCGGTTTACGCCGAGGATGCTTTTAAGACCGATTTCAGCGATTTTATTGGCAAGGTACCCGTTTTAGGTATCTGCTATGGAGCACAGCTGATGGCACAAGAATTCGGCGGAGCCGTAGAGCCTGTATCGACGCGCGAGTATGGTCGGGCAAAGTTGAGCTACATTGATGAAAGCTGCCCTCTGTTCAAGGATATTGAGCCGGGAGCGCAAGTATGGATGAGTCATGGCGACACTATTACACGTCTGCCCGAAGGCTTCCGTAAAGTTGCATCCACGCCGGAAGTTAATTTCGCCGCTTATGAAGGTTCTGCTTCACTCGGCCGGATCTGGGGGGTACAGTTCCATCCCGAGGTTTTCCACAGCGAGTGTGGCATGCAACTCCTTAAGAATTTCGCGGTAGGCATCTGCGGCGCTTCCTGCTCGTGGAGCGCTGAATCGTTCATAGAGTCTACTGTTAAAGAGCTTAGGGAAAAGTTAGGCAATGACCGTGTAATTTTAGGTCTGAGCGGCGGCGTAGATTCATCGGTGGCAGCTGTGCTGCTTAACCGCGCAATCGGTTCAAATCTTACATGTATTTTCGTTGACCACGGCATGCTCCGCAAGAATGAGTTTGCCGATGTTCTGCGCGACTATGAGTGTCTGGGGCTGAATGTACGCGGCGTGGATGCTTCCGACCGTTTCTTTGCCGATCTTGCCGGCGTTACCGATCCCGAACGTAAGCGCAAGATTATCGGTGCCGATTTTATTGCCGTTTTCGATTCCGAGGCCGCCAAGATTACCGACGCCAAGTGGCTTGCACAGGGCACTATCTATCCCGACTGCATTGAATCGCTTTCCATAACAGGAACGACAATCAAAAGCCACCATAATGTAGGAGGTCTTCCCAAGAACATGAACCTAAAGTTGTGCGAGCCCCTGCGTCTACTTTTTAAAGATGAAGTCCGTGCCGTTGGACGTGCTCTCGGAATGCCCGAACATCTAATCACCCGTCATCCTTTCCCCGGTCCCGGTCTTGCCGTGCGAATATTGGGTGAGGTAACGCGCGAAAAAGTCTCAATCCTTCAGGAAGCCGACCATATCTTTATCCAGGGACTCCGCGATTGGGATCTTTACAACCTCGTATGGCAGGCCGGCGCAATCCTGCTTCCCGTACAGAGTGTGGGCGTTATGGGCGACGAGCGTACCTACGAACGGGCGATCGCTCTCCGTGCCGTTACTTCGATGGACGCCATGACTGCCGACTGGGCACACCTCCCATACGAATTCCTTGCAAAGGTGAGCAACGACATAATCAACAAAGTGCGTGGCGTTAACCGCGTATGCTACGATATCTCCTCCAAACCGCCAGCCACAATCGAGTGGGAATAACGAATTCTAAATTGCACAGTAGATGAGCAATAGGAATTTAAAAATATTGGTAACCGGTTGCAACGGTCAGCTCGGAAAGGAACTTATGGATGTTCTTGAGCGTGTTGCACCCGGTTGCACAGTTGGTGTTACCCATTCCGACCTCGATATTACCGACAGCAATGCTGTTGACCTCTACCTGCGAAACGGCGATTTCACACACGTCGTAAATTGCGCCGCCTACACTGCCGTTGACCGTGCGGAGGACGATAAACTCCTTTGCCACAAAGTGAATGTCGACGGTATTGCCAATATTGCCGGTAATGCCGACGCGTTAAACCTTAAGATTATACATATCTCCACCGATTATGTTTTCGACGGGACTTCAAGCAGTCCATATAACGAAAGTTGCAAACCTTCCCCTCTGTCGGTGTACGGAAGCACCAAGCGCAAGGGCGAGACGGCCCTTATCGCGTTGGCTCCGTCTGCAATAATAATCCGCACAGGCTGGTTGTATTCTCCTCACGGACACAACTTTGTAAAAACGATGCTTGAGTTTGCACGCAACGGACGTAAGCTATCGGTGGTTTCCGACCAGATAGGCACGCCGACTTATGCCGCCGACCTCGCGGAGGCAATTGCGCGCATCCTGCTCAGCAACAGCTGGACGCCCGGAATCTACCACTACTCAAACGAAGGTGTCGCATCGTGGTACGACCTTGCCGTTGCCACGCTTGAAGCCGCCGGATTAAACGAGGCTGCCGCTGCAGTGCTACCTATCGGCACCGCTGACTACCCTACTCCAGCCGCCCGTCCCCAATTTACAGTATTGGACAAATCTAAAATCAAAGACACGTTCGGCATTCACATCCCACACTGGCAGGATGCTTTGCGCCGGTGTGTCGCCCGCCTATAATACTCCAATGGCTACTCTTACCGAAGAAATATCCAAAAGGCGAACCTTCGCCATCATATCACACCCCGATGCCGGTAAAACCACTCTTACCGAGAAACTTCTGCTTTTCGGCGGCGCCATACACATCGCCGGAGCCGTAAAATCAAACAAAATAAAGAAAACCGCCACCAGCGACTGGATGGAGATTGAAAAGCAACGCGGCATCTCCGTCGCGACATCCGTAATGGGGTTCAACTATGGCGATTACAAGATAAACATTCTTGATACTCCGGGCCACCAGGATTTTGCCGAGGATACCTACCGCACTCTTACAGCCGTCGACAGCGTCATAATTGTTGTGGATGTCGCAAAAGGTGTTGAGGCTCAGACCCGCAAGCTCATGGAAGTATGCCGTATGAGAAACACTCCTGTCATAATCTTTGTAAACAAGCTCGACCGCGAGGGTCGCGATCCCTTCGATATTCTTGACGAACTCGAGCAGGAGCTGAAAATAAATGTGCGTCCGCTTTCATGGCCGATAAACATAGGCGCCAAATTCAAGGGCGTATATAATATTTACGAAAACGGCCTGGACCTTTTCACTCCCGACAAACAGAAGGCTACCGAGCGTGTTGAAATCGACGATGTGAATGATCCACGCATAGACGCGGCCGTTGGCGAGCGCGATGCCGCCCAGCTTCGCGACGATCTCGGACTGATTGAAGGCGTATATCCCGAGTTCGATGTCGAAAATTATCTCCAGGGCAAACTTGCACCAGTATTCTTCGGCTCTGCGCTTAATACCTTCGGTGTAAAGGAACTGCTCGACTGCTTTGTAAAAATTGCCCCGTCGCCGCGCCCCATCGACGCTATAGAACGCACAGTGAAGCCCGAAGAAGATGCTTTCAGCGGTTTTGTGTTCAAGATTCATGCGAATATGGATCCCAACCACCGCAGTTGCATCGCTTTCGTGAAAATTTGCTCAGGCAAATTCGAACGTAATGCACCCTACAAACATATCCGCCTCGGCAAAACGCTGCGCTTTGCCGCTCCCACTGCTTTCATGGCTCAGAAAAAAAGCATCGTAGACGAAGCATATCCCGGCGATATCGTAGGTATCCCGGACAATGGCAATTTCAAAATCGGCGATACACTGACGCAAGGCGAAGACATTCATTTCAAAGGTCTGCCGAGTTTCTCACCGGAAATGTTCATGTATATCGAAAATGCCGACCCTATGAAGGCAAAGCAGCTCGACAAAGGCATCCAGCAGCTTATGGACGAAGGTGTTGCACAGCTTTTCACGCATCAGTTCAACGGGCGCAAGATTATCGGCACTGTCGGCCAGCTCCAATTCGAGGTTATCCAGTACCGTCTGCTCCACGAATATGGCGCCCAGTGCCGATGGGAACCCATGAGTATGTATAAGGCGTGTTGGATTGAGAGCGACGACCAGACGGCGCTTGAAGCATTCAAAAAACGCAAGTACCAGTTTATGGCGACCGACCGCGAAGGACGCGATGTTTTTATGGCCGATTCGCAATTCGTTCTTACAATGGCTCAGAACGACTTTCCCAAGATCCGGTTCCACTTTTCAAGCGAATTCTGAACAACCTTTTTACCTTCAATATAAAAGCCGACCAAATTGGCCGGCTTTTATATTGAAGGTGATATGGATTACCAGATAATAACACGCTCGGCTTCGGGCATGAACATCTTGTCGCCCTCAACAATGTCGAATGCTGTGTAGAAAGGCTCGATGTTGCGGAGAGTTGCATTTACGCGGTAACGGCCAAGCGAGTGGGGGTCGCTTTCGGTCCGGGAAAGAATTTCGGCAGGACGGATATTGGCGGCCCATACGTTGGCGTATGCAAGGTAGAACCGCTGATCGGGTGTGAAACCGTCGATATCAGGAGCCTCGGCACCGTTAAGCGAATTGAGATATGCAGTATGGGCTACACGCAGACCGCCCTGGTCGGCGATATTCTCGCCAAGAGTAAGTTTGCCGTTGGCATGAACACCGGGAGCAACTTCGATGCTGTCAAACTGTGCGGCCAGTTTGCCAGCAAGCGCTTCGAATGCCTCGGCATCAGCTTCAGTCCACCAGTCGTACATGTTGCCGTTTTTGTCGAATTGACGGCCCTGGTCATCGAAACCGTGAGTCATTTCATGACCGATAACAACACCGATCGCACCATAATTAACAGCGTCATCGGCATTGGGATCGAAGAACGGGGGCTGTAGAATACCTGCGGGGAAACAGATTTCGTTGGTGGTGGGGTTGTAGTATGCGTTTACAGTCTGGGGCGACATCTGCCAGCGAGCGCGGTCCACCGGCTTGCCATATTCGCTGTAATTGAAATCACTGTTAAACTTGATTGCATTCTGCACATTCTTCCAATAGCTCTGCTCAGGATCGATTGTCAGCTTGGAATAATCGCGCCAGGTATCGGGATAGCCGATTTTAACAGTGAAGGCCTCAAGCTTTTCTTTGGCGCGGGCTTTTGTGCTGTCGCTCATCCATGTCAGATTGTCGATATGCTGACCAAGTGCATCCTGAAGGTTTCCTACAAGTTTTAGCATCTTTTCCTTGGAACTTGCCGGGAAATACTTCTGAACGTAGAGTTCGCCCAGGGCTTCGCCAAGCACGCCGTTAGGCACTGCAAGGGCACGTTTCCAACGGGGCTGCTGTTCCTCGACACCGGACATAACCTTGCTGAGCTCAAACTGTGCGTTATAGAAATCGTCGCTCAGATACGGAGCTGCAGCTCCGAGATAAGATGCGGTGAAATAATCGCGCAGAGCCTGTTCGTCGGCGGTCTTGAGCATTTTGGACACAGTCGCATAGTACGCGGGCTGCCCAACAATAACTGTATCGGGATTTACACCGTTCAGCTCAAAGTAATGCTTCAGACCGATGTTGGGATACTGCTTGTCCAATTCAGCAACACTCGTAGGGTTATACTGTGCCGGGATGTTGCGCAGTTCGGTACGCGTCATCTGATTCTTGGCAAGCTCTGTTTCAATTGCGATGGTGTTTTCCATCAGACGGTTTGCAGCAGCGTCATCATAACCGGCCAGTTTTGCCAAAGTAGTAAGATATGTGCGATATGCTTCACGGATGCTTTTGGCGCGGTCGGTATCATCTGTATAATAGTCGCGGTCACCAAGGCCGAGGCCACTCTGCATCCAGTACATGGTATTCATGTCGGAATTCTTGAGATCAGCCTCAACACCTGTTCCGAAGAACACATCCACTCCAGGCATCGTCGCCGCGATGTCAAGCAATTTTTCGCGGGGTGTGGTGGCAATGAGTTCGAGGTCTTCCTTGAGAGGAGCTGCTCCGGCATTGTTACGGCCCACGCTGTCCATGCCAAGGTTATAAAGATCGCGTACTTTCTGTGCGTTTGTTCCGGTCTCTATATTTTCAGCCTTTGCAAGTTCGGCAACAAGTTCGTGTACCTGCTTGCGGTTGTTCTCGCCGAGAACGTCAAATGTGCCGAAACGCGAGAATTCGGCAGGCAGAGGATTTGCTTTCATCCATCCGCCGCAGGCATAGTCATAGAAATCAGCCTTGGGCGATACCTCAGTGTCGAGGTTTGCAGTGTCGATGCCCTTGACCTGCTCTTTTTTGCAGCCGGTAAATGCTGTAAGGGCCACTGCTGTTGCGATTAACATTAGTTCTTTTTTCATATTATAAATAATGAATGGTTATTTTGCGTATTGTTCTTTCATACTGTCGAGCTCCATCTGTGCAAGTTCCCATACACTCATGGCGTTTTCCAGTTCCTTGCCCATGCGCGCATGTTCCTCAAAGATTTCGTTGCTAACATCACCAGCTGCGATTTTTGCTTCGATTTCTGCAAGTTCGGCCTCGCGCTTGCCTACAGCTGCTTCGGCTTCCTCAACCTTTTTTGCCGCACGACGCAAGGCCTTGTCGCGCTCGCGCTGTTCAGCGTAGCTGAGCTTCTTCACTGTCTGGGCTGTTGGTTCGGGCAGTGGTGGTTTCTGCACGTTTTTTGTCTGGTCTGCTTTTTTGGTCGGGGAAGTTGAAAGCTCCAGTTCCTGTAGTGAGGAGAGTTTCTTTTTCTCAAGAAATTCATAAATGCCGCCGAGACATTCCCGTACCTTACCGCCTCCAAATTCATATACTTTCTCCACAAGGCCGTCAAGAAACTCGCGGTCGTGGCTCACGACAATCACCGTGCCGTCGAAGTCTTTTATAGCCTGCTTAAGCACATCCTTGCTCCTCATATCAAGATGATTGGTTGGTTCGTCGAGAATAAGGAGATTCACTGGCTCAAGAAGCAGCTTTATCATTGCCAGACGTGTTTTTTCACCGCCGGAAAGTACCTTGACTTTCTTATCGGAAGCCTCGCCTCCAAACATGAATGCACCAAGGATATCGCGTATCTTCAGACGTATGTCGCCAACCGCCACACGGTCGATAGTATCGAAAACAGTAAGACTTTCATCAAGCAGCTGAGCCTGATTCTGTGCAAAGTAACCTATCTTGACATTATGACCGAGCTTCAGCAGACCCGTATAGGGAATCTCGCCCATGATACATTTCACCAAAGTGGATTTACCCTCACCATTCTTTCCTACAAAAGCGACCTTCTCGCCGCGACGCAGCGTGAATGTGGCATTGTCGAACACTTGATGTTCGCCGTACGCCTTGCCAAGGTCGTCCACTATCAGAGGGTAATCACCGGAACGAGGTGCGGGTGGAAATTTGAGGCTGAGTTGCGAATTGTCAAGCTCGTCCACCTCGATCCTCTCTATTTTTGCAAGTTGCTTTATACGACTCTGGACCTGAACAGATTTTGTCGCTTTGTACCGGAACCGCTCAATAAATTCCTCTGTGTCGGCTATCTGCTTCTGCTGGTTCTTGTAAGCTCGCATCTGTTGTTCTATGCGTTCCTGCCTCAACACCACAAATTTGCTGTAGTTTACAGCGTAGTCGTAGATACGTCCGAGGTTTATCTCGATCGTTCTGTTGGTAACGTTATCAATAAAAGCACGGTCGTGGCTCACAAGCACGACGGCCTTTGCTTTCGTCATAAGAAAGTTTTCGAGCCACTGTATGGATTCGATATCCAGGTGATTGGTAGGCTCGTCGAGCAACAGCACATCCGGACGTCTCAAAAGCAGCTTGGCAAGTTCGATACGCATGCGCCAGCCACCGCTGAACTCCGATGTAGGACGATTGAAATCCTCTCGTACAAATCCGAGACCTATCAGAGTTTTCTCCATCTCGGCCTCACAGTTTTCGCTGGACGCCATCGCAAGTTGCTCGGTAAGATTGCTAACACGCTCGATAAGTTCCTGATACGGTTCGCTTTCGTAGTCGGTCCGTTCCGAAAGTTCCTGCGACATTCTGTCCAGGCGCTTCTGCATATCATCGATATGCGCAAAAACCTTACGAACCTCCTCAATAACCGTGTTAGTATCAGAAAGAACCATCTGCTGCGGCAGATAACCGATTGTAACTTCATTCGGTACCGCCACACTGCCGGATGTGGGCTTTTGGAGTCCGGCAATAATTTTCAGCATCGTGGATTTGCCGGCCCCGTTCTTTCCCACAAGAGCAATCTTGTCCTTGGGATTGATAACGTAATTGATATTATCGAACAGCACCTGACTGCTGAATTCGATGCTAAGATTGTTAATGGAAATCATTCCTAAATAATCTTATATTACCTCAAGGTTATCGGCAAGACGCTGACGGACAACCTCATACATCATCACACCGGCGGCTACGCTCACATTAAGCGATTCTATGTGCCCGAACTGCGGAATACCGGCACGGAAATCTGCCAGCTCGAGAACCTCTGGAGAAATGCCAGTATCCTCAGCGCCCATTACAAGTGCTACAGGAGCAGTATAGTTGCCTCGCGTATAATTCTGCGACGACTTCTCGGTAGCACATACAATGGTGCAGCCGCTATCCTTAAGGTATCTTACAGCGGACAACACCGAATTTTCCCTGCACACGGGAATATAGTTAAGCGCGCCGGCCGATGTCTTCACGGCATCGCCGCCAACAGAAACGCTGCCGTGTCGCGGAATTACTATGGCATTCACACCGCAGCATTCGGCCGTGCGGGCGATAGCGCCGAAGTTTCGCACATCGGTTATGCCGTCAAGCACAAGAATGAACGGAAGTACACCGTCGTCGAACAACATAGGCATAACGTTGCCAAGGCTGGCGTAATCTACCGCTGCCGTCAGGGCCACAACGCCCTGATGGTTCTTACGTGTTATCCTGTTCAGACGCTCAACCGGCACCCGCTGTATCGCGATATGATGTGTGCGTGCAAGTTGCGTAAGCCGGGTGGCGAGCTCGCCGTTAAGGTCTTTCTTTATAAAAATCTTGTCTATTGTACGTCCGGAATCGATTGCCTCGATAACGGAGTGGATACCAAATATATAATCTGTCTTGTCCATGTCAGTCTTTAGTAATTGATGCTTTGGAGAGAAGCGAGCAAGCATTTGCAATTGCGGCGCTGTCGGTTGCACTGCCGCTGATCATCAATGCTATCTCGCCGATTCTTTCTTCATTATCGAGAATCCGTATGCGTGTGTTAGTGCTTGTTTCATCGTCCTCCTTATATACTTTGAAGTGGCGGCGGCCCAAAGCGGCCACGCCCGGCAGATGCGTTATGGTTATCACCTGGATATGTTCGCCTATCGAAGCCATCATAGCTCCCATCCGTCCTGCAATATCGCCAGACACGCCGGTATCCACTTCATCGAATATAATCGAAGGCAAATGCATGGATTCAGCCACGATGCTCTTGACTGTCAGCATAACGCGCGACAGTTCGCCGCCGGATGCGGTAGACCCTATAGGCATTAGCGGCTGATTCTTGTTGAACGCGAAAAGAAACTGCACCTGATCTATTCCGTCCGGTCCTAATTTTCCCTGGGTAATGGAAATCTCGCATCGTATGTTAGGCATTCCAAGCGGCATAGCGCGTCGCCTCAGTTCGTTGGCAAACGTCGATGCTGCCGCGATACGACGTTCCGAAATCTGCTGTGCAAGTGTCCAGGCACTCTTTTTGGCCCGTTTGGCAGCATTCTCCAACGATGCAAGGATATTCTCGGCATCGTCAAGGGCACTGATTTGCTTCGCAAGACGCTCCTGTAATAAAATCAGTTCGTCGGAGTTTTCTACGTGATGTTTCAGTTCCAGAGAGTACAGCTCACTCAACCGCTGCTCAACCTCGGCAAGACGTTCGGGGTCTGCGCCAGTCTTGGCATCCTCGGCGGCTATGGTATCCGTAATGTCAGTTATCTCTATGCGCGCCGATTCAAGCCGGTCGGCAAGTACGGCGTAGTCGGTATCACTTCCTTCAAGCGTTTCCGATAATTCCCGCACAGCGCCGACAGCCACCGAAAGTAGTCCAAGGACATTCTCGGTACCGTTCACAAGCGGTCTGAGTACGTTTTCCATGCTATCCTTGATGTTGCCGATATTGGAAAGCACCTCGCGCTCCTGCTCGAGCGAAGCATGCTCGCCCGGCTCCAGATTCATGGATGCCAACTGTTCATACTGATACTGTATGAAGTCGGCATCGTCTCTGTTGCGGCGAATCATGTCGCGAGTGTCGGTAAACTGTTTCAGAGCGCTGCGGAAAGCCGAGTATGCCTTATGGTAATCGCCAAGCAAAGCTTCGTTACCGGCAAGGTTGTCGACAATACCCAACTGGTATTCCGGCTGGGACAGAAGCTGATTCTCGTGTTGCGAATGAATGTCCACAAGTTGCTCAGCAACCTGACGCAGCAATGTCAGATTCACCGGTGTATCATTTATAAAAGCCCTGGAGCGGCCACCCGAGGCTGTAAGTTCACGGCGCAGTATTATTTCACCGCATTCCGGATTGTCTACGTCGTTGTCGGCAAGCAAGGACGATACTCCATCCGATTCGGAAAGAGTGAAAACAGCTTCAATAACAGTTTTCTTATCCTCGGAGCGCATGGTTTTGCTGTCGGCGCGGCCGCCCGTAAGCAGCGACAGAGCTCCCATAATGATGGATTTGCCGGCACCAGTCTCACCGGTTATAATATTGAAGCCGTCGGCGAAATCAATATCAATTTCGTCTATCAGAGCGTAATTGCTGATGTGCAATGTCTTTATCATCGTGTTTCTGCTCCTTTTCTGATTTGTTCTATCTTCTCGTGATCTGTCGGATAAATAGGCTCCAGAAGTTTGCTCACCTTGGTACGTTCTTCTGCGGGAGCTTTAGAATAAACGTTCACAAGCTCGTCGAGTTTGGAATCCTTGAAAATGGAAAGAGCCACAGACATGGGAGCAACTTCATATATCTTCTTGATTACCTCAATATTTTCTGTAATCACCCCCCTGCCCTTGTCTACAGAAACCGACATCTGGTCTAACCCCTGACGGTGATACTGGTAAATGAGATCGCGTATAGCCGAAGTCTGAGGGTCGGTATACGAACTCAGCACGGCACTGCGGTTTTTGTTGTCCTCGAAAGCTTTCCATCCGCTTTCGCCGCTGGACTGGGCCATCTGCACTATCAGCGCAAGGCGGTCGAACCACGGGTCGCCTCCATGCGGCGAAAAAGAATCGAAATCAACAGCAAGGATAAGATAGGCATAGAAATTGAGAATCGCGGTAAGCTGGCTTTCCATATTATTCACGGAAAATACCAGCGGTTCGTTCTCGCGATATGTAAAATCTACCTTCGTGTCCTTAAAGTTGATAAGAGTTGTTGTATATGTAGAGTTATACACCGGTCGGAGCGACTGTACCTGTATGTCGCCTGTCATTTTGTCGTCGGTATATTCCTTTACAGTAATATATAGCCGACATTCAATCTTCTCGTTTGCACCGAACTGCGCGTTTGTGAAAACGGTAGTGTTCATGTAGTCGTTGATGGCCTGCTGGAGTGTTTCGAACACTTGCTTACTGCCGTTAACCTGGTCGGCGTTTATAGTAACCTCACAGTTGAGTTCTTGCGCAGTTGCCACGGATACCGCAGCTAATGTAAAAAGAGAAAAAATTATATGTCGGAGGAAAGAGGTCATAGAGTGTTTATCGAGTCTAAGATGTCGCGGGCCACGTCAGCTTTGCTTTTCAAGGCAAAGACAGTTGGCTGCGGGTTGTTTGCATAATAGATTGTAATTTTATTGGTATCGGTACCGAAACCGGCACCTGCGTCGGACAAAGAATTGAGCACGATCATGTCGAGGTTCTTGCGGGCAAGTTTTTCGCGGGCATTCACATCGCCATTGTCTGTTTCCAATGCGAACCCGACCAAAATCTGACCTGGAAGCTTCCTGTTTCCAAGCGTGCGTGCGATATCGGGGTTTTTTACAAGAGCGATACTTTCGACATCCTCATGTTCCCGCTTGATTTTTTTATCCCGTAATTCCGCAGGGGCATAATCGGCCACAGCAGCAGCCATTATGGCGATATCAGCATCAACAAAAGCGGCCTCAGAAGCTGCGAGCATTTCCTTGGCGCTGACCACATCCACGCGCTTTATCGCAGAATTGAATGTTTTAAGCGAAGCATCCACCGGACCAGCCACAAGTGTTACTCTTGCACCACGTTCTGCAGCCGCTTCGGCCAGTGCAAAGCCCATCTTGCCTGTGGAGAAATTGCTGATGAATCTCACCGGATCGATTTTTTCCACAGTAGGGCCGGCGGTTATAAGCACATGTTTGCCTGCGAGGCTACAGTCGCTCCTGCAAGAGAAAAAAACATCTATCGCCGCAGCGATATTCTCGGGTTCTTCCATTCTGCCGCGTCCAACAAGATGACTTGCGAGTTCGCCCACGGCAGGTTCGATGATATGCACCCCGTCGGCCGCAAGAGTTCGTAGATTGCGCTGAGTTGTCTGGTGCGCCATCATGTCGAGGTCCATCGCCGGAGCAACGAACACAGGACACTTGGCAGAGAGATATGTGGTTATAAGCATGTTGTCGGCAACACCGGTGGCCATTTTTGCAAGAGACGATGCTGTTGCCGGCGCTATTATCATCGCGTCGGCCCACAGACCGAGATCAATGTGCGAATGCCATTCGCCGGTGTTCGCGCTGAAAAACTCGCTGACAACCGGACGTCCGGAGAGCGACGACAATGTTACCGGCGTTATGAATTCCTTGCCATGAGGCGTTATAACCACCTGTACTTCAGCGCCGGCCTTAACGAACAGTCTTAACAGCACCGCGCTCTTGTAGGCCGCAATGCCGCCGGTGATACCGAGTATGATATGCTTTCCTTTGAGATTCGCGAACATGCCTTATTTTTTAAGACGGAGTTTTATGCGGGTGAACGCACTTTTGGTGTTTCGGGCGAAATCGCCCTGCATAATCCAACTGTAATATCCGGGGTCTTTGGTCAGCACTTCTTCAGCAAGACGACCTTTGTATTTGCCAAAATTGATTACCTCCCGGTTCTGGTCATCATAGATAAGTCTACCCATTAGGTCCACGTTGCGGTTCGGCGACGAATATTCGGACAATGCACTCACTTCGCAAGGCACGTCGTCGTATTTTTCGAGCTGCGCCAGCAACACCTCCATTGTGGCTCTTGTATCGGCAAGGGCGCCGTGGGCGCCTTCAAGCTCCTTGCCGCAATAATAGTTGTACGCTGCCACCAGTGTACGGGGTTCTTTCTTGTGATATATTGTCTGTACATCAATCAGACGGGCTTTCGACAAATCGAAATCGATTCCTGCCCGTTCGAATTCGCGGTCGAGCAGCGGTATATCGAAACGGTTGCTGTTGAATCCGGCGATATCACACCCCGCTATAAGTTGCGACAGCGAATTGGCCACCTGACGGAAGGTGGGTTCGTTGGCAACGTCTTCGTCGGTTATATGATGTATTGCCGTAGCACCCTCGGGAATGTGCATCTCAGGATTAATCCGGCGGGTTTTCTCGTAGATGTTACCGTCGGGCATAAGCTTTACAATCGATATCTCCACAATGCGGTCGCTGGAGATATTGGTGCCCGTGGTTTCCAGGTCGAAGAACACCAGCGGACGTGTAAGTTTCAGTTTCATCTTATCAGAAATCGCTTACGGTCATCGGCATCAGAATAATAACCAGCTGGGTGTTTTCGGGTTCTTCCATTGGCTTGAACACTCCTGGGCGGGCGGCGTCGCCGAGTTCTATCGCGATTTCCTGTGTTTTCAGAGTGCCGAGAATCTCGATAAGATAAGAAGCGTTGAAACCTATGGTGAGTTCATTGCCGCTGTAGTTACAGGGCACCTGTTCGCGGGCACTCGAGCAGAGGTTGGGGTCGCTGCTCTTGATAAGGACTGAATCCTGTGTGAAGCGGAATTTTTCAAGACCGCCTTCAACTTCAACAAAGATGCCCACACGACGGACAGCGTTGAGGAATGCCTGTCTTTCGATGGTGAGGATATTGGGATTGTTGCGCGGAATTACGCGGTTATAGTCAGGATAGTTGCCGCCAAGGAATGTAAGCTGGAACGAGATGTGTTCTGTTTCGAGCAGCGCACTCTTGTTGTACATCGTAATCTTCAGATTATCTTCTCCGGCGAGTACGTTCTTGATGATACCCGCAGCCTTTGCAGGAATTGTGCCGGATGCTGTAACGTCGGGAGCCGTGCGACTGTCCACAAAGCGAACCAGCTTGCGAGTGTCGGTGGCAGCGAACACAATTTTATCCGGTGTAACGTCGAAGCGTACACCCATCATGGCCTGGCGGTATTCCTCGGTGGCTGCGGCAAACATGGTGTTGTCCAGACCTGTTACCATCTGCTCGGCGGCGATGGTGAATACAGCGGGTTCTCCAGATATTTCGGGTTCGAAGCGGGGATACTGTGCGCCCGGCAGGCATACGAATGCGAAATGACCGGCCTGATATGTTATCTGCATCTCCAGAGTGTCGTCGTTTATCGAGATTGTGATACCCTGCTCCGGCAGTTCCTTAAGAAGCTCTACAAGGCGGCGGGCGCCGACACACACACTGCCGCTACCGGCGGCATCTTCTATGGCCACTCGGGCCGAGAGAGCGTTTTCCTGGTCGGAACCAGTTATTGTGAGGACTTTTGCCTCGGCATCGATGTCGAGAAGGAAATTATCGAGAATCGCAAGGGCGTTTTTGTTGCTGATAACCTTGCTCACCGCTGCGGCGCTCTGGTAGAAGGTTTTGCTTGAGATGTTGAATTTCATTACTGCTATGTTTTTGTTTCTTTTTGTATCGTTCGTAAGAGGCCTGCACAGCCTTTCAATCTGCAAAGATACACATTATTATATGCACGGGCAAATTAAGGGGCACGTGAGCGGATGGTCGGGCGGAACGTATTAAGGATATTTAACAACTCGTTTTACCTCTGTGAATTGTTATAGAATAAACTGAAATTTAACAACAGGCGGCATTGCCGATGCAAGCCGCTGCTCAAAAGACCCTTAGACGGAACATAACGCATGAACAGAATCTTTACCGCCATAATGCTTGCCTCTGTTGGGGCAGTGGTGTCGGTGCACGGCCAGAATGCGCGGGCGCTGGACCTGGCGGGTGCCATGTGGCCCGCAGACAGTATTTTTGATATCGCCCGTACACGCGCAACCCACGACAATGAAGCATGGTGGCACAATTTCGGCGATGCCACGCTGGACACACTGGTGGCCCTTGGCGAAAAGAACAACTACAACGCGGCCGCCGCGTACCGCCGCATAGCCATTGCACGCAGCCAGCTGGGAGAGGCACGCAGCGCATGGTTTCCGCAGTTAGGCATATCGGCAGGCTATACCCGCGAGGGCATTTCAGGCCGTACAGCCTCCCGCAATGGAGAACGCTCAACAATGTCGTATTTCAACGCCGGAGCGAACCTTAGCTGGGAAATTGACGTTTTCGGCAAAGTGGCCCGGCAGGTAAGGGAGGCACAGAAGTATGTAAAACTTTCGGCAGCAGAATACGGTTCTGTGATGATCGCCTTGCAGGCCGAGATAGCTACGGCGTACATCAATCTGTGCGTCAGCCGCCGACAGCTATCCATCGCACACTTCCACTCCGATAACCAGAAACAGCTGCTCGCTGTCGTAGAGTCGCGCCATAAGGCAGGACTGGCCTCCAAACTGGAAGTGGCGCAGGCCAGGACACTATATTACAGCACCGTCGCTACAGTCCCGATGCTGGAGGCCTCCATAGAGTCCGCCTATAATTCCATTGCCGTTCTCACCGGAGCAATGCCCGGAGAGCTCCCGCAAAGCATATACACAGAAAAACCGCTGCCCATCCGGGTACCTCTGCCCGACATGGGCGTTCCTGCCGATCTTTTGCGCCGCCGCCCGGATATCGCCGAGGCCGAACGTAACATAGAGATTGCCGCGGCCGCAGTAGGCATTGCCAAAAGCGAATATCTTCCGTCGCTGTCACTAAATGCAAGCATCGGTACACAGGCGCATAATTTCGGCGATCTATTCGACAGGCAGAGCTTGGCTTACTCCGTGGCCCCCACCCTTTCGTGGACTCTATTCGATGGTCTGGCACGTCGCAACACCGCTGCCGCCGCACGCGAGACACTCGAAGCACAGGTGGACAACTACAATATGACCGTGCTGACGGCGGTAGAAGAAGTAAGAAACGCCGTAAATTACTACAAAGGCTCCCAGGAACACTGCTTGCGACTGGAAAAAGTATTAGAAAACTGCCGGGAAGAGGTTGAGAAGTCCGTTGATTTATACAAACAGGGATTGACAATCTTTACGAATGTCGTCGATGCCCAGCAGGACTATCTGTCGTATCAGAACAGCCTCGTGCAGGCTCGCGGGGCATCGCTGCTGTATGTGATTCAGTTATACAAAGCACTCGGCGGAGGCTGGGTAGAAGATATCGAATAAAAACTATCATATTATGAAGGATATACGTTCAGCTATTTTATGCGTTGCTTTAGGTGCGACAGCATGCTCGTGCAGCCACCATAAAACTGCATCGGAAGAAGAAGAGGCAAAAATAGATGTTGCAGTTCCTGTGGTCGAATCCGTTATCGTGCGGCAGACATATCCAGGTACCATAAAAGCCTTACGCGAAGTGGGTCTCGTTGCAAGAGTCAACGGCACGTTGCGTTCATGCAATTACCGATACGGCGATTTTGTAAAGAAAGGCGACATACTTTTCACTATCGAAGACGACAACTACCGCGATGCCGTGGCACGCGCGCAGAGCGCCCTAAACACCGCCATCGCAAACCAAGAATATGCCGCCCAGCACTATGCCGCTGTTTCCGAAGCCTATAAGAGCGATGCCGTAAGCAAGATGGAAGTGGAACAGGCCAAAAGCAACCTTGAAGAATGCAACGCCCAGATAAAATCGGCGCGAGCAGAGCTTCAGACAGCACAGACACAGCTAAGCTACTGCACTGTGCGTGCGCCCTTCGACGGCCACGTATCGGCAGCCTCACATGATGTAGGATCCTATCTTGCCGGAGAAGGAGCGCCGGTAACACTCGCCACCATCTACGAAGACAATATAATGGTTACGTATATCTCCATCGACGATGCAGGCACTATGGCTAAAATCAAGAAGTTCCTGCAACAGGGAAACGTAAACCTCGACAGCATCCCCGTGTCGTTCACCGCCCAGCTGCAACATAAATACACCGCAAAACTCGACTATATGTCGCCAAACGTAAATACCTCCACGGGAACCGTAGAGCTGCAGGGTCTTATAAGCAATGAGTATGGAGAATTGAAAAGCGGTATGTTTGCGACTGTGGACCTTCCGCTCGAGACAGACTCAGCCGCCATACTTATCCACAACAGTTCCATAGGCACCGACCAGCTCGGGAAATATGTATATGTAGTAAACGATTCCGACGTTGTCGTGTACACTCCCGTTAAATTAGGGAGCCTGTACGCCGATACCATGCGTATTGTAACCGACGGCCTCGACGGCAAATCGCGCTATGTTACCAAAGCACTCCTGAAAGTGCGCGACGGTGAGAAAGTAACTCCGGTTATGACCAAATAATTCATCGCTTATGTTCAGCAAATTTTTTATCAACCGGCCTATTTTTGCTACAGTGCTGGCCATTCTGATGGTTCTGGCAGGCCTGTTGACACTCAAATCACTGCCAGTGGCCCAGTTCCCGGATATCACTCCGCCTACGGTATTCATCTCTGCATCATATCCCGGTGCCGACGCACAGACAGTGGCCGAAACAGTGGGCGTGCCTATCGAGGAACAGGTGAACGGTGTCGAGGGAATGATGTATATGAGTTCCAATTCAGGATCGGACGGCTCCTATTCCCTTCAGATTACTTTTGAAAACGGCACCGACCTCGATATGGCCGCCGTGAAAGTACAAAACCGTCTGTCGCAGGCAGAACCGGTACTCCCCACGCCAGTGAAACAGCAAGGCGTGAACGTGATGTCGCGTTCGTCCAACATCATCCTGTTTATCGCTCTAGAAGGCAACGATCCCGAGAGATACAACGGCCTCTATCTTACCAACTATGCGAATATCAATCTTGTTGACGAACTCTCGCGAATCGATGGCGTGGGCAGTGTGAGCGCTTTCGGTTCGGGAAGCTACAGCATGCGTGTGTGGCTCGACCCGGAGAAAATGCGCGTCCGCGGAATAACCCCGGCCGATGTAGAGTCTGCCATACAGAGCCAGAACATGGAGGTTTCGGCAGGCAGCGTCGGTGCCAACCCGTCGCCTTCCACAACTGCATTTGAATACACCATACAGGCACGCGGCCGCCTTACCGACGCGCAGCAGTTCGGCAACATTGTTATACGTACAGAGCCTAACGGTGCAATTCTACGCCTGAACGATATTGCTACTGTCGACCTCGGCAGCCAATCGTATTCTGTAGCTTCCAATGTATCCGGGCATCAGGCAGGCCTTATAGGCGTTTACCAGCTTCCCGGCGCCAATGCCATGAAAGTAGCCGACGCCGTAAAGGCGAGACTCGCGGAATTGAAAGAATACTTCCCCCAGGGAGTGGACTACCGCATAATTCTCGATACAACCGACTTCGTGTCCGCCTCGATTGACGAGCTGCTCGTTACTTTCCTGGAAACGACTCTGATTGTTATGCTCGTAATCATGCTGTTCCTGCAGAGCTGGCGAGCAGTAATTATTCCAATGATTACAATCCCCGTATCACTTATAGCCACTTTCGCGGTTATGAAGCTGATGGGATTCTCGCTTAACACCCTTACTCTTTTCGGCCTCGTACTTGCCATCGCTATAGTGGTGGATGATGCCATAGTGGTGGTGGAAGACTGTTCACGAATACTCGATCAGGGGAAGCTCACACCAAAGGAAGCGGCCACCCAAGCCATGAAGGAACTGCAGGGGCCCGTAATCGGCGAAGTGCTCGTACTTCTGTCTGTATTCATTCCAACGGCATTTATCTCCGGTATCACCGGACAGTTGTATAAACAGTTTGCACTCACCATTGCCGTATCCACGGCCTTTTCCGGATTCAACGCACTTACGTTTACTCCGGCGATGTGCTCGTTATTCCTCAAACCCACCAATCCCGACAAGAAGTCTTTCATACTGTTCCGGTGGTTCAATTCGGGTTTCGGCAAATTCAAAAACTTCTATAACTCCGGCGTTGGCTTCCTGCTTCGCAAACCCGTGATGGCTCTGGTTATATTCCTCGTCCTCTGCGGAGGTGCCTTCTGGGGCTTCATGCGCTGGCCGCGCTCATACGTGCCGTCGGAGGATATGGGCTATTTCATGACTTCCGTACAGCTTCCCGCCGGTGCTTCGCTCCAGAGAACCGACAGTATCGTGAGCAAACTAACATCTGAAATCTGCAAGATACCCTCTGTAAAAGATGTTATGGCAGTCTCGGGCATGTCGATGCTCGGAGGCGGCAACAGCAGCAATGTTGGCACTCTTTTCATTGTACTTGAACCGTGGAAAGACCGCAAGGCCAAAAACGAAAGTCTGGATCATATCATGCAGCAGGTAGACGCAGCCGGTAACAATATTCAGGAGGCCATTGTGTTCTCTGTCAATCCTCCGGCAATTCCCGGCTTAGGTGTCAGCGGCGCCCTCGAAATGCAGCTGCTGGATATCAACAATCTTGGTCCCACAGAAATCGCCAATGCCATCCGCACAATTCAGGATGAAACCACCAAATATCCTGAGCTTAAACAAGTTACCTCCATGTACCAGGCAGAAGTGCCCCAGATGGGACTGAACATCGATCGCGAAAAAGCCAAATCGTATAACCTAACCCTCGAGCAGATCTACGCAACACTGTCGGCCTTTATGGGAAGCGCCTATGTCAACGATTTTGTGAAATTCGGACGCACATATCAGGTTCTTCTCAGTGGAGGACAGCAATCGCGAAGCAATGCCGAGGAAATTCTCAAGCTAACCGTGCGCAATTCCGACGGTAACATGGTTCCGTTCAGTTCTTTCGCCACCGTAGAGGAAAAACCGGGACAGTCTGAGGTTCAGCGCTACAACATGTACACCACAGCTGCGATAACAGCCGATGTAGCTCCGCATGTAAGTTCGCAGCGCGGCATCAGTATCATGGAAAATATCGTAAAGGAAAAGCTCGGGCAGCGATTCTCGTATGCGTGGACCGGCGAAGCTCTCCAGGAAACACAGGCAGGCACCACAATAACGATAACACTATTGTTCGCTGTCATTATAACCATACTTGTGCTTGCCGCACAGTACGAATCGTGGACCGATCCCGTAGCTGTCGTAATTACCACCCCGACTGCTATCCTCGGTGCTATTATCGGATGCATGCTTTTCCAACAGAGTGTGAGCATCTATACACAAATAGGCATAATCCTTCTGTTAGGCATGGCAGCCAAGAACGCCATCCTGATTGTTGAGTATGCGATGGACTACCGTAAGGCCGGACAGCCAATACGCCAGGCGGCACAGTCGGCAGGCGATGTACGTCTGAGACCTATCCTCATGACAGCTCTTGCATTCGTGTTCGGTGTAATGCCTATGCTGTTCGCGACAGGCGCCGGTGCCAACAGCCGAATTGCCCTTGGCTGCGCCGTGGTATTCGGCATGGCCGTAAACGCAATACTCGGCACTCTTTTCGTCCCCGGTTTCTGGGAACTTTTGCAACAGTTCAAAGAAAAGTACCTTTCAAAGGTGTTCAAGTAGCATCTTGACAATCAGTAAATTCAAATAAATATGGCCGTCTTTTTGAATTGTTGTTTGCCAGCCACAAAAATTTTTGTTAATTTTGCGGCAAATATCAACCGGATAGACAAATGGTCATATACTTTGTTAAAGGCGACGGAAAGGCTTATGCCGTAGACGCCGACCACCGTCTGGAAGCCAGCGAGGCAGAACGCCTCACTTGGCTCCTGGGTGGAGCTTCACCTCTTGCCGCGGGCAGCAGCCTGAGCGGCCGCTACACCGGCCCCCGTGCCGAAATGATTACTCCCTGGAGTACCAATGCCGTTGAGATTACCCAAAACATGGGGCTCGGCGGCATTCTGCGTATAGAAGAGTTAACCCCCACTCCCGCCGACGGAACCTGCGATCCCATGTTGCAGCGAATATACGAAAATCCCGGCGAGGCCATCTTCGCAACCGACGCGCAGCCTGAGAAACCCGTGTATATCACCGATTTCGAGGAATACAACGCCCGCGAAGGTCTGGCTCTGAGCAAGGAGGAAGAAGAATATCTCGCCGGGCTGTCGGCTCGTCTGGGCCGCCCGCTCACAGATAGCGAAGTATTCGGTTTCTCCCAGGTTAATTCCGAACACTGCCGTCATAAAATTTTCAACGGCACATTCATTATCGACGGTGAGGAAAAGCCCGTAAGCCTTTTCAAACTCATAAAACGCACCAGCCAGAAGAATCCCGGACGTCTTGTATCCGCCTACAAGGACAACGTGGCTTTTGTGAAGGGACCCAAAATTTGGCAATTCGCCCCGGAACGCGCCGACGAACCCTCGGTTTTCGCGGAAACACAGATAGACTCCGTACTGTCGCTCAAGGCGGAGACACACAATTTTCCCACAACCGTAGAGCCATTCAACGGTGCAGCGACCGGCAGCGGCGGTGAAATACGCGACCGTCTCGGTGGTGGACGCGCAAGCCTCCCTCTGGCCGGTACTGCCGTGTACATGACGTCGTACCCCCGTCTGGATTCACACAGCTGGGAAGATGCCATTGCAAGCCGTAACTGGCTGTACCATACGCCAGCCGATATTCTTATCAAGGCTTCGAACGGCGCCAGCGACTTCGGCAACAAGTTCGGTCAGCCCCTTATCTGCGGCTCGCTGCTCACATTCGAGCACAAGGAAGATACACGCGTATGGGGCTATGACAAGGTGATTATGCTTGCCGGCGGCGTAGGCTTTGCCAACGCCGACCATGCCATCAAGGGCACGCCCGAGCCCGGCATGGCTGTAGCCCTGAGCGGCGGCGACAACTATCGTATCGGCATGGGCGGTGGTGCCGTCTCGTCTGTGGACACCGGCCGTTATGCCGGCGCCATCGAACTTAACGCCGTGCAGCGCGCCAACCCCGAAATGCAGAAACGTGTAGCCAACCTCGTTCGCGGCCTCGCCGAAAGCGGCTTCAATCCCATCGTTTCCATCCACGACCACGGCGCAGGCGGCCACCTCAACGCCTTGAGCGAACTCATCGAGGCAACCGGCGGTTTCATCGATATCAATACACTGCCTGTGGGCGATCCCACCCTCTCCGATCGCGAAATTATAGGCAACGAGAGCCAGGAACGCATGGGCTTCCTTATTCAACCCAAGGATATCCCTCTGGTAGAGCGTATCGCACAGCGCGAACGTGCTCCTCTATATATCGTCGGCGAGACCGACGGCAGCCAGCGTCTCAAGTTTGCCCGCAAAGGCAACGACGCCGCCATAGACCTCGCTGTTACTGATATGCTTGGCAATCCGCCGAAAACCGTTATGCGCGACAAAACGGTGGAAGAGAAATTCTCAGAGCCTATGTATAATCCCGAAAAGCTCGAGGAATATCTTACAAACGTCCTTTCGCTTGAAGCCGTCGCATGCAAAGACTGGCTCACAAACAAGGTAGACCGCAGCGTAACCGGAAAGATAGCACGTCAGCAATGCGTGGGACAGTTGCAGCTGCCTCTGAGCGACTGCGGCGTAGTGGCTCTCGACTACCACGGCCGCCACGGTATCGCAACATCTATCGGCCATGCGCCTGCAGTTGCCATCAGCAACCCGGCTGCCGCATCACGTCTTTCTGTGACCGAAGCGCTTACAAATATTGTCGGAGCGAGCCTCGACCACGGTATGAATGCCGTTTCGCTTAGTGCCAACTGGATGTGGCCCTGCAAGAACGAAGGCGAGGACGCAGCGCTCTACACCGCCGTTCAGGCATGCAGCGACTTCGTATGCGACCTAGGTATAAACATCCCTACCGGCAAGGACAGTCTGTCGATGACTCAGAAGTATTCCGACGGCACGAGCGTGAAAGCTCCAGGCACTGTCATCATCTCCGCCGCCGGCGAAGTAGACAATATACGAGCCACCGTAAGCCCGGTCCTGACAGCGACCACACATTCCACATTATATTATATCGATTTCAGCAACGCACCTCTGGCACTCGGTGGTTCCGCTCTTGCACAGACATTAGGCTATGTAGGCGGCGAGACCCCCGACGTTACGAATCCATCATACTTCAGCCGTGCTTTCGCAACAGTTCAGAAACTCGTTCATGCCGGCCTAATTTCCGCATGCCACGACGTAAGCGCCGGCGGTCTTATCACCACGCTGCTTGAAATGTGCTTCTCCAATGTGAAGTGCGGTCTCAATTTCTACACCAACGGTTTCGAACTTATCGGCAACAACGATATCGTAAGCATTCTTTTTGCCGAGAATCCCGCAGTTGTAGTGCAGGTTCTCGACCAGAACAAGACCAAGGCAGAGAAGATTCTCGACCGCTGGGGGCTGCGTTATTTCCCCATCGCTTCGCCTGTACGTCAGAATGTAATCACCATCAGCCACAAAGGCAATACACATCTGATTAATGTAAACACGATGCGAAAGATATGGTTTGAGCCGTCCTACCGTCTGGACAGCCTCCAGACCAATCCCGAATGTGCCCGCGAACGCCGCGACAACCTTGGCAAGCAGCCTCTCACGTTCCGGTTCCGCCCCAACTTCGACGCCAGCTTCCAGTCGCGCGGTATTTCGCTTCTGCGTCGCATACGTTCCGGTGTAAATGCCGCCATCATCCGCGAAAAAGGCATAAACGGCGACCGTGAGATGGCGTTTGCGCTCCATCTTGCAGGCTTCGACGTGCGCGACGTCCACATGACCGATCTTATGAGCGGTCGCGAAACCCTGGACGACGTACAGATGATCGTATTCTGCGGAGGCTTCTCCAACAGCGACGTTCTTGGTTCCGCCAAAGGCTGGGCCAGCGGCTTCCGCTGGAATGAGACAGCCTCGGAAAGCCTGCGCCGCTTCTATGCACGACCGGACACCATGAGCCTCGGTGTATGCAACGGCTGCCAGTTGATGATAGAGCTCAACCTGCTCGGTGCCGAACCCTGTGCCGACGGCAAACCTGCTGTGGAGATGAGGCATAACATTTCCGGCAAATTCGAATCGGAATTCGTAGGCATGGACATTCCTACCAACAAGAGCATCATGATGGGTTCGCTCTCGCATCTTCGCGGCGGCCTCTGGGTTGCTCACGGCGAAGGCCGCTTCCATTTCAACCGTCCCATAGAGGAAACAGGGCTTACCGTTGTTGGCCGCTATGCCTACGACGCATATCCCGCGAACCCAAACGGTTCTGAGGGTGCTGTAGCCGCTCTCGCCTCGGCCAACGGGCGCCATGTTGCCATTATGCCGCACCTCGAGCGCGCAATATTCCCCTGGCAATGGGGCTGGTATCCCGGTGATCCGGAGGACCAGGCTACCATTTGGCTGGATGCTTTCATCAACGCCCGCAAATGGATTTCCAAGCAGTTGCGCAAAAAGTAAGGCAGAACCCCAAATAAGAAATTTTAACACTGTTACAGCCGTGGAGACTTCCGAAATCTTGCTCCGGAGGTCAAAAATGATTACTTTTGCAGTATAAAAAGAAAAATCTATTAAAAATTATAAAATAGCGTAATTATGAGTTTAAACATCATTGTGCTTGCAAAGCAGGTTCCTGATACCCGCAATGTAGGCAAAGATGCCATGAAGGAAGACGGTACCATAAACCGCGCCGCCCTCCCCGCGATTTTCAATCCCGAGGATCTCAACGCTCTTGAGCAGGCCCTTCGGCTGAAAGAAACTCATCCAGGAAGCACAGTTACATTGCTTACTATGGGTCTGCCCCGCGCAGCTGAAATTGTCCGCGAGGCAATCTATCGCGGTGCCGACAAAGGCATCGTACTTACCGACCGTGCACTCGGCGGCGCAGATACTCTGGCCACATCCTACTCGCTGGCTCAGGCTGTAAAGAAATATGCCGATTACGACCTTATCCTCGGCGGCCGTCAGGCTATCGACGGCGACACCGCTCAGGTTGGTCCTCAGATTGCCGAGAAGCTCGGTCTACCCCAGGTTACATACGCAGAGGATATCCTCGAAGTTGCCAACGGTAAAATTAAGGTTGTCCGCCGTCTGGAACACGGTATCGAGACAGTAGAGGCTCCCCTCCCCTGTGTTGTTACCGTAAACGGTTCGGCTGCCGAATGCCGCCCGCGCAACGCAAAGCGCGTCATGAAATTCAAACGCGCCGCATCGCCCAGCGAGCTTGCAAAGCTTCCCGAGAATGTAGCTGAAATGGTAAAGGCTAACCCCGACCTTCAGATTATGGAATGGGGCGCTGCATACGTCGATGCCGATCCCGAACAGATTGGTCTGGCAGGTTCTCCCACAAAAGTAAAGACAGTAGAGAACGTTGTGTTCACCGCCAAAGACAGCCGACGTCTCGACAACAACGACGAGCAGATTGAAGAGCTGATCAAGGAACTCATTGTCAATCATACCATCGGCTAAAGCAGCCCTTCTTCCAATTATTATCATTAAAACTATGGCAGACAATAACAACCTCATAGTATATTGCGAATTTGACGAAGGCAAAATCGCAGACGTCAGCCTTGAGCTGCTTACAAAAGGCCGAGTGCTCGCCAACCGTCTTGGTGTCAAGCTCGAAGCAATTGTCATCGGCGACAAGCTCGACGGTGTAGAAAATCAGATTTTCCCCTATGGTGCCGATGTAGTTTACAAGGTTGCCGACGAAAAACTGTATCCCTATACATCCAACCCGCACGCTGCGGTTCTTATCAACCTGTTCCGTGAAATCAAACCGCAGGTTTGCCTGATGGGCGCCACTTGCATCGGCCGCGACCTCGGTCCCCGCGTAAGCTCGTGTCTCCACAGCGGTCTCACCGCCGACTGCACATCCCTTGAAATCGGAGACCACACCGACCCCAAGACCGGCAAGGAATATCACGACCTCCTATATCAGATCCGTCCCGCATTCGGCGGCAACATCGTTGCAACAATCGTAAACCCCGAATGCCGTCCGCAGATGGCAACCGTTCGCGAGGGGGTGATGAAAAAAGAAATCCTCGATCCCGACCACAGAGGCGAAGTTATCGAGCTGGACGCCGCCAAATACACCGATCCCGCCGACTATATTGTCAAGATTATTGACCGCCACATCGAGAAATCGAAAGTGAACATCAAAAACTCCAGCATTATTGTTGCCGGTGGTTACGGCGTAGGCAGCAAAGAGAACTTCCAGCTGCTTTTCGACCTGGCCAACACTCTTGGCGGTGAAGTAGGCGCCTCCCGCGCCGCCGTAGATGCCGGATTTATCGAGCACGAACGTCAGATTGGCCAGACCGGTGTTACCGTGCGTCCCAAACTGTATATCGCCTGTGGTATCTCCGGACAGATCCAGCACATCGCCGGTATGCAGGAAAGCTCGATTATCATCTCCATAAACAACGACCCCAACGCTCCCATCAACTCGATCGCCGACTATGTAATCACCGGCGATATGGAGGATATCGTTCCAAAACTCATCAAGTATTACAAGAAAAACTCCAAGTAAGCGAAGCAAAATGGCTAATTTCTATACTGACAATCCCGATCTGAAGCATCATCTCCACCATCCTCTGATGGAGAAGATTGTCGCCCTTAAGGAACGCGACTACACCGATGCTGCAAAATATGACTACGCGCCGACCGACTTCGCCGACGCAATGGACAACTACGAGCGCGTTCTCGAAATCGTAGGTGAAATCTGCGGTACTACCATTGCCGAAAATGCCGAAAGTGTCGACCACGAGGGCGCTTCCTGCTCCGACGGCCGCGCACACTACGCTTCCGGTACCGTTCAGAACCTTGATGTATGTCGCAAGGCAGGTCTGATGGGTATGGCTATGCCACGCCGTTTCGGTGGCCTCAACTTCCCCATCACCCCCTATATCATGGCCGCCGACATAGTCAGCCGCGCCGATACAGGCTTCGAAAACCTCTGGGGGCTTCAGGACTGCGCCGAGACTCTATACGAATTCGGCAGCGAAGAACAGCACCAGAAATACATTCCCCGCGTTTGCGAGGGCGAGACCATGTCGATGGACCTTACAGAGCCCGACGCCGGTTCCGACCTGCAGAGCGTAATGCTCAAAGCCACACAGAAAGAGGACGGCACATGGGTTCTCAACGGTGTTAAGCGTTTCATCACCAATGGCGACAGCGACATACATCTGGTGCTCGCACGCTCGGAAGAAGGCACAAAGGATGGTCGTGGCTTGTCCATGTTCATCTACGACAAGCGCAACGGCGGTGTTACCGTACGCCGCATCGAAAACAAGATGGGTATCAAAGGCTCGCCCACATGCGAACTCGTTTACAAGAACGCACCCGCCGAACTTTGTGGTAACCGCCGTCTGGGCCTCATCAAATATGTGATGGCCCTCATGAACGGCGCCCGTCTTGGCATTGCCGCACAGAGCGTGGGCGTGAGCGAACTCGCATACCGCGAAGCACGCCAGTATGCCCTGGAGCGCCGTCAGTTCGGCAAAGCCATCATCGAATTCCCCGCTGTTTCCGAGATGCTCGCCAACATGAAGGCAAAACTCGACGCTTCCCGTTGCCTGCTCTACGAAACCTCGCGTTTTGTGGACATGTACAAGATTTATGAGGACATTGCCCGCGAGCGCAAGCTTACTCCCGAGGAACGCACCGAAATGAAATACTACAGCAAGCTTGCCGACGCCCTCACTCCCCTTGCAAAAGGTCTCGGCAGCGAGTATTGCAACCAGAACGCATACGACTGCATCCAGATTCACGGCGGTTCCGGCTTCATGAAAGATTACGCATGTGAACGCATCTACCGTGACGCCCGTATCACCTCCATCTATGAAGGCACAACACAGCTGCAGGTAGTTGCCGCTATCCGCTACGTAACCACCGGCGCATACCTCGAACTTCTCAATAAGTATGCCGAAGAAGGATTCTCCGGAGAACTCGCACCTATGGCCGAGACGCTGAAGGGCCTCACCGCTCTCTTTGCCGAAGCTGTGGAGAAAGTTACCGCCGCTAACGACCAGCGTCTGCTCGACTTCATGGCCCGTCGCCTCGTAGAAATGGCCGGTAGCCTGGTTATGTCTTACCTGATGCTCCTCTCCGCGAAAACCAACGAAAGCTTCACCGCATCCGCTACCGTCTACACAAAACTGACGCAGGCTCTTTGCGAAAGCCACATCGAATTTATCCGTAACTTCAAGGTTGAACAGCTCGCCGCCTACGGCATCTGATTCGTCCCGTACCATACACAGCAGGCTGCGTCTATCATAGGCGCAGCCTGCTTTTCTATCGCCAGGAAAATTTTTCAGGAATTTGTGTAGAGGTGTCGTTATTCTCCTAAAAATTTACTAACTTTGTAGAACGAATGAACGAGACAAAACGTCATATTACCTATTTGCTTGAGAACCGAGGAATTGTCGGAATTCCCGGCATAGGGACATTTACATGCCACCGCCGCCCGGCATCGTTCGATGGCGTGCGCCTGCTTCCGCCAGGGACCACCGTGGCGTTCGAATGCGACGCAGAAAATGGAGATGACGTTGACCTGCAACATTCTGTAATGCTCCGTTCCGGTATAGACAGCGAGCAGGCTTTCGCTACCATCCAGCAAGGTATCGGGGACATACGCCACGACCTGAACTTCAAAGGAGAATCGAATATCGATGAAATAGGAACTATCCGACAGAATGAAGGCGTGCTCTCGTTCGAACAAAACAGTGGATGGAGCGGTCCCGTATTCTCCTACCCGGAAATCTCCCTCGAACCGATCAACGTCAATAAGGAAGAATCCTCGACCGCAGACGAAAATGAAATGGAACTGCGTCGCCAACGCATGATGCGGTCGCTGCGCCGGACTGCCTCCAGTGCTGCAGCAATAGCCGTGTTCGCATTCCTCACATTTATAATTGCCCAACTACCGAGAGGAGGACACAATAATTCCACACAGGCCTCTTTCGGCATCGAACAGTCGCAACCCGTTACCACTTTTGCAACTACAAATCCTGCTTCTCGCGGCAACGAATCGCTGATACTGATATTCAATACTCCTGCCGACGCATCTTCGGAAGTTGTTTACGACAAAACCCCGGAAGAAACCGTTATAGCCGAACAAAACGCGTATTCCGACCGTTATTGTCTTGTAGTGGCCTCTCTGGCAAACAGCGACGAAGCCGCACGCTATATGGCTAACGCTCCTGCCAACATAAAAATGCTCCAGAAAGACGGTCGCTACCGCGCATATATCATGGAAGCAGCAACCGCTGAAGAACTGATGCAGAAAGCCAAGGCCGCCGACATTTATAACACCTATCCGTCCGCGTGGGTATGCCGGAAGTGATTCGGCGAAAGATGCGGACTATTGTTTAATCTTCGCCTCTTTTAATATGACACTTCACGAACTGTTACTCCAGCGCCACAGTATCCGCCGGTATACCGAACAACCTATCAATCCCGAAGACGTAAAAACTATACTTGAGGCAGCTTTGCTCGCGCCCACATCCAAAAATGCCCGCAGTTGGGAATTTGTCGTAGTAGACGACCGCGAAGTTCTGCGCAAGCTCGAGCACATGAAACCTTCTTATGCCACAGGTCTTTCCTCCGCTCCGCTCGCCGTTGTAGTTACAACCGACCCGGAAAAGAGCGAAGCTTACATCGAAGACGCCACATGCGCCGCAATGTTCATGCACCTGCAGGCAGCTGCACTCGGTCTTGGTTCCTGCTGGATTCAGGTACGCGGTCGTGATACAGCCGACAACGAACCTTCCGAAAACTACGTACGCGAAATGCTCGGTATTCCCAACAAGATGGTCGTGGAGTGCATCATGACTTTCGGATATTCCGCTGAAACACGCAAGCCCGTCGACCCGTCCAAGCTAAAATGGGAGAAAGTCCATTTAGGCACCTGGAACAACGGGGAGGAAGAATGATGGTACGCGATATTGTTCTGGCCGGTACGGGCAATGTCGCTTCGCATATTGCCAGCGCACTTGCAGATCGGATTGCAGCGGTTTGTTCGCGCACAGCCGATCATGCCAGGGAACTCGCGCAGGCAAATAGCATTCCTGCATGGGGCTCTTTGACCGATATTGCATCTTTCAAACCAACAATCGTCATTATCAGTGTAGCCGACAATGCCATTGACAATGTCGTGGAAACCATAGGCCATATAGACTCCGAGCCGCTTGTCGTGCATACGTCAGGCACAGTGCTAAAGGAACAACTTGCCCCGATAAGCCCGCGAACAGGCGTACTTTACCCATTGCAAACGTTCTCTAAGAACACGTTCGTCGATATGGCCTGCGTACCGTTCTTCACCGAGGCTGCCGTCGTTGGTGATTATGATATTCTTGACAGCGTCGCCTCCGTTATTTCGGCTACAGTACACCATGCCGACGCTCACCAGCGTTCAAAACTGCATATTGCAGGCGTCTTTTCATCCAATTTCATTGTAGAGATGCTGGATATAGCAGGAAAGGTTCTCGCCAAGGAGAATTACCCTTTGGAAACGATTCGTCCACTGGTGGAAGCTACCGTTGCCAAAGTATTTGCTATCGGGCCACACGATGCTCTCACTGGACCCGCCAAGCGAGGCGACAAAGCGGTGATAGAAGCCCAACGTACCGCACTCGATAATGATTTGCAGAAAATTTACGATTCGATTTCAGATTATATTATAAAGACACACAATGTGTGTCTCAAATGAGAGATGAGCAGAATAGATTATCCATTGTCCAAAATACGCGGCATCGCCTTCGATGTGGACGGTGTGCTGTCTCCCGCCGTGGTGCCGATGGACGATAATGGAATTCCCAGACGAATGGCAAACCTTCGCGACGGATTTGCAATTGTAACTGCCGTGAAGGCCGGCGTGCATATCGCCCTTATTTCCGGTGCCGACACACCGGCAGTGCGCGCGCGTTTCAGAAATATGGGCGTTACCGACCAGTACCTTGGTACCGGCAACAAACTCGAATGGCTCAACGACTGGATGGCCAAATACAACCTCGCACCCGAAGAAGTAGCATACTGCGGCGATGATATCCCCGACCTCGAGCCAATGAAAACCGTTGGGCTCGCTGTTGCTCCGCGCGACGCCGCTCCGCAGATAAAAGCCGTTGCCCGCTACATTACAAGCGCCAACGGCGGCTACGGCGTGGCTCGTGAACTTCTCGAAGAACTTCTTATCGTCCGCGGCGTATGGCCGCAGCAAGGCAAAGCATTCGGACAATGACACACCATCTTGATTTCAACCTGCGCACAGCCCCCGCAGGAGTGCCGGAAATTCTTCCTCCGCTACCCTCTCCGGCCCTCAAAAACAAGAACATCCTGCTGGCAAGCAACTCGCCCAGGCGCCGCGAACTGTTGGGGATGATTCTTCCGGCATTCGATATCGTTACATCCAAAAACGTGAAAGAGACATATCCGTCTGACCTCGAACCAACAAATGTTCCGGCTTACCTCTCACGTCTGAAAGCCGAAGCTTACAACGATATCCTGCAACCCAACGAACTGATAATTACGGCCGATACTGTCGTTATACTCGATGGCAAAATACTCGGCAAGCCCAAGAATTCCGGAGAGGCCGAAGACATGCTGAAGCATCTGCAGAACAATACCCATACCGTGGTTACCGGCGTTACCCTGACGTCGCTCGAAGGTCTGAAGCAAGATACTTTCAGTGTGGCCACTGATGTTACCTTCGGCCCGCTTACCGACGAGGAGATTGCCACATACGTCGAGCTTTATAAACCATTGGATAAGGCCGGTGGCTACGGAATCCAGGAATGGGTGGGCGGAGCTGCCATAGAGGGCATAAACGGCTGTTTCTATAATGTGATGGGGCTCCCCCTGCACGCACTCTACCGGCATCTGAAAAAATTCTTCTCGTAAACGTTCGCGTACACAGAAACAATGACAGCGCTTTTTCAAACTTTGGAAAGGCGCTGTTTGTTTTTATTGCATTATCATCACGTTTATGAAAATGTACAAATTATTCAAAAACAGCAAGCCAGACGTTGTGGATAATCCATCGGTTTTCGACAGCGGCATATTCTTCGCTGCACGACAGGCTCTGAGGCGCCACGCTTCCGGCGGCAACATACTGATAGCAGCAACGGTTGTCGCGCTTATAATCGCCAATATTCCGGGAATAAACAACTATTATTTTAATTTCTGGGACGAGGAAGTGCGTCTGCAGCTGGGCGATTTCAATATATTCAGTCACGACGGCCATCCGATGACCCTGCTCGCTTTCATAAACGATGTTCTCATGGCCATATTCTTCTTCAGCATCGGACTGGAAATAAAGCGAGAGGTTCTTGTAGGCGAGCTGTCATCGTTCCGACAGGCACTTCTACCAATTGTCGGCGCAATCGGCGGAATGGTATGCCCGGTAATCATATACTGGATTATGAGCCGTGGGACAGACTACACCGGAGGTGCGGCCATACCGATGGCAACTGATATAGCATTTTCTCTCGGCGTCCTGGCGATGCTCGGCAAGCGCGTACCGCTGTCGCTGAAGATTTTCCTGACAACACTGGCCGTTGTCGATGATATCGGCGGTATTATTGTAATTGCTGCATTCTATTCGACGAATATCCAATATATATTTCTCATTTATGCCGCTGGCCTTCTCGGATTCCTGCTCTTAGGATCGGCACTTCATATTAAAAGCAAGATATTCTACCTTGTTATCGGCGGCCTCGTATGGTTCCTGTTCCTCAACTCCGGAATCCATCCGACCATCGCGGGTGTTCTCGTTGCATTCTGCGTACCAGCCACCCCGGTGTTCGCCCCGCAGAAATACATCCGCATAATCCGCCATTCAATTTCCCATTTCAAGGAGTGCGACGATCCGGAAGATCTTAAAAAACGCACAATCTTAGGCAAGGAGCAGATGAACTGGCTCAAAGAAGTTGAAAGTGCGTCCGATAAAGTTATATCGCCGCTTCAGGACCTCGAAGACAGCCTCCACCCAATCGTAAACTACTTTATCCTGCCACTGTTCGCCTTCTCCAACGCCGGGATTTTCCTGCTGGACATGAATCCGGCATCTGTGTTCGAAGGAGTGTCTCTCGCCATTATCCTCGGTCTCGTTTTGGGTAAATTCATCGGTATCCTGTCATTCTCGTGGCTCACGGTTAAACTCGGACTTGCGCCGATGCCTAAACACGCCAACTGGCACATGATGTCGTCGATGGCAATGCTTGGAGGCATAGGATTCACCGTATCCATATTCATTGCCACACTCAGTTTTGATGCGACCTTGCAAGCCAATCTTCTCGCACACGCAAAACTCGGCATCGTCGTCGGCTCGCTGCTTGCGGGCACCATAGCCTTCCTCTGGCTACACTTCACTCTC
>CABPYL010000034.1 GCA_902461565.1 uncultured Porphyromonadaceae bacterium
GATGCGCGGAGTCCGAGACCGCGATTTCTTCATATTCCGACTTGTCAAACTATACGCCTAAATTTTTAACATTCCATTCGCCCGGATTTAACAAATGCACCGTAATTTCGGCTTGGGCCCGTAATTTCGGCTTGGGCCAATATTTTTTAATTTTGTATTCATGTTTCTTTGGTTTTTATCCGTCGGCCAAAACGGAATCCAAAGATACATATAAAATCCCCTGCTGACACATTCTGTCGACAGGGGTCATTTTTATTTTGGGTAAAATGGTTAGGTTAATTTTGACTCATGGGGTCAAATCAACCTGGCCGCAGGGGGCATGCACGCTTGGGTTTTCCAGTAAACTTATGGCAATCCAATATCGGCGCAAAAGCTGATAATGTGTTGAAAGTTGCTTATCTGTTGCTTATTAACAAAATAAAAATAGCTGAAAATCAAACGATTAACAGCTATTTGTGGTGCCCAGAACAGGACTCGAACCTGCACGCCTCGCAGCACTCGCACCTGAAACGAGCGCGTCTACCATTCCGCCACCTGGGCAAAGAGCCAAAACGCGTTTCTTTCGTTTTGCGATGCAAAGTTACACTGTTTTTTCTGAACCTCCAAATTTTTTAACCGGAATTTTTTTGCTACTTTTGCCGTAAATATAGGACGCTTTTCGGGGCGTTCGTCTTAACGAATTTATAATCACAAAAATATGACCATTTTACGTTCCGGCTTGCCCGTTGGTCTTTGCAGCGACCACGCAGGATTTGAATTGAAAAACATTGTTATCGGCTTCCTGGAAGCCCAGGGTATCTCTGTAAAGGACTTCGGTACTTACAGCACCGACAGCTGCGATTATCCTGATTTCGCCCACCCTTGTGCCGAGGCTGTTGAGACCGGCGAGGTATATCCGGCGATAGCTATGTGCGGCTCGGGTAACGGTATCGCTATGACTTTGAACAAGCATCAGGGTGTACGCGCGGCGCTTTGCTGGGAACCTGAGCTGGCTCGCCTTGCGCGCTCTCACAACAATGCCAACGTGCTTGTGATGCCTGCCCGTTTCATCGCTCCTGAAGTCGCTCTCAAGATTGTGGAAGTGTTCCTGTCCACTGAATTCGAGGGCGGTCGCCACGAACGTCGCATAGAAAAGATTCCCGTACGCGGATGCGAGGAGGTTCAGAAATGAAAAAAATTGTCTGGGCAGCCGCCTGTGCTATGGCACTGGCGGCTCCGGCCTTTCTTTGCGCGTGTGCAGATGGTGGAAAGGATAATAAATTAGTTATTATCACCACCAACGATACGCACTCGAATATTGACCCGGGGCGCGATGGCCTTGGTGGCGTGATGCGACGCAAGGCGCTTATCGACAGCATCCGCGGTGCTGAGGATAATGTGTTGGTAATCGACGCCGGAGATGCCGTGCAAGGCTCGTTATATTTTTATTTATATGGCGGTAAGGTCGAGCAGGAGGTACTGAATATGCTCGGCACGGATATGCGCATTCTCGGCAACCATGAGTTCGACAATGGCGTGGATTCACTTGCTGCGGTACTGAAATTATCGGACGCGACGAAACTTTCATCGAACTACGTTCTTGACAATTCGGCTCTGAAGGGTATGTTCAAGCCTTATGAGATAAAAGAGATAAACGGACACAAAATAGGTTTCATCGGCATCAATCTGAACCCCGACGGCATTGTTGCCAAAGGCAATTATGACGGTGTGGAGTTCCTGCCCATCGTTGCCACAGCGAACGAGATGGCACGCAAGTTGCGCGAGGAGGACAAGGTAGAGGCTGTGATTGCCGTTTCGCATATCGGCTACAACCCCGCCGGACTTGTCGGCGATTCAGTACTTGCCGTAAACTCCCTCGGCATCGATGTAATTATCGGAGGCCATTCCCACGATACCATCGACCCGACTACAACTGAAGGATTACGACGCTCACACCTTCTCAACCTCGACGGCAAACCCGTTCTGGTTACGCAGACTGGCAAATACGGGCGTAACGTCGGCAAGATTGAAATTGATCTTGACAGCCTCGCGCTCGGCGCTACTCCGCGCTACGAACTTCTGCCTGTCGACACCCGTTATGACGGGCACCCCGACCCGGCTATGGCAAAGATGCTGTCCGGATATTCTGCCGGCGTGGATTCGCTGATGCACGACTGGATCGGTACTACCGACCGTCTGCTGAAAAATTCCGATCCCGAGTTGCTCAATTTCTTCTGCGATTATGTATTGGAACGCGGACACGAACTCACAGGAACAGTCGACCTCGCTATTGCAAACAAGGGAGGCCTGCGTGCCGACATTCCGGAAGGTAATTTCTCCAAGGGACACATAATCAATATGGTACCCTTCCGCAATTATGTATGTGTTGTAGAGATGAGTGGCAAAGACCTTGCCGACGTATTCGATGTTATGGCGATGACCGACGGTAACGGGGTGAGCGACAACGTGCGTGTAAAATATATGAAAAACGGCGACAAGCCTGAGGTTAAAGAAATACTTATCGACGGCAAAAAACTCGATCCGGCGCGTACCTACCGCGTGGCTACTATCGACTATCTTGCCAACGGAGGCGACTACATGACCGGCTTCACACGCGGCAAGGTTGTCGCACAAAGCCCCAATGCCGTTTTCGACGACCTTATATATTACTTCACCGACGGCAAGGGCAAAGGACATCAGCTGAAATCCTCCGCAGAGAACCGATGGACCGCTGTCGCCTCCGGAGAATAACACCAGATATACCATGAAGAAAATACTGACAGTGGTGCTTGCGGCGGCCACACTCACCGCCGGCGCCGTCACCACCAACGTGGAACGCAACCGCGCCGAACAGGCGCAGGCATGGGCCGATTCGGTGTACACTACCCTATCTCCCCGCCAGCGGATAGCACAGCTGATGGTTCCTTGGCTTATGCCAGGCCAAAACGGTACGCGCGAGAGCGCACGCAAGCTGATGGGCGACTATGGCTGCGGAGGCATGATTCTGCAACGCGGCACCGTGGAGGCTACTGCCGACGCAATACGCTACGGCGAAGAATTCGCCACAGTACCCCCTTTAGTTACGCTCGACGGCGAGTGGGGCCTGTCCATGCGCGTGCAGGATACTCCACGCTTCCCGCATAACGTTGCTCTGGGAGCCATACGCAACACCCGTCTACTATACGATTATGGCCGCGAAGTTGCCCGTGAGTGCCGTTTGATGGGCTTCGACGTTGATTACGCGCCGGTTGCCGATGTAAACTCCAATCCGAATAATCCTGTTATCGGTTACCGTGCCTTCGGCGAAGACCCGGAGCGCGTGGCAAAGGCGACAGTGGCGTATTCTCTCGGTCTGGAGGACGGTGGTGTACAAGCCGTGGCCAAGCACTTCCCCGGTCATGGCGACACCGACGCAGATTCGCATAAGGAACTGCCTACCGTTCATCACAGCAAACGAATGCTTGACAGCACCGACCTTGTGCCTTTCCGCAGTTTCATCGACGCAGGCTGTTCCGGCATTATGGTGGGCCACCTTGCCGTACCGTCGCTCGACAAATCGGGACGCCCGGCTTCAATGTCGCCTAAAATCAGCACCGGGCTGCTGCGTAATCAGCTTGGTTTCGAAGGACTTGTATATACCGATGCTCTGGGTATGAAAGGCGCTTTGATGAAAGGCAAAAATGCTGCCGTAACGGCTCTTGAGGCCGGCGCAGACATGCTTGTGGCTGTGCCTGATGTCAAGGAAGCGCTTGACGCCATTGAGAAAGCCATCGAAAAAGGCAAAATCAAGGAAAGTACCATCGAGGAACGCTGCAAACGTGTGCTCCGCTATAAATACTTGTTTAACTGCGCGGATACCGTCGTTCCAGATAACGCGCAGCTAAAAAAAGCAGTTAACACCCCCGAAGCAGAGGCCCTTATAAAGAAACTCGCGTCAGCCTCGATCACTGTACTGCGAAACCGCGGAGGCATTTTGCCCGTTGGCAAACTTGCCGAAAAAAAAATCGTGGCAGTCAACATCGGCGCCCCCGAGCACAACGACTTTACAAAAGTCTGCCGCCATTATGCCGACGTGCAGCTATTCTCCACCAACGGTGCTCTGCTGCCTGCAGCGGCAATAAACGCCGTGCGCGGCGCCGACGTGGTGATTGCAGCGGCATACAACGACAACGCATCGTCGCGCGCCGTAATGCAACAACTATCCGGAGCCACTGAAAATCTCGTCGGTGTTTTCCTTGTCAACCCATACAAGATGCAGAAATTCCATGCGTCGATAAAAGACATGGCTGCAATCGTGCTTGCCTACGACGACATACCTGCCGAGCGCGTCAGTGCTGCAGAAGCCATCTTCGGAGGAATTAATGTAGACGGCGTGCTACCAGTAAACCTCGAAGGCATCGCCCCTGCTGGTACAAGTGTCAAACTGCTGAAAACACGCCTTGGGTTCTCATCGCCTGTGGCCGAGGGCATGGCGCCGTGGCTCACAGACAGCATCGATTCGCTCGTCAACGTCGGCCTCAGCTCCGGCGCCTTTCCCGGGTGTCAGGTACTGGTAGCCCGCAACGGCAATATCGTCATCGACAGGCAATACGGCCACCTTGCTATGGGTGGAGGTGCAAAGGTGAGTCCGCAGACGGTATACGACCTCGCGTCCGTATCCAAGGCTACCGGCACATTGCCCGGAATTATGAAAGCCTACGATATGGGGCTCCTCAAACTCGATGCTAAACTCAGTGCACTTATCCCCGAGATAACCGACTCTGCAAAAAAAGAGATTACAGTACGCGAACTGCTTTATCATGAATCGGGCATGCCGCCGGCACTGAACATGTTCAAAGTGATGATTGATTCCAACACTTTCACCGGCAAAATGATTACTCCGCGTCCCGACGCCGACCACAAAATTAAGATACAGAACAAGGCCTACGGGCACAACAATGCACGCCTACGCACAGATATTGTTTCGCGCCACCGTTCAGAAGCCTTTCCCGTAGAAGCCTCCCGTGGTCTATTTACAGGTCAGGCAGCATACGATACCATTATGGGGCGCATCTACGACATTCCTCTGCGCGACACCAAAGATTATACATACTCCTGCCTGAATTTCTGCCTGCTGATGAACATAGAGCAGCGCCTCACCGGACGTAGCCACGATGAATTTGTAGGCAGCGAGATTTTCGCGCCGCTTGGCGCATACCGCACAGGCTACCGCCCTACCCAGTGGAGCAACATAGTTGATATAGCCCCCACCGAACACGACACTTTCCTTCGCCGCCAGACACTACGCGGCTTCGTACACGACGAAACCGCAAATTTTTCGGGCGGCGTTCAGGGCAACGCAGGCCTGTTCGCCAACGCCGGCGATCTTGCCAAGATATGCCAGATGTGGCTAAACGGAGGTACATACGGCGGACAGCGCGTGCTGTCCGCAGAAACCGTACGGCTGTTCACCACCGACAAAAGCCCCACATGCCGACGCGGCTTAGGCTTCGACAAACCCGACACAGAAAACCCCGACTACTCTCCAACCTGCGACGAAGCCAGAGCCTCGGTATACGGACACCTCGGCTTTACGGGAACCGTTTTCTGGGTCGATCCAGAAGAAAATCTGATATTTATTTTTCTCACCAACCGCGTAAATCCCACCCGCGACAACGCAGCCTTCAGCAAACTCAACATACGTCCCCGCCTTTTCTCCTACGTATACCGTAGCCTCGCAAACGATTGAATCATCCCGACCCCATATCCGGTGGCTGCGCAGTGCGCGGCCGCCGTTTTTTTAAGAACCGGTTATGCGATAGTATTGACAGAATTATGTACCTTTGTGTCATGAGAAGACTTTATTATGTTCTGTTCCTTGCATCACTGACCGCAACCGGTTGCACAACCATCCGTTCAATCAGATGCGGTAGTCCGTCCACCGACACTTACCGCAATTTTGCGCTTGATACTATCAGGAGCCATCCGGCTAAAGATGTATTCATTACTGATGAACGGCATGACAGATTCTTTGAAGATACAAAACTGTCGGGCGGCTGCTTCAACTACGAAACTATCAGCGAATATTTTTCACGATGTCGAGGTAACGGGGCGCTTCTTATTGTACGCAACGATACCATTCTTCTTGAGCAATACTATGGCAGCTTCCGTCGGCTTTCGCCATCCAACATCTTCTCCATAACCAAAGCCATTACCGCACTGCTCTGCGGCATCGCAGCCGACGAAGGCCTCCTTACCATCACCGATCCCGTAACACATTATATTCCCGAACTAAAAGATGCAGACCCCACCTTCGGGCAACTTACCATAGAGCATCTTCTTGATATGCGCACTGGTCTGGACTTCGAAGAAGGATACGGCTGGAATCCATTCTCGAAAATGGCAAAACTATATTACGGAAAAGACGTTGTAGGACAGTTTAAAAAATTACATTTCAAAGACAAGCCCGGTATCACCCATTATTATAACTCTATGGCGACAGCCCTCCTCGGCGTAGCTCTTGAAAGAGCTGTCGGGAAACCGTACGCCGAATATCTGGAAGAAAAAATATGGAAACCGCTGGACATGGAAAGCGACGCATACATCTCACTCGACGATGACAAGCACAGGCAGTCCAAAGCCTACGGAGGCCTTGTTACCAATGTACGCGACCTCGCCAAAATAGGCAGGCTGTATATCAACGGCGGCGTTTACGATGGCAAACGCATCGTCAGCAAAGAATGGATATACCGCACCACACATGCCGCGTTGGAAAACGAGGCATATTCTCTGGGATGGAACAACATAACTACCCAAATTGATGGAACAAACGTCGTTACATCACGTTTTTTTGCCATCGGGCTATACGGCCAGGTTCTGTTTTGCGACCCCGTACAGAATCTGATATTCGTAACCTTGGGTGAAAACAAATCCACAGAATATCACCTTCTTTTCGACAGCCTGAGCACTATCCTAACCCGCTGAAGCTATCGATTTAAAATTGAATCTATCGTTTTAAGTTCATCGGCAGAGAATTCGGGGCCATCGAGAGTACGGAGGTTATCTGTAAGTTGTTTAACAGACGAAGAACCGATAATCACTGATGTTACCCTATCGTCTGTAAGAATCCATCCCAGAGCCATCTGGGCCAAGGATTGACCTCGCTTGGCAGCGATTTCGTTCAGCTGACGCGCTTTATCCACCTTTTCATCGGTAACTTGCGAGCGCTGAAGAAAACCTGTACTTTTGGCCGCTCGGCTGTCGGCGGGTATACCGTGCAGATACTTGTCGGTAAGCAGCCCTTGCGCAAGCGGAGAAAATACAGTGATTCCGCTGCCGCAGGATGCTGCTATGCCGAAGTTATTATCGGCGGAAGCGGTGTCGAACATCGAGTAACGGTACTGACTCACAAGACAGGGGACCTTTGCTTCCGATAGAAGTCTATAGGCATATGCCTGCTCTTTGGGGGGATATTTGGATATACCGGCATAGAGCGCCTTGCCACTGCGCACTATATCAATCAAAGCCTGCATCGTCTCCTCTATCGGCGTTACTCCGTCGTAGCGATGGCTATAGAATACATCGAAATACTCGAGACCGGTTCTTCTCAGACTGGCATTACATGATGCTATCAGATTTTTTCGCGAAGAATTGCCGCCGTACACACCGGGCCACATATCATGGCCAGCCTTAGACGAGATGAACAATTCGTCGCGGTGTGCAAGCAAATTGTCCTTCAAGACCTTTCCGAAATTGATTTCCGCACTACCTGGCGAAGGTCCGTAATTGTTTGCAAGGTCAAAGTGGCATACACCGTTATCAAAAGCCGTAAGCAGCATATCTCTTGCAGTGGCAAAGTCATCTACATCGCCGAAATTATGCCATAAACCCAAAGAAATTACAGGAAGTTCAATCCCGCTGTGGCCGCATCTTCTGTACTTCATATTTCAGTTCTATAAATTTTGAGTGTTTCGCATTGCAAATCTACAAATTTATTTCCATCCAAAAAATACGGATACAAAAAAAGCGCGCCTGCCGGCGCGCTTTCTATCTGGAGTAGCTTGAAGTTTACTTAACGAGGACTTTAACACCGTTTACGATATAGAGACCGGGGGTAAGAGCCTTCACATCGTTATAGTCGGCGGTTTCAAGTACTTTTACACCGGCTACGGTATAAACGTGATACATACCGTCAACTGCTACAATAACATTGCTGATACCGGTTGCAGTGCTGATGGTATATGTAAGGGTAACCGCGGGCGAAGGCGTACCGACGGCTTCGAAATTGAAGAAACCTTCGGGGAAGCTGAGCACGTAGGTACCTGCTTCGGTGTATTCCTGAGGCAGATTAACTATAATCTGATTCCAACCCATACCTAATTCGGCGTCGGGAAGTGTGATGGCATCACCACCGTTGATGGTGAGAGTACCGCGACCGGCACCAAGCCCAACTTCGAAGTAATCGATGAACGTCAGCTCTATCTGTGTAGGCAGAGATGTAACAACACCTTCGGCCGGATCGCAGGATATATTGAGTTTGGGAGCCTCGGCAGGAATAACATAAGTGAAGCTGAGGGCAGGCGAATCAATGCCGGTATCGCCCAGGAGGAAGTAACCGGCAGGGAAGCTGATCACATAGGTACCGGGTTCTGTGTATTCCTGGGGCAGGACGATGGTTGCAAGGTTCCAGATCTCCCAGTCGAGCTGAACATCGTCAAGTTTGATAGCTTCGCCACCGTTGATGGTGAGTGCCGGAGCACCGGAACCGATAGCAATAGTGCTATAGCCTGGGAAGAACATCTGAATGGATGCGGGCAGTACGGGAACTTCGCCTGCGGCAGGAGTGAGTTCTACAACACATTGTTCCTCGCCATTGCCTACGACGTCGAATTCATATATTACCTCTTCGCTGTTCTGGCTTGCGAATTCTTCATCAATATAGAAATAGTTGCGCGGGATAATGAGAATGTAGTGTCCTGCTACGGTAATTTCATTGTCAAGAACAAGAGTCTGCGACAGGCACTTCTGGCCAAGTTCTGTTTCGGCCGCTACAACTTCGTTTACATTTGCTACAATTTCGCGGCTCTGATTCATCACATAAGCCTGGTTTACTGCAACAGCATAAGAATAATTGATACCGCGATCGCTGGAAGCAATGAATTCCTTAACAGTGGTATAGGGTTCTTCGCCGGCAGCCTTTACTTCGTAGGAAGCATAGCGGCCTGCGTAGTCATATACAAAATAGAAGTAGGTATCTTCATCGGTGCCGAGTGTGCCCTTAACGGCGCGGCCGTTCATATCGGTTGCCTTCATGCTGATATCAAGTGTACCGGTAAGGCTCTCAAGATAGCTCTTAGGCGCTGTGAGGATCCATGTGTTGGCATAGCCGCCATCCTGAGGATCGTCAGCGACGATCGATTCGAAAGGACAGGTAGCGCTTTGGCCGACATTGATGAATGTGGTTTCGGAGTTGAGCATTACAAGGCCGTCGAATACAACGGTGAACACATTGTCGTCTGCAGAAAGCATGGTGTCTTCGCTCGGAGTGATGCTTACGAACTGGATATCGCTGTAAACATAAGCGGGAGTTGTGCCTTTCCACATAAGGTAGGCCTCGCCTACGGGATCCTGACGATAGTTTTTGGCCATCTCGTTCTCCCATGCAGTGAACGTTACCTTATAATCGTGGCCCAGAAGGAACTTGACATCACCATAGATTGTGGCGGTGTACATATCACTGTCGGCCTGTTTGTTAAGCCATGCCTGTGTCTTTACTATAGCCTGATCGGGGTCTACAGGGTTCATGTCCTCGATTTCGTAAACAATGTACATTTCGGGGTACAGTGCGGAATAATTTGTCTCTATAGAGATGACGTCGTCGCGTTTCAGACCGGGGAGTTCGGCACCGTTTGCAGGATCCGCGAAGGTGATTACGAAGGCATCATATGAAGCGCATACGTCGGCGGTATGGTCATACCCATCGTTGCTTTCAAGGCCTGCGAGAGTAACAACAACATTCTTTTTGCCTTTAACTTCAGCAGGGATAGCGAACGTGAAAGTACCCTCGGTGCCGTCGGCGCTGAGTTCGATATTTGTGCAGCTGCTCTTCTCTACAACGGTATTCTTGGTTTCTGTACCGTCGGTATAGGCAATATTGAAACCAGTAAACGAGAAGGTGTTCACGGGGCTGAGGAATACGGAGATTTCCTCAGCGCCTTCGAGGCTTGCGCCGTTGGCGGGAGTAAATTCAGAGCTGATAACGTTTTTCTCGATAACTTCGTAGGGGAGCGCCCAGCTGTAGGAACCGATAGTGCCCTGACCTTCGCTCTGCACGGGATTGCCGTAGGCATCCACAACCCCGACGAGTTTGAGGGAAATCTGGCTGTAAAGAGTAGATGCGTACTGAGGAGTCATGGTAAGCGGAGTGCGCAGCTTGCCGGTAAAATCGGCAATAAGAGTGAGGGCGTCATCGGAGAGTGTTACCGGTATACGCTCTGCATAATACTCGCCATCCTCGCCTTCAAGATTGCCGTATCCGAATTCTACACATGTATGTTCTCCAACAGAAAGAGGCTTGTCGAAAGTCATGGTGAGCATGCCTTCGGTGTCGCCGGGTTTCCAGTACGACATGAACTTGGCGGGAATGTATTCGCCGGTGCGTACGGTAGGTATGGAACCGCATGCGTACGGAATCCACAGGTTGCCTTCCTCGTCGGTACCATCAATCAGTACGCCGGCCTTGGTTTTTACGTTTTTAAGAATAATAGCGATCTGCGAGCCCGGCAGCAGGCTGCCGCTCTCTATATAGGGCTTGATTTCGTTATAAACGCTCACTGTAAGGTTCTGCGGATAAATAGTAGCCTTAAGGTCTACATATACATCGCTGCCAGTCTTCATGTCGCTGAACATCAGCTGTACCTTTTCATCCATAGTATATTCCTGGTTGAACTGGATTTCAAGGTTCTTGTAGTTCGCGAAATTGAAAACCTCGTTGGGATTAACGTTTATGTACTGTATCTGCAGGGGCTGAGAGGATACGCCGTCCATATACAGAACAAAAGTACCGCTGTTCATAGTCATCTGGCGGTAAATATAGTACTTGGTACCTTCTGTCAGTTCATAATCATAGGCCTGACCATTTTCCACGTAGCCCTTGTACTCTTTCTGGAGCAGCTGTGTATGTGCCTCGTCGGTGTATAAATCCAACTCGCCGAAATTAACAGCCGTCATTGTACCGGTGGCAGGCGCTGTCATCTCGCCTGTAACAGTAGCATAAGCAGGGAATGCGTAACTTTTGCCTATCTCTACTTCCCCAAGGTCGCAGGTCTCAAGGGCAAATGCTTTGCCCGAACCGAAAGCCACCATTACAGCGAGTACAGAAAGCAGCGAAAAGCTGCGCAATCTGGAAATAAAGAATTTTCTCATTGCTGAAATGAATTAGTTAATATAAATGGATTAAAACGAATTAGTTTCTAAAATATAATGGTTTCCCATCCTACAGGAACGTGCCTCCGACACGTCAGCAAATGCACTTGACAGCAGTGTCTTGCGTTACCGGCATTAAAAAGGCATGTTCCTGCATGAGATGGTTAGGCCAAGGATTCATCAGTTTATTCAACTGCGAGTTTGCGCACTGCGTTTGCTGTGTCTGTGTTTACCTTTACAATAACCGTACCCCTGTAACCGCCAAGGTCGACAGCCACGGTATCGCTGCCGGCAGCGGAAGCGACAAGACGGCCATCGACAGCGTAAACCTGCACATTAAGGTTATCGCAGGCTGCACGGGCAATAACTTTGCCATCGACCGCCACAATAGCTATCGCGTCGTTACCGTCGGCTGCGATTTTATCAACTGCACCTGTAGCGCCGTTGAGAGCTACTCGGTTGGCATTAAGGATTGTTCCCTTGCCAGCGTCGATAAGCATAACGGTAAGGAAGCAGTTATCGGCATTCTCAATATTTTTTGGCAGCGTGAACCGGAGATTGGCGTTGTAATACTTGCCGCTTTCCATTTCAGAGGGTACAAGACCGCCGGTGCCATTGTAGGTGGTACCGAACGAGCCGCGGGCTACGTCATTAACAGTGTACGGGTATACCAAAGAGCCATTGCTGCCGCCTTTACCCCATTCGCCGAGGTCGGGATCCTCTACGGAACTGAAGCCGTTGTCCTGGAACGAAGTCAGACCGTTTTCGGTTATTACAGCAAAGATATTCACATTAGAATCCTTAACATTGAGGGCGTTGCGTACGCTGCATACGGCATTTACCGTCTGTGTGGCGGCATCGTAGGCCGATTCTATCTCAAGGTCCATATCGGCCGGTTCTGCAAGTTCGCGACGGAATACGTCGAGCCATGTAAGGATATCCGCACCCGTTTCAGAGTCTTTAAGGCCCGCTCCGGACAGCATGTAGTCGCCCATATTGCTTACCATCGGGAACACCACATCGCCACGATTTATACGGGCCGAAGGAGCGGCTTCCAGTCCGAGGAATTCGACGTAGCTACCGATACCGATACCGAGCTGGTCGCCGCCGTAGGCACGAAGCACAACAGGTACGACATTTTCGGGATAAAGGCGTTCAAGATTCTCCATAGCAAGAATACCGAGGGGGCAATTGGAGCATGTAGCGCCGGAGTATTCCTCGAGCACAATCTTCTTTACAGGCTGGAACGAGAGGTTGCGAACCTCGCCGAGGATAATCGTTGTTGTGGTGTCCAGGGCAATCTCCACAGAATAGGGATTAACGGTGCCCTTGACAAGGCTGAGAGGCTGTGGAAATTCAAAATTGTACACATCATCCTTGGCAAGTTCGAGACCTTCATCGCTGATCTCGGAAATAAGCGTGCCCTCGCCGTCCTTCAGCTGCATTTTGACGGTAGAATATTTCGCCACCTCGGAAGCTACAGTGATGTTACCGCGGATAATGATATCGTTCTGATTTACCACACGCGTTTCGTTTACGAAAGTTGTCAGATATTTAAGATCATGAACAACGTGGATATTGTCCATGAAAATGGCACTTTGGTTCTGGTTCTCGTTAACGAAGGCTATATAGATATCCTTGCCGGCATATTTGGCAAGAGAAACCGTATATCTTGTCCAGTCATCTTCCAGTCCTTCTTCCGATTCGCCGGGAGACAGAACCTCGTTGAACACAAGGTCGCCGTTTGTGCGTATTTCGTCAACGATGTCGGATGTAAAAGTATTGTAGACGTTGCCACTTGCATATACATATACTTTAAGCTTGTCCTGCTTGCTCTTAAGGTAGCTCTGGGCATCGAATGTAAGATAGCAGTCAGTGTCGGGAATGAACAGCTGCGGGGTAGACATCCAGTCGTCGGCTTTACCTTCGTTGGTGTACATGGAATGTGCGGCCATAGCCATGTCGGTAACCTCACTGCTGCTGCGGACGATATACCAGGGATTGTTGGCAGTGAAACCCCAGCCGGCCGGAGTGGCGGCCGGAGTGAAGTGGTCGCCCTCGTAGAAGATAAAACTGTCGTAATCGCTGCAGTCCGAGGCAAAAAGATACCTGTCGTCAGAGGAAATCTCGCGCACGTATGCACCGCGGTAGTTTATTGTTATTTCCTCGTTGGCACCCGTACCGGAAATATCTGTAACGGTACCGGCGGGAATCACCACCTTATAATCAGTGCCACTGAACAGGTGCTGAGCACTTGTGGGATACAGCTGAATGCGGTTGGCAGCGGAAGCGATGTTCAGTGAAACGAAAGGTTCGTCTTCGCCTACGCGATATAGAGCTGCCTGTGCATTGTCGGCAAGTCTTACTGTGGCATCGAAAGAAACAATCATGGGGTTGGTTGAGGCATCGATAGCACTCACCGAAGCTCCTTCGGCCGGATAGCAATCGGTCATGGTAACTGCCCCTGCGTTGCGGCCTGTGAATTTTATCTTGATTTCATGGTTGGTTACCTGACGGTCACCTTTGATTCGCACGGCACCGGCGGGAAGAGTTAGAGTGTATACCTCCCCTGGACGCAGATCACGCGAGCGGAAGGTAATGCTAAGGTTGTATCCATCGGCAATATAACCGTTACTTGGCAGCGGATTCCAGCTTTCGGTACCGTCCTCCGAAACACATGTTATTCTGTTGTAGCTGCAGTTGGTTTCGATTTCGCGGTCGAAAGTAAGACGGACATTGCGCAGCTGCCCCATCACGGAACCTGATGCCGGGCTGGAAGTGTAGTTGGCCAGGAGATCAACCTTGGCAGCGGCGTCCTTAAGTGGTTCGGGCATACGCAATATGTATGTCTCCGACGTGGTGGGCAACATAATAAAAGTGCGTCCGTCGGAAGACACCGACAGCGGTTTGCCGGTAACGGAATATCCCGTCTGTTCCTGGAAATCGATACCGTATACCTGCTTGAACACCTGGTCGAGACCGACAAAATAGTTACCGGAACGGATGAGCATGTTAGCGTATGGATTCACTGCCGGCGATACGCCAAATACGGTGCCGTCGTTTAGCACAGCCATGCCCACGATATCGTTCTCGCCCTTTTTGTTGTAAACGGTGAAATCGTCGTTGGCATAGTCGTAGAGGAAAGCCGAACGGTATTCATTGCCGAACTCGCTTCCGGAAATACTCTCCACTATGTATGCCGTACCCGTGGTGTAGAGCCCGTTATGGCTGATAGCGGGACCGTCCACAAAATAGAGATTATCCCATTTGGGTTTCCACGGGCCGGAGAAGTTCTCGGTGAAACCTATCATGCGGTAGGTCTTTTCCTGTACATCATAAATATATGAGCACAACGATGCCGGAAGAATATAGCTTACCGAGAGCGATGCGGAAATGTAGCGGCCATCGGCTGAAATGTCATAGAAACAATTCTGGCGCTGGTCCTGATTTGTCATATCCAGCGTGGGCAGTCCTTCCAGGGGTATAAGCTCGTCCTTGGTAAGGTCGTAAAGCACAGGGTATGCGCCCCAGTTGAAATCGGGGGGAATAACGTAACCCACTGCGAATTTGCCGTCGGGAGTAACGGCGTTCAGACGGCCCTGAAGGTAAGGGTCTGGCATAGGCAGGATTGTCCAGCCATTCTTGTCCTTGCTCCAGTATGCTGGCTTGCCCTGGCATTCGCCCACTGCGATAGCGCCGTCGTCAGTGACATCTCCGACTCCGGACAAACCGGAGACATCGGAAATATCTGTCTCTGCCAAGGTGGTAAGATTGTAGATGATACCGCCAGCCGGCGCGAGTGTGCCGTCAACTTCGCTGCCTTTTTGGCTTACACCCCAAAGGCCGTTGTCCGAAATCTTGTCGATAATGACCGGAAGCTTCTGAATCCGAGGCTTATCCTGCGCATGCAATGCAATTGCCGCAGCCGTCGCGAACAAGAAAAATAATTTAAATTGCTTTTTCATCATTCGAGAAGAATAATACTGATTTATTTGAATTTGATTAATATTAGCAGAAATGTACGGTTTAGAATGGCAGCAAGCAAAATTTAAAGATACTCCGGCACAAACCGCAGACCTAATTGCTTGTTTGGGCGTAAAATTAGGAATAAAAATCCGTATTATTGCAATATTTGCTTCATTTTTTTGTCTGAAAGATGATTTTTTCGACAAATCTTTTTAACTTTGCAACATCAAACAGAGAAAACAACATTATCCGGATACGAATATATGAAAATATCGCACATTTTTGCATTCGTTTGCATCGCATTCTGCGCCCTGGCAGCCAACGCTCAGCTCCCTTCCGTTCAGCTCAAGACTCTGGACGGCAAAACCGTGGACACCGCGAAACTTTCCAACGACGGTAAGCCTTTTGTTATCAGCTTCTTCGCCACCTGGTGCAAACCCTGCAACCGCGAGCTCAAAGCCATCAGTGAAGTATATGCCGACTGGCAGGACGAAACCGGCATGAAACTTATCGCCATCTCCACCGACCAGGCCCAGAACGCCAACAAAGTAAAACCCCTTGTGGACGAGAACAGCTGGGAATACGACATTCTGCTGGACCCCAACAGCGATTTCCTCCGGGCAATGGGTATTCAGATGATTCCCCATGTACTTATCGTTGACGGCAACGGCAAGATTGTTGAATCGCGCAGCGGCTACACCGAAGGCAGCGAGCAGCATATTATCGAGAAAATTCGCGAGTTAGTGGCCGAATAAGGACACTGCCTCCCTTATAAACCAACACGACCCACATTTCACATGAATATTTCAAGGAGGTTTCTGATGCCGGCAGCACTCCTGATTGCCCTGCATGCTTCGGCACAAAGTCCCAATGATGGCCAGCCAGACAGGGTGAGCGTTCACGGCAGTGTGCAGACCGACATTCTTTTCCCGGAGGAGGACTACAAAATCGGCACAGAAAAATACGATGACAAGGTCCTGTCCAACGGCTATGCCAACGCCGGAATATACAGCAAGTATGTGGATGGCGGCGCACGCATCGAATATATGCAGCACCCCCTGCCCGGTTTCGAAAACAAATTCAAAGGCTGGGGGCTGGCCAACATATTCGTGAAAGGAAAGTTCCGTAACATGGAGCTTACCTTGGGTGATTTCTACGAGCAGTTCGGCAACGGCTTTATATTACGCACCTACGAGGAGCGATCGCTCGGTATCGACAACTCCCTACGCGGCGCACGCCTTAAACTGAACAATATAAAAGGTCTGCGCCTCACCGCGCTTGCTGGCGTCCAGCGCGTATTCTGGGACTGGAACATGCACTCCAAGATTGCCGGAGGCGACGCCGAAGCAAATCTTGAGACATACTTCAGCGGTCTCCGCAACCACAACATAATATGGACTGTGGGCGCATCGTACGTATTTAAGCACGAACGCGACGAGGACATCAAGATTTCCGGCACCAACCTGCGGCTCAATCTGCCTCATGGCGTGAGCGCCTTCGACGCACGCACGCACTTCAACAAGGGTGCATGGGACCTGCAGGCCGAATACGCCTGGAAAGGCTCCGACCCATCGGCCGACAACAACTACACCTACGCAAAAGGTAACGCCGTCATGCTCTCCGGCTCATACTCTAAAAAGGGCCTCAGCGCTTTCGTACAGGCCAAGCGCAGCGAGAATATGGCGTTCCGCTCGCGCCGCTCACAAATTCTCACGGCTGCGTTTATCAACAACATGCCCGCTTTCGCCTATCAGCACACTTACGCCCTGGCGGCTATGTATCCCTACGCAACACAGGCCGCTCCCGGCGAATGGGCTTTCCAGGGCGCGTTCTCCTATCTTTTCAAGCGCAAGACAGCCCTCGGCGGTAAATACGGCACCAAACTAAAAGCAAACATCAGCTACATACGCGGCATCAAACGCGACAATCCCGTGCTTGTCAACGGTTCGGAGTACGGCACCGACGGCGGTAAGACCAAGTTCTTCGGCTTCGGCGACGTATATTACACAGACCTTAACCTGCAGTTGGAAAAGAAAATAACATCAGCGTTCCACCTCAACGCCATGTATATGTACCAGCGCTATAACAAGCAGGTTATCGAAGGCCACGGCGGCATGGTAGACGCCCATATCGGCGTTGTCGATGCCAAGTACAAGTTCGACAAGCGCTTTACCCTGCGCGGCGAACTGCAATACCTAGCCACAAAACAGGACCGAAAAGACTGGTGCTACGGTTTGCTTGAACTGTCCGTACTGCCCTACCTCATGTTCTCGGTAAGCGACATGTGGAACTGTGGCGGCGACGACACCCACTACTATATGGGTACCGTAACCGGCACCTACCGTTCCAACCGCCTGATGCTTGGCTACGGACGCACCAAGGCTGGCTACAACTGCTCCGGCGGTGTCTGCCGATATGTGCCCGCAAGCCGCGGCTTCCAGATCGCATACAGCTATAACTTCTAATTATCTCTCCAATCATCTCTCCTAAATTTTAATAAACTGTGAAAATATCCCGCATACTCCCCATTTTCTGCATGGCTGCCCTGGCGGTGGCCTGCAACGACATCAAAGAAGAGGACCGCTTCATCACCGTAGACGAGGTGAAGCCCCTGCGTGCTGTGCTCATAGAGGAATTCACCGGCCAGTTTTGTGTGAACTGCCCCGGCGGCCACGCCGAGATGGCCAAGTTGCGTACACAATACCCCGACGCGGTAATCCCCGTTTCCATCCATGCCAGCAATCTGGCTTTCTCCGACGGCCAGTTAGGTACCTTCCAAGGCCTTAAGATTCCCGAAGGAGAAACTTACTACACCAACGCAGGCTCCGAACCGCTACCTTTCGCAGTGGTGGACCGTAACTCCGGTCCGCTGTCCGTAGCCCAGTGGGCCGACGCTGTGGATAAAGCGCTGCAAAAGCCCGCCCCAGCCAATATCGAGATGACAGCCACTCTGAATAACGGCAAAATCGACGTAGACATAAACGTACTACCCCTGGAGCACCTCTCATGCTCGCTACAGGTATGGGTTGTTGAAAGCGGTATCGTTTCCTATCAGGATGACCTTAACGGTGTAATGCACATCGACTATGTGCACAACCATGTGCTCCGCGCCGTTGTCAACGGCATCAACGGGGAATCTCTTTCGCTGCAGGACAACGTTTACAGCAACAAAAAATACAGCTACGACGTTCTTGATAAATGGAACACCGACAATCTTGCCATTGTTGCATTCCTATACGATGGCAGCGGCGTGCTTAACGCATGCGAGGTACCCGTATCGACAAATGACAATGAAACTACTGAACAATCATAAAACAAAACTTATATGAATAAAATCTTTACTCTATCGGCAGCACTGCTCCTCGGCTCACTCGTGTCGCAGGCAAATATTACGGCCACTGTGGACGGAAAACCTATCGAGCACGGCACCACTCTGGAAATCAACGCCGACGATTTCATCAACGAACCAGTAGCAGGAATGAACGTATATACAGCCGAACTCAACATCAAAGTTGTGAGCAACGCGGCTCCCGTCAACATCGACCTCTCCTGCGATGATCAGAACACCATCCAGTTCTGCCCGTCAGCCGCAGGGTGCATACCTCTGAACCCCGACGGCGACCACTTTTCCGGTTCTGCCGTTGTCAAGGATGCGGAATTCGATGTTCCCGTGCACGTACGCTTCCGCTTCGTGCCAGAGCTACCCGATTTCAAAGGCAAAATGGAAGTTATCCTCACAGATAAGAACATGGACGTCCTCGGCTTCTATATCGACGTTAACACCACACGCGCCGGCATCGGCAATGTGGACGCCGCTCCCGTAGCGTCGTTCCGTAACAATGTGCTGTCGTATAACCTACAGACCCCGGCCACTCTGGCCGTCTATTCCATCACCGGCGCATCGGTAATCAACCGCACTGTCTCCGGCAACGGCACTGTAGACTTCTCGACACTGCCCCGCGGTATATACATCTACACCCTCGGCGGCAAGGCTACCAAGGTTCTGGTACGCTGATTATAAGATAAATCTCACCGACACATATACTACCCGGCACCTGCACAGGTGTCGGGTATTTTTATGGCCTAAAATCCAAAATTGGTACATAATAAGGTATTTTGTATATATTGCATTGCAAATATTGATGTAATTTTGCCAATATAAAAATTCCCAAACCGACATCATATGCGAAAATACTGTTTACTCTTAGCAATCCTACTAACATTCAGTTCTATGGCACAGCAAAAAATAGTTCAGACAGCGGGACGGACAGCACTCGGCGAGTTTGCTCCCAAATTCGCTGCCTTAAACGATGACGTTCTCTTCGGCGAGGCCGTGTGGAACGATACCACATTAAGCCTCCACGACCACAGCATGATTACCATATCCATACTCCTCGGCAAAGGCATGATTGATTCCTCGTTCCGCTCACATCTGGAACTTGGCAAAAAGCACGGAATCACCAGAAACGAAATCGCCGCACTACTAACTCAGGCCGCTTTCTATGCCGGATGGCCCAATGCCTGGGCCGGATTCCGTATTGCAAAAGAAGTATGGGCCGACGATATCGCCGGCGATGACGCCAAGGCTGCGTTCCAGCGCGAGATGATTTTCCCCATCGGCGAGCCCAATACCGCATACGCCAAATACTTCACCGGCAACAGCTATCTGGCTCCCGTATCCGATTCACAGATTCCATTCGCCAACGTAACCTTCGAACCCGGATGCCGAAACAACTGGCACATCCACAAGGCTGCAAAAGGCGGAGGCCAGATGCTTGTAGGTGTAGCAGGTCGCGGATGGTATCAGGAAGAAGGCAAACCTGCTGTTGAAATCCTGCCCGGCACAGTTATACATATTCCCGCCAATGTCAAGCACTGGCACGGGGCAGCCTCCGACTCATGGTTTGCGCACCTTGCCTTCGGAGTTCCTGGCGAAAACGCTTCCACCGAATGGCTCGAACCCGTCAACGACGCGGAATACGGCAAACTGAAATAAGTAGCACGTTACAGATAAATATAATTCAGGCCGGCGCCCGTTATGGATGCCGGCCTGAATTATTATTTCTGACGAGTTGCCTGAGTTTTATAGAGGAATTTGTCGGTGAGCCATTTGCGCACGGGAAGATCGTAGAGCTTGAGCAATGCGTATGCAACACCTACAGAAACAATAAAGGTAGCCACAGACACAAAAATATGCGTCGACAAGGGAGCGTCGGCATGACGGGCGGCCCACCCCATCTGCATATATATCAACGGATAATGAGTAATATAAAGAGGATACGAAATCTCTCCCAGAAATTTGCATACCCGTATTTCCTTTTCGCCTTTCAGCGGGCTTCCAGCACCCGCCGCTACTATCATAGGAAAAAACAGGAGGATTGCGACAGAGCAGTAAACGCCATTCCATATATTAGGCGTATCGCCACCTACATGCGGGAAAACAAGTAACAGGGCAAGCGCGAGGCTACATAAAAAGAAGCCGGAACGCGGAATAACTATGCGTTTGCCCAGGCGATACAACAACAGGCCGCCGAAAAATGGGTACAGAAGCCTCGATATCCCGACATACAGCTGGTCCGCTGTTACCGCCCAGCCTCCGATTGGTGTGTAAGCAGCCCATCTACGCGTTTCAAGCAGTCCGAAAGCATCGATGTCGCAGCAAAGAAATACAGTTAGCACACCGGACAGAGCCACAAATACCGACAGTCCCGCCTTCGAGAAACGGCGAACCACGGAAGCATAAAGAATATTGGCCAGATATTCCCACATCAGCGACCACTGCGGACCGTTAAGAGGGCTGTTTTCAGCCCAGCCGCGAATGTCGAGAGAAGGAGGAACTGGAAACATTATAAACGACAGAAACATGATACCCAACACCATCCACCACGGCGTAGACATTACCTTGTCGAACAATGGAGCGTCACCGAAATAAAACCATACAGCTCCTATGAACACACCCATAATAAGCATTGGCTGAAGACGGATAAGTCGACGCAGATAAAAGTTCCACTGTGTCATACGTGGCCAGCGGTCATCGTAGGCATAGCCGATAACGAAGCCGGAAAGAATGAAAAAGAAATCGACAGCAAGATAGCCGTGATTGAGAATCTGCCCGCAAGGTCCTGGAGAATAGGTTTCGAACAGATGGAATGCCACCACAATCAAAGCGGCGACACCCCTGAGACCGTCGAGAATCTCGAACCTCGGCTTGGACTGCATAAGATTGGTTACCATACTATATTGAAACGTGCTTAAAGGTTTTGAATGCACGAAATTACACAAAATAATCCTGACACACTTTTGATATTGTTCAAAAAATTTGCACTATATTCGCAACATGAAAAACAGGTACCGATATGTTGATGTCGATATTGAGGCAGCCGAGCAGATTGGCCCGCATATGCAAGAGGACTGGGAGCTGAGCCTTGTTACCTATGGCAGCGGCACACGCACGATTGCAGGCACACACCGTTCTTTCAACGTAAACGACCTTGTACTTGTCGCACCCCATGTGCAGCACTGCTGGGAGTTCGATAACTCATGCAACACAATCGGAAGTATAAGCCTGTTTCTATCGTCGGCATTCCTCCGCGAGATTGCCGACATAATGCCAGGCTTCAAGAATATTGTAGAGAGGATTATGAAGATAGAAACAGCAGTGGAAATTACAGCGGAAAACCGCAACCGCATTATCGAAATTATGAAATCGATGCGCCATATGACCGATGATGCACGCACAATAGCATGCCTCGAAATCATCAGAACCATAGGCCACTCCCCTCACCTACTCTGCGAGGCTTTGCCAAAAGCGCACATCGCCAACAAGATTTTTGATACTGTGCGTCTGTATATCGAATGTAATTATAACAACAATGCGTGCATAAGCGTAGCCGCCCGCAAAACAGGCATGAGCAAAACCGCACTCTGCTCACTGCTGCGGCGCAAGCACAACACAACATTTACCGAAATGGTTAACAACGTGCGCGTCCGGCACGCTATCGAGATGTTGCGGTACACGTCGGCAAACATCGAGCAGATAGCCTACGATTGCGGTTTCAGCAGTCTGTCGTACTTCGACAAAGTATTCAAACACCACACCGGCTCCCCGCCCCGTGCATATCGCAACGAATAACTTTTCAAACCTTTATGGATTATTGGCATTAATTGGAATATTTTTGTTATCTTTGACGCTCGACAATCCGATTCTATAAAATAATGAAACGTTTCTTTAAACTTATCATGATGGGCGCGGCGGCAATGCTCACAGTGCAGTGCGCCGGACCTACTGCCGATGAAAAGGCAGCACAAGAACTTGCCGGACGTGTGGTACCGTCCATCGCAAGTCATATCAAATTCGTACAGGACAGCGACAACGACAGCATTGACCGCTTCACGCTTGCCTCGGAAGGCGAAAAAATCGTTATCCGTGGCAACAACGCCGGATCTATGGCTGTCGGCCTCAATTATTATCTCAAGAAATATTGTCTCACGGAGGTATCGTGGTATGCCAACGAGCCTGTTACGGTGCCAGATAATCTGCCGCGCGTCGACGAAGAAATTACCGTAGACGCCCGTGTGCCGGACCGATTTTTCCTGAACTACTGCACATTCGGCTATACTATGCCTTGGTGGGACTGGGCCGACTGGGAGCGGTTCATAGACTGGATGGCACTCAACGGCGTGAACATGCCGCTGGCTATTACAGGCCAGGAGGCTATCTGGTATAAAGTATGGCACAAACTCGGCCTCAGCGACGAAGAAATACGCAACTATTTCACCGGACCGTCGCATCTGCCCTGGCACCGCATGTGCAACGTCGATCGCTGGCAGGGAAATCTGCCAACGGAGTGGCTCGACGAACAGGCCGAACTTCAGAAGCAGATTGTCGACCGCGAGCGCAGCCTGTCCATGCGTCCGGTGCTTCAGGGCTTCGCCGGCCACGTACCCGCCGAGCTGAAAGAGAAGTATCCCGATGCCCGCACAACCTATGTATCTATGTGGGGCGGCTTCCCCGCCGAATACCGCTGCACTTACCTAAGCCCGGAGGACCCACTGTTCGCCAAAATACAGAAAGAATACCTTACCGAGCAGACGAAACTGTACGGCACCGACCATCTCTACGGCGTAGATCCTTTCAACGAGGTTGAACCGCCTACATGGAATGCTGATTCACTCGCCATTATATCGCATGGCATTTACGAATCCCTGGTGGCAGCCGATGCGGATGCGACATGGGTACAGATGGGATGGCTATTCTACAACGCACGCAATAAATGGACGCCCGAGCGCGTAAAAGCATACCTTACCGGAGTACCGCAAGGCAAGATGATTCTGCTGGACTACTATTGCGAGCGCGTGGAGGAATGGAAGCTGCTGGATAAATTCTACGGGCAGCCTTACATCTGGTGCTATCTTGGAAATTTCGGTGGCAACACCTTCCTGGCAAGTCCGTTTGCCAACGTTGAATCGCGTATAAATGATGTTCTTGCCAACGGCGGCAGCAATCTTGCCGGCCTCGGTTCCACCCTCGAAGGCTTCGACGTTAACCCGTTCATGTATGAATTCGTATTCGAAAACGCGTGGAACTTCCCTGAGCACGACAACATCGCCGCTATTGCCGACCGCAGAACCGGTCGCGTGGATCAGAAAGCCCGTCAGGCGTGGCGACTGTTGGCCGACAGCGTCTTCATTCAGAACACCGGCTGTACACAGGGGCCGCTGCTCAACGCCCGCCCCTGCTTCGAGGGTGTTACCTGGTGGACTGTGAAACCACAGGTGAAGTACGCTAACGCAAACCTTATCAAGGCCTGGGGACAGTTGCTCGAACTCGACAGCTGCACAACGGATGCCTACCGCTTCGACGTTGTAAACTTTGGCCGTCAGGCCCTCGGTAACCACTATATGACCTTGCGTGATAATTTCACCAAAGCATACCGGGCCGGCGACATTGAAACAGCCCGAGGCATTGCTGCCAAGATGAAGGAACTCGCTGCCGATATCACCGAAATTCTGCGTGGGCACCAGTCATTCTCGCTGAAAGAATGGATAGACGATGCCCGCGCCAAAGGTATCGACGATACACAGAAAGAGTATTACGAGCGCAACGCCCGCACACTGGTAACTATCTGGGGGCCGGGAAAGAATCTCAACGACTACGCCAACCGCCAGTGGGCCGAGTTGAATGCAAGCTACTATAGCCCCCGCTGGGCAATGTTCCTGGACGACGCCCTCGCGGCCCTCGAAAACGGCAGACCTTTCGATCAGGATGCTTTTTACGAAAAATCTCGTGCCTTCGAAAACGCGTGGATCGAACCATCGCAACAGAAGATTGAATACCTCGAACCATTGGACGGTGTCGAAGTGGCCCGACGCATGTACAAAAAGTATGCTCCGGAGATTCTCTCAACACCCGAATCCCGCGGTGCCACAACCTGCCCCGTCGTCAAATAACGAACTGCTATTGTAACACGCGGTCCGCCAGAAAATGGAGGACCGCGTTACTATTATATGTCATCATATGTGCCGACAAACAAAGCCGGGCGTCTCACGACGCCCGGCTCCTAATACACAATTATCTATAAAACAACTATTTATATTTAATCCTAATTTGTTCTAACATACGATGGATAAACTCAATTATCCTGAGAATCGGATAACCAAAGAAGTCTGCATCTAAAGTTAATCTGATTAAACTTTTGTAACGTTATCGGCACTTCAGCTTCTGCTACTTTGGTTATTCGCCGCAAAATTAGCGCATTTTTTGAAGCGTGTCAAGTATTTTTTGTTTAAAAAATCTGAATTTTTTTAATTTTTCCTGTTTTCGTTTGTTATAAGTGTAACGTTTCAAAATACAAATCAATGACAGTACCTCCGCCCGTAGATACCCCTGCCAGCCGCACTGTGGCATCGTGGCTTATGAAATTAATAGACAAATGTCTGGACGCCTTAGGAATGAGACACTTGCAGGCAACAGAAGAAATTCTGTATCTTATCATTGTAATTGCTATAGCACTTCTATTGGGCTGGATAATCCAGAAAGCCGTTTACCTTGGGCTTCGCAAACTGGTGCAGATGCGCGACAGCACATTCGGACGCGAGCTGTTGCAATGGAAAACAATTTCGCGCTGCTGCTACATCATCGCGCCGCTGTTCATAATGGCAATGGCTCCCTTCGCATTTGTCAGCAACCACAAAACGATAGTCATAATAGAACGTTGCGCCGGTGTATATGCGCTTGTGGCATTAGGTATAGGCCTGGCAGCCGTATTCGACTTCGCCTTCAACCATTACAACATCCACGAGAATACCCGCAAGCTTCCAATAAAGGGCCTTGTGAACATCGCCAAGGGCATATTGTGGATTATAATTACCATACTTGCATTCTCCATTATCTTAGACAAATCACCAGCCATGCTCCTTACGGGCCTCGGCGCTTTCGCTGCAGCCCTTATGCTCGTGTTCAAAGACAGTATCCTCGGTTTTGTGGCAGGCATACAGATGTCGGAGAACGACATGCTGCATGTAGGCGACTGGATTGTGATCCCGGGAACTCCGGCAAACGGAGTTGTGCTGGACGTTACACTAACAGCTGTGAAGGTGCGTAACTGGGACAATACAATTGTTACCGTACCACCCTACACTCTTGTTTCAACGTCGTTCCAGAACTATCGCGGCATGAAGGAATCCGGCGCGCGACGTATTGTAAAGACCCTTACAATGGACCTTACTACCGTTATACGCCTCGACGACGCCACAACAGACGCAATCGTTGCCAAGCACCCTATCCTCGCCGATTTTGTAGACAACCTGCGCAAGGAAGGCCGCAATGAAAAAAACGACGGAGGTCTGACACCAATAAACGGTACAATTGTTACCAACCTCGGCCTGTTCCGCGCATATATCTGCCTGTACATTATGCAGAATCCGGATTTTGCCAAGGACCAGCAGGTTCTTATCCGACTTATGGACGCCACTCCCAACGGGCTGCCACTGGAAATATACTGTTTCACCTCTACGACCGACTGGGACAAATACGAGGGCATCCAAAGTTCGCTGCTGGAACATGTATCCACCATAGTTAGCGATTTCGCCGGTCTGGCCGTCTACTCCAGCTCGTCGCTTACAGTGGTTACTGATAATGATGATTCTGCCTCGAGCACATCCGTACCTGTTACAGACAAAAAGAACAGCCCGGCGGAACCGGACAAGCCGACCACCGGGCAAAGCTGATTGCCTGTGCAATCAATACTGTTCGGTCTCGTTGGGGAAGTCGCCGGTTTTCACATCGTCGATGTAGCGGCCTACCGCCTCGTTGATTGCGGTTGCCAGATCGGCGTAGCGACGCAGGAACTTGGGCGAGAAGCCTTTGTTGATGCCAAGCATATCGTGCATCACCAGCACCTGGCCGTCGGTACCGCCGCCGGCGCCGATGCCAATGGTGGGTATAGACAGCTGCTCGCTCACACGACGTGCGAGTGCGGCCGGAATTTTTTCGAGTACAATCGCAAAGCAACCGATTTCCTGAAGCATCAAGGCGTCGGAAATAAGTTTTTCTGCCTCGGCCTCTTCTTTGGCGCGCACTGCATAAGTGCCGAATTTATTGATGCTCTGTGGAGTAAGACCAAGATGGCCCATTACGGGAATACCGGCGCTGAGAATACGCTCAATCGACTCGCGGATCTCGCTTCCGCCCTCCATCTTCACAGCCTCGGCATGGCTTTCCTTCATTATGCGTATCGCCGATGCCAGAGCTTCCATCGGGTTGCCCTGATAGGTGCCGAAAGGCATATCGCACACCACGAGGGCGCGTTTTGTGCCTTTTATAACGCTCTTGGCGTGGTATATCATCTGGTCGAGGGTGATGGGCAGCGTTGTCATGTTGCCTGCCATAACATTGGAGGCGGAATCGCCTACAAGAATCACGTCCATACCGGCAGCGTCGATAAGCTGAGCCATAGAGTAATCGTAGGCCGTGAGCATGGCGATTTTCTCGCCGCGTTTTTTCATTTCTATCAGCCTGGAGGTTGTAACCTTGCGCTGATTGTCTACTGTGTTGGTCGACATATTTATTATGATATTATAGTCCGGCACTGTCCGGACGGGCTGCAAAATTACAACATTCCGTCAAACTATGCAAGTCCTGCCAGAAGCACTGCAGCCAGCGTAATAACGTTACAGAATTTTGTCATGATAAACCATATGGCGAACAGCGATTTGTCGACGGGAGACGGCCGATGCCGGTTTTTGTAGGAAAATGCGTATCTTTGCATTCTGAAAAAACCAACCGGCAGCCATGCGTTGCCACTATACATAATGGATAATAATATTCTTCACGACAGCTGGGACCGCGAGCATCTGTGGCATCCTTACACCTCCACAATCGACCCGCTGCCGACATACAAGATCGCCGGAGCAAAAGGCGCCGAGATAACCCTTGCCGACGGCACCGTTCTGGTGGACGGCATGTCATCGTGGTGGTGCGCCATCCACGGCTATAATCATCCTGCCATCAACGCCGCCGCCGAGCGCCAGCTGCACACCGTCAGCCATGTGATGTTCGGCGGTCTCACCCACGAACCGGCCGTACAACTCGGCAAAGCACTATTGGAAGTGCTTCCGCCAAATATGAACCACATTTTTTACGCCGATTCCGGCTCTGTGGCAGTGGAAGTGGCCATGAAAATGGCCATTCAGGCCGCGATATCGCGTAGCGGAAGTCACGAAAAGACCAACTTCGCCACCATACGCAGCGGCTATCACGGCGACACGTGGAATGCCATGAGCGTGTGCGATCCCGTTACGGGCATGCACTCGGCTTTCGGCTCGGCGCTGCCCAAGCGCTACTTTTTGCCGCAGCCTCGCTCGCGTTTCGGCGGAGAATGGAATCCGGCAGAAACAGAGCCTTTGCGCGACCTTCTTGAAAAGCACGCGGGCGATATCGCCGCAGTAATACTGGAGCCTATCGTACAGGGCGCCGGTGGAATGTGGTTCTATCACTCCGAATATCTGCGGCAGGCACGTGCGTTGTGCGACCGCTACGGTGTTATTCTCATCTTCGACGAAATCGCCACAGGTTTCTGGCGCACAGGCCGTTTCTTTGCATGGGAACACGCCGGGGTGATGCCGGACATAATGTGTATCGGCAAAGGTCTAACGGCCGGATACCTTACCATGAGCGCCGTATGCGCCACCGCGGAAATAGCCGATTCGATATCGCGCGGCGAGGCAGGTGTGCTGATGCACGGTCCCACATTCATGGGTAATCCGCTGAGCTGCGCCATCGCCTGCGAATCGTTGCGCCTGTTGCGCTCGCAGGACATGGCCGCAGTAGTCGGAAACATCGAGAAAATCATGCGCGAGGGTCTTGCCCCTGCATCTGAATTTCCGAATGTAACCGATGTACGTGTGCTCGGCTCGATAGGCGTTGTAGAGGTCGACAGACCCGTCGACGTTGGCAAATTCCAGAAAGCATGCGTAGCCAAAGGCGTGTGGATAAGGCCTTTCGGGCGAAATGTCTACATCATGCCGCCGTATGTTATATCCGATGAACAGCTGCGTTTTCTCTGCCGCAGCCTGGTAGAGCTTGTGAGTGATGAATACAATTATTGAACAGACTCTCGGGCGCCTTGCCAATGAAGGCAACCTACGCACTATTCCGGCTGACGGCGAAAACTCTGCGAAGATTGATTTCACTTCCAACGACTACCTCGGTATCGCCAGTCGCACCGACTTTCAGGAAGAATTCTTTGCCGACATTGATCCACGCGATCTGCTTATGTCGGCCTCGGCGTCGCGCTTGCTTGCCAGACGGCAGAAAGCGTTCAGCGACTTCGAAAACGAGTTGTCCGAAGCATACGGAGGACGCCGGGCTCTCGTAATGAACAGCGGCTACCATGCCAACACAGGCCTTGTATCAGCTTTTGCCACCAAAGGAACCGTCATTCTTGCCGACCGCCTTGTACACGCATCGATTATCGACGGCATACGTCTTTCCTGCGCCCCATTCGAGCGCTTCCGCCACAACGACGCCGCCCACCTGAGCCGCCTTGCACACAAAGCCGCCAACGAGGGACTGAAACCGTTGATTATCGCCGAAAGTGTATACAGCATGGACGGCGACAGAGCCGATATAGAAGCCCTCGCGGAAGTGAAAAAAAATATTCCCGGTACGATGCTGTACATAGACGAGGCCCACGCCGTAGGTGTGGAGGGAGATGCCGGACGCGGCCTGTGCTACTCCTCTGCCGCATACGGCGATATTGACATAATAGTAGGCACCCTCGGCAAAGCACTCGGATCCGTGGGCGCCTACGCAATCATGAATAAGCCCCTGCGCGACTACGCCATAAACAAAGCTCGCAGCTTCATATTCTCCACCGCCCTACCCCCTCTCAACATAGAATGGTCGCGATTCGTGTTCCGCAAAGCAATGGAGATGGACAGCGAACGCGCGCACCTGCGCCATCTCGACGCACGTATGGCCGGGATACTGCGCGGCTACGGCGCCGACGTTCCCGAAAGCCATATACAGCCACTGCACATCGGCAACCCAATGCGCGCCGTGGCACTCTCGAAAGAATTCGCGGAACGCGGAATCGACGTGCTGCCCATCCGCACGCCCACTGTTCCCCCCGGCACCGACCGCCTGCGTCTGAGCCTCAGCGCCGCAATGACCGACGCCGACATTGACGTCTTCGCAAAAGCCTGCGACGCAATCCTCAAACACGCCGATTTATGAAAAAAAAGACATCTAACCGCAAAGTCCGGTCGGCACGGCGCCGGCATGTAGTCATCGGCCTGTTGCCCATCTTCATATTCGCACTCTACGTCGCGCTCTACGCCCGCGACAACCACAGCCTCAACCAAGGCACCCCGGCAGAAATCATTACCGACGCCCGGCTGGCAGACGTAATCATTCCGGACGACCAGCCCGAAATCATGGCGGAATATACCGGTTTCAAAGTGTCGTTTAATCCCGCAAGACACATACCAAATTACGTTGTATGGGAACTTACCGGCGTCGAGGCCGAAGGTCAGTTGCCACGTTCGTCTCGCTTCTTCCAGGACACCGACGTGTACGGTTGCGCCACGCCCGACGACTACCGCAACTCGGGATTCGACCGCGGCCACATGGCTCCTGCCGCCGACATGAAATGGAGCGAACAGGCAATGACCGACTCGCACTCTATGACCAACATATGTCCGCAGGACCATGCCCTCAACAGCGGCCGCTGGTCAACCTTAGAAAAGAAATGCCGTCAGTGGGCACAACGCGACAGTGCACTGTGGATTATATGCGGCCCCGTACTCACCGACCACATGCCACAGACCATCGGCAACGGCGTCAGCGTGCCACGGCGCTTCTTCAAGGTGATACTCGCTCCTTACGCGTCGCCAATGCGTGCCATCGGCTTCATAATGCCCAACTCCTACACCGACGAACAGCTGGAACAACTCGCTTGCAGCGTCGACCAGGTAGAGGAAATCACCGGCTACGACTTCTTCAGTTGCCTGCCGGACAGCATAGAAAACAGCATAGAAAGCAACATGAACCTGCGACTGTGGAACCGCAACAAACGACAAAAATGAACACAGAATTATACTACAACCCCGACGATACCATCTGCGCCATATCTACCCCTGCGGGAACCGGCGGAGTTGCAATAGCCCGAGTGAGCGGACGCGAAGCATTCGACACCGTTGCGCGCATCTGGCACGGTAAAAACATCGCCACAATGCCTTCGCACACGGCCCACCTCGGCACCATCGTAAATCCGGATGATGGCAGTACGCTCGACCAGGTCGTACTCACCGTCTTCCGTGCCCCGCACTCGTTTACTGGCGACAACGTGGCCGAAATAAGCATGCACGGCTCACGGTGGATACAGCGCCGGATGATAAACGCCCTCATCACCGCCGGAGCACGCCTCGCTCTGCCCGGAGAATTCACACGCCGCGCATTCGCATCCGGCAAAATGGACCTTGCCGAAGCCGAAGCCGTCGCCGACCTCATCGCCTCCTCATCGGCGGCCGCACACCATCAGGCACTCAACCAGATGCGCGGCAAATTCTCTCAGCACATCAACAACATACGCGCGCGTCTGGTAGAACTCGCGTCGCTTCTTGAACTCGAGCTCGACTTCAGCGAAGAAGACGTTGAATTTGCCTCTCGCGACAAACTGCGCGCCCTCGCCGACGAATCAGCGCGCGCCCTGCAAAACCTTTCCGACAGCTTCGCTGCCGGAAAAGCCATAAAAGACGGTATTCCCGTCGCTATAATCGGCAAAACAAACGTAGGCAAATCATCGCTGCTCAACGCGTTGCTCGGCGACGACCGTGCTATAGTCAGCAACATCCACGGCACCACCCGCGACATCGTGGAGGACACCGCCGAAGCCGGACCATATCTTCTACGCTTCAAAGATACCGCCGGCATCCGTCACAGCGACGATCCCGTGGAAAATATGGGCATAGAACGCTCGCGCCGGGCCGCCACGTCTGCAGACCTTGTCCTGCTCGTCCTCGATGCCACCGAATCCTCCACCGCCCCAGACATCGAAGGAATTTCGCCCGAGCGACTAATTGTCGTAACCAACAAAAGCGACCTCGCCGCCCCCGCCTCAGTTGCGATCCCCTGCGCCGCCTCCGTAGCAGTTTCCGCCCTCACCAGCCAAGGTCTCGAGGATCTGCGCCGAGAGATAGTGCGCGTGCTCGACACACTTATGAACGTCGGTACCGAAAACGACATCCTCGTAACCAACGCACGCCACGCTCAGGCCTTCGCCGCCGCCGCCCAATCGTTGCGTGCCGTCCTCTCCGGCCTCGACACCGGCCTCCCCGCCGACCTCATCGCACAAGACCTTCGCGAAGCCATCCACCATCTCTCCACCGTAACCGGTGCCATCACCACCCCCGAAATCCTTTCCACCATCTTCACCCACTTCTGCATCGGGAAATGACTATATAGTTAGAAACGATTACAGTTTAGCATAATCGGTTAGTATGGCACTCTTTACGGGGTGCCATTTTTGTTGTCGCATTACTCGGTTTTTACCGTTTCTGCTCGATTTTACGCCCATTTTTGTATCCCGATTGTATCTCGTGAGCCAATCGGAACTGACATAGATATAAGGTCGTGGACGATTTGCACACAGTTGCACACCATTGCACGCCCTTGCACACTTTTAACAGAATATTAACAGAAATAAAAACGTAAAATCGAATGAGTAGCACTATTGAAATCACCAAGACTTGCGAGTGGTGCGGCAATACGTTCATAGCCCGCAAATGCACAACGCGATATTGTTCAAAGCGTTGTGCCGAACATGCCTACAAAGATGCCAAGCGAAAGGAGCACGTGGCGAAAGAACAGTCAAAGGCTAACAGTCCAAAGACAATCGAGAGCAGCCCATTTATCTCTCCTACTCAATGCGCCCGACTGTTAGGCGTAAGCAGAAGAAGTATCTACAATTATCTCGCCGCAAACTCTATCCCCTGTTTCCAGTTCAAGGGGAAAACCCTTATCAGCAGGGAGAGCCTCAATGCTCTCTTTGACGGCTCTCATCACTATCAGTTGAGACCGGCAAAAGAGAAACAGCCGATAACGGAGTTCTATACCACAAAAGAAGTGCTGGAGAAATTCAGCATCAGCAATTCATGGCTGTTCAAGGCAGCGAAAGAAAACAATTTTCCGAAAATTATCCAACGAGGCAAAACACTCTGGAGCAAACCGCATATCGACCGATTCTTTGCCAAGTCAGCCCCGAAAGAAGAAATAACCGAATGGTACACAGCAGCAGAGATACAGGAGCGTTATGGCATGACGCTCTCGGCAATCTATAATCTTGTGTCAAAAGAGAATATTCCAAAGAAGAAGGTCGGATGCGAGGCTCGGTATTCAAAATGGCATTTTGACAAAGCCAAAGGTGTTGCCGTCAATGAGCCGGACACCTACACCATGCAGGAGGCAATGGCAAAATACAGCATGACACGCGACCAACTTTACCATTATATCAAGACCTACCGCATAAGTAAGGTTAAGGTTGGCAGAATCATCAAAATATCCAAGCAAGAGCTTGATAATCTGTTTGCTCCACCCACGATATGATGCG